>NZ_AUDG01000039.1 GCF_000425345.1 Rheinheimera baltica DSM 14885 | reverse complement strand
ACGGCTTGATAACTCCGCTGACTCGTCACAGCCTCACTTTAACGGCTGCTTTGCATGGACTTCGGTGGCGTTACAAACCTCGTCAGTCAGATTGTGCTTATCGAAGCGATACCAACCTTCAGGGACACGTATCCCCTGTGGCCTAACTAATTCTCTGTGTACGCTTCACCTATCTTGTTCGTCAGTAAAAAAAATACTGGCTCCGCCATAGGCGCAACACTCGATACGGGTGGTCAGTTACACCTTACCCGACAGGGACTTACACCCTGCAAGATGCATCAAGCTTTGCTTGACGCACTAACGCCTAGCAACAAGCGCAATCCGTTTTCATCCAACCAACCAAAGCTAACATAACCTACCACAATACCCAGTAGTGCTGCTGGCACAAGTAACCACAAGTGCTGATTACTTTGCTGCCCCCACCACTGCCGCAGGCTTAGCACATCAGCAATAATCAAAATGGGCAGCAACAGCGCCGCCGCCAGCGCCGGGCTAATAACCAGCGACATTAACGGCACGGTAATACCACCAATAGCACCAGCAAAACCGGATTTGGAAATACCGGTGAGTAACACCGCTACAGCAATGACAAATAGGGTTAAAAGATCAGTGAAGGACATTTTTACAAGTACTATTACAAATGAATCTCAGAGAATAACCTATTTCGTGCTCTGAGCTTAGCTTTCAGTATTATAACTATTCTCTTTTACTAGTTGATGTTCACCAGTTAGACTTTTCCAGCTTATTGAAAGTGACTTTTCACAATTTTTTTCAGTTTCAACACTTACTGAAATTTGTCCAATTTCCACATCTTCAATTCGCCAGAGCAACTGGTTTTCTTGGCTAATAGGAGTTCCAATGACTTTATAAAGATTATCCCGCCGGTAATTAAATTTCTGAAAATCAGTAAATAATTTTGAAACTGCTTTAGGCAATACGCCAACATGTTTTGCTTCTGGGCTAATAATTCCATTTTTATAATAAATTATTTTTTGTCCTGTTCGCTCAGAGTATTGGCAACTATTTTCAGGTTGGTTTTGAGAAGAAGTACCCGATGATGGAGCATGACTTCTATGCCATACAGAGATCATTTCATCGTCATTGGCAACCAGATCTATTTCAAAGATACAACCAGCATGTTTACTAATACTAAACAGTGCATCTTTAGTGTTAAGTTTAAAAAATCTTGATTCAACTATATTGCTAACTTTAGGTGATGACGGAAATACCGCTTTTACTTGAGCATCTGTAGCGTCGATGGGGAGCGACATAGCTTCCTTAAGAAAAGATTGCAAATGTTTAGGAAGCGCATCAGGAACTGTATCAATCTCTACTTTATTAGCAATAATCCCTACCATTCATGTATGAAAACTGGTTCATAACATAAGCATTTGAGGCACATTCAGGGTCAAAAGATTCTGACGCTGGCTTTAATGCGAACCAAATAAACATACTTAAAATAGGTAGCACAATTGCTATAGAATATTTATTGATGGCTTTCAATTTGCAGACTTACCCTAATCGTAACTGACAGCGCCAAGCCTAACTAAACAACGCGCCACCTTGTAAAAAAATAACGGGCATTATGCACAAGTTGTTATAAAAAACAATGCGAAAGCGGTTAGCCGAAAGTGCCAGTAGCTTTGTTATCGGTTACAGCGTTAATGAATAGGAAAAAAATGTCATTACTGAGAAACATATTTACCGTGTTAGCACTTTCATCATTAATCACGTCGTGTGGCAATCCAGCCCCTTATAGCGCTGAGTTTTTTGCCGATAAGCTCAGCGATGGCATTGACGGGCCGCAGCTAAGTGTTATCCCGGCAGGGGCAGGTATTGCCGGTGAAGAATACACGTCTTCAATCGGTTATCATGGCCCGCAGCGCAGCATAAAAAATAACACGGTTTTTGCCATAACCCGCGCTGAAGTTACTTTTGCTCAGTACGATAAGTTTGCTAACGCCACTAATCGTAAATTACCGGATGATAGAGGCTGGGGGCGCGGCGATATGCCAGTGATTAATGTCAGTTGGATGGATGCGACAGCTTACGCAAAATGGTTAACGGAGCAAACGAATCAATATTACCGCTTACCTTCAGAAACCGAGTGGGAATATGCCGCCAGAGCTGGCACAAAAACAATTTACTGGTGGGGCAACGAGTACATTCAGAGTAAAGAGCATTGTGACCGCGATATCGGCGGCTGCAAAGCTGGCACTGAAGCAGCTCAGCCTTGGATATCCGGTCGTTATAATGCAAACCCGTATGGCCTGTATGACGTAACCTCTAACGTGGCAGAATGGGGAATGGATTGTGATGATGAAAAAAACCGTTCTAATGACACAACACCAGTAAAAACCGGCGATTGTGAATACCGTATTATCAAAGGGGGAGATTACTCCAGCCGGGCACACAATACGCGATTATCTGCCCGGCACGGATTCTCTGTTGATGATAAATCCCCCTCTCTCGGCTTCAGATTGGTTAGGGAGATGCATTGATGAAATTACTGCAATGCCCGGCCTGCGGCCACAATATTAATTTAAAGCACGCTGCAGCGAATCAAAACGTTAACGGCATTTTTATGCTGCAGTGCGCTAATTGCAAACAATGGAACCATGAAAGTAGTAAGGCTGCATTTTTTAAAAAAATCGGTTTAGTTATGATGATTGCAGGCTCTGCAATGGGTTACTTTCAGATAGGCGGCGGTATCATTGGCCCGCTAATTGCTGTTGTAGGGGGCTTAATTGCACTAACCACCCTGCTTGCTATGCCAAGAACAATCTATACCCCTTAAATATCACAACAGGTATTGAAAACAACAAAGGCGCTTTACGCGCCTTTGTTTTTATTAATTTCTACCTTCACGGCTTGGCTTTTTGCCGGTTGGTTGGCGCTTAGGCGCTTTACCTTTAGGGGCTGCCGGTCCGCGACGTCCGGCGGGTTTAGCGCCATCAGGTTTAGTCCGTGCTTCGGCAGGCTTGCGTTCTTTTGGCGTGCGTTCAGGTGTTTTAGCGGCAATATCGTGCTTACGCACTGCACGTTTCATACTGGCCATGCGACGGCGGCGTTCGTCACGGTCTTCCGGTTTAACCAAAGTAGCCACTTCTGGTGCTAAGCTGACTAACTTACGCAGGTAGTTAACATCATCCAGTGGGTACTCGGCATAACCACCTGCCGGTAAGTGTTTTGGCAGCAATAAATCACCGTAGCGCACCCGAATTAAACGGCTGACAACAGCACCTTGTGATTCCCACATCCGGCGAACTTCACGGTTGCGCCCTTCGGTTAGCACCACATGGAACCAACGGTTTATGCCTTCGCCTGGTAAGGCTTTAATCTTTTTAAAGTTGGCTTTGCCGTCTTCCAGTTCAACACCAATGCGCAGACGCTGGATCATTGCATCGTTTACATCGCCAAATACCCGTACCGCGTATTCACGCTCTACTTCAAATTTAGGGTGCATCAAACGGTTGGCCAATTCACCGTCAGTGGTGAATAGCAATAAACCTGAGGTATTAATATCAAGACGGCCAATGGCTATCCAACGCGCACCCTTTATATTAGGTAAACGCGAAAATACCGTGGGCCGGCCTTCTGGGTCGGTACGCGAACAAATTTCGCCTTCCGGTTTGTGGTACGCCAGCACACGGCAAATTTGCTCTGCTTCACTGGCAATTTGCACCGGATGACCATCAACCCGTACTTGCTGATTCGGACTTATCCGGTCACCTAAGGTTGCCGGTTTACCGTCAACCGTAACGCGGCCGCTACTTATCCATTCTTCCATTTCACGGCGTGAACCTACGCCAGCCCGGGCCAATACTTTTTGTAGCTTTTCGCTACCTGCTTTTTCACTCATTAGTGCAATTCTCCTGTCGTCACGACGGTGTCAGCCAGATCCAGGCTAATAGCCTGAAATTCTGGCAAGGGGGGTAATTGGTTTAAATGTTTTAAACCAAAGTAATCTAAAAATGCTTTTGTGGTGGCATATAAGCCGGGGCGCCCCGGCACTTCTTTGTGGCCCACCACCTTAACCCAGTCACGCTCCAGTAAGGTGCGCATAATCTGACTACTTACCGATACACCACGGATATCTTCAATCTCACCGCGGGTAATGGGCTGGCGATAGGCAATTAATGCCAGTGTTTCCAGTACAGCGCGGGAATAACGTGGCGATCGCTCTGGCCAAAGCCTGGCTAAATAATCACTTAGTTCGGGCTTGGTAATAAAACGATAGCCAGAGGCAGTTTCACTTAACGTTACACCGCGCCCGGCGTAATCTTGTATCAATCGCTCAAGCGTACTGCTAAGACGTTTTTTGCTAACATTAAAGCCATCCAGCACTGTGGCTTGCAGATCATCCGCAGTTAATGGCTTATCAGCGGCAAAAATAGCGGCCTCTACCAGCTGCATTAGCTGCACGTCATTAATTTTATCCGCCATTATGCCTCAGCTTCCTTCAATTTGACATGAATTTGGCCGTACGCCTCCACCTGAATAATCTCCACCAGTTTTTCTTTGGTTAGTTCCAGTATGGCTAAAAATGTGACAACCACACCTTCGCGGCCTTCACTAACGTCAAAGCAGGCTGAAAAGTCCAGATAGCCCTGATGCTGACTGAGTAAATCTAAAATTCGGCTCATACGTTCGCGGGTAGATAAATGCTCACGTTTAATATGGTGATGCTGAAAATCTTTTGCCCGTTTTACAATGTCTTTTAGCGCCAGTGTCAGCTCGGCTAGATCAACGTCAGGTAGAATAAGCAGCGGGGCGAAATTATCCGCCAATACCGCATTGGCATTAAAGTGATCACGCTCATCCCGTGGCAGGCTATCAAGCTCGGTGGCAGCGCGCTTAAAAACCTCGTACTCCTGCAGCCGGCGTATCAGTTCAGCGCGTGGGTCGGCTTCTTCATCTTCTACTGTGCGATGTATTGGCAACAACAGCCGTGATTTAATTTCCGCCAGCATAGCCGCCATGACCAGATATTCTGCAGCCAACTCAAAATTAAGGCCCTGCATCAGGTCAATATATTCCATATACTGCAGAGTAATTTCGTTTACGGGCAAGTCGACAATATCAAATTTGTGTTTACGAATAAGGTAAAGCAAAAAATCCAGCGGCCCCTCAAATGCATCCAGCAGAATTTCCAGCGCATCCGGTGGTATATATAAATCTTCCGGCCTATCCAGTACCGCTTCGCCGCGGACAAAAGCCAACGGCAATGGCTGCTGCAGGGTTAGGCTATCTGGCAGAATATCGCTCAAGGGGCGCTCTTGCAATCAGTGCTTAACGAAATGGCGCAGGGTCACCACGGCCTTCGCGCAATACCTGCGGGTCGTCATCTGACAGATCAACAACCGTTGTAGGGTCTTCACCAATAATACCGCCATGCATAATTAAATCGACCTGCTTTTCCAGCCTTGCGCGCATTTCTTCCGGATCACTTTCGGCAAATTCTTCGCCAGGTAATATCAGGCTGGTACTAAGCAAAGGCTCGCCCAACTCAGCTAGTAGCGCCAATGCCACTTTGTTTTCTGGAATACGTAAACCTATGGTTTTCTTTTTCTCATTTAACAAGCGCTTAGGCACCTCTTTGGTGCCACGCAAAATAAACGTATAGGCGCCTGGTGTGTTGTTTTTAATTAAGCGAAAAGCGCTATTTTCAACCTTGGCATATACCGACAGCTCAGATAAATCGCTGCACATCAGCGTAAAATGATGATCACCGCTAACCTGGCGAATTTGTAAAATACGCGCCATCGCGTTTTTATCGCCAACATGGCACCCCAGTGCATAGCCACTGTCGGTTGGGTAAATAACCACACCGCCTTGCTGAATAATTTGCACCGCTTGCTTTAATAAACGCTGTTGCGGTGTTTCAGGGTGAATATGAAAAAATTGGCTCATGTTTGTTCTTCTTAAATATAATTAGTGGCTTACACAGCCGCATTCGCTGAGGCATGTAACGGCCAACTGGCCCACACCGGTAAAACATCATCGGTTAAATATAGGTTTTTTCCAATATCATTCCAAGTTGTTACCTGATGAAAATCAGAACCGACAGAAGCAGTTAAGTTATGCAACTGACACAGCGCCCATAATTCGCGTTTTTGCACTGGGGTTTGTTGTGGCGAAATAACTTCAATTGCATCGCCACCGGCGGCCGCAAACTGCTCAGCCAAGCGTTTTACCCATTTTGTTGTTAACTTATATTTTAGCGGATGCGCCAGTACTGCTTCTCCACCGGCATCATGGATCCATTGAATAGCTTCTGCCATTTCAACCCAATTATTAGGCACATAGCCAATTTTGCCGCGACCTAAGTATTTTTTAAACACATTATTCATCGAACTGGCTTTACCAATACTGACCAAATGCCGGGCAAAATGCGTGCGCGTTAATGCCGCCCCATTCGCCAGTTCCAATACTGCAGGCAAGACATCCGGAATTTGGTTTTTAGCCAGCCGGCGTGCCATTTCCTCGGCCCGTTCAAGGCGAGCCTGTTGCTGTGTCGCTAAACGCTGCAAAAATACCGGACATTGCGGGTTAACATTTAAGCCAACGATATGAATTTCCAGTTGCTGCCAGCTGGAAGAAATTTCCACACCATTAATTAATTGCAGCGATAATTGCTGCTCGTTAATTGCTTGCCTTGCAGCGGCAAGGCCTGCCACGGTGTCATGGTCAGTAATTGCCAGCGCATCCACGCCCTTTTCCGCTGCGCGCGCCACCAGTTCGGCTGGCGATAATACGCCGTCCGAGCACAGGGTATGGCTGTGTAAATCAATTTTCATTGGCACCTCAAAATAAGGCGGCCATTGTCTCACACGCTGCGGTTTCCATAAAGCGCCTTTAACAGTCGCTAGAATGAACTCACTAACACCAACAGAGATCGACGAGCGTTACACTTTATTTAGCAGTTTCTGAAAACGTTGACGTAATTGCTGCTCTTTGCTGTCAGGTGATTTACTACTATCACTTATCGATACAGAAAAATATATCGATTCAAGCAGCTTTTTAAGCGCACGAATATGCTGGTCAATCTGGTTACTGCTAACGTGATCTTTCTTACTTTGATAATGATGTGTTACCGATATCTTTGTTGGCTGCAATGCCACAGAGCGACTGTAGATCATAGCATCAGCTTCAATTGTCAGTGGCTGTTCGTCTAATTGCCAGTGAACAATCTCAGGTAGCTGAAAACTGACAATGTGCTGTGCTATGACATCTTGCTCCAGGGCTAATGGCATTTTACGCTTAACCCTGTCAGGCAGCTCTGCAAACGACAATAATGATTCAGCATACAGAGGTAACTCTATTTTATTTTGTTCATTGTCCCAAAAATTACTAATACTGAAACTCGCCGTGACTAGCATACTGTTACGTTCGCGATCATCTTTAATAGTAAGCCCGGTCATTAACTCAGCACCTGGAAACTGCCGCTGATAATAATTTTGCAGATGTTTTTCGTAATCTTGTTGCCCCATGCGCTGCAATGCCGAGCGATAATACTCAGCATTGTCACCCTGAAACTCAAAAACAGTCTGTAAGGTCACATTGCCATCATAATTACTAGCGCTAAAATGCTCCTCTGTACGCTCGCTGTTTTTGCGTAACACAGGTTCAGGAATAATAGTAAGGTCAGTCGTAGTTGGTTTAACCAACAGCGCTCGCGAAAAGTATTGTTCGCCGGCGGCTTCCAGTGGTCCAAATTGTTGGCTGCGAGTACCATCAACCCAATAAGCCGTGCCATTTAGAGTGAAATAAGTAATTACATGATCAAAAGCGCCTGGTGCTGGCAGATGGTTTGCCAAGTCGGTACCAAGATAACTGGATACCAGCGCAGGATAAGCATCAATGCCTGCACGTCTTAGCAACGTTATCATCAAATTTGTTTTATCTTTACAGTCACCATATTTTCGTTCAAACACTTCATCTGCGGAATAAGGTTTATGAGTGTTACTGCCTATTTCGATACCAAAATACCTAATCTGGTTCTGTACAAAGTGTATTACTTTCTCGACATATTCTTGTTTTGAATGGCTTTCAAGCTGCCACTTCTGCTCCAACGCCAACAGCGCTTCGTTGGCCAGTGGTACTGAATCGTAAAGCGGTAAAGCCCAGTTAACGACATCCTGCCAGTTTGAAAATTCAGACACTTCTATATAAGCATACGGCGAATACCAACCTGGGTATTGTCCTTCATCATCTAATGCAGGCACCCCAGTTTGCTGCCAGGTATATTCGACAAGTTCATGCTGCTGCCTTTTATCAACTGTGTTATCTGAATTGTTTACCCGAATATTTAAAGGCCTAGCTGCATCCGTCAATACGCGTACATATGCCTGCGCCACCGCAACACTCCATTGCGTTGAAAAAGACGCAAAATATTTCGTTCCATAAATCGGGTTTGTGCCATTAATGGTGTAAGCATATTCAATCTGATCACCAACTTGCACATCACTTAACAAAATCATTGCAGCAACCAGACCATTATATATGTTGCGCTCACTCTCTTGCTCTGGTTGCACCAACCTGATATCCGCCGTAGCCGTGACATCCCGTAATTTGCCATCCCGAACAACCCGAATATAATGCAAATCAAGAGTTTGGAATTCTGGTGAAAAATAGATGTCAAAACTTGAAACCTGCTCCAGGCCTTGTTTAGTGTTGGCACTCACAGCACTATGACGGTATCGTTTAAAATCGGCATTTCGTAATGTCAGCTGCTCATCATTCAAAAGATAACTCACCGCACCTTGTTTAATACTATTACTAACGTCAGATGGAATCTGATGTGCGATAACCCAATCAGGTACTTTTGAAATCTGATATTTAAAGCCTTCTGTTAGATGCTCTGAGGCATCTGCCGCTGTAGCATGATGACCACAGCATAGTATTAACAACATAAAGCAGTTCAGATATTTTTTCATGCTGCCACGTTTCCTAATGCTGTTACACCTGCTGCGAGATAAGATTTTGCTTTTTCATTACCCTTTTTTGCAGCTTGTCTTAAATAAGATCGACCCAATTGCGGGTCCGCTTCAACACCAATACCTTCAACCAAATTCACCCCCCACTGATACATCGCAACAGCTAGACCTTGCTCAGCAGCTTGCTTGTACCACACGTTGGCTTGTTCAATATTTGCCACCACACCATCGCCTAATCTGTACATTTCAGCTGTACGGAACATACCGTCAATCAACCCTTGCTCTGCAGCGAATTTGGCATAATTAAACGCTACAATACTATCCTGTGGCACGCCAGTACCTGTTTCGTAAAGTTCGCTGAGGTTAAATGCAGCGTGACTGCTGTTTAGATTGAAAGCCTTTTGATAGAGAGTGATTGCTTTGCCAATATCGACCTCAACACTCTGACCATAACGGTACATTTCAGCTAGATTATTTATAGCCCCAGCATTTTGCTGTTGATGGCCTTTTTCGTAGTATTGCCGTGCAAGGTCAAGGTATTTTATACCGTTAACTCCAAAATAATAAAAATGACCAAGGTAGGTATTTACGTCAATATCTTGCGCCACAGCCATGCGTGTAAGTACGTCAATAACAGGCTGGGAATCAGCAGCAACTTGATATTGAGTTAATAACATATTGACCAGTTCATTCTGTGCAAGTCTCTGACCATTGATCACCGCATGTTCATAAAAGTTAAGCGCTTTGGAATAGCTCTGTGGACGCCCCTCACCTTTCTCAAAACATTTCGCCAATGGCCGATACGCATCATCATAGTGCTGTGTTACAGCACGTTCATAATAATCACAGGAGAGGCGTAAATCTTTGGTTACAACATCACCATTGCCATAAAGGATGGCAAGATTCATACTCGCCAAACCAATGCCTGCCAAACTAGCTTCTTCATATAATTGAAGTGCTTTTTTGATGCTCTGCTGTACCACGGTTCCGTTTAAGTAGAACGTGGCAAGATTGTTCATGCCCACGCCATCTTTCCGCTCAGCAGCCAACTGGTATAAGTCGGCGGCTTTATTTAAGTCTTTATCAACTAACTCGCCCATTTCATACAGATAACCTAAGTTTGCTGGTGCGGTGGCATCGCCCAAATCAATTGCTTTCTGATACGCTTCAACCGCAAGGTTGACATTTATGTTAACAAGCTCGCCATGTTGATACATCCAGCCTAATGCGTTGTAAGCACTGATCGAATCGCTTTCACCAGCACGTTTGAACCAATATTCTGCTTGCGGGCCATTTTTAGCTACGTTGCGGCCTAAAACAGCTAAACCATACTGACACTCTATTGCTTTGTTGGTATTACCATCATTAGCGAGAATACCTGACCAATAGAGCTGTTCAATTTTTTCGTAATCGGTCGACTTCAACCGAAATTGGTACAAGTTGCCAAGAAGGCAATACGCTTCCCCCAACCCCATATTTATCGACTGCTCTAACATTTCTTTCGCTTTATCTATACTTAAGTCGACAATTTCACCATCGCGGTAGTAAAACGCTAAATTGCGTAACGCTACAGCACTGCCGGCTGCCGCTGCTTGTTGATAGCTGCTTAGCGCTTTATTTTTATTGATATCTGTTCCAAACTCCCCGCTTGACGCCAACCAACCACTGTCGAGTAGTGCATCGGCATACCCCGCGCCAGCTGCCTGTTGTAGCAAAGATAGGCCAAGGGCAATATTTTTTGTTACGCCAAATTTGCCACGTAGTTTAATCCAGGCCATATCAAACTGGGCGGCAGCGTAATTTAGGTCGACCAGGAGATTTGTAACATTTAAGTACTTTGTTTGATGCAGCGCTTCGCCTGCTTGCATCAAAGTAGTTGCGGCTTGATGTATCGCCTGTAACTGGGTATCTGTTGGAGTGTCACCTAAGAAACGACCAATTTGCGCTAAGTAGTCATCAGATAACAATAGAAATTCAAATAGATACTGGTAGTGTACCAGTAACTGGCTTTCATCGCCGGTTTCCAGCAACAGCGCCTTGCTGTCATTGGCAGCTGAAGCGTGTTCGTCTTGAAGCAATAACCATTGTGCTAGCACAGCACTCACCGCCGCATGACCATTTTGATGAGCGCTTAGCAGTGTTGGCAAAATTGTCTCAAGGCCAGCTTTGTCGCCTTGCATCAGAAAAATTTCTGCTTGTAGGGCAAGCCTTAATCCATCGCCTTGCCCGACAGAGGCTAATGTATTATTAGCTTCTGCAAACTTTTTCTGCTCCATAAAATAACGCGACTGCGAATAGAGCGCCGCGTCAAATTTTTGATCGATGTATAACGATAAAATCTGATTGAGGATAGTGCGGTTGCTAATTTTTTTAATGTCATTTTCTGCAACCGATTTAAACAAGCTAAAATTAGATAGATAGCGAAATGATTGCTCGCCTGTTTGCTGATCCTTACACAGCACGCGGTATAGGAAAGTGTCGTTATCGATAAGTATTTCAATATTAATAATGTCGAGGCCGGCCAACGGCAACATTACATAGGCTTCATTTAACTCTCTTATTATGATGGGATGCTCGGCACTAACTCCATCTCCTTCAAGCAGCATCGCCTGTAATATACCTGATAAATCAGACATATACTTTTCAGCTAAAGCTTGCTGCCCTAATTGCTCAGCACAGGCAAACTTAAAGTAGTTTGCCACCAGGCTACTCTTGTTGTACTGCAACATTTGTGAAACAGGTTCGTTGTACTGCTCACTGCAGATATCATCGCTGGTTGCACTTTCAAGGCGCTTATTGGCATTGACATAGTTAAGTTGGGACGTCAGATCTGATGCGTGGCGGAATAGAAAAATCTCACGAGCCCAAATGGTATCGGTACTCATTTTGGAAAACGCTGCACTCTGATCAACTAACATTTTTACAGCGATTTGATTAACTTGCTTTACGTTTTTCGCACTACGATTATCTGAATTTGACACACAACTTGTGCAAAGCGTCACACAGATTAGCAACAGATACCTCAAAGTAATTCCCTTTATTCTGCCAACATTAAAAACAGTAAATTACCTATTTTTACCATTAACAGGAAGCAGAAAATTAAAAAAATTAACATGATGCTGATAAGCATTTGACTCGCTTATCTCTGAAGTACTTAAGTTGTTGATTGTTCTAGTTGCTGTATCTGCTGCCAGATTTGCTCACTTTCAGCGGTTAAATCTGCATAAAGCCGCATATCGCCATTACGTTGGGCATGCATGGCTTGCTCAAGTTTTTGATCATAGGCTTTCCGAAGTTTTTTTATCGGATTTGTTTTTAACCAGCCAAACATAGTTACCTCAGATATTTTCCATAATGTTGTCTATACGAATAACGTGCCAACCCAGTTCACCGTAACGGCAAGTTACTGAACAGGATGTCGTTAAGCATCTCATAGCGAACTCTCTGGCCATATAGCCGCTTATACGTTTTTAATTCTGTGTTATAACAAATAAGCACTTGACGCCTACCACTGTTTTGCGGTTTTATGTGTGGCACAAATATTAAGGTAACCAAAGCTAATGCAATTTATCACAACCCTAAACCTGACTAACTGGTGGTGGCACATTCCTAACGGGCGTGTGTAGGCGTTGTATTAGCTTTAATTACCGAAGCCCGTTTCCACAAGAAGCGGGCTTTTTTTATGTGCCTGCAAAATTGTGCAAACCGGCTGAATAAAAAACATTGTTAAGTTATACAGTTGAATTACAAGGATAAACTAAAGCATGATTTTTAGTCATATCACCGATACGCCAGGCGAAGTTGCCAGCATTGCCATGCAATTGCAGTATCAAAGCGATGCACTGGCCTGCTATCAGACCCTGACAGCACAAAGCCCGTATTCATTGCTGTTAGAGTCTGCTGAGATAGACAGCAAAGACAATTTAAAAAGTTTGTTACTCATTGATGCCGCGCTGCGCATAGAGTGTAATGACCAAACCGTAGTTATTAGCGCAGTCAGTAATAACGGCGCCGTGTTATTGCCTTATCTGGCTGAAAAATTACGCCGCGATGCCATTGTTGAGCAACAGCAGCAACAACTAACGCTGACATACCAGCGCCCAGCGTTATTACTGGAAGAAAACGCCCGGCTTAATGCTCCTAACGCCTTTAGTGTGTTACGCACACTACAACACGAACTGCAATGCCATGGCGATGAACCATTCGGGGTATTTTTAGGTGGTGTTATCGGTTATGACATGGTGGCTTGCGTTGAACAGCTACCCGAAGTACCAGCAGCAGAGAACCAATGCCCGGATTATGTGTTTTATCTGGCCGAAACCTTATTGGTGCTGGATCATCAAACCGGCCAAAGCCGCCTTGTTGGTAATGTATTTTGTGGCGAACATGCGCCAGCTAACTGCTTTGTTATTGGAAAGCGGCTGGAACAACTTAAACAATTGCTGCAAGCAGCTCCCACTAACACACCGGCTCCCGCGCCAATAACTACCCAAGTTGAGGTCGATATCAGTGATGCTGACTTTATTCAGCAGGTTGAAAAGCTAAAACAAAACATTGTCGCCGGCGATATTTTTCAGGTGGTACCATCTCGCTGTTTTCGTCTACCCTGCCCTGATCCATTAGCCGCCTATGCGCGTTTAAAGCAGCAAAATCCCAGCCCTTACATGTTTTACTTAAAAGATACGGCCTTTACGTTATTTGGTGCCTCGCCAGAGTCAGCATTAAAATTTGATGCCCAAAGCCGCCAGGTTGAAATTTATCCAATAGCCGGCACACGCCGTCGCGGCTTTAAAGCCGATGGCAGCATAGACCGCGATCTGGATAGCCGTATTGAACTGGAGCTGCGCCAGGATGAAAAAGAAAAGGCTGAGCATCTAATGTTGGTTGATTTAGCCCGTAACGACGTAGCGAGGATCAGTGTTCCCGGCAGCCGTTATGTAAAAGAGCTACTTAAAGTAGACCGCTATTCTTACGTAATGCACTTAGTTTCGCGCGTGGTTGGCACACTAAAACCTGGGCTGGATGCGCTGCATGCCTATCAAGCCTGTATGAACATGGGCACATTAGTGGGTGCGCCTAAAGTAAAAGCAGCAGAGCTTATTCGCGGTGTTGAAGGTAAACGTCGCGGCAGTTATGGCGGTGCTGTAGGTTATTTGTCAGGAAACGGTGATTTTGACAGCTGTATTGTTATTCGCTCTGCTTATATTACAAATGACACCGCCTATATTCAGGCTGGGGCCGGTGTCGTGTTTGACTCCGTCGCGCAAGCTGAAGCTGATGAAACGCGAAGCAAAGCACAGGCCGTAATAAACGCCATTTTGTCATCACACACACCGGTTAAGGGGTAAACTATGGCCGTTATTTACTTGCTTGATAACATAGACTCCTTCACCTACAACCTGGTGGATGAATTTGCCCAACTGGGCTATGCGGTTAAATTGTATCGTAACACCGTACCGGCAGATTACATTTGCCAACAAATGCAAGCCGAAACCGAACCCGTGTTGTTGGTATTATCCCCAGGCCCCGGCAGTCCGGCTTCAGCCGGCTCTATGCCAGCATTAGTGAAACTGTGCGAAGGCAAGTTTCCCATTTTAGGTATCTGCCTGGGACATCAAGCCATAGTAGAGCACTTTGGTGGTGTAGTGGGTCGCGCAGGAGAAACGGTGCACGGTAAAACCTCAGCCATTAGGCTACAAGAACATCCCGTTTTTACTGGCTTACCTAACCCCTTTTTAGTCGCGCGTTATCATTCCCTGATGGCAACCGAAATGCCCAATGTGTTGCAGGTACTGGCCAGTGAGCGCCATATTCCTATGGCAGTGATAAACGAAGATAAACGAATGTTGGGTTACCAGTTTCACCCGGAGTCTATTTTAACCACTTTGGGTAAACCGCTGTTAAAACAAAGCATTGAATATTTACTACGAGGCTGATTATGACCAATACACTATTAGCAACGGTACAACATAGCTTAAATGGCAAGCCGCTGAGTTTTGCTCAGGCTGAGCAGTTTTTTACTGCAGTAGTAAAAGGTGATGTTGAACCAGTGCACCTGACGGCGCTGTTGGTAGCACTTAAAATGCGCGGCGAAACGGCCGATGAAATTGCCGGTGCAGCCAGTGCATTACGTGCAGCAGCAACCGACTTCCCGCAACACTTTGTCGATAGCATCGACTGCTGCGGAACCGGCGGCGATGGCAGCAATACCATCAACATTTCCAGTACCGCAGCCATTGTTGGCGCCGCTATGGGCTTAAAGGTAATAAAGCACGGTAACCGCAGTGTATCCTCTCGCTCTGGTTCTGCAGATTTACTTGAACAGTTAGGGGTGAATATTCAGATGTCACCAACACAAGCCGCAAGTGCGCTGGAGCAAAGCAACTGTAGCTTTTTATTTGCCCCCATGTACCATGCCGGTATTAAACATGCGATGCCAGTACGTAACGCATTGAAAAGTCGTACCTTATTTAACTTACTTGGCCCCCTGGTAAACCCGGCTGCGCCGGATTATCAACTGCTGGGTGTGTATGACCCAAAGCTATGTCGTGTTATGGCACAGGCTCTTAAGCAACTGGGGGTAAAACGCGCCTGGGTAGTGCATGGCAGTGGTTGTGACGAAGTGGCTTTGCATGGCACCACCTATGTATGTGAGCTTAAGGATGGCGAACTAACCGAATTTAGCCTGACGCCCGATGATTTTGGTGTTGCGGTTACACCACTTGCCGCCCTTGCTGGCGGAGAGCCTGCCGAAAACGCAGCCGCAACTCTGGCTATTTTGCAAGGCGAAGGACAAAGCGCACACAATGCGGCTGTGGCCATAAACGTGGCCGCGATGATTAAAATTGCCGGCATGGGCGATGATCTCAAAATAAATACCCAAGCCGTGCTGGAATTATTAAGCACCAATAAAGCCTTTACTACCTTGGCAAAGTTTAAAGCGGTAAGCCAACTTAAGGAGCCTGAGCATGGCTGAGTCAATGCCAAATGTACTGGCAAACATTGTCGCTTATAAACGCGAAGAAGTTGCGGCACTCAAGCAAGCAAAGCCGCTGGACGGGTTTGTTGCAGACGTTGGCCCCAGCCAGCGCGATTTTTTAGCCGCACTTAAACAAACCGGTCCGCGGTTTATTTTAGAATGTAAAAAAGCCTCGCCGTCAAAAGGGCTTATTCGCAGCGACTTTAACTTACAGCAACTAGCCGAAGTATACGGCGAATACGCCGACTGCATATCGGTACTCACTGATGAAAAGTTCTTTCAAGGCCGCTATGACTACCTGCGAACCATGCGCACCCTGGTAGATAAACCCCTACTGCATAAAGACTTTATTATCGACAGCTACCAGATTTACTTAGGCCGCCACTGTGGTGCCGACGCGGTACTGCTTATGCTGTCAGTACTTAGTGATGACGAATATCGTCAGCTGGCAGCTACTGCGGCAGAGCTGAATATGACAATATTGACCGAAGTGAGTAACGAAGAAGAAACTCTGCGGGCAGTAGCTCTTAACGCTGAACTGATTGGCATTAATAACCGCGACTTACGTGATTTAAGCACCAACTTAGACACCAGTTTTACGCTGGCCAAACTGATCCCCAACGGCATAACAGTAGTATCAGAATCAGGCATTTACACAGAACAACAAGTACGACACTTATCACAAGTGGCCGATGCGTTTTTAGTTGGCAGCTCGTTAATGGCACAAACAGATTTAGCAACGGCCACCCGTAAACTGGTGTTGGGCGAGCATAAAGTTTGTGGGCTAACCCGGCCAGAAGACGCTGCCGCGGCTTTTGCTGCAGGCGCCTGTTATGGCGGTTTAATTTTTTATCCACCGTCACCACGCCATGTTAACCCGCAGCAAGCGTCTGCAGTGCAACAAGGTGCCCCTTTGCAGTACGTAGGGGTATTTGTTAATGCGCAGATTGAGGATGTCGCTACGCTGGCGCATCAACTACAACTTGCCGCAGTACAACTACACGGTGACGAGTCTGACGACTATTTGCAACGCTTAAAGCCAATGCTGCCGCCAACATGCCAAATATGGAAAGCATATAGGGTAAAAGACAGCTTGCCAGAATTTACCTTGCTAGCTGATCGCATTTTACTGGATGCCCATCATCCAACCCAGCACGGCGGCAGTGGCCTAAGCTTTGACTGGCAACTGCTAACACAGCAACACAGTGAGCAACCCATTATGCTGGCCGGTGGCCTTAACAGCGATAACTGCAGCGCTGCGCTTAAATTGCCGGTGGCGGCACTCGATTTCAATTCAGGGCTGGAAAGTGCGCCAGGCATCAAAGATGCGGCAAAAATCCAGTCAGCCTTTACACAGATCCGGGAGTTTCACTATGAGTGAGCTAAAACTTAATCCTTATTTTGGCCAGTATGGAGGTATGTTTGTGCCGCAATTACTGGTACCAGCGTTAAAACAGCTGGAGCAAGCTTATGTCGACGCACTGGAAGATCCTGCGTTTCATGCCGAGTTTCAGCAATTACTTACCGAGTACGCTGGCCGGCCAACCCCCCTAACACTGTGCCGCAATATTTCGCCCAATCCGTTAGTGAAAATTTACCTAAAACGTGAAGACTTACTGCACGGCGGTGCGCATAAAACCAATCAGGTTTTAGGCCAGGCTTTGCTAACCAAACGGATGGGTAAAAAAGAAGTCATTGCTGAAACCGGTGCTGGCCAACATGGTGTGGCTACCGCCTTAGCTTGCGCACTACTTGGCTTAAAGTGCCGAATCTATATGGGTGCTAAAGACATCGAACGTCAGCAACCCAATGTATTTCGGATGAAACTGATGGGTGCCACCGTCATTCCCGTCACCAGCGGCAGCGGCACATTAAAAGATGCGGTAAACGAAGCCATGCGTGACTGGTCAGCAAGTTACGATACCACGCATTACATGCTTGGCACCGCGGCAGGCCCGCACCCGTTCCCCACCATAGTACGCGACTTTCAAAAAATGATTGGTGAAGAAGCCAAGCAACAAATTCTAAAAGCCGAGGGCAAATTGCCAGACGCGGTCATTGCCTGTGTTGGTGGCGGTTCAAACGCCATCGGTATCTTTGCCGATTTCATCCCAGATGAGCAGGTAAAACTAATTGGTGTAGAGCCTGGCGGCAAGGGTATTGAAACCCATCACCACGGTGCAGCACTCTCTACCGGCAGTTATGGTATTTTGCATGGCGCGTACACCGCGATTATGCAAACCACAGATGGCCAAATTGAAGAGTCGTATTCAATTTCAGCTGGTTTAGACTACCCGGCTGTAGGCCCGCAACACACCCATTTGCAGCAAATTGGTCGCGCGCAGTATGTGGCTATCAATGACGATGAGGCCTTAGCTGCATTTCAAGAGCTGGCCAAAGCCGAAGGCATTATCCCTGCGCTGGAAAGCTCACACGCTCTGGCTTATGCGCTTAAACTAGCCGCACAGGCAACAGAACCCACCGTGCTGTTAGTAAATCTGTCCGGCCGCGGTGACAAAGACTTAGCCCACGTGCACAGCGTATTAGCAGGAGGCAGCCTATGAAACGTTATAAGCAAATGTTTAGCCGTTTACAAAGCGAGCAGCGCGGTGCCTTTGTGCCTTTCGTCACCATTGGCGACCCAACGCCTGAGTTGTCATTTGAGATTATTAAAACCCTGATAGACGCCGGTGCCGATGCGCTGGAGTTGGGTATCGCCTTTTCAGATCCGATAGCAGATGGCCCGACGATTCAGGGCGCTAATATCCGCGCGTTAGCGGCCGGCGTAACGCCAGCCATCAGCTTTGATGTGATCAGTAAAATTCGTGCTTATCACCCCACTATCCCTATTGGGTTATTGCTTTACTCCAACCTGGTCATGGCGCGTGGTATTGATCATTTTTATGCTCAAGCGGCGCAAGCTGGCGTAGATTCGGTATTAATTGCCGATGTACCGCTGCATGAAAGCAAACTGTTTCGCCAAAGTGCCATTAAGCACGACATTGCGCCAATTTACATCGTGCCACCAAATGTCGATGACGATGACCTGCGCGAAATTGCCTCTTATGGCCGCGGTTACACATATCTGCTAAGCCGGGCCGGTGTAACGGGCGCTGAGACGGTCGCCGCAATGCCTACCAGTGAACTGATTGCCCGCATTCGTAGCTATAATCCGGCGCCACCGCTGTTGGGTTTTGGTATTTCAACACCAGCACATGTAAAAGACGCCATACAAAGCGGAGCTGCAGGGGCAATCTCGGGCTCAGCCATTGTGAAGCTGATTGAACAATATCAAGCAGAACCCACTGTTATGCTGGCACAACTGAAGCAGTTTGTTAGTAACATGAAAGCCGCTACCTGATATAGCACAAGGCCATACAGGTTTTAGGACAGGCAAATACCGACGCCACAGCATGCTGTGGCGTGTTTTTTTCTAAAGCTGTCGATTTTTCTGTCATCACACCGGATAATAGCCACTTTAAGCTAAGCGGACTTATTTTTATGCAAATTAGCGACAACAGCGTAGTACAGTTTCACTACACCCTAACTGATGTCAGCAACGGTACAGCCACCGAGCTTGAAAGCTCAAATGGCAGTCATCCATTGCTGTATCTGCACGGCCACGAGCAAATGCTGCCAGCACTGGAGCAGGCGTTAACCGGCAAAGCTGCCGGAGATAAGCTAGACATTACGTTAACGCCGGCGCAAGCCTATGGCGAGCGTGACGAAAATGCGATTCAAAGCATGCAGGTTAAACACCTGATGGGCGCTAAAAAATGGCAGCCAGGTATGACTGCCGTAGTGCAAACAGAACAAGGTCAACGTCAGGTGACTATTGTTAAAGTTGGCATGTTTAAAGCTGACGTAGACACAAACCACCCGCTGGCGGGCAAAACACTGCAGTTTGCTATTGAAATACTGTCAGTACGTGAAGCCAGCGCTGAAGAAGTGGCTCACGGCCATGCGCACGGTGAAGGCGGTCATCACCACCATTAATCGCCACATGTTACCGGCAACAAAACACCGGCCGCTAAGCGTTTCCCATTAGCTTGCCGGTGTCACTTTTATCAGCTGCCCTGCAGCACTGTCAGTTAACAAGTATAACGCCCCGTCTGGCCCAGTGCGTATATCGCGAATACGCTGTTTAAGTTCAGTAAACATTACCTGTTCGCTTATCACCTTTTGGTTATCTATTTCAAGCCGGTGCACGTTTTTTGCGGCCAGCGCCGCGACAAAAATATTGCCCTGCCACGCTGGAAATAATGTGCCGCGATATAACGTCATGCCTGCAGGCGCAATAGACGGTGTCCAGCCCCAAATGGCTTGTTGCATGCCCGTAAACGTAGTGAATGGTGAAACACGGGCGCCAGTATAATCAATACCGTTAGTTGCTACCGGCCAGCCATAGTTTGTGCCTGGTGTAATAATATTTAATTCGTCTCCACCGCGCGGGCCATGCTCATGGCTATAAAGTGTCTGCGTGGGGGCATCATAAAAAATACCCTGCACGTTGCGATGGCCCAGACTGAATATTTCTGCAGCATAGCCTTTCTGGCCAACAAAAGGATTATCTTGCGGTACCGTGCCATCGCTATTTAACCGCACCGTTTTCCCCAAATGATTTGCCGGATTTTGTGCTTGCTCTCGATAATCAAAGCCATCACCCAAGGTAAGTACCAGACTGTTATCAGGCAAAAAAGCGATACGCCCACCAAAGTGAGCCGCGCCACTTTTAAGCGGCTGCGCCTGAAAAATACGTGTAATGTTAGTCAGCCCGTTGTCAGTGAGCACAGCACTTGCCAGGCAGGTGTTGTTGGCGTCTAAGGTGCCACAAGCATAACTGAGTATAATTTTAGCGCTTTGGTCAAAATCAGGCGTTAACATCACATCCTGCAAACCGGCCTGCGATACCAGCAACAGTTCCGGCAATTCCGGCCGAATAGTAAAGCGCACACTGCCCTCTGCCGTTAACCGCTTAAGTGCGCCGCTGCGCTCAGTAAGCAACATATCGCCGTCTGGTAAAAAAGCCAGTGCCCAGGGGTGATTCAGGTTGTCAGCCAATATCTTAAACTGATAAGACGGTGAAACAGCAGCCATTGCAACAGATTGCATTAGCACCGCAGCCAAAAATAACGATACTTTAACCATTTGCTGGCCTCCGCTTAAACAACCACAGGTAAAGTGCCATACCGGCACTGCTACACAACATCATGCTTAACAGACCCGCAGCACTGCGCGTAGCTGCAATTAAGGTTGGCATAGGCACCAAGGTGTTTATGATCAGCACCATGGCATATAGCAACGCAGCGCCCAGTAAACATGCTAAAAAGTAGCCACGAGATAGTGGCAACATATGCAGTAGAATTGAGGCAAATAACAGATTAATCAGCGCTATAGGTGCATAGGTTAAACTAAAGTGCGTTAAGTCGAACCACATCGTAGCTACGATATCAGCGATAGGTATGTTTCCGCTAAGCGCCGCTATGGCGGCTAAATTAAAACAGCTTTGTGTAATGCTCGCCAATACGGTCACCAGTAAAACGGCCGGCAAAAGATACTTAAGCCGGTGCCATCGCACAACTATCATAGTGTGTCTCCTAATCAACAGGTTGTTTTAGGCTACCTTGCCCACGCAACAGCAACAAGATTATTTTTTCTCCGGCTTACTTATACACGGCATAAGCTGCTAAGATCGGCTCAGGCCTTTAATCAAGTAAACTGGACACGTCAAACAGGCGTAATGTCAGTTCCGTCAATAGAAAGAGCAGCCGTCCCGTTATGCGTTATATCAACACTCCCAACTTCGACCATAAACAAAGTGATAAAATTGGTATTTTGTTAACCAACCTGGGCACGCCGGACGCGCCAACGCCAAAAGCGCTCAAACGCTATTTAAAACAGTTTTTATCTGACCCCCGCGTGGTAGAAATACCGCGTGTGCTGTGGTGGCTAATTTTAAATGGCATTATTTTGCGTATCCGGCCTCGCCGCTCAGCAAAGGCCTATGCCACAGTATTTACCGAGCAAGGTTCGCCACTATTGTTTCACACCCAGGCGCAAACCGATGCAATACGAACCCAATTGCAGCAAGATGGAGTTGAAAATCTGGTTGTCGACTTTGCAATGCGTTATGGCAACCCCAGTTTTGATAGTGTGCTGAATAACATGTTTAAACAAGGTGTGCGTAAATTACTGGTATTGCCATTGTATCCGCAGTATTGCGCGTCAACATCAGGCTCTAGCTTTGACGAGCTGGCGAAAAACTTTATACAACGTCGCTGGCTGCCCGACTTAAGGTTTATCTCACACTATCCGGATTATGCCCCTTTTATTACGGCTGCTGCCGACAAAATCCGTCAATACTGGCAACAACATGGGCAGGCAGACAAATTGATTTTGTCTTATCACGGTATTCCAAAACGTTATTTACTTAATGGCGACCCCTATCACTGTGAATGCTATAAAACGTCGCGTTTAATTGCTGAACAGTTAGGGCTGAATAAAGATCAATACATGACAACCTTTCAATCGCGCTTTGGCCGCGAGGAATGGTTAAAACCTTACACTGACGAAACGCTAAAATCCCTGCCCGCCCAAGGGGTAAAAAGTGTGCAGATTTTTTGTCCTGGTTTTGCCGCAGACTGTCTTGAAACCATTGAAGAAATTGGTGAAGAAAACAAAGAGTACTTTTTGCACGCTGGAGGCGAGCGCTATGATTATATCAGCGCGCTTAATGCTGAACCGCAGCATATCAATGCATTGTGCCAGTTAATTAAAGACAACTTACAGCACTGGCAAACCAATAACAGCACTGATCGTGCGCAACTTGCTAGCTTACTACAACGCGAAAAACAGGAAACAACCTAACACATATGGGTGCCTCACAAAGCAATCAGCCTCGCACTGAACCAACCTTAAATGCCAAGCCGCTTCTACAACGGATGACGTTTGAAAATGTTCGTGAGGCGCCCTACAAAGCACCTGCTCAACCGCCTGTGCGCTACCTGCCATGGTTATTGGTACTGGCTGTTCTTTTGTTAGCATTAGCCGTTTACCAGGAAAGCCGAAATCATTTTTATCAATCCACTTTTTGGCATTGGTATGCCGGCAAGCTAACTTACACGTTGCAAGATGGGGCTGCAACACAGGTCAGCTTCCCCACTGCAGGACCATTTGATCAACGCTTTGGCTATACGCACCTACCACATTGGAGCACTAAGCTGCAGCAGTCAGGCTTTCAGATAAAGTCACAAAGCCAGTTTTCCGAACCACTAATGAGTTATGCCAATTTCGGCTTTCATCCGCCCAACCCGGAAAAAAACAGTGCTGGCTTGCTAATTCAAGGATGCCAACAGCAACCGATATACCAAAGTGTGGCGCCTGCCATGCAGTTCACATCATTGCAAAGTGTTGCACCGTTGATTGTAAATAGTTTGCTGATGGTTGAAGACCGAACATTGTTAACACCAGAACATGTGCGTGCCAACCCGGTATTAAATTTACCGCGTTTAGGCGCAGCTGTTTGGTCACAGCTGCAACGTGCTGCAGGCATTCCTGCGGCTGCAGCGGGTGGCAGCACTCTGGCAACTCAGTTAGAAAAATACCGCCATAGCTCGCAAGGCTTTACATCGGACATCACGGATAAATTTCGACAACTGGTGTCAGCAAGTGTACGAACCTATCAATCGGGAGTAGACACTCAACAGAGCCGGCAAAAAATTGTACTGGACTACATTAATACGGTGCCCTTAGCTGCAACAGCTGCCTATGGTGAAGTCAATGGTATGGGCGAAGGCCTTTATGCTTGGTTCGGTGCTAACCCTACACGTGTAAACACCCTACTAAAACAAGGACCGCCTTACACCGCAGAGCAGGGTTTAGCCTTAAAACAAGTTATGGCGTTAATTATCGCGCAGCGGCGCCCTTCATATTACCTGGTGCAGGGTCAAGACGATCTGGCTCAATTGAGTAACCGACATCTAAACCTACTGCAGCAGCAAGGGCTAGCATCAGCCGAACTGGTTACTTTGGCAACAAAACAAACGTTAACCTTTAGTTCTATTGCTGCGCCGCCTGCCGTGTCTGCTGAATACTTTAAAGCCAGTACCATGGTTCGCAGCCGCTTAAGCAATTTACTTGATCAAAGTCTATACCAGTTAGACCGATTAGACTTAACCAGCCACACTACCATCCATAACCAATTGCAACGCGATATAAGCCAGCATCTGCGCCAACTTTCACAACAGGCCGGCGCGGAACAAGCCGGTTTATTTGCTGATCGCCTGCTGCAAATTGGGCAGCAAAGTAAAGTGCGTTACAGCTTTACCCTTTACCAAAACACCCCTCATGGCAACAAGGTTAGGGTGCAAACAGACAACACTGATCAACCCTTTGATATGAATGACTCCAGCAAACTCGAGCTTGGATCTACTGCCAAACTACGTGTACTCGTAAGCTATCTGGAAATTGTGGCAGAGTTGCATCGTTTGTATGCTGAAGAAGACACCGAGACACTGCAGTTTGTTAACATTGCGCCACAGGACAATTTAACCAGCTGGGTAATCAACTTCCTGACAGAACAGCCAAACGCCACGCTAGCAACGATGTTGCAAGCTGCTCTCACTCGCCGATACAGCGCAGATCCAAAAGAAAGCTTCTATACCGGGGGTGGTCTGCACACATTTAACAATTTCCGGCAAGAAGAAAACCGACTTAACCCAACGATTGCTGAAGCGCTGCAGCAATCGGTCAATTTACCCTTTGTGCGCTTACTACAAGACATCGTCAACTACAGCATCTATCACGGAGAAAACAGCAGCTATCAGCTGATGGTTGATGACGACAATCCTCGTCGTGATCAATACTTACGTCGGTTTGCTGATAGGGAAGGCACTACTTTTTTGCGCCGCTTCTGGCAAAAATATAAAGATAAAACAGCTGAACAGCGCTTACAAATGTACATAGCTAGTAGCCGTCAGACCCCTGAACGCTTGGCCGTAGCCTACTTATATATCAACCCTAACGCATCCCAAGCCCAGTTTATTCAGGCGATGCAACAACAGTTCAACCAACCACAAGCTGAACAAACCGAATGGCTAAAACTGTACAATAAATACCAACCAGACAACTTCAATTTGCCAGACAGAGCGTATTTATCTCGAAGCCACCCGCTTGAGTTGTGGTTACTGGCTTATTTGCAGCAAACACCGGATGCAGCATTGCCTCAAGCTATCGCACAAAGCAGCAACGTGCGTCAAGAAGTGTATCAATGGCTATTTAAAACCCGTTTTAGAAGCGCGCGTGACAACCGCATTCGTAATATGCTAGAAATTGAAGCCTTTTGGGATTTACATCAACGTTGGCAAAGGCTTGGCTATCCGTTCGATTATTTAGTTCCTTCATTAGCAACCGCGCTGGGCAGTTCTGGTGACAGGCCTGCAGCATTAGCCGAACTGATTGGTATTATCATAAACAATGGCATTCGCTTACCCAATATCAGGATTGACCAGCTACAGTTTGCCAAAGATACCCCATACCAAACTGACTTTGACCGGCCACGGCCCCAACCAATACAGGTAATGGACCCTGAAGTCGCCATGGCGGTAAAGACGGCGCTTGAGCAAGTGGTAAATGTCGGCACAGGGCGTCGTTTACGTACAGCTTATACTGATACAAACCTGGTAATGGGGGGTAAAACAGGCACCGGAGATAACCGGCTGGTTCAACTAAACGCTAAAGGCCAACATGTCAGTTCAAAAGCATTAAATCGCACTGCTACCTTTGCTTTTTATATAGGATACCGCCATTTTGGGGTGTTAACCGCTTACGTACCGGATGCCGATGCTGAAAACTTCAGTTTTACGTCTGCACTACCATTGCAGGTGATGAACAGTATGGCGCCCATTTTACAACCCTATATAAATAACGAGACGTGGTGTAACTAAGCCATCACAACCTGATTACGCCCCTGATGTTTGGCCTGATACAGCGCCATATCAGCGCGATGTAACCAAGCTTCCCAGTCTTCGTTAGCCTGTAACATTGTCGCACCTATCGATGTTGTAATGTGCACACCGTCCGGCAACACAATTTTACGTTCTACACCAGCGCGAAGCTTTTCGGCAAAACGCTCAAAATTAGCCGGTGCTATATTTGCTATCAGCACGACAAATTCCTCGCCGCCAAACCGAAATACCTGATCCTTTAATCGCATCATTGACTGCAGCACCTGCACCAACTCTGTCAGCGTTTTATCGCCAACTTTATGGCCGTGTTTATCATTCACTTGTTTAAAATGGTCTAAATCGAGCAAAATCAAACCACACTGCTTGCCAGTTTTAGCAAATTCGTCAATAGCAACGGCTAGCTGGTCATTTAACGTTCGACGGTTCAAAGCACCGGTTAAACTGTCCGTTGTTGCTAAGCGCTCTAGCTCTTGACGTTGTACCTGAGCACGATAGGCAAAAATAAAAGAGAAAATACTGGTAATTGTCGTTGTAACAAAAAATGCCATCATCTGAAATGTGCTGGCAAATATTAAATCAGGCAACACACTGCCAATTAAAAACAGCCCCGACAACATTAATAGCAACAATAGAAAAGCACGAATGGGTGACACCAGAAAGAAAACAAACACTAAAAAGGGATATACCCAGAACACGCCATCTGAACCGAGCTTAATACAAACCAGAAATGCGCCTGCACAAAACACCAGAGCCAGAAATAAACCCGGTTTCACTGTATCACCAGTGCGCCATGCCATACGTGTAGCAATAACCGCGCTGAGTACCATTAACATATCGGCGACACCGACAATGTAACTACCGGTATACAAACGGTAGACACCGTATGGCGTCACGCAAAGGACAATAATGGCCCCAACCAGCGTTAACATCGCCAGATGAAAATCACTTTTAAGACGAGCTAACACTAATACGTCCCCTGCTAAACGGTTAATTATTTTAATTAATATATAAGCATCCTAGCCGAAACGCTGCACTTCAAAACAAAAAAGTGTCTTAACGCGTGTTATGGCTAAAATTGCGCCCTAAGCATTTCACGCAATTCATCAAAATGCTGGAAAGACCAGCTTGCCTGTGCAGCAAAATGCGTATTATGCTCATTTAGGTACAAACAAGACCGCATACCCGCATTCGCGGCGGTTTGTAAATCAAACAAATAATCGCCTACATAAACCATATTTTCAACCGGCAGCGCAAACTGAGCAGAAAGATGCAATAACCCTTGCGGATCAGGTTTAGCGGCGCAGTCTTCACGCGTTAGCACATGTTGAATTGGAATTTGTAAGCGAGCAATTGTGAGCTGTGTCGCTAAACGCATATTGCGTGTCAAAATAGCCAGCGGTATGCCAGCAGAACTCAGCTCAGTTAAACATTCAAGGGCGCCTGGCATCCAGGTTGCGTTTTGCGCACCGTACATTTCATGTCGAAAAATTATTTGTGACACCCGCTGATGCTCATGACTATCGCCAATTAGGGCTAATTGCTCTAGTAACGCTGTGCCACGAGGCCAACCGATATCATCACAAATACGGCCAAAGTCTAACGCAGAGTCTACTAAGGTGCCATCAAGATCAAATACTACCGCTTTTATGCCATCTAACACCTGACAAGTCCTCTCATTAATTAGTGTTTTACGCTACACATTAGTTAAACATGCCATTAAGGGGCGTTCAAATAAAAATATCTAGTTGTTTTATATAGCATTTAAAGTTGGCATGGGCTCTGCTTTATGTCAGATAGACTAACATAAGGAAAAATAGCATGAGTGTATTTCGACTTATCTTTAATATACTGTGGTTTGTGCTGGGTGGTTTTGTTATGGGATTATTATGGTGGCTGGCTGGCATACTTTGCTTTGTCAGTATTATTGGTATCCCTTTTGGTCGTAGCTGCTTCGTCATCGGTGAAATGGCATTTTGGCCCTTTGGCCAAGATGCCATCAACAGACGGTATGTCAATCGTTTCGACGACATCGGCACGGGAACCGTTGGCACACTGGGAAACATTATCTGGTTTTTACTGGTAGGGATCTGGTTGGCATTAGGCCACATTGGCTATGCTATTGCTTGTTTCATTAGTATTATTGGTATTCCTTTCGGTATTCAACATCTGAAACTAGCACTACTTACTCTGGCGCCCATAGGTAAAACAGTAGTGCCACGACATGCCATATAACCAAGAGATATAAAGGGTATAGTGTGTGAGCGAATCAAAATATCAACGTATCTGGCAAACTGCACTGCAAATTCCTGCGGGTAAAGTAGCCAGTTATGGACAAATAGCTGATTTGGCCGGTTTACCCGGCCGCGCTCGACTGGTTGGTAAAGCCTTAGGGTATGCTCCTAAAGAGCTAGAAGTACCTTGGTTTAGAATATTGCGAAGTGACCGGCGTCTGGCTTTTGCACCTGGATCTGAAACGGCAGAAGAACAACGCCAGCAGCTATTAATTGAAGGCGTTATCTTAAAAAACTACCGGGCTAAGCCGCAGGATGTATGGCAGCCGGATTTAGGTGAACTGCTGTTTAAATTAAACTATTAAACGCGATTTAAACGGCTTTTCGAACGCAGTATGGCTTCTTGCTCAAATTCTTCCATGTACTCAGCCAAATCGCCTTTCCACTGTTCATCAACTCGATTCGCTTCGTCCTTAAGTAAACCGACCTCAAGTTGATCCCGCCTTACCAAAAGCTGGTGCGCCCTACTATGCATCTCAAGCTCAACTTCAGCTTGAATTTGACTAATAGACCGTAATAATCGCAGTTTTCTATATGAGGTTAACGCCACAAAATTGAGCACTAAAATAAACAAAACACATAGGGCCATCATTGTGTGAGCTCCGTTAAATAGGATTTTCTTTCCCTTAATTCTGCTAGCCAGAAATACATTATCAAGGGTATCAAAATCAAATTAAGTGCAGGAACAGTATTGCGATAAACAGCAGACAGCATATCTGTTTCTAAAACATACCTATCTATAAATCGAATGCTTTGCAACATCGTGAAAAGTAAAAAAGAAAACCCGACTAAATGCGCCACACTACTTACGTTTTGCTTTAATAACTTGTGAAACTTAAATAAAAAATACAATGCTACGCAATCTACAAAAGCAAAACCACCATACCATGCAAGCTTATTAAGCAATCCATCGCCAGACGATATCTCTAACAAAACAGGCGATAGAGCTGACATTATTCCGCTAGCGAGAGCCAACACCAATAAACTAATAACAACAGACGAAACCTTACGCTCAAACACTACCGCGATCAGTAATAGAATAAAGTTGGATAAAAAAACAAACTTTCCCATTGCAAACATAACGCTTTGTATATAATTCAAATCCATAGTGCCGTCCCGCAGATTGCGTATAACAAATGTATTAACTACCTTTAGGTGGTTCAACACCCATTCCATTCGTTAATAATGAAACACCATCTTCTTGTGTAGGCGAGTTAGTAGCAAGTAAAGCTCTAGCCTGCTCGCTTATCTGAACAGAATCACCTTGTAAAGAAGATACCGCAGTATTTGGTAATTGCGTTTGAGCAGATACCGCTGGCTGTTGTGCTACTGCCGCCTTCTCCTGAGCGTATAGTTGTAACTGTGCTGCGCTGTTATTGTTAATATTACCAATTGACATTACGAACTCCTTAAACCGATTTAGTATTTCCAATATATTAGGAGAGCATAGTATTAATTTCTAGCAGGGAAACCGTGTTAAATTTGACAAAAAAATGATATTTACGCAAAAAACGGTTTAAACGTTAAGAGGAAGCAATTTGAATTACTTAGCGCATACTGCGCTGGCTCAGCCAAATCATTTTTCTTTAGTGGGTAACTTACTAGGCGACTTTTGCAAAGGTACTGCACTCACTACCTTGCCACCACCTATATTAGCAGGATTAAAAAATCATCGTGCCGTCGATGTTTTCACCGACAGCCACCCAAGTGTACGTGATGCAAAAAAGGTTTTTTCTCCGTCGCGTCGCCGCTTTGCCGGCATTGCCTTAGATGTGCTTTTTGACCACTTTTTAATATGTCATTGGACGCTTTTTTACGATCAGCCTTTTAGCGAATACAAGCAGCAGCTTTATACCAATTTGGCCGCAGCGGAGCATCTTATGCCCGCCTCAATGACATTAACAATGCGCAGTGTTCGTCAGCACGACTGGTTTCTCAGTTACCAGCAACTTACCGGGCTTGGCCACGCACTCGACCGTATTGCGTCAAGTATTCGTTTTAATAATCAGTTTGCCGGTATTATCGAAGAAATTAAGCCGAATTATGCCCTGTTAGAGCAAGTCTTTTTGCAGTTTTATCCGCAACTGCAACAGCATGTCGTCGTAATGGCGCTGGAATAATCGCTAATACACACCTATACGATAGAATTATCATGGCTTTTGTTGCGTTAAAAGCCTGCAATTAGCTAGACTAGCGCACTGTTCGTTTTGATAGCTAAATATACAGGAGCGCAAGCATGGGCGCACAATGGAAAGCCAAACATAAAATGGATGCGGCTAATGCCAAAGGCCGCATTTTTACCAAACTGGCAAAAGAGATTGCCGTCGCCGCACGTAATGGTGCCGACCCAGACATGAACGCCAAATTGCGCTCTGCGATTGAAGCGGCGAAAAAAGCCTCGATGCCTAAAGACACCCTCGAGCGGGCAATTAAAAAAGGCGCAGGCCTTTTAGACGGCCCGGCAAACTATGAAACCGTTGTCTATGAAGGTTTTGCACCACATCAGGTGCCGGTTATCGTTGAATGTTTAACAGACAATAAAAACCGCAGCGCGATGAGCATTCGTCAGCTATTTCGTAAAGGCCAGTTGGCAACATCGGGTGCTGTATCCTGGGACTTTAAACACTTGGGTCAGATTGAAGCTGAGCCAGTAACCGCAGATGCTGACGTTGAACTTGCCGCCATTGAAGCCGGTGCTCAGGATTTTGAAGCGGGCGAAGATAACGAAGTGGTATTTTTAACTGAAGCAACGGATCTGGATTTAGTGGCAAAAGCCCTGCCAGAGTTTGGTTATAACGTGCTAACCGCCAAATTGGTCTATCGCGCCAATAACCCGGTGTCGCTGGGTGATGCTGAGCGAGCTGAAGTTGAAGCCTTTTTAGATGCCATAGATGCTGATGACGACGTGCAAAACGTCTATGTAGGTTTAGGCGAATAAGCCAACATCAACCTAAATTAAGTAAAAAGGGCACTATAAGTGCCCTTTTCTTTAGCTGTTTGAAACTACTGTTCAGATGGCAACGGGAAACCGCGATCGCGCATCAGGGCTTCAATTTTAGCATCACGGCCACGGAACGCACGGTAAGCCTCTTCTGGATCTAAGGCGTTACGCACACTAAACAAATACTCAACCAGTTTTGCTGCGACGTCTTTATCGTAAAATCCACCGGGTGCCTGCGCAAAGGCTTCAGCTGCATCTGACGTCAGCACTTCCGCCCACATATAACCGTAATACGCTGCGGCATAGCCTTCGCCCGAGAAGACATGACCAAACTGCGGCGTACGATGGCGCATTACCACCTGGCTTGGCATGCCCATAGCCGCTAACGTGTCCCGTTCAAATGCATCGGGGTCAATACCTTTAGGATCGTCCAGCATATGCAATTTCAGGTCAATAATGGCAGAAGCCAGATACTCGGTAGTTTTAAACCCTTCATTAAAGGTCGCGGCGTTTTTAATTTTAGCAACCAGTTCAGCTGGCATGGCTTCACCGGTTTTATGATGCACCAAAAACTGATTGATCACTTCATCGGTAAGCAACCAACGTTCAAGTAACTGCGACTGGAATTCAGTATAGTCACGCACGCCCCCGTTTAATGTTGGATACGTCACGTTTGACGATAAAGCATGTAGTGCGTGACCAAATTCATGGAAGTAGGTTTCTGCATCATCCCACGAAATAAGCACAGCCTCACCAGGCGCACCCTTAATGAAGTTAGAGTTATTGGACGACAACACGTTTTTAACCCCATCATACTTACTATAACCACGATAACTCGTGGCCCAGGCGCCTGAACGTTTGCCAGTGCGGGCAAATGGATCTAAGTACCACAAACCAATGTGTTTACCCGTGGTTTTATCGGTAACTTCCCACACTTTAACGTCTTGATGAAATACCGGCACACTGCCTTCTGCAACTGGGGTAAAGTTAAAATTAAATAAACGCCCGGCAACATAAAACATGGCTTCACGTAGCTTATCCAGCTGTAGGTACTGCTTCACTTCGTCAGAGTTTAAATCGTATTTGGCTTTACGCACTTGCTCGGCATAAAAGCGGTAATCCCAGGGCTCAATGCTAATATCGTCACCCTGTTGCTTGGCTAAGGCTTGCATATCAGCCACTTCTTCCTGAACCCGGGCAATAGCCGCTGGCCATACTGACATCATTAAATCCATGGCGCGTTGTGGCGTTTTTGCCATACGATCTTGCAAGCGCCAGGTAGCGTAGTTATCAAAGCCAAGCAAACCAACGCGTTCATCACGCAGCGCCAGAATTTCTGCGATCAGTGCATTGTTATCGTGTTCATCAGCGTTGTCACCACGGCTGTAATAGGTATTCCAAACCTGCTTACGCAATTCACGCTCAGTGGAATAGGTTAAAAAGGGATCCATCGACGAACGTGTATTGGTTATCGCATACATGCCTTCTTTACCGCGGCTGGTTGCAGCAGCAGCCGCCGCTTTTACCAATGAATCGGGTAACCCACCCAGCTGCTCAGCATTTAGATACAGGACATAGCCTTCCTCATCCGCCAATACATTGTTAGAAAACTTCGTATATAGCTGCGCCAAACGCTGGTTTATGTCGGCATAGCGTTTTTTCTGCTCTTCGTTCAAGGTTGCGCCATTATTAGCAAAGCCCAGATAGACCAACTTAGTTAAACGCTGTTGCTCGCTCGTCAATGACTGCATTTGCTCTGAGTGGTAAACTGCAGCGATACGCTTAAACAACGCTTCGTTTTGCGTAATTTTTGACGAGAACTCAGACAGCTTTGGCGCCATTTCGCGCTGAATCGCTCTGAACTCTTCTGATGACTGGTTTGAACTCCAGATACCGTAATAAGTAAACACACGATCTAATGCTGCACCAACACCTTCTAACGCAACTATCGTATTCTCGAAGCTCGCCGCTTCCGGGTTAGCAGTAATCTTATCAATATCAGCAAGGTGCTGGGCCATGCCTGTTTCTAAGGCGGCTGTTAAGTCTGCCAACTTCATCTGATCAAATGCCGGAACGCCCTGATACGGCCCAGTCCAGGGTTGCAATAACGGGTTTTCTTGCTCGCTCTGTGTTGTCTGCTCTGTCGCCACGGTAGACTGTTGTGAGCTAGGGGTAGAATTATCTGTACAGCCCAATAAACTGACGGATACCAGTGCAGTACCCAGCCAAATAGGTATCAATTTCATTCATCACTCCCAATCATTATAATATTAGCAACGTTAAACGCTGCAGCTTGCTGTAGCCCGACATGTGCCAGCTTGTAACATACCAAAGTGCAGGTTAACGTTACTGAATAAAAAAATGCAATAAAATCATAAAAATAGCAATTAACCAGTAAGGGATTTTGACAACCAGGGTGTACACTGCCGCCTACTTACACTGTAAAAACAATACGTTAATTAAATTTTGTTTTAGCCAAACAGTATCTGCCAAAAACTCACTTTGCGTAGCTTGTGATATTCTTTTCGTAGTGCATCAACTTGTTGTAAATGTTGTTTTGCCTGAGGTAAATCGTATTGTTCTGCTGCACTTTTTGCCGCTTTTAGCTCGGTAAGCACCTTGTGTAACCCGGTGGTATATTGCGTGGCTTTATCGTCAGCAAACTTCGCCTCGAGGGCTTGCTGTGTCAGGATAATTAATTCATCCAGTATCGGCACTAAGTCAGCACTTTGTTGAATATCTCTTGTCTGCTTATACTGCAACGCCATGTTTTTCATGGTTTGTTCTAAATCTACTGTCGCCATGGCTGAAAACGTCATACCTAACAAACATATTACGATACAAAAAAAGCGCATTATCCTAATCACCGTTTTGTGCTAAATGGGCACCATTGTAACGCAAAAGTGCGCAACAGACATGACGGCCCCACCGCGCAATAGCCTCAACTGGTCTGACAGCTCTTGCCGTTTTTACTCAAAGCTGGTTTGATAAGGCTTGAACTATAAGAGATAAAATATTATGCAAAAATACACCGCCCTTACGCTGGCGATATTAGGTGCTTCTGGCCTTACAGCCTGCAGCACTACGCCAGCAACTTCCGTAGCTGAGCCGGTTAGCAAGGCACAACAGTTAGCCCAAAAGTACATTATTGTTGATACTCATATTGATGTGCCTTACCGCTTACATAAAGACTGGGAAGACGTTAGCGTTGCCACTAAACGCGGCGAATTTGATTACCCGCGAGCCATTCAGGGCGGGCTGAATGCACCTTTTATGTCTATTTACATTCCCGCATCCTATGAGCGTAACGGCGGTGGTTACCAGCTGGCCAATCAGCTAATTGATAACATGGAAGCGCTGGTTGGCCGCGCACCTGGCAAGTTTGCAATGGCACACGACAGTAAGGATGTCTTAGCACAATTTGGCAGCGGCAAAGTATCGTTGGCATTGGGGATGGAAAATGGCACCCCTATTGAAGGCAAACTGGAAAACTTGCAACACTTTTATCAGCGCGGTATCCGTTACATTACGCTGGCACACTCTGAAAGCAACCACATTGCCGACTCTAGCTATGACATTCGGCGCAAATGGCGCGGTTTAAGTCCGTTTGGTAAAGAGTTAGTTACTGCGATGAACAATATTGGCATGATGATCGATATTTCCCACGTATCCGATGAAGCGTTTTATCAAACAGTGGCGTTGAGCAAAGTACCGGTTATTGCATCACACTCATCGCTGCGCAGCTATACGCCGGGTTTTGAGCGCAATATGGATGATGACATGATCAAAGCACTGGCGAAAAATGGCGGTGTAGTACAAATTAACTTTGGTTCATCCTTCGTTACGGCCATGGCAAACCAATATGGTGCATTGCGTAAAGCCGCAGCCAAACAAGCCGGTGTAGCAGATGATGACGCTTTTGAACTGGCGTTTCGTAAAAAACACCCCTACCCTTTTGCCACGTTAGACACGGTGCTAGATCATATCGATCATGTGGTAAAGCTGGTGGGCATTGATTACGTGGGCATTGGTTCTGATTACGACGGCGTAGGCGACTCACTGCCGGTTGGCTTAAAAGATGTGTCTACCTACCCTAATTTGATTGATGGCTTGCTAAAGCGTGGCTATAGCGAAACCGATATTGAAAAAATATTGTCTGGAAACTTGTTGCGGGTGTGGCGTGCGGTAGAACAATACGCCTTGGCTCAGTCTTTATAGTGGCTCAGTCTTTTTAATAGTAGCGGCCCCTTTTTTTACTGAGTGTGATGCTGATAAATTAAGCAGAATCGGTTTACTCTACACTAACCGTTTAAGCCCTGGACGGGCGAAAACGAGCCCCCATGGATGGGTTTACGGCGTGTTAGTGTGGGCAAACCGATGACAGCTTAAAGCTAAACTCATTAGCTTCCGTACCGCTTTTTGTCTTAGCTTACTGAATAAGCGCCGCCAATAAACCAATCAGCCCACCAAATACCCCGCCCCACACTACCAACCAGCCTAGGTGCTGGCGGATCATTTGCTGAATAATATCCTTTACCAACGCCGGCGTTAGCTCGTTCAACCGCTGCTGAACTATGGTGTCTACCTGAGCACGAATGCCCTCTAATTGCTCTGGCTGGTCTAATTGCGCTAACACCAGCTGGTTAAAGTCATCTGACTGTGACACTTCAACTAACGACAGCTTCAATTTAGCAATAAAAGGCTCTTTCAGAGGGGTTAATGCCGCAGTACCACCAAACATACCCAGCATGCCACCGAAAGAAGATTGCTCAACCACCTTTACCAGTGAGTCAAAGGCAGGCGATAAGTCGGTTTGTTCAATAACCGGCGCAAAATTAAAACCGTGGCTGCGGCTTTGCTGCTTATCCACCAAAAACCTATCAATGTTGTCGCTACTAAAAAACTGTGTCATTACCAGCTGATAAATACCCGTTTTAAATTCTTCAAACCGGGCTGGAATAACACCTGAACCATACAGCAGGGGGACTTTTTCAAACAGCATGTGTATCGCCAGTGCATTAGTTAACGCACCCGACAAGGCAAATAACCCTACGCTTAATATCAGCGGTTGCTGCAAGTACCAACCCAGCAAAGTGACTATCGCAGCCACGCCATTGGTAACGACATTTTTATTCATCTTAGCCCTTAAAAACGAAACGTGATTATGCTGCTGATTCTAAACAGCCAGCTCCATTGCGGCAAGCGTAAGCTTCTATCGGTTGGCCATAGCGGTTATGCTAGCACGGTAGGTGTTTAATCTGTGCCAGCTGCCAAATAACAATTTAGTCAGTAACAGTTTAGTGAAAACAGTTTAGTGAATAACAGCGAAGTCAGTAAAAGTTAAGCGAGTGACCAAATGAAAGTGATTGTAGCTTCAGCAAATCCGGCAAAAATTGCCGCAGTACATAGTGCGTTATCGCTTGTGTGGCCAGATAAACAGATTAATTGCACAGGCGTAAGTACGGTATCTGGCGTTGCCGCGCAACCGATGAATAGTGAAGAAACGTTGCAAGGTGCGTTAAACCGCCTGCATGCCATATCCGACGCACAACAGCATGCACACTACCATGCCGACTACTACGTTGCTATTGAAGCCGGTTTAGATGGCGACTGCAGCTTTGCCTGGGTAGCCATATCAAATAATGATCGCATTAGCAAAACGCGCTCAGCCAGCTTACCCATTCCGCCTGCAGCACTTTATGCAATACAGCAAGGCGAGGAACTTGGTGATGTAATGGACCGCATGTTCAACCAACACAATGTGAAACAACAAGGTGGCGCAATTGCCATGTTAACCAACCATCTGCTAACCCGCTCAGGCGTTTACCACCAAGCCATTATTCTGGCAATGATCCCGTTTATACAACCACAGCTTTTTAACGTTTAAATACAACGCAAAGAGTTAAAACTGATTTTGTGCCTGGGTTTAAAACGGGTTAAACACTTAGTTATACCCTAACACGGCACAGTGCGCGACATCGCTATCATGCCTGGCAGACGACTGCTTTTGACTAGCCGAACGCGACCAAGCCAGGCTCAATGCTTTGCGTTCCTGTTCTGTTAAATCATCCGTTTTTTGTTGTTCATAAAAAGTATGTTGTTGCTGACGAGTTTGCTTTGCCGTACTCATAAAAATTCCTGCCTTATTTTTCTATGCGGAGTCAGTGCGCACTATCAGCACCCTGCCCGTGATTACAACGTAAGCATAGACTATTGAATCTGAGCAGCAGCTGAACTGGCAAAGATAATAAGCCGTAAGTATAACAATTTGGCAACGTACGCCAGTATAATGGTAATCATCAGATAAGTTGGCTTGATAAATAACGTGTAAATAGTTGGCCTGTTATTACCCTATAAATCAGTGGAGCAAGTCTTGGATTCATTAACACAAGTTGTATTGGGCGCCTCGGTAGCGGCGGTATGCGTGCCTCAAGTCGCTAAACGTAAAGCCGCCATAATAGGTGCAGTATTAGGCACTTTGCCGGATTTAGATGTGCTAATAAATTACGGCGATGCGGTTGCAAACTTCACCTATCATCGCGGTTTTAGTCACTCACTTTTTGTCTTGTTTCCGTTCGCCATTTTGCTGTGGGCCCTGCTTAAAAAAACCTATCAGCCCGTTAAAGATGCGCCAATGCCGTGGTTTTTTGCCATCACACTGGCACTTATTACGCACCCCCTATTAGATGCGCATACGGCTTATGGCACACAATTATTTTGGCCCATGACGTCGCCACCAATATCGTGGAGTACTATTTTCATCATAGACCCACTGTATACCCTGCCTTTATTAATTGGCACACTGCTGATACTTATCAAGCCAGATAAAACCTGGGCAAGTAGAACCTTAATATCAGGCATAGTTATAAGCACCGGCTATTTAGCCTGGACCTGGAGTGCAAAACTTGCCGTTGATAACCATGTACAAGCCTCATTAGAGAACCCCGCAAGCGCTATATTTAGCACGCCAACGGCGTTTAACTCATTATTGTGGCGCGTGGTTGTTTTGCATGACGACCATTACCAGCAAGGATTTTACTCATTGCTGCAGCCAGCAAAACCCATTCAGTTTGAGTCGTTTGATTTAAACAAAGCCTTATTAAATCAAACACAAAACATCGCAGCCGTGCAGCGATTAACCTGGTTTACGCACGGTTTTATTAAAACCACAATCATTGACGATCACGTGGTTATCTCAGATTTAAGAATGGGCACAGAAGGTAATTATGTGTTTAATCATGCCGTTGCTAAAATAGAGCATCCGCATATTAGCGAAATTGAGAGCCTGTTACTGCCCTATAACATTAACCCGGCAAACTTGGCATTTATCTGGGACACACTGACCCAAAAGCATTAAAGCAGCACAAGCTGAATCCATCAAAATAATGATTCAGTTTTTACAGTGTGCTGCTATTGTTTGATACTACAAATAAGCGCGATTAAAGGACTCTTTTGACTGTTGCAAATACTGCCGTGCTTTTTGAGCATGGCTTTCCCACAACTGTTTGTCTCCACTTTCAGTAAACGGGTTTTGTGCACTGTTAACCGAGCGTTCGAAGCGGTCGTAGTACGTTAACATGGCAGATGTAATTTGATTAAACTGATCTTTATAGCTTTGTGTTTGCTCTAATTGCTCGGAGGTTTTTAACACAAAACGCACCAGCTCAGTATTATTGCCATCGTTCAAATAACTATTGGCTTTAAGGCTAATATTGCCGGCAACTTCTTGCATTAACTTTTGCCGTACTACTTCGTCTTTACTTAATGCCCGGCTCACCGTTTCCTGCGAGCGCGCCATACTGGCATGCTGCAAGGTATCACGTAGTTGTTTATCTAAACTACGGCGAAAACCATCAATATTTCGCTGAATACTCAACAACTCTGCTTCTAATGCCGCTACCTGCTGTAACTCTTTTTCCAGTTCAGCCAAAAAACGCTCGGCATCCTGATAAATTTTAAGGCCGTTTTGCTCGGCAAACTTTCGGTCTGCCCGGCTTAACCCGGCATCGCTGTAACTTGATTTATCAAAACTGGTTGCCAGAAACGACTTAAACGGCTCGGCAAAGGCCGAATATGCCCCACCACTCACTACATTTAGTGTCGCGGTTGCTAAATCACCAAACGGCTTTAGCATCGAGTTTAACCGCGCTTGTTGCAATGGCGTGGTTACCCGCTTTGCATCACTAACAATGCTACGAAAACTGGCATAGGCCATAGGGTTGGCCATGCGGTTTCTCTCAGAGCCTGCCAACACCAGTGCGTTACCCGAATACAACGCATTGGCATATTCAAGATGCTGGCGCTGCAGTTCTAACTGTAAGGCATAATTAACGCCCAGCGTACGAAATGATTCGGCCTGCAGGTCAATATTCTGATCTTGCCGCAATTTGTCTAAAATGCCACTGACAATGCGTTGCTCGTTTTTTTGTAAAGCAGTGGCAAGTAAAATACGCTCAAGCTGAATGTCATCTATGTCTATCTGGCCGTTTATCGCCTCTATATCTAAGCGTAAAAACCGTTTAGCCGGGTCATCAATAGATACCCGGTGAGCTTTGTATCCTTGCTCACCGCCGCTATGCTCAATTAAGGCAACCGGCTGCCATAACGCATTAATAGAGGGTAAATCTGACACCAGCTGTCACCGGCAATGTAAAACTGACCCACTAACGACAATTTAAAATTGACCCACCTGAGGCAAAATTACCGCCGACATTAATTGAATTAAGGCGGTGTAATTTTAATGCTGACTCAGGAGTTATTAGTGGAAATCCATGTGTTGCACCGACAAGGCCAAAGCATTCGTGCTATCGCCAAAACATTACATGTATCACGCAATACTGTTCGTAAGTATCTGCGGGATATTGCTAAAACGCCAGCCTATAGTGAACGTGCTGATCGGGCTTCAAAACTTGACCCCTTCAAGACGTATCTGATGGAACGGATTGCTGCGGCTAAGCCGGATTGGATACC
>NZ_AUDG01000038.1 GCF_000425345.1 Rheinheimera baltica DSM 14885 | reverse complement strand
ATCTCAAAGCCAAGTGAATCAAGCTGTAATCCATCAACAAAAATATCGACTACTCGGACAGGATTCTCCTCAGTAACGAAGTCATCCAGCGCTTCAGGAAGTAAGGTGACTTGATGTCTGCCTTGGCCTTTAATATGGAAGGTCATATCAGCACACTTTGTTCTAATTGGTATGCTACTAATTTTAGTAAAGCAGCAACTAACTGTGCTGATTTATCAAGAACGATTGATCATATAAATCTGTTGCTTAGACCAAAAGGTGATCAGCAGTTTTCACACAGCCTGTGCCAATAGCCGTATTCGCCATTATGCTGGCTAAATTCTTGGCAATGTCATAATTACGGTTCAGCAGTGCAGCAGTTTCTAACGCTGTTTTTTCTGCTTCGGCACGAAGAATATTTTGTGCCGCTTGCTCTACGGCCTGACGCACGTTATTTACGGCAGACTCGCTTGAGCTGTTCATTGAGTACCAGCCAATTAACGTCATGCTGCCAATGCTAATAGCGGTCAATATAGCCACGCCAGCGGTTAATTTAAATCTTAGAGAATTCAATAACATCACACTACCTCTGCTGGGGCAGCTGCTTCGCCCACGGTGTAAATGAGTAAAGCTTAAACCTATTAGATATGCAATTAAGTCCCTGAAAAAACACTTGGATTTACGGTGTTTTCGCAGGATATTGCTTCTAAGCTGTGAAAGTTGTAGTGAAGGTATTACAATAGCGACCTTTTTCTATGCTGTAAAAGGTGTCTGGCTATGGCAAGTCGGTTTCAACTGGGGCTTATTATTAACCCACTGGCGGGGTTAGGTGGCAGTGTTGGCTTAAAAGGGTCTGATGGTCAGGCACAGCAGGCTATGGCACTGGGTGCAGTGCCGCAGGCGATGAATCGGGCCAAAACGGCTTTGGAAGCGTTACTAGAGCAACGCGATAAATTTGAAGTGCTTACCGTAGCCGGCGACATGGGTGAGAACGTCTGCATTGAGCTGGGTTTAACTTACAAAGTGCTTTATCAGCCGCAAAGTTCACCCTCTACTGCACAAGACACCGAAGCGGCGGCGAAGGCGTTGTGCCAGCAAGGCGCCGACTTATTGTTGTTTGCCGGCGGTGATGGCACTGCGCGTAACATTTGTGCGGCGGTGGCTGAACACACCACGGTACTTGGGATCCCCGCAGGTGTAAAAATTCACTCTGGCGTCTATGCCATATCGCCGCAGGCTGCAGGTAAGCTGGTAGCAAAATTGGTGGCAGGGGAGCTGGTATCATTAAGTGAAGCCCCCGTAATGGATATCGATGAGCAAGCGTTCCGAAGTGGGGTAGTAAAAGCCCGTCGCTTTGGTGAAATGCGTATTCCTGCTCAGCTGCGTTATGTACAAAGCGTTAAAATGGGCGGGCGTGAGTCTGAAGAGTTGGTACTGGCAGACTTAGCCGCCTATGTTGTTAGTCAACTGGAAGAGAATGTACGTTATGTCATGGGGTCGGGTTCAACGGTTGCTGCAGTGATGGCTGAACTGGGTTTAGACAATACCTTGCTGGGCGTTGACGTGATTGAAAATGGTCAGCTAATCGCCAGTGATGTTACAGCTATGCAACTGGCCGACCTGGTGACAGATTATCCCAGCAAACTGATCATTACCTTAATTGGTGGGCAGGGACATGTGTTTGGCCGAGGAAATCAACAACTCTCGCCTGATGTGATCCGAGCGTTAGGTCGCGACAATATTCTGCTTATTGCCAGTAAAGCCAAATTACAACAACTTGATGGCAGACCACTGCTTGCTGATACCGGCGAGGTGGAATTGGATAAACTATTAACCGGGCTTATAAACGTGTTGACCGGATATAACGACTATGTAATGTACCGCTTAGGGTACGAGGATGAGGAATAGCATGACAGCCCTATCTACAATTGAAACTACACCTGAAACCTTTATTGATGCTGTAGCAAACTTATTTGATGCCCTGGTTCCGGTAGCAACAGATGACGAACTGTTCGCATCGGGGTATTTGCGCGGCCATTTTGATTTAGCTGTAGGCACCTTGCAGGTAGCCGGCGAGCCGTTTATTGCACAAGATGTTGTCAGCCAGGTTAGCAACAGCTTACAGTTTGCCATTGAGAATGGTGAGTTAACTGAGCAAGACCAGCAAAATGTCAATCGCATTTGGCTACAGGTACAACAACTGGCCGGTTGAGCTGGCAAGACATTCGAATGCATTTGCGCTAACATATGCGCACTTTTAACCTGAAGCTTTGCGCTTCAATAGTATAAGTGGAACTCATGTCAGATAAATATACAACGCTTGAACAACACGCCAGCTATGGTATTGGTTTACAAATGGGTCAGCAATTAGCTGACAATCCGTTTGAAGGTTTAGACATTGACGCGGTAGCGGCGGGTGTTATTGCCGCATTTACTGAGCAAGCACCTGAGGTAACGGATGAGCAAATTCGTGCTGCCTTTGGTGTGATCAGCGAGCGCATGCAAGCTGAGCAAGCAGAAAAAGCAGAATTATTAGCCGGTGCCGGCGAAGCTTTCCTGGTAGAAAATGCCAAGCGTGCTGAAGTAACCGTAACAGCGTCTGGTTTACAATACGAAGTATTGGTTGCAGCTGAAGGCGATAAGCCATCGCAAGCGTCTACAGTGCGCACGCATTATCACGGTACCTTAATTGACGGTACGGTATTTGACAGCTCTTACCAACGTGGTGAGCCGGCAGAGTTTCCGGTATCAGGTGTTATTGCTGGTTGGACTGAAGCACTGCAAATGATGGCCGTAGGGTCGAAATGGCGTTTATATGTACCGCATAACCTTGCCTACGGCGAGCGCGGCGCGGGCAATGCTATTGCACCGTTCAGTGCACTGATTTTTGATGTAGAACTGTTAGCTATTGTGTAATCGCTATAGTCTACGATATACAAGGCCCTGCATTGCGGGGCTTTGTTGTTTTTAGCAGCCGTTAAACCATTTAGCTATTTAACATCGCGACCATTTTGCCGCAAACCGCTAAGGATAAATTTATTGTCAGTAAGGTTTATGCTGAAGCTAAGAACATTGTACCGACCTTTACCGAAAGAAACCTGGTATCAAAATTGAAAAGGAATTTTAGAACAACATGAAACAGTTAGTCTGTATTGGTTTATTACTATTTTGTGGTACGGCATTAGCGATTGAAGAAAGCATCGTTGCTGACGCTTGTTCTTCGCCCGGCGTTTGTATTGCCAAGGTTGCCAGTGTTGTTGATAAACTAAGTACCCCGGGGCAATACCCCTCTGCGGCAGAGCAAGCGATTATTAAGAAATTACTGGCATTTGGTGATGACGCTATGCCGGCTATCATGCATCTGCTGGACGACAATGACGAGCTGATTGCCAGGGTTGGCGCTGTCGCGCTTCGTGAAGCTACGTACATTGATAAAAAGTACTTACCGCAAATTGTACGCGGTCTTAACAGAGACGTGTCCTGGCTAGCCCCGGCGTTAGCTAAGGTGGGGACGGCAGAGGCGGCAGAAATTGCAGTAAAAGCATTTCTGGCGTCAAGATCATCGCCTGGTAATCAGGAAGCCTATGCTGTCAGGTTGTTTGGCACAAAAGCATTACCAGTCATTCTGAACGCGGTTAAATGCGAGTACGGTTGCAACCACAAAACCTACTATTTACTTGGCGATGTGCTGGCAAGAATGGGGGAGCAGCGGGCCGATGTTGCCCTGGCATTGATCGACATTGCCGAGGACAGATCACTTTCTGATGATATCCGTGTTGGAACGCTTTCTATAATTGGTGATTTGGGTAAACCAGCCGCTATTATCGATAGCCGGCTAATAGCATTAAAACAGCAGCAGCCCCAACTTACCAAGGCGATAAATAAGGCCTTAGTTGGTATAAAATCGCAGTTTGCAGTAAACATTCTCGTCGAGTTATTGGCTGAAACTGGCGACATTTACTTGCTGCGGGATATCGCAGCGTTTGGCCCAAGCGCAGTGGATGCTGGCCTTGTGGTGATGAATTTGCTTACCAACATGGAGCCAGAAGCGAAAATGCTGGCGGTACGCACCTTAGGCTATATTGGCTACAGACCGTCGATCCCTTATTTAATTCCGTTACTGAATGAGCCTAACGACGTTTTGTTGAACCTGGTAACAGCAGAAGCGCTTGGCAGGCTCAATGCTAAGTCTGCATTGACCGAGTTAACCAGCGCGGCAGACAGCCACTGGTTTCCGCCGGTTCGGGAGCAGGCACGTAAAGCGTTGCAACTGATCAAAACGGGCCAAGGCTATGAAAATAAAACTGATGAAAATAACTTTGGCTATGAGTATTTCAATTTTCAGAATTTTCAGCTTAAAGCCTGTGAAAAGATAACATTAAAAACCCTAGCTGAACCTTCCGGGCAGAAGTTGTATAAATCAAATAACAGCGAGAAAATGCAAAGTCTGGCCTATAACACTGTGGTTCTGAGTTACGGGGCTGATGATGAAGACGCACAAAAGGCCGCCGAACCCGACGCCATCATAGAGGTTAATGCTAATAATATCAGAGAGATCCGCCAGAATATTGAGCACGTGCCTGATCTTGCCTTGCGGGTGAAAAACGGTTGGTTAGCGGGTGGCAGCCGTGGTGAGTGGGGCGGTGAGCTGGTTTACGTTGCTGATAACGGTGCGTCGACTGTCATTCTTAATGAAAACATTGAGGATATTTATAAGCTTGGTGAGCGCTACGTTGCGTTAGCAGGTCTTTCCCATTTAGGTTCGAACAATGGCATGGTTTATCAGTTAATTCACGACGCCAACGGCCAATGGCGGGCAGAAAAATGGTTGAAGTTACCCGGCGCACCGCATTCATCCTGGTTTGTTGAAACGGGCGAATTGTTAATAAACACATCAGGTGGCGGCAGTATTTTGCTGTCACAACATGGTTTGATGCGTATGGCGACCTGCCTATAGCAGCGTTATGACGTAATTATGCCGTAATGTTAAAAGCATAACTTTTACAACGGCAAATTGTCCTTTTTCAAAATACAAGTTGGCAGTCGAACACCAGCGTTGGAAGTAAAAAGAGTTATGAAAAATGTGCTGTTTATCTGTAGCCGTAATCAGTGGCGAAGCCCCACAGCTGAAACCGTCTGGCGTAAACACCCCGATATTAATGTCCGCTCTGCAGGTACAAGCCCGAATGCCCGTAAGACGGTAGGCACTGCCGATATCCGTTGGGCCGATATCATTTTGGTGATGGAGCAGAAACATAAAAATAGGTTAGTGGCTGAATTTACTCGTCTTGTAAATAAAAAATGCGTTCATGTACTTGATATCCCAGACGATTACAAATACATGGACCCTGAGCTGGTGGATATATTGCAGGAGTCGGTCGCCGCTTGTCTTGGTATTAAGTGTTTAGATAGAGGTAAGTAGTAAATGCAGCAATCACATATTATGGAAGATAAAGTGCTGTCAGCAGTCAGGGCTTTTGCCAGCTCCATCAGTTCAGGCAGTAAAGTTGTTGCTGATATGTCTGCGCTTATCGATGCGACGGCTGAATTGCCGCTAGAGAATTTTGCTTATTGGGAGCGGCTGATCCGATATGAATTCGACCGGGTTTTAACTGATGTCGCTCCACCCAAATGGAAGTTTTGGGCTAACAGTTCCCATGAGTTGTTAACCTGGTTAGACTTGATAAATTGGGACGGCTACCGGCGTGAGAGAGTTTTACGAACTTTATCAGGTGGCGCACCTAATACATTTTTCTTCTCCTGCGCTATTCGCCGGCTAAATGACTGGGTGCCTGAAGTTCGTAAAGCAGCCAGAGAAAAGCTGCCTGAAATTGCAGCAGCAACCAATCCTGATTACGTTGTGGCGGCAGTTTGCGTTGCATTGGCTAATTGGAGCTCCTGGGGACGAATTGAGCAGCAGGATAAACAAGTGCTGTTACAAATTATTGCCACAGATGAGGTGGCAGCGTGTTTTAGACACAAAATAATCTCATCGTCATCTGGGCCGATGGCCTCGCTATTTTCTCAGCTTGGCCGCACCGCAATTCTTGATAGCTATCTTGCTGAAATAGCACAGCACGCCGCACAACCGTCAGTTAGAGCTAAAGCCTACCGAAGCCTGTTTGAAGGGCGAATAACCTGGATTGAAGCTCGAAAATGGCAGTGGACAGATGTCCGTTACTGTGTCGGACGGCTTAATGCTGTGATGTCCGAGCGAGAGATTGCAGTTCAAGTTCCATTTTTAGAGTTGCTAAAATGCTCAGCCGGCGATCGCTCTTCGGTGGTCAGACGGGTTGCGGCAGAGTTTCTGATCCGGGCGCTGGAAACCTTAGGAGATGACGCCAAGGGATTTGCCCAAGCTTTTGCAGCAGATAAGTCGAACCCGGTGTCTGAAAGAGGTCGGTTCGCATTAAAGCAATTGGCCATGCCTGCCAGTTAATCAAAAGACTGCCTCACTTTAGCTGCCCACAACGCAAACCTGTGTTGCTGTCGGCTTAATGTCGGGTACATTACGTACCTGACAGAAGATAAAATAACCCATGCTGCTGGTTCAGGAGCACAGGAGCCACTTAATGATTTTAAAACAACTGCGTCTTAGCCGACACATCTCTCAAGAACAATTAGCGCAAATGTCCGGGCTTAATGTTCGCACCATTCAGCGCATTGAGAGCGGCCACAACGCCAGTGTCGAATCGTTAAAATGTCTCGCTGCTGCTCTTGATGTCGATGTAACTACACTGAACCAGGAGACATTTATGATTGATAAACACACCAATGATTGGCAAAGACTACCGCTATTTTTAAAAATATGGTTTTGGTTAAACCTGTTACAAGTGCGGCCAGAACGCAATACAGCAAAGCGGGCAGAAATTATGTCGCATTGTGCTGGTTTTATTTTTTGCTGCCTTGGGCTGGTAAATGAAGCGGCTTTAGCCGGTGGCCTTATCATGCTGGCAGTAGCCTACTTTTACTCAATGCTAAAGTGGCAGGGCGACAAGTACGGCATCTGGTATGAGACTGAAGCCGCAGCAAATACGTCAACGTAGTAACAAACGGCTGTTTGCAAACACGAAACCAATGTAGTTGCGGCAAAACAACGTTTGACATTAGCCCGCCAGGTTGTAAAAATGCGCAAGTTGTAAAATTTATGTTTAGAAAAAGCGCTTTTTATAAACAAGGTGGCAGGATGCAAGACCAGCAATACAATGGCGTAGTTCTGGAAGATAAATGGGGTAAAACCTATCTGTGCAGCAGTTGTTTGCTCGCCAGAGCGGATTTAGGTGACGACTGTCTACCAGATGTCAGAGATAGAGAGTTTGGCCGCTATTTTCTGCACGATCTTGAACCGTCCGGTACTTTACGCCAGCTGTGGGTAGACATGTATCAGCATGCTAAACCCTGGGTGCACGACTTATCTAAGTTAAACGATTTTCAGCTGCGCGACGCGCTGTTGCAACTCTTTGCAGCCGACGAAATACGTATTTGGCAACTCAGCGACGGCTGGGGCCAGCCACCAAAAGGTAACGGCATAGGCGACGGCGGCTTAGTTCCAGCCAGCGGCAGCAGCGCAGGCCTGGCACCGGTAGCCAAAACCGCCAAGCCCAAAGGCGGTGGGGTGGCAACAGTTGCGCCTGCAGCGGCTAAGGCAGCTTCGCATGAGGCGAAGAGCCCAGCAGCTAAGACACCTGCCAGCTCACCGCAGAGTTTGGAAGATTGCGAAGCTTTGCTGAAAAAGGCTGCTGACGATTTAGCCATCAATGGTTATGTGCCTAAATACTCAGATGCTGAGCTACGCACTATGGCTGCGGCGGGAACATTACCAAATGACCGTTTCATGGTGCGTTTTAGCCCTTCAGCAGACTCTATTGATGCACCGATCGGACACATGCGTTCATCTGGTCGCCATCCTTTATGGATGTCGACTTTTGATATGATTGAACGTGCTGATACCGACCCGGCCCTGATTGCTGATCTATTTGGTACTAAATACAATCCAAACAAAGAGTACACCCTGTATATAGTCGATCGCGGAGAGAATTATTTGACCGATGGGTCAGACACGTTCGTGCCAACGTTCGATAATATGCAGTCAAAACTAAAAGATGAATTTTCTGGTGACATTAAGCCTGAATTGATTGAGCAAGTCATGACGGCAGAATATTCCGAAGAGTTTAGAGCACATTGGGCTGCATTTAATAAAGATGTGGTTGGTAACGGACAAGATTGGCGCGATACGTTTGAAACAAAAGAAGCCGAGAGATTTGCATCCGAGTACTTTACTGAGCCGGTTGAACAGGATAAATTTATAGCTCGGCAAAAAATTCTATCAGAAATAGGCGCTTGGGAAGTATTTACAGGCGACGGACTGACTGAACGATATAGCCAAAAAGGTTCGCCAGGTGCGCTGGAAGTATTGGAAATTCAACACAAGCCTGAGTCCCTTAGGGAGCTGGAATCTCGTAAATCAGTTAAAGCAATTAAGCTGTCAGGGAAATAATTAGCATCATGAAAGACATTAATCTTTTAAACAATGCAACTGATACGGCATTTTACCAATTTTTGGGTAACGAATTACTCGATGAAACAGGTAGCAAAGAAGTTAAGTATTTCTGTAGCGACAAGTTGCTGATAATTTATGAAATTTCCCTTGGAAAAATTCGAAATACCGAATATCAGACCGAACTACCATTGTCTGCTTTGAGCTGGCTTAAAGACACTATTTTAAACGGGTTTTGGAAGTTACCTTCTGAAGGCGGCTTACCGAAAGACCAGCATCGGTGTATGGCGCATTTTGACAATGAGGAAATTATCATTGGCAGAAGTATGAATGCCGGAGACTATGGTAGAACAGGGTTCAAAGTCATAAACAAGTCCAGAAAGTCTCATATCTTATCTTCTTGGCCACAAGAGTTTCAAATAACTGATGATCGGGTCGAGAAGGTGTTACTGCCGTTAATTGACCGTTTAGGCGTTATTTGACCGAGTTATCCATGATCAGTTTATGGACTACATCGCCCTAAAGATGTCTGAAAATATGGTTATTACTGCTGTTGAGATAGTGAACACCGAAACATGCTTCGGTTAACGTGCTGGCGCTAATAAAAAACCAGATGTTGTTTATCTGAGATAAAGCTGCGCCGGTAAAAATCCGTCTACTGAATTAGCTGCCAGTACCACATTTATCTACGCAATATTGGCATCTCGTGAATTGGTAAGCCCTGATAAAATGCGCTGCAGGTTTTAATAGATAAGGTAAGCAACATCCTGATTGGAAAATGAAGCACATCGTTATTACTTACAACCTTGTATTCTCAATCGACAGCGATGGACGATACGTACTGGAGCAAGATATATGAACAGCTCATTTCAACGAGTAAGCGCAGACTCTTTGCCTGTTTCTCTCACGAAGGCGTTGATAAACCAAAAAGTATTAAAATGCTTCCATTCTCCAGAGCTGCAGCGTTACGTTGTCTGGATTGTTAACGACCAAACTAAGCGCCAGCAAGAGTTAGAGTTTGATGAAAAAGCAGCCTGTTTTTTAAGCCGCGACGAAAGGGCGTCGTCGTTAGAGGCACCGTTTGATGTTGAGTACAAAGACCTAAATGTCAAAGTGAAAGTGTCTTATCTGTTGGAAGCGGAAACCGACGTACTTCATGAAGAGCTTACGGTTTACGGCTCTTTGACTGGTAAACCTGTGATCAGTGCTGAATATGTTGTCTTCAATGCCTTTAAAACAGACAGAAAGAAAGAAGTGGCAAAGTTAGTAGAAAAAGCATCTTTTCCTATGCAATATAGCGCGTGGACACAGCAAGAAAAAGTTAACTATTGGAGCGAGCAGCTTTATCGCATAAGACGGCATGCCGGAGAGGATGGTGCGTCTCTAGATAGTGTTTTTAATGCAAAACTGATCGAGCATATGACCAGCATCGATGCCAAAATACTGAATTTGTTGCCAGAGATCCTAGTAGAACTGGCCAAAATGGAAATGACAGCGGCCAACCCGATTTTCGCTGCTTTTACTGCCAGAACTCAGATCGATCTGGCTGAACCGGCGTAAAAGTGAGCCTTTATGTTGTATGAAATTGCTATAGCCGATGCCTACGGTTCCGGATTCGAGTTTGCCGCAACAGAGGTTATTGCCCAACACAATGACCTTAGCTGCTATGTTCCACATCAGCTATACGGCATGCTAGGCAACTATACCGATGACACGCAAATGAGTTTGGCACTGGCCGAGTTGTTAGTAGCAGATGCTGAATGGACAGCACTAAACATTGCCGATAAGTTCGTAAAGTGTTTCAAACGAGACCCCCGTCAGGGGTACTCAAAAGGCTTTTATGCAGTATTGCAACAAGTTGAAAATGGCCAGCAGTTACTCACTACGCTGCGTGCTCATAGTACCCGCAACGGTGCAGCTATGCGTGCAGTACCGCTGGGTATTATTGCCAGCAAACATCAGCTGTTAACCTATGCCAAACAACAAGCTGCTATTACCCATAACACACCAACCGGCATAGCGAGTAGTTGTACCGTCGCGCTGGCCGCTCATTTTGGTTTGTACCAACTTGGCGAGATATCGCAACTGCCAGCGTTTTTACAAAGCGAAGGTTTTGCTGACTGGAATTACAACTGGCAACAAGCCGTAACGGTGGAAGCTTTTGATACCGTAAGTGCCGCATTAAGTTGTTTGTTACGGCATGACAATCTGGCTGATTTACTGCAAAGTTGTGTGGCGCTGTCTGGTGACACCGACAGTGTGGCCGCTATCGCCGTGGGGATTGCCAGCTGTTTTACCAGTTACAGAAAAAACCTGCCCGAACACCTGGCGCAAACCCTGAATGAGCCGCAATATGGCTTAGCCTATCTGGCTGAATTGGATAAGCAACTCCTTGCAAAGGTGAGCAGTTTGGCTTCCATGCAACCTTAGGCTTTACAGATCAAACTCTTACAACGTTGGAAACGCTTTTGAAAAGGGTATAGAAACATTTAAAGATGAAGTGGGAGTTAATCCTATATATTTCAATGCTTTAAAAATTAACAGCGATTATTAACTACGACCCCTTTTTCATACTGAAAAAGCCGCACCGCTGACCGGCGTTAAAAGTGTTTCTGCAACATTTAAAAACGTATCGGAGTTCGCCAATACAGAATTGCCTGGTGCATTTCCTGCGTCATTCACTGATAAAACAATGAATGCTGAATATCAAGCCTTGTATGCTGAGCAGTATAAAAAAGCAGTGGATAGCAAAATGCTTGCGAAATGGTCCACTAATACTGACGATTTCGCAGAATACTTAGAGATAACTGATTTTTCGGATGAAGAAAAAGAAACACTTATTCAGCGAATGGACATGCACAAGAAGGTCGGAAACAACGATGACTATTTGGGTAATGGTCTAACCAAGGACCTTACAAATAGTAGAAATCAACATGGTGCGGTAGAAACAATCAATTTCGAGCGTACTGAGATAGACCTGAAAACACTGAATGACAATGATGCAATTGTCATTATCGATCTTTAAAACGGGCAAATACAATGGCATATGTTCAGCGATTTCCGTCTCTCAGTCCACTACCTCTGATCAGTGATCATACCCGGTTGCCGCAAGATGCAAAATTAATTGATAGCCAAGTGTTGCATCAGCCTCTAAGGGACAAATTGCTTTCTTTTGTAACCCGAGGGAGTAGTCATCTATCTATCTTAAGCAGCACGACGTATGAACTTCCAGACGCTACATTGAAGTATTCTTGTGTACAGCATGATTTTCCGATCGAAGTACTGATATGGTTCCCGAAAGCACTTGAGGAATTTCGCAGACCTCCTGCACAGGGCGGCTTGCATGCCGGTGCAATGATTTCAAATTATGTTGATGTCTGCGGTGAAATGCTAACTGTCGGCCGGACCACTGAAGGGTATGCGCTAACTAACTGGTCGCGCAGCAAACACGGTAATAAAAGCTTTGCTCCCATTGAACTTGCGTTAGACAGCTACTTCCTATTCGAACAAGGGTTCCTGCAGCGTTGGCAAAGTTTAGGTGAGCGCTACAAGTAAGGTACTCTATAACGCTGTTGGCTGGATTTAATAAACATCATAGGCGGGGATTTTATAAATTTTGTTAAACACAGCTAACTTACCGTCAGGCTATCGCCTCGAAGCAGAGATGGATTATTTACTGTTTGACGATGAAAAACTGTTTATTGTTGCGTCTGACGATGAGTTGGTTTTTATTAAAAAATCTCCCTCACCATATGAAAACAGACAGGATGAACCAGGAATATTGCTGTACCAAACCGAATTTCCGCGTGTTGCAGCCTCTTGGCTAATTAATACTATCGAAAATCGGTTATGGAAGTCTGCTACTGAAGGTGGCGAGCCATCAGGCAAAAATTCCGTTACAGAAGTAGTTGCGGGTGAAGAGTTGACCGTGCGCCGGGTAATGGCAGTTGGTGACGACCGCAGCAAAGGTTTTGTTTTCATAAATGCCAGCCGTGATAACGTAAAATTTAGAGAAGATTTCCAGGAAATTCAGGTTTCCGACCGGCTGTTAAAAGAAGGCGGCTTGCTCGACGTGCTGCGCCAACTTTAACTTTTTATCCTGACTTAATGCCGTCGATAAGGCCGCTTATAGACCTGATCCTCTGAGTAATAACTAGAATCCCCGGCCAGCGCGTCGGGGCTTTTTATCGCTTAAATTGGCAATTGCGGTGCGTATTATTTAAGGCTAAGCTGTTCTAATGTTTCAAATATGCATACATTGGTTAATGTGGTTGCCCGTGAAGAGCCTGTTATGAAAAATCTAACTATCAGAATGCCGGATGATAAAGCCAGCAGGCTTAAAGCCTTGGCGCAAAGCCGTAATATCAGTGTAAATAAGCTTATAGAAGAGCTATCTACTATTGAGCTGACTGAATATGACGCTCAAGTCAGATTTCAAGTACGTGCGGCCCGAGCTAATGTGACCCCAGCAATGTATCGGGTTTTCATTGTATAGTTCTAAGGGTGGATAGTTAAAAATATCGATGAACCTTACCCTATCGGTCTGAAACAGATTGAAGCACGAAAGATCTTAGCACAACTGAATATTTGGCTTTGTTGTACGCAAAACTGCAATAGTCTCGATTGTCTAACGAATAGATGTTCGCGCTTAGTTAGCGTTTCCCTGCCTATGCGAGCGCATGCTATTCTCGATTCATTTCTCGTGAAGCCGGAAGGGGTCCAGATGTGACTGAACAGGAAATTATTGATAGCGCATTTTTTGAGGCAAAAAAAATGCGCACCAAGGTTGCAAGGGAAATTACGGATAAGAAAAAGTACAGGCCCTCGGAGAGTCCAAGCTCTATTTTTATGTCCGGCTCCCCTGGTGCTGGTAAGACAGAAGTGTCCAAAGAGTTGGCTGCTATATCTGAAGACGGTTCTATGCCTATACTGCGAATAGATCCAGATGAATATAGAAGTTACTTTAGCCTGTACGACGGGTGCAACTCACATTTATTTCAAAGGGCAATAGTTCCGATTGTAGAAAGAGTTTTGGATTTGGCATTGGATAATTGTCAAGACTTCATTCTTGACGGTACGTTATCCAACTTCGATGTGGCCAAACGAAACATTGACAGGAGTTTAAGAAGAGGTAGATTTGTTTACGTGATCTTTGTTTTGCAAGATCCTTTGGTTTCATGGGAGTTCGTCAAAGCACGTGAGAAAGTTGAGGGGAGGCGTATCTTGCCAGAAACTTTCGTAGAGCAATTTTTTAAGTCTCAGGAAACGGTTAACCAGCTTAAAGCGGAACTTGGTGCTGCACTTTGGATTGATGTTGTTGTCAAAGACTACAACCAATCGATAGGCGATTGGCGTTTAAACGTAGATTCAGTTGATGACGCCATATTTCAGGCGTATAATGCGCGCGCCTTGCTAGATGCTATAAAATAGCGAACTGTGGCTTTTGATTGAAATTATTTCAGTTCAACCATTGCGGTTAATCTTGCGGTAATGTATACAAGTTATATTAAATTTAATAATTAAAATTTTTACCAATTTGAGCTGTCTTTGGGCTCTAAAGTTTTAAGTGTCAAACCAAACAGCAGGAAAAGAGTATGAAAGCAAAAGTGCACGCCAGCAATAAGTCTAGTTCTGGAAGCTCTTTATCTGAACTTCTAAGGAATGGGACTTCTGAAGAAAAAGGCAGGGTGTTTAAATCTGTAATCGACAGCGCTAACGCATCACAACGTAAAATGATCGATAGTGCTCGCAACAGAACTTGTTGCCAAGCGTAATTGCAATACACCTAAAAAACGGCATATGCCGTTTTTTTTTGCTCTTTTTTTCGTAAAACGTCATTTTTTGACGCTGACAGCGGTAATTAAAAAGGCTATTTTTTGATACAGTGTAAGCGTAACACCAATCGCACATTCTCAGCTTAGCTAAATCTTCTTGCGTTGCCTGAATCTACTATCAGACAGGGGTTTTACATGATCCGCAGAACTATCGAGCAATGGCTGGCACCATTTGATCAGCATAACGTTAGTGGGTTAACTCAAACCGAATTTGCAAAAACAGCAAGGCATTGGCCTTACCTATATCAGCTAAAGTTTATTGGGGTCGTAACAAAATTAGCGATGCAGTTGCTTCCCTTTGATATTTTACCGTTATTCCTCAGCAAAATAACCGGATGCCATGCCAATAGATCCAATGATGATAGCCGCAGCCTATCGGCTGCAGCCCTTAGGGGTAGGTCTTGCTGTTACTGACTTACGGCAATCTTCAATCGCTCATTCTCACAAACTAACACACCTTTATCGCATTGAAGTTGCGCCAGTTTACTCATTCGTTCTGCCGCCTGAGCTGTTGCGCGCAGGAAGCCCAGCAAGCCCAAAGCTGCGGATGCAGCGTCCGTGACACTGATGGCATGCGCGTCTTGCACTGTCAGCAATAAGGCATTAGTCAGTTCAGCGTCACACACATTTTCCAGCTTACGTGTGGCAATGTCTGCACTGTTCCAGTTTCTTAGCTTGACTGTGCTGCGCCCATGCGGCCATAGCACTTCGTCTGTATCTACCTGGATTAATCCTTTTTCGGCGGCGCTCGCGATGGCTTGATCTACCGTGCGTTTAATTTTGGCGCCAACACGGGTTAAGCCTGCGGCATTGGCTAAACGGGTAGCAACCAAAGATGAAAATATCGGGTATTCGGTTTCAACAATACGCTCTACGGCATAAACCAAAGTGCTTAAGGGGATGGCACTGAAATCATCCACGTGGGGAATATTTAGTTTAGACACATCAGCTTTTTTATACGGCGTAGTGCAGGCTTCAAATTCCGGTTGTTCTTCTTCAACCCGCAGAATAGGCGCTGCAACGGGCTCTGGCGCGGCAGTTTTGTATTTCACTTGCTGGGTATTGTTAGCTTGCGCAGCCATCGATACCATCAGCTCGTCGTGTTGTGCGATTGCATGGTCTATCAGCACCTTAAGCCTGTTTAGCTCAGCCTCAGGGTCTCTGAACCAATCGGTGGACCAAATGCGCTCAAAGCTCCAGCCCAGTCCTTCGAGCACACTCTGGCGCAGCCGCTCACGGTCGCGTGCCGACGCTGCCTCGTAATAGCCTGCGCCGTCATACTCCAGTGCCAACACAAATTTATCAGGGTTGTCCGGATGCCTTATAGCTAAATCGATGTAATAACCCTGGCTGCCGACCCTGGTGGCTACCTGATAACCTAAGCGTTGGATTGCCTGATGCAGCAGTGCACCAAACGCAAAGTTTTGTTCCTGTTCTTTTTCATGAGATTTGCTTAACTGGCCTGATTCGGCAAATTGCAAAAAGATTTGCAGTGAACGAACTCCGAAAGGGCTGTCAGCTCCAACTTTCAGTTCATCACCTTTGAAATTGGCAAACACTTCCATCGCCAGTCGCGCACGTGAGATTAATACGTTTAACCGCCGTTCACCGCCGGGTTTGTTCAGCAGGCCAAAGTTCTGGCTTAGCTGGCCGGTACTTGTTTTGCCGTAACAAATGCTGATAAAAATAACGTCGCGTTCGTCGCCTTGTACGTTCTCCAGGTTTTTTACAAAAAACTCATCACCACCTGCATGTCTTGCAAAGAACTCATCGGTTTCAGGGTGCAGGCGGTGCTCTTTTTCCAGTTCCAGCAATATGGCATCACGCTGCGAAAGACTAAACGCGACCACGCCTAAAGATAAATGCGGTTTGGTCAAAGCATGGTTCAGCACTTTTGCTACTACTGCTTCTACTTCGCCTGCATTGGTACGGGAGACGCCCTTGTCGTAGTGGGTGTCCGGTAAATAATGAAATTTAAGCCCTGTTGCATCGGGGTGAAAGCCAGGGCTTGGAAAGGCCAGCAGCTTGTTTTTATAGAATTGGTCATTTGATACGGCAATTAATGAATCGTGGCGAGAGCGGTAGTGCCAGCGCAGCATTTTACTGGCTGCACCGCGAGCTTCCATTAGCGCCAGAATACTTTCCATTTCTGCAGTAGCGCTGTTTTCCAGCTCTTCTTCTTCCAGTTCAACGGCTTTACCAAACAAGTTGCTTGGCGGCATCTGCTTACTGTCACCCACCACAATTACTTGCCGTCCGCGTAGCATGGCGCCTAAAGCATCGGGTGCCGGAATTTGGCTGGCTTCATCAAAGATCACCAAATCAAAATCTAAAGCACCTTGTTTCAGGTAAGTGGCTATAGACATAGGGCTCATCATAAAAATGGGCTTTACTTGCTGGATAACGTTACCGGCTTCCGCCAGAAGTTTTCTGATCGGAATATGGCGTTTTTTCTTACCAAGCTCGCGCAGCACCAGTTCCATTTCACCTTTAGCTGTCTTCTTGGGCAAGCGCTCGTAAAGGCGGTTTACCAATAGCTCTTGCGCGAAAAATAAACTGTCGCCATCTATGCGTTTAAAATCGCGCAGGCTTTGCTCATGTTTATTGCGGTCAAATCGGCGTATTGCTTCCGAGCTGTCGTAGGCATGATCAACTAAACCGCGATAATAGCTAAGTTCGAATGCTGTCATTAGCTGTTCCGGGGCGGTATTCCATGAGAAAGCCAGTTCAGTGAGAGCCTTGATTTTATAAGGTTCAAGTGCCTGAATAATCTGGTTATACCGCGCGAAATCGTAAAGTAGAGCTGAGTTCTTCCAGCCTTCTAACCAGACATTGAGTTGCGAAAATTGCAGTAACGCTAAGTCGCAGTTTGGATTGCTGTTATCTATCTGTATCAGGTCTTTCAGCGTTTGTACCTGTACAGCAATGCCGTCACAAAGTGTTGTCAGAGCGTTTGCCTGGTCGCGTAGCAGTTTTTTATCAACGCCTGTATCAATCAGCTTTGCCAGTGACTGAGGCAATTCAAGGCGGGTAACTTTGGTATAAAAGGTACTGATCCAGCTGTGAATTTGAGTTAAGTCACTGTGCTCTGAATATTCGCCTTGCCACTGAGAGCCAAAAACTTCAGCTAACAGCGAGTGGTAACTGGCGAGCTCTTTTTTGGCGCTTTGATAAGCTAAAGCGGTGTCTAACGTGGTTAGCCACTCTGCAGAGGAAGCGGGTAGAGTGCCACGCCAAAGTCCGGCTAACTTTGCTTTTGCTTGTCGGTAATCAGATGACAGGAAACGCCACCATTTATCTGTTTTTCCAATCAGCCCTTGTCGGATACTCAGTAGATCGGCATCCAGTGCCTGATCGATAAAATGCTGTTCACAGCTGGCTTTCAGTGTTAAGAAATTAGCTAAACATGCAAGGCCGTTGTCGATCCTTTTTTGCTCAGAGCCTCATAGCAGGTTATCTACTTTGGCACCTTTGAGATCCGGCACTTCCGACAGCCAAGCTGAAGTTGAAATCAGTGGTGTTACTTGCTGCAGGTTTTGTGGTTTCTCAAGCTGCAGAAAAGTACTGGCTGTTTCAGTTTGCACATCAAGTTGGCTAAGTAACTGGCTTATTTGTGCCAGAGTTAAGGTTAATGCCTGCTGCAGTGCAGGAGAAAAGTCAGTGCGGCCCGACATAGCAAACGGATGCACTGCAGGTACGCCAACTCGCTCTAATTGCTGCACTAATTCCGCAACAAGCTTTTTGGCATTGCTGTATTGCTCTGCAGTCCATTGTTCGAAACAGCTAAAGGGTAAGACAGGTAATGAACTGTCTGGATCTTTTATCTTTAGTTGCAGCAGGGAACCTAAAGCTTCAATGTAATTGACAGCGCTGTGCAGAATCGGAGCCCGGATCGCATGCACGTAATCATCAAGTGAGGCTTTCGATTCGGCTAAATCCAAAAACTCCTGTTCACGATTTTTTGTTTGCGGCCGTCCTTGCTCAAGTGATTCTGCGATAGAACTCAATACAGTTTTTTTGGTGCTTTTATGACTGTGCAGCTCGAGTACGGCAAAGCCCATGTGAGTTTCATCAAGGCGTTTTTTCACCACATCAAGCGCGGCCATTTTTTGCGCAACAAACAGTACTTTCTTACCCAGCGCAACCGCTTCAGCAATGATATTAGTGATGGTTTGCGATTTTCCCGTGCCTGGGGGGCCTTGAATAATCAAGTCTGCGCCAGACTTCATCGCTAAAATAGCTTCAATTTGGCTGGAGTCGGCATCTTTTACCAGATGGAGCTTTTCCGGGTGATTGAGATCTACCGGATTGATGTCTGCAGTCTGGTCAAAACCATCACGGAACAAGCGGCCAATTAAAGGCAACTGCGATGGTTTCTTTCCTTCAGGCCAGCCAGCCGGGTCAAGGTCCATATACATCTGAAACTTGCCGAAGGAGAATAGCCCTAAACCAATTTTATCCTGATGCACCCGCCACGATGGTTGTGCGGTAATCGCATCTGATACCGCCTGATAATAATCCGAGATTGTCATTTCATCGGAATAGGCAGGAAGCATTAACTTGAACTCTGTTCTTAGTTTTGCCGCTAAAGTCAGATTTGAGCCCAGATCTTCGCCGGTGTAACGTAACTTGAAGCTGTCTCTGGCCGAAGAACGGTTAAGCTCAACAGGCACAAGAATCAAAGGTGCGTACCTTGATACAGATGAGTTTGTCGGTTCATTCCACTGCAAAAAGCCAAGTGCCAGATACAACACCTCCACACCTTGCTCCTGCAGCATAGTATGAGCTTCAATCTCAAGTTTTAGCAGCGCCTTATCCAGCTTGGCGGGTATCAAACCCGTCTGCAGATATTTGTCGCTAAAACGGGATACACCTTTCTTTTGTTCTAAATATAAATCAAGCGGGGGGAGTTCGGACACTTTATCAGACTGAAAGAATGTTCCTTCGTCCTCGTTGTCGGCAATTTTTTGTTGGTACTCTTCAGGAAGTGGTAAAAAACTGAGCGTAGTTTCTTGCTCAACCAGTATTTCAAAAATTTTTGCTGATTGTTCATCAATAATATCGAGAGATTTGCTGCCGCTGCGGTAATTTAGTTGTGGGTTGGATCTAAGACCCATATCAAGTAATTCAAGACGCGCACGCTCCAGTTGCTGCTCAACAACCATAAAATTCCCTCTTTGGCTTTATTGATGAACCATCGCCTTTATTGTTTGTTATGGGGGATGGTTAAAAAACTAACATAACACGGTTGTTTCTAAAATCAATATTGGTGCTTGTATAGAGCTTAAGATAAAGCAGCAGCCTTATGTTGTTATCGCTTCACCAATCCCTTTAACCACTTCCAGCCGGTAAGCAGCAGTTGCTTTAGGTTTACCGGTATTAACACCATTAGCGCTGTGCCTTGAGCGAAGTTGGGGTTTAGCTGGCAGTAAAACGCAATTTCGGCTTTAGTGCTGGCTTTTAACCTGCTGATGTCTTCTGCCGTGTAATTGCTGGCACGGCCTACGGTTTTTAAACAGTTAAGGTTTTGCCAGTTACTGGGTTCGGCATTGGGTACCAGGGCTTGATACCTGGCAATGTCGGCTTTGCTCATGCCGGGGTTGGGGTAGATAAAGGCGACTTTTTTGCCCATTGCCCGGTACATTGCCGGGCTTAGCATCGTATCTAAGTAATACACCTTATGCCTAAGGTGGCGCAGCCAGGTGCGGATTGCTGCAGAAAATGAAAAGCCAAAAGTACTGTTATTGCCGCGATAACCCGGCGTGAACGCGGCTGAAGCCCCTATAACTATGCTGTTATTGGCCTCTTTACGAAATGTCAGTAAACAATAGCCAAGTAACAAGTCACCTTTATAATACAGCCGCACGCGCCTTTGGTAATGCGCTGGGTTGGCAAAATACTTGTTGAAGTACTGCTGGCTGTCGACGCCATTAAAGCTGGCGGCAATTAACCGCCTGATCTGCTCAGCTTCTGTGGCCGTAAGCCAGTTTTTGCTGCTTATTTTGTCTAGCTTATAGCGGTGCATAAGGGGTCACACAACGAAAAGTTGGCTTAATCAGGCCAGTTTTTGCAATTATTCGCAATTATTTTTTTTGGGTGCTTGTTATTGTACCATTTGGTACATATATAGGTTTCAGCCGCAGCGTTTGCTGCGATAACTTATACACTGCTGCGCAGTAAATTTTAACATTGAATTCAGGACTTACTATGCCCACTTTATTTGACCCCGTCAGCGTTGGCGATTTACAGCTAGCTAACCGCATTATTATGGCGCCATTAACCCGCTGCCGTGCTAGCGAGGGCAGGGTGCCAAATGACTTAATGCTTGAATACTATGTGCAGCGCGCCAGTGCCGGCCTTATTTTAACTGAGGCAACGTCGGTAACACCGATGGGCGTAGGTTACCCCGATACACCGGGAATTTGGTCTGACGAGCAGGTGGCAGGCTGGCGTAAAATAACCGCTGCTGTGCATCAGGCTGGCGGCAAAATTATGCTGCAGCTTTGGCATGTTGGCCGTATTTCAGACCCACATTATTTAGATGGCCAGCTGCCGGTGGCGCCAAGTGCTATTGCTGCCGATGGCCACGTTAGCTTAATGCGGCCGAAAAAGGCCTTTGTCACGCCGCGCGCACTTCAAACGGATGAAATTGCTGGCATTGTAGAAGCTTACCGTTTGGGCGCAGATAACGCGAAAAAAGCCGGTTTTGATGGCGTGGAAATTCACGGTGCTAATGGCTACCTGCTGGATCAGTTTTTACAAGACAGCACCAATAAGCGCACGGACAACTATGGCGGCAGCATTGAAAACCGCGCTCGCTTAATGTTAGAGGTTACTGATGCCGTGATCTCAGTATGGGGTGCTGGCAGGGTAGGTATGCACCTGGCGCCACGGGCCGATGCGCACAGCATGGGTGACTCGCAGCGCGCTGATACCTTTGGTTATGTGGCAACAGAGCTGGGTAAACGCGGTATTGCCTTTATTTGTGCTCGCGAAGCACAGGGCGAAGATAGCTTAGGCCCCATGTTGAAACGCCAGTTTGGCGGTGTTTATATTAGCAATGAGAAATTTGATAAAGCCACTGCTACAAAAGCACTGGCCGACGGTATTGCTGATGCAATCGCCTTTGGCGTACCTTATATCGCGAACCCGGATCTGGTGCAGCGATTGAGAGCAGATGCACCTTTGAACGACGCTAAGCCAGAGCTGTTCTATAGTAGTGGTGCTGAGGGATACACTGATTATCCGCAGTTAAGTCGCTAGACAGTTAACACACGAACCGGTTTCGTCCCTGCAAACCGGTTCTCGTTCCTAAGCTCCTAGCCCCGATAAGGGTTTGAACTAAGCTTGGCAACCTGGGCGATAAGCAATAACGCAGCAACTGCAGCATAACACCACAGGGTTAGCGCACTCCAAAACGCCATACTTTTGCCCAAAAACTGCCAACTGGTGTCACCACAACTGCCGGTCGGTTCGAAAATAGCCGGTAACCATTGATCTAACGGCATCCAGCTGGGGAATTCGGCAAACAATGAACAGCTAAAAAAGCCACCTTCAACCAGCAATTGCTCAATACTCAGTAATTCATGCGCTTGTAACGCACCAAATACTGCGGCAGCACCGACGCCTAACAAGGCTACAATACGGAACAGTGCGTTTTTCGGTGCCAGCAAGCCAATAATGCCCGCTAATAAAATACCGGCAAAGCCACTGCGGACATAGATACATTTAATACAGGGCTGTAGATTCAAACCGTATTGAAAGTACAGTGCTGTGCCAAGTAAGCCAAGGCTGGACAACACAACAAGCGCCCAGCCCCAACGCTGAGTAGTTAAAAATTTTAATGTTTGAAGCATCTTATATCCTTCTGACGGGGATTTATTACTAGCCGCGGATAATCTACGGTATTTAGTCTTAATGTACAATCTGGCTGTTGCATTAGCCTAATTTAAGGCTGTGGCTTGTTAACTGTTGGCGCTCTGGTACAATCAGTGCAAATTTTTCACCAAGAAGACGGATAGATCCGCATGACCAATCTGATTAAAGCGCAAAGCCCAGCCGGGTTTGCAGAAGAGTATATCGTAGACTCGATATGGAACGGAAAGTTTGCCCCCGGCTCAATATTGCCTGCAGAGCGTGAATTGTCTGAGCTTATTGGTGTTACGCGCACTACGCTGCGTGAGGTATTACAACGTTTAGCACGCGATGGCTGGCTAACCATTCAACACGGTAAACCCACTAAAGTTAATAATTTTTGGGAAACGTCCGGCCTTAATATTTTGGAAACCTTAGCGCGGCTAGATGAAGAGCGTATGCCAGAGCTAGTGGACGAGCTGCTTTCTGCCCGTACCAATATTAGTGCTATTTATATTCGTGGTGCAATTAAAAACCATGCACAGCAGGTGGTAGAAATATTCGCCGGTGCAGAAGCGCTGGAAGACACTGCCGAAGCCTTTGCAGAGTTTGACTACAATTTAAACCATGAGCTGGCACTGCATTCAGCCAACTGCATTTATGTCCTTATTTTAAATGGCTTCCGCGGTTTGTATAACAAAATTGCCCGTTTTTACTTTTCGCACCCTAAAGCCCGAGAGCTGGCGCGTAAGTATTATCATCAAATAAAGCTGTACGCTGAAAACGGTAAATTCGATGAAGTGGTATTTGCGGTACGTAAATACGGTAAAGAAAGTGGCATGGTGTGGTCAGAGTTACGACCGCAGATCCCCAAAGATTTAGTTGAATAAACATTTATAAATAAACCGCCTACGGGCGGTTTGTTGTTTCTGCAACAAACACTAAGCTTGAGCTATGGGTTTATGCCAGTTATTATTAGGTGGAATAACATATTCTTTTTGGTTATAACGCTAGGGGCCTTAGCATGTTTAGTCAGTTGCATCGTGAAATTTACCTCGATAATAATGCCACTACGCCGGTACTTCCTGCTGCTGCTGAGGCCGCGATGCACATTATGCAGCGAGGCTTTGGTAACCCGAGTAGCAGCCATGCCACCGGCATTAAAGCGAAAGCTGAGCTGGAAACCACGCGTGCGCTGGCGCGCCAGCTAATAGGTGCGCGTACCGGTGATATTGTATTTACCTCAGGTGCAACAGAAGGTATCCAAACTTCTATTGTCTCGGCACTGCTTGCAGCCCGTGAACAAGGTCTGACGGGCGCCGACACTTTGCTACTATACGGTGCTACCGAGCACAAAGCGGTGCCGGAAAGCTTGAAACACTGGAATAAAGTATTACAGCTTAACGCAACTGTTATGGCGATACCGGTTAACCAGCATGGTTTACTGGACACACAGTTTATGCGTGATAACTTGCCAAAAACGGCAATGATTTGCACCATGGCAGCGAATAATGAAACCGGCGTAAAGCAGGATTTAGCCGCGCTTGAGCAGTTAATCCGCATTTGTAACCCAGAAGTATACTGGATGGTAGATTGTGTACAGGCACTGGGGAAAATGTCACTGAACATTGCTCAAACCAGTATTGATTATGCTCCCTTTAGTGGACACAAATTATATGCTCCTAAAGGGATCGGTTTTTTATATGTGCGAAAAAACGCACCTTATCAGCCATTTATTGCCGGTGGTGGTCAGGAAAGTGGCTTACGGTCTGGCACCGAAAACTTACCTGGTATTGCCGCATTACACGCTATTTTCACTGAGCTGGCAAAACCGCAGGGATCCGTATTTCAATCGTCAGCGGTATTATGGCAATACCGACAGCAGTTAATTTGTGCTTTAAAGCAGGTATTTCCTGCGATGGTATTAAATAGTGACGCCCCCTATATTGTGCCGACGACGATTAATTTTTCTGTACCGGGCTTTTACAGCAAAGACATTATGGATTTGTTTGATGCGGCCGGTATTCGTGTCAGTTCAGGGTCGGCTTGTAGTTCAAAAGTGCCCAGTAGTTTTGTGCTTGATGCCATGGGACTTGAGAGTTGGCGCTCGCAAGGTGCCATTCGGCTGTCATTTGGCCCGGCAATGACCATTGTCGAGTGCGAACAAGCTTGTACTGCAATAACCGCGCTGGCGCAGGTGGTATCTCAGCATTGTCTGGTGTTAACCGATGCCACTCCTACGCTGGAGTTGCATGCTACAGGGTTGTTGCAGTTAAAGCATGAAGCCTTATGCAGCTATGTATTAATTTGCCCCAATAGCCGTGATGCCGTCGTCATTGACCCGGTTCTAGCGTTAGCCGGGCGCATAGCGAATATTATTCAGGGCTTGGGTTTGCAGGTTAAAGCCGTGCTGGATACCCATTTACACCATGATCATCTGTCTGCCCGTAAGGAAATTCTCGCCTTAGTTGGTAGTGCATATAGCACAGCAGGGTGTGATGTGTTGGGCTGGCCAGAACAGCAAAAAACCATTGCGTGTGGCGACTATCAATTAACTAAAATTGCAACGCCAGGGCATACGCCGGAAGCGGTTAGCATTCTATTACACCGGCAACAAGAGCTCTGCGCTGTGTTTGTTGGCGATCTGATGTTGCCCGGTGGAGTGGGGCGAACTGACTTACCCGGCGGCGACATATCTGCATTGACCGAAAGTATTCGTTTATTAGCAAGTCACATTGATGATGCGACGTTAATATTGTCCTGCCATGATTACGCACAGCGGTTTTTTACTACGCTAGCATTGGCGCAGAAAGAGCAGCCCTTGTTAACAGGATTAATTGAACATCATCATATTGATAGCTGGCAACAACAGTTGCAACAACACGCTGTTACGTTACAGCAGCATACTCAGCATTTGTGTGGCTTGGTCGAGGTAAGCCCATCGGACGCAACGGATGTTATTGCGGTTGAACAGCTAGAAACCTTTATGCTGAAGTGGCCGCAACTGCAAGTTGTCGATGTGCGGGAGCCACATGAACAAAGTGCTGGTGCGCTGTCACAATATTTACCTAAGCCTTATCCGGTATTGGAAATTCCGTTGTCGAAACTGGCTGATGCACTTATTAACAACGTGGTGCAACCAGAACAGCCGCTGTTACTGGTATGTCGCTCAGGCAATCGAAGTTTGGTGGCGTGTAAAGTGCTGGGACGCTTAGGGTTTAGCCAAGTGTTTAACTTAAAGGGTGGAACCGCATTACTTCGTTAAAAAAGCGCCGGTACTGCCGGCGCTTCAATATCACGAATGACAATGTTACTAATGTTACTAATGCTACTAATATCAAAAAGACGATATTAACGTAAAGACTAGTAGAAAAATTGCTGCAATGGATTCAATAGCCGTGTCAGGCCCTTTTTAAAATGTAAAGGTGCGCTTAGTACGGATAAACACAGGCAATCTTCATCAGCCATAGTTCGTGGTGTATGGGTGTCATCGGGCGAGTTAATTAATAAGTCGCCAGCGTGGTACTCACCATTTTCGTCAACAATTTTGCCTGCCAGTACCAGCGTCATTTCCAAACCCAAATGAGTGTGCTGCGGCACTTCTGTGTCTTTACTGATGTAAAGTAATGACACATGGTGATCATTGCCCGTAGGCAGTTTCGCTGTGGCAATACCCCCTAAATGCAACCACTTACCGTGGTTTGCACCTAACCGGCGCAGCGCACGGGGAAGCTCAAACTGACGTTGTGATACTTCAATCAGCTGTTGCGGACGTTCAGCTTGCGGTTTGTCTTGTTGCGACATATCCGTATTAGCTACGATATTGCTTAACATCGCGTTCCAATCGGTATTATCGGCTTTCACCGGTTGCAACAGAACCTGGCTTGCTAAGTCTGCAGTAATGTCGTTGTGAAGTTGCTGGCAATGCGGGCACAAGTCAATGTGGGCAGCAACCGCCAGCGCTACATCAGCACTTAAGCAGCCTTCTGCAAACTGCTCCAATAACGACATACCAGGATGAAACTTAATTGCGTGCGCCATCTAATGCCTCTCTTAATCTATCCAGCGCTAAGCGGATCCGTGATTTAACTGTGCCTAAGGGTATTGCCAATTCGTCAGCGACTTCTTGGTGCGTTTTTTCCTGCAAATACACTTTTTCCATCACTTCTCGTTGTGCCGGTGGCAACTGATTAAAGTGGGGAGCTAACTTTTCCGTTAACAACTGGTTGTCCCACTGTGCTGCTGCATCATCTGCTGCTGGCTCAGGGTATTCGCCGTTTAACCACAAATCGTCAGCGCTTATATCATCTTTACGACTTTGCTTTTTTCGTAACATGTCAAAGCGAACATTACGGGCGATGGTAAAAATCCACGTAGAGGCACAGCCTCTGGACGCATCAAACAAAGCCGCTTTTTTCCACACATTCAACATAGTGTCTTGCACCATTTCCAAAGCCTGTTGTTCATTGCCAAACATCTTCATACCAAAAGCTCTTAGCCTTGGCACGAAATAATTAAAAAGGTCGGCATAAGCTTGCTGGTCGCGTTTAAGTGCGACAAAAGTAAGCGCTTCATCCCACGGCTGGGCCGTTGTAGTTGTGCCTGTCATAGGCTCTGAGGTATCCGCTAAAGAATAATGACCTCTATCATGCCTTGATGCTGTAGCTAACTTCAACATGTTTCAGGTTCCTGATTAGGCGGTTGGCCTGCTGGCAATATTGTTGTTATGACATTTACGCAATAACTCTGATTGTGGATTAGTTTTTTAATTTGCCAATAAATCGAATGGTTTATGCGTATTTATGGTATTTTTTTTCTAAAAAATAGCTTTATGATGTTTATATTAACAGTAGGAGACCAACATGAAAAAAATTCTTTTTATCAGTAGTTCAATTAGTGGCGATAAAGGCCACTCTGTCCAATTAGCGCAGCAATTTATTGAAAAATTACCGCAACAAAGTGTCGCGCTGGATACGTTAGACTTAAATACAACACCGGTACCCCATCTTGATATGGCCGAAATGGCTGCCTGGATGACGCCCGTTGAACAACGTAATGATGAGCAGCAACGTTTAGCAGCGGTGTCTGACGATATCGTGGCACGTATAAAAGCGGCGGACGTTTTAGTACTTGGTGTTCCCATGTACAACTTTGGTATTCCGTCACAGTTAAAAGCCTTATTAGACCGTGTTGCACGTGCGGGCATTACGTTTAAATATACAGAGCAAGGGTCTGTGGGTTTGCTTGAGGATAAACCGGTTGTTATTTTTGCTACCCGTGGTGGTATTTATCAGGGCACCTCAATGGATAGCCAGACGCCGTTTTTACAAACATTTTTTAATTTTGTCGGTTTGAAAGACATACATTTTGTTTATGCCGAGGGATTAAATATGGGAACTGACGCACAACAAACGGCACTTAACGCAGCTAAGGCGCGTTTAACAGAAATTAGCGCTAAACTCGTGGCTTAACTTCTCTACAGCTGTTCGAATACCTCGTATTCACTCTGTTTTAACCGGCCGTTACAGGCCGGTTTTTTTATGTCTGTTAATCTTGTTTGTTACGCCGTCAGCCGCATCTGCTGTCGCGACAGTTGCGTTGCAGGCACAGGCTTTGTATAACAAGGCGTGTTTTCTCATTATAAGAATTTTGATATGACCCATATTCGTTTTTCTGTGTTGGCTATAGCACTATGCAGCCTGACACTTTCTGTGCCATTACAGGCAAAAAAAACTGAAGTACAAACTTATCAGACAACAACCGTTAGTGTGCCCACGGTATACGCTGGCAATAGCGAAATATCGCTCAGCTTAGAGCAAATTATGTCAGATCCAGATTGGCTTGGCCGCCAACCGGAAAATGCACATTGGAGCTTCGACAGTCAAAAGGTGTACTACCAGCGAAAGCAGGCAGGTTATCAGCAGCGAGACTGGTTTGCCCGACCACTTTCTGCTACAGACAACGGCTCTGAGGTTGCGCTGTCACAATTACATCAACTAGGCAGCAGTGAGCGGGTATTTAACGCCGATCGCACTTTGCAAGCCTATGTGTTTGAAGGCGATATTTTTGTTCGAAACGCATTGACTGCAGAGCTAACTCAGGTAACACGAGACAACGAAGCACAATTTGAACCGTCTTTTTTAGCCGATGGCCGCTTATCTTATCGCGAGGGCTGGACCTGGTACGCTGAGGATTTAGCCTCAGGTAAGCGTAGTGAGCTGGTCAGCTTGAAAACTGAAGATAAGCCTAAAGCACCCGCTAAACCGGCAGGTTACCTGGCGCAGGAGCAGCACAAGCTTATCGAATTTGTCGCACTGCAACAAAGCAATGCACAACAGCGTTTTAGCGCTCAAGCACAGTTGCAGCAGCAAAATGACAGTATTGCACCCGACGCATTTTATCTGGGCAAAGGGTTGCAGGTAGTAGCTGCCAGTTTGTCACCTCTGGCTGATTATATGCTGGTGTCGGTGCGTAAAGAAGGCAAACGCAATGACAAAGACATTATGCCAAACTACATTACCGCAAATGGGGATATTGCAGCGGAAAAGGTAAGGGCCAGGGTTAATGATGTTACTCCGGAGCCTCAGCGTATTGTTTTGTTAAACCTGCTTGATGGCAGTAGCACTGAACTTAGCTATACCAGTATGCCAGGCTATAACGAAGATGTACTAGCCGAGGTTAAAGCAGAAAATGCTAAAGCCCGGGGTGAGAAATACAAAAGCGAAAAAATCATCCGCAACATTGGTCTGATGAATGATTGGTATTGGCGTCAGGGCCCGATACGCTGGCATGCGTCAGGTCAGCAGGTTGCACTAATGCTGCAAGCGCAGGACAACAAAGATCGTTGGATTGCTACCGTTGATTTAAAAAATAAAACCCTGGTGCCGCAACATCGTCTACATGATACGGCATGGGTAAATTACGCTTTCAATGATTTTGGTTGGTTAAACAATAGCGACAGTCTGTATTATTTATCGGAAGAAACCGGTTACTCACACTTGTATGTTAAACCTTTGAAAGGCAAAGCCAAAAAACTCACCAGTGGCACTTTTGAAGTCAGTGAGCCTATGTTGAGCAGCCAAGATGATTACATTTATTTTCGCGCTAACATGGCGCACCCTGGGAATTACGAGGTGTACCGTGTGGTATTAGCCACAGGTAAAACAGAGCAGTTAACTCAGTTAGGCGGCAGTACAAGTTTTACGTTGTCGCCAGACGAACAAAAGCTGTTGCTGCAGTTTTCAACTAACTTGCTGCCTACCGAGCTATATGTAGCTGATGCCAAGCCCGGTGCTGAAGTTAAAAGGCTAACCGACACCATCTCTGCTGAGTTTAAGCAGTTACCTCTGCGTGCGCCACAGATAGTGGCAGTACCCTCAAGCCATGGTAAGCAACCTGTTTTTGCCAAGGTTTATTTGCCAGACAATTATCAAGCGGGTGATAAACGGCGCGCGGTAGTATTTAATCACGGTGCAGGTTACTTGCAAAATAGTGATTTGGGCTGGTCTGGCTATTTCCGCGAATTTTTATTTCACAACTTGCTGGCTCAACAAGGCTATGTCGTGATGGATATGGATTATCGCGCATCAGCTGGCTACGGCCGGGATTGGCGTACCGCTATTTACCGTAGAATGGGCACACCTGAAATTGAAGATTTAGCTGACGGCGTAAACTGGATGGTTAACAATGCTAATGTTGATCGCAAACGTATTGGCACCTACGGTGGCTCTTATGGGGGCTTTATGACCTTTATGGCGCTGTTTACCCAACCTGATTTATTCCAGGCAGGTGCGGCGCTGCGTCCGGTAAGTGACTGGGCATATTATAACCATGCTTACACGTCGAATATTCTTAATACACCGGCGATTGATCCCATTGCTTATCAGCGCAGTTCACCTATTTATTTCACGCAGGGATTAACAAAACCTTTGCTGATTAATGCGCCGATGGTAGATGACAACGTGTTCTTTCAAGATGTTGTGCGTTTAGTACAGCGTTTAATTGAACAAGAAAATATAAACTTTGAAACGGCTATTTATCCGGTTGAACCGCATGGTTTCCGTCAACCGAGTAGCTGGCTGGATGAGTACCGTCGTATTTACAAATTGTTTGAACAACACTTGTAAGGTAACGATAACTCTCTGCCCAACTATGTTTACCCGCAGCAATAAAAACGTCTCCTTAGGGAGACGTTTTTATTTAACTGCGTTAGCTGGAATGCTAAGCTTGTTTTTTCAGTAAATCGCGGATTTCAGTCAGCAAAAGAACATCAGCTGGTGTGGCTTCAGGTGTCGGTTCAGGTTTCGCTTCCTCTTTCTTTTTCATCGAATTCATTGCTTTTACGCCAACAAATACGGCAAATGCAATAATGATAAAGTCGATTATTGTTTGCACAAACATGCCGTACTTAATTAGCACTTCGGCCTGGCTTTCAGTGGCTTGTTGGATAACAACGGCCAGATCGCGAAAATTAACACCGCCCAGCAGCACGCCAATAGGCGGCATAATAACGTCGCTGACAAACGACGATACAATTTTGCCAAATGCCGCTCCGATAATAATCCCCACCGCCATATCCACGACATTACCGCGCATGGCAAACGCTTTAAATTCATGTAGCATGCTCATTGTGACGCTCCTATTTTATTGTTGTTATCTGCAAGCAGGTCAATTGCGCGCAGTAATAGCACTATAGCTAGACGTTTACTATTTTCCAACAAGGATTATTGTTTAATTAAGTCAGATAATTAGCTTGCCATCAGCTGCCACAAAATCGCTATCCGCATCAAATCTTAGCCATTCACCGCTGTATGGTTGGTGTAGCTGTAAGCTGGCAGCGTGAAGCTGCAAACGTGGCGCAGCGTGCAGTGCGTCAAGGTGGGCATAAAATGCATCGCCCAAAATAGGGTGGCCAAGGTGCAACATATGCATACGCAACTGATGCGAACGCCCTGTAATGGGCTTAAGTTCAACCAGCGCACGGTCTGTTAACTGTTGAAGTACTCTGTAGTGAGTAATAGCCGGTTTACCACTGCTTAGGCAGATTTTTTGCTTTGGTGCATTGGCCGTATCCGCAATTAACGGCATATCTATTGTGCCTTCGGCTTGCGCCAGTGTGCCCCATACCACAGCCAAATAGCGTTTACTGACACGACGCTCGGCAAATTGCTGTTTTAGCGCCGCTTCTGCTTTGCGCCTAAGCGCCATAACCACAACGCCAGATGTCGCCATGTCCAAGCGATGCACCAATTGCGCTAGAGGATATTGCTGTTGTACACGACTGAGTAAACAGTCGGCCAGATGTGCACCGCGGCCGGGATTCGTTAATAAGCCACTTGGCTTATTTAGCACGATCAAATCTTTATCCTGATAGATCACGTCAAGCCATGGTTCGGTAGGGGGCTGGTAAACAAAAACGTCAGTCATGCTTAGACCATTAAGGCGATAAAGTGGGTAGCTTAGCCGAATTTAATCGGCAGACAAATGGTTTTACGGCATAATGGCCGCCGTTTAAAGAATGGAGAAGCTTATGAGCGCCAGCCATGAGAATGATAGCCCCGTGAATGATAGCACCGTGAATGATAGCCCTGAAGATTTAACCATATTGCCAGCAACAACCGAGCCGTATCATATTGCTTATGAAGATGATGTTTTGCTGGTAGTGAACAAACCCGCTCATTTGCTGACGGTTCCAGGAAGACATCCGCAAAACCAGGATTGTCTGATTCGCCGGGTGCAGCGCGAGTTTTATAATGCTGAGGTAGTGCATCGCTTAGACTACGACACTTCAGGTTTAGTCATATTGCCATTGACCAAACGTGTGCTGTCTGACATCAGCAAACAATTTCAAGCCAGAACAGTGCAAAAACACTATATCGCTATTGTTGCAGGCAAAGTGGCAAAGGCCAGAGGGACTATTGAATTACCTATTGCCGCAGATGAAGCCAATCGGCCACTGTATAAAATTTGCCATGCAACCGGCAAACCTGCGGTAACCCGCTATCAGCTGCTTAGCTATGACAGTGCAACACACCAAAGTCGGGTGCAGTTGGAACCTATAACGGGTCGCTCACATCAATTAAGATTGCATATGCTCGCGCTGGGTCATGCCATACTCGGCGATACCTTGTATGCTACAGCAGACATTGCCGCTAAAAGCTCGCGTTTAATGCTGCACGCGCAATATATACGTTTTAACCATCCGCTGAATGGCGAAGTGTTAGCGTTTAGCGAGCCTGCGCCGTTTTAACCCGGCAAACACACCAACGGGCAAGACAAAAGAGCAGGCCACTGATAACACCATAAAGATGCGCATCTATAGCGACATTGGCGTTAATCAGCTGTGCCAGCTCGGCATCAGGGCCTTGCCATTGCTCCCAACTTACTTTACCAATAATGCCAAGAAGCAGCAGCCAGCCGGTGGTCATGTTAAGCTGAATATCTTTTATCGCACCTAGTATTAGCATGCTATGCAGCAGGCCTGACAAGCCGACATAAATCTGAATATCGATAGAGAAAAAATACAAGCCAGCACTAATTGCTAAGCCACATAGCAGCCATTGCAGTGCAAGCTGTCCGTAGCTGAAATACCTACCATGCAACAGCATAACCATTGCTAACCCGGCACTATTCATTAATAAATGCCAGTAGTTGCTGTGTAACAAATGGCCGGTTATTAAGCGCCAATATTGGCCTTTATCAATACCAAGATGGTCAAAATACAGTGTTGCTTGCCAAGATCCTGGTAATAAAGCAAGTAACAGCATTGTAGCGGCTAACAAAAAATAGGATACAACGGGTTTCATCAACGGTATTTGCACGGGTAACGACACAGCTTCAGCACAGGATTAAGTGTGCCTATGCAAAACTATCTGCGTGATATGGTCAAGCAAAATATATTTGGAACCGGTTGTTATGCGGCAAAGGAGCAAACAGGCCAGTCCAGTGGCGGTTGTCAATATTGATCTTGTGCAGCGAAGTGGTTAGGGTGTAGATAAATACTGATCATACGATGCTCTTTTATGTTTGCAAACTTAATTCACCACCGAACACTGCTATTTTGGGCATGTTTATCAAACCCACTGTTGGCATATTCCGCTACGGTACAACAAGAAACCCGTGAGCCAGAAGCTGCAACTGGGATTTATCATCAGCAGTTAGTTAAAGGCAAACAGTATATGGTGGCCGCCGCGCATCCTCTTGCCACTGAAGCGGGCCGGGCGATATTAGCCAAAGGTGGCAGTGCCGTTGATGCCGCAATTGCTACCCAGCTTATGCTGGGACTGGTAGAGCCACAGAGCTCAGGCATTGGCGGTGGTGCTTTTATGCTGCATTGGCAGGCAGACAAACAGCAATTAACCACCTTTGATGGGCGCGAAGCTGCGCCAGCATCAGCCACGCCACTGCTGTTTACCGATAACCGCAAAACAATGGATTGGCGAGAGGCTTATGTCGGTGGTAAATCAGTGGGGGTGCCAGGCGTTGTAGCATTGCTTTATGCTGCCCATCAACAACACGGTAAATTGCCTTGGGCAGAGTTATTTGTCGATACCATTACCGCTGCGGAGCAAGGTTTTGCTATATCAAGCCGCACGTCCAGCCAATTGACTCAGGGCTGGAATAAAGGCGTGTCAGTAATTTTTGATTCTAAGCAATACTTTTACCCCAATGGCAAGCCTTTACAGCAGGGCGAAATAGTTAAAAATCCAGCTTATGCTGCAACATTAAAAGCCATCGCAAATGAAGGGCCGAAGGCGTTTTATCACGGTGAGTTAGCCAAGGCGATAAGCGAGCGGGTGCAAACAGCGCCTATTAATCCGGGCACACTAAGCGTTGCAGATCTTGCCGATTACCAGGCAATTGAACGTGAAGCTATCTGCATGCCATATCGGCTGTATAAAGTGTGTGGTATGGCGCCGCCAAGTTCTGGCGGTGTTGCCGTACTACAAATTTTGGGTATTTTGCAGCAGTACGATTTAACAGCACTACAGCCAGTCAGTTTCAAAGCAACACATCTGTTGGCACAAGCCGCCAAGCTAGCCTTTGCCGACCGAGAACGTTACCTGGCTGATCCGGCATTTTCTAATGTGCCCATCAGCGGTATGCTTGCACCGGATTATCTTGCCAAAAGAGCCGCATTAATCGACTTAGCTAAAGCTGGGCAGCTGGCACAAGCCGGTGTGCCTGAAGGCGCACAAGCGCTACTATCAGCCAGTTCGCCAGAGTTACCTAATACCAGCCATTTCTCCATTGTCGACAGCCAAGGTAATGCTGTCAGCATGACCACCAGCATTGAAAACGTATTTGGTTCAGGCTTAATGGTAGGGGGCTTTTTACTCAACAATCAGTTAACCGACTTTAGTTTAAGCCCGATAAAAGATGGCCAACTCGTTGCCAATAGGGTAGAGGGCGGTAAACGACCGCGCTCATCCATGGCACCAATGATGGTATTTGATCAGAACAATAAGCTGATATTACTCATTGGTTCACCTGGTGGTAGCCGAATTATCAATTACGTTGCTCAAAGCATTGTCGCAGTATTGGATTGGAAGTTAGACATACAGCAAGCGCTTAACTTGCCGCGTATTACCCACCGTAACGACTATCTTGCGCTTGAAAAAGGTAGTGCACTGACTCAGCAGCAAGCCGTGCTGGAGGATATGGGATACAAGGTACAGATTCAGGATTTAAACAGCGGGCTACATGCCATAATGATTACACCTAACGGCCTGGAAGGCGCAGCAGATCCGCGCCGCGAAGGCAGTGTTGCTGGCAAATAGCAGGAAGAACAATGAGTCATATTTTACAGCAACAGGACCAGGGCGTATTACACATTCGTCTTAACCGGGCAGAGAAAAAAAATGCCCTAAGTCAGCAAATGTACCGTGAACTGACAGAGGCACTGCAACAAGCAACAAATGATGCGGCCATTAACGTTGTCTTATTACAGGGGACTGAAAGCTGTTTTAGCGCGGGAAATGATTTACTGGATTTCTTAGGCGCAGGTGAATTAAACGCAGCGCATCCTACTGTGCAGTTTTTGTATCAGTTAGCTAAGTTCCCCAAGCCGTTAATTGCCGCCGTCAGTGGCCTGGCTATTGGTATTGGCACCACAGCGTTATTGCATTGCGACTTGGTGTATGCCAGTGATAATGCACGTTTCCAGTTGCCCTTCACGCAATTAGGCTTGTGCCCTGAAGCGGGGTCAAGTTTGTTACTGCCCAAGTTGGTGGGGTATCAGCATGCTGCGCAGTATCTCTTATTGGGGGAAGCATTTACTGCCAATGAAGCCCAGCAGATGGGCTTTGTGAATGAGGTTGTTTCTGCTGACAACTTAACTGAGTTGGCTAGACAAAAAGCACTTAAGCTGGCATCACTGCCTGCTGACGCTGTACAAACCAGCAAGGCCTTGATGAAAAGAGGTTTCCAGCAGGTTACTCTGGAGACGATCGCTGCAGAATTACAACATTTTCAGCGTCTTCTCGATGGCGATGAGTGTCAGCAGCGCATTGCCGCATTTTTCACTAAACGCTAGCATTAAGTGTTAGCGTGCGCTACTGCTGAATTTATCTATTTTAACTGACTGAACAACCCAGTTGCCATTTTGTTGGATCATCTCTACAACCCGCATTTCGTCAACTTTTTTGCCGTTATGCTGGCCTGTTAACAACAATTCAATGTCGGCTTGATCTTCATACTGTTCGCGTAAATTGCCGCCGCTACGATTCACCCTAATTTCGACGCTGTCGAATGATAAATTGATCAGTGTGCGCTCCACCTGGCGAACAGAGCCGTAGGATTCCATTAAATCGGCATATTTTGGCGTACTGAGTCGTTTCGCTTTCTCCAGATTATTCTCAATATACAGTGCATGAAAAAACTCTGTAGCAATATATTCGGGAGAGCCCCACTGCGCGTTAACGCTAGGTTGTTCTTCGCGGCATGCTAGCAGCAGCATTAATAGAGGTAGAAACCAAACGCGTGTCATAAAGGCGGTATCCGCTTACACATTCAGTGCCTAGTGTGGCTTTTTTTTAAAAGGCTGTAAAGAAAAGGGCTGAGATTTCAGCCCTGGGATATACCTAATATTTTGATTAAGCTTGTAATTCTTGTTCAGTAAAGATGTCGGCAAACAATGGGCTGGTTAAATAGCGCTCGGCAGCACTTGCCAGTATAACTACAATATTTTTACCGGCGTTTTCTGGTTTTGCCGCCAAACGTTGTGCTGCGACCAGTGCTGCACCAGATGATATACCGGCCAGAATACCTTCTTCACGCATTAATCGATGCGCACCGGCAATGGCGTCGTCGCTGCTAACTTGTTCAACGCTGTCTATCAGGCTTAAATCGAGATTACCCGGGATAAACCCAGCGCCAATACCCTGAATCTTGTGTGGGCCTGGTTTTAATTCTTCACCGGCTTTGGCTTGCGTAATCACCGGTGATTCAGCCGGCTCAACAGCTACACTTAACAGTGGCAGTTGCTTTTCGTGTTTAAGGTAGCGGCTAACGCCAGTGATGGTACCACCTGTGCCTACGCCGGCGATAAAGATATCTACTTTGCCATCCAGATCATTGAAAATTTCTGGGCCAGTAGTATCAAAGTGAATTTGTGGGTTGGCTGGATTTTCAAATTGGCCCAATAGTAAATATTTATCCGGGTTTGACGCCTGAATTTCTTTAGCTTTTTCAATGGCGCCTTTCATGCCTTTAGGACCCTCGGTGAGAACTAAATTAGCCCCCAAAGCTTTTAACAGCTTACGACGTTCTAAGCTCATCGTTGCAGGCATAGTCAGCGTTAATTTATAGCCACGGCTGGCAGCAACAAATGCTAAAGCGATACCGGTGTTACCCGAGGTCGGCTCAACAATTTCTTTATCGGCAGTTAGGGTACCTTTTTTCTCAGCATCCCAGATTAATGCGGCACCCAAACGACACTTAACACTAAAGCTTGGGTTACGCGCTTCAATTTTTGCATATACATTTGCGCCACCTTCGATGGTCCGGTTTAATTTGACCAGAGGGGTGCGACCGATAGACAATGTGTTGTCTGCATAGACGTTTGCCATAAAAAAACTCCGTTTACGATAAATTGGTTATAAGAATACGCCAGCGTGGCAAAAATAACAGTAGCTTTTGGCTATAAGATATTACGTTTCACCACAAGCATAGAGGGTAACAATGGCCTTTGTAAGTACCGATAACTATATCGTGTCAGACGAATTAGCTCTGGCGGTAAATGCCGCTGTGACATTGGAAAAACCACTGTTAATAAAAGGCGAGCCTGGCACCGGAAAAACCCGGCTGGCAGAAGAGCTGGCAGCAAGTTTAGGCACCGAACTTATTCAATGGCATGTTAAGTCTACCACCAAAGCACAGCATGGCCTGTACGAGTATGATGCGGTGTCACGCTTGCGAGACAGCCAGCTTGGCAGCGATAAAGTGCACGATATTAATAATTATATCCGCCCTGGTAAGCTTTGGCAGGCCTTTACGGCGGCTAAGCGGCCGGTGTTGCTGATAGATGAGATTGATAAAGCCGATATCGAGTTTCCTAATGATTTACTGCACGAGCTGGATCGGATGGCATTTTACGTGCACGAAACGGGTGAGCAAATAAGCGCGGTTGACCGGCCGATTGTGATTATTACCTCGAACAATGAAAAAGAGCTGCCGGATGCGTTTTTACGCCGCTGTTTTTTTCACTATATTCGTTTTCCCGATGCTGAGACTTTGCGCGCTATTGTTGCGGTGCATTACCCGCAGATACAACAACAGTTGCTGAGTACGGCGTTGGAAGTATTTTTTGAGCTGCGTGAACTGCCAGGCATAAAGAAAAAGCCTTCTACGTCTGAACTACTGGACTGGTTAAAGTTATTGCTGGCCGAAGATATCCCCGCTGACGTGCTTACTGATAAACAGCAGAAGGGCGGCTTAATGCCAATGTTTGGTGCACTGCTGAAAAATGAACAAGATGTTGCATTGGTAGAAAAACTGGCGTTTTTGGCAAAGCGACAGGGCAGGTAACGAGTGATAATTACCGTCGACGTTAGATTGTTTGCGAAGGATCAGAACCTTGAACCGGTCGACACAGAGTGTTTGAGTGAGGGCGTGAGCCCGAGCGAGTTGCTGTGTCGAGCCGGAGCAAGTGTTGTGAGCCGAAGCGTACGCCGATCTCGTTTTCATTTTGTTATGTTTAAGTGACCTAGTCTTATGCTTATCGATTTCTTTTTTACCTTGCGCAAATACGGTTTAAAAACCAGCATCACTGAATTGCTGGATTTACTCAATGCACTAAAACAGCAGGTTATTTTTGCTGATACCGATGCCTTTTATCAGTTAGCCCGTTTGTGTTTGGTAAAAGACGAAACGCAATACGACAAGTTTGACCGGGCCTTTGCGGAATATTTTCAAGGTGTAGCTCAAGTAGACCTGGCTGCAACCATTCCGCCTGAATGGCTTATCCCCGATGTTCTGCGCAAGTTAACAGAAGAAGACAAAGCCAAGTTACAGGCACTGGGCGGATTGGACAAACTATTAGAAACGCTGCGCGAACGTTTAGCCGAGCAGCAAAAAAGACACAGTGGCGGTAATAAATGGGTGGGTACTGGCGGCACCTCGCCGTTTGGCGCCTATGGTTATAACCCTGAAGGCGTAAGGATAGGGCAGCAGGGCAGCGGTGCACGTCGTGCGGTAAAAGTATGGGATAAACGTGAGTTTAAAGACTTAGATACTGACACCGAACTGAATAACCGCAGTATTAAATTGGCACTAAAACAGCTGCGTAAATTTGCCCGCAGTGGTGCAGAAACCGAGCTGGATTTGCATGGCACTATTCAGGCGACGTCAGAGCAAGCCGGTTGGCTGGATTTGCGCTTTATGCGTGAGCGCCATAACGCAATAAAACTGCTGGTATTTTTCGATGTTGGCGGTTCGATGGACGATCATATCGAACAATGCCAAAAGCTGTTTGCTGCCGTAAAAACGGAATTTAAACACTTAGAATTTTTCTATTTCCATAACTGCGTCTATGAAGGTGTATGGCGAGACAATAAGCGCCGCTACACCGAACAAATAAATGTTGATGATATTATTCATACCTATGGCGCTGATTATAAACTGATATTTGTTGGTGATGCGACGATGGGACCATACGAGATAGAATATCCGGGCGGCAGTGTAGAGCATTACAATGAACTACCGGGTAAAGTTTGGTTGCAACGCTTGTTAGCACAATATCCTAAAGCGGTGTGGTTAAATCCGCAACCGCTGCCGTGGTGGCAGCATTATTATTCGATAGGCATTATTGAGCAATTAATGGCTAAGCGTATGTATGGATTGACGCTAGATGGCTTAAGTGCAGCGATTAAGGTTTTATTATAACAACTCAGCAATTCATCGTTGGTGTAATAGCCCTGACAACAGGGCTGTTACAATCATAATGTCACGGGCTGTTAGTTCAGGAACTCTTCGATACCCTCATCCAGTTCAGGTACATTTTCAAATTTAGCAAAGACATCTGACAAGGTTAGGTGCATTGAATGGACGAGTTTGGCAGGGAAGTCGTCTAAATTGCCGTCTGCAATTTTAGCCTCGTTTTCAACCATATAATGAGCAATATGTACACAAGCGGCATAGCTTGATAGCTCTGGGCTGCCTGTAGGATTTTCCTGCCAACGAATAGCTTGTACTATTTCTTGTGGGAAATGCCAAAAATCAGTAAGTTCTGCACCAGCTTGCGTGTAATCAAAACCTAATAATTGTTGCTCTAAGCGCGAGCGGCTTTCACCGGTGTTCACCCTTTCATCGATAACAACAGCTTCTGCTGGCTTTACCACATGAATAAGATATTCACCAATGGCGTGCAATAAACCGCAGGTAAAGGCCACTTCGGCATCAATTTTCAGGGTTTTGGCTAGCCATTTACACCGATTCGCCATTTTAAACGACTTTAACCAGAACTCTCTAATATCAAAAGCTGCCGGACCGTCTAACGAGCCTGTAGAAAAACCTGCTCAGAACACAGCATTTCCGCTCCGGCTATTCTGTTTATTATTTGTTACGAACTTTGCATGCTTTTGGTAGGAATTTCAAGATAAGATTTATTGGATGCCATTTCACTTAAACAACTGCTTTAGCTGGTGTTATTGAGTGCTATCGCCTGGCTTTTTACCCTAACTTCCCGTACCGGCTTACTTTCTCTAAATTATGTACCAGACAATACAACTGCCATTGGCCTTGCACCTTGGTTTTGCCGCGCAA
>NZ_AUDG01000037.1 GCF_000425345.1 Rheinheimera baltica DSM 14885 | reverse complement strand
AACTCGGCGAATAGCTGCATCAGAATGCCTTTTTTAGACCACAAGTTAAAACGCCGGTAGATGGCGCTCCAATCTCCAAAAGTTTCTGGCACATCGCGCCATGGGCAACCGACCCGCATCCGGTACAAAATGCCTTCGAAAGTATTTCTGTGTTCCGGTTTGTCATAAATGCGGCCTGTTTTAAGCATCAATCTGATTAGCTTTGACCAGCACTCGTCTGTTAACATTGTCCTTGGCATGATGGGTTGTCATGGTTAGTTTTTGGCGAAAGTAATTGTACCAGCCCATCATGCTGTCTAATAATCCATCTCGAAAGATCAACAAGCCCTAGAGCAAGAGCAAATCGGCTTAGATGTATTAGTGCACGGTGAAGCTGAGCGCAACGACATGGTGGAATACTTTGGTGAGCTGCTGGAAGGCTATACATTTACTCAGTTTGGCTGGGTACAAAGCTATGGCTCACGCTGTGTAAAACCCCCGGTTATAATCGGCGATATCAGCAGGCCACAAGCTATGACCGTAAGCTGGACGCGCTATGCCCAATCTCTCACAGATAAACCGGTAAAAGGTATGCTTACTGGCCCAGTAACACTGCTGGGATGGTCATTCCCACGCGAGGATATTAGCCGCGCAGATATCGCCTTACAACTGAGTTTAGCACTGGCCGAAGAGGTAAAAGATCTGCAAGAGGCCGGCATCAATATTATTCAAATTGATGAACCCGCGTTTCGCGAGGGGTTACCGTTAAAACATAGTCAGTGGCAGCACTATCTCGACTGGGCTGTTGCAGCATTTAAACTAAGCTGCCGCGATATAAACAGCACCACACAAATACACACGCATATGTGCTATAGCGAATTTAACGACATCATTGCGTCAATTGCAGCAATGGATGCTGATGTTATAACCATTGAAACGTCGCGTTCCAATATGGAGTTGCTCAATGCGTTTGAGCACTTCGATTATCCTAATGAGATTGGTCCGGGCGTGTATGACATTCATTCGCCCAATGTCCCCAGCGTAAGTTGGATGAAGCAACTTATCTACAAAGCGGCTGAAAAAATCCCATTACAACGGTTATGGGTTAATCCGGATTGTGGCTTGAAAACGCGAGGCTGGAACGAAACACGCACGGCGCTGGCCAACATGGTGAAAGCCTGTAAGGAACTACGTACCGAGCTATTGTAAGCAATTAACATCGACAAAAAAGGCGCCACACGGCGCCTTTTTTAAATGCAAACATTCGAAATTAATATCGCGCTAAGAATTCTGCACGGGTACGTCCGTCATCTTTAAACGTGCCACCAAGTGCTGTTGTTTGTGTTTTAGAATTTACATCCATCACGCCACGTGATTTCACACAGTAATGCACGGCTTCCATCGTTACCGCCACATTGGGTGTTTGCAGTAAAGTTTGTAATGCCACCAGAATTTGTTGCGTCAAACGTTCCTGTACCTGAGGTCGCTTAGCGAAAAAACGAACAATACGGTTGATTTTGGATAAACCAATAATACGTTTTTCAGGAATGTAGGCTACTGTTGCACTGCCATCGATAGTGACAAAGTGATGCTCGCAGGTGCTGGTAAAGCTGATATCTTTCACTTTTACCATTTCCTTTACTTGCATCTTATTGTCTATAAGCGCAATTTTTGGAAAATTAGCATAATCTAAGCCGCCAAAAATCTCGTCAACATACATTTTTGCAATGCGATGCGGCGTTTCGCGTAGGCTGTCATCACTAAGGTCTAGCCCAAGTGTTGTGACAACTTCAGTCATCAGCGCGTTAATTTTGTCGTATTTTTGGTCACGAGACATACCGTTATCCAGCATCGGGGTTTCTAACCCTTGGGCTTCTAACGCACTGCGAACCAATATTGCTTCATCTGGTAACATAACTTTATCCAACCCGGCTTCAATCACCATAATACGTGTCGCCATTGCCGATAGTTTACGGGGATTGTCTTTTTTTTGCCATTTTTATGCAAAATACCTGCTCCGAAAGGTCAAAACTCAGAGCAGAGCTTGCGGCAGGATTATTGTACTAATGACAAAGCTTCAAGCAGTTCGCGCGGTTCAACTTCAGGCCCATTAAGGCTCTCGTCCCAGTTTGTACCAATTAAAACGCCATCATCGTACATTTCTTTAAGCCAACCGTCACAAAACACATTTAGCGGAATAGCTTCTGGCTTATAAACCGCCCACTCTTCTGAGCAGTGCGCTATCGCTGATGCTTCATCAGACCAAAACGGCATGACGTCAGTGTCCTCAAATTCAACGGACTCTACAACCAACAAATCTTCGCCGTCGGCCAACACATAAACCACACCGTGGGTTTTGGCTTCTTCTACGAAACGCTGAAAACTTGGATCTTGTGCAAACTGACTCATAATGATTTTCACCCCAGGTAAAGTATTAGTGCTATTAGACCAGAAAGCAGCGCTCAAAAGCGAGTTTTATCTTAATCTGCGCGTTGCCGCCTTTCCCTGTTCTGCGAAAATAACGTACAATTAACCGCACTAATTCAGGCAAAAATAAGCGTATTATTATGGCTCAATATATCTACTCGATGTATCGCGTTTCGAAGGTGGTTCCCCCTAAACGCACAATATTAAAAGACATTTCACTTTCGTTTTTCCCGGGTGCCAAAATTGGCGTGTTGGGTTTAAACGGTTCTGGTAAATCTACCTTACTACGTATTATGGCTGGTGTTGATACCGAATTTGAAGGTGAAGCCCGCCCGTTGGCAGGCACTAAAATTGGTTATTTGCCACAAGAACCGGTGTTAGATACCAGTAAAACCGTGCGTGAAATCGTTGAAGAAGCCGTCAGTGACGTAAAAGATGCTTTAGCGCGATTAGATCAAGTTTACGCCGCCTATGCCGAGGAAAACGCCGATTTTGATGCACTGGCCCGCGAACAAGGTGAGCTGGAGGCATTAATTCAGGCCAAAGAAGGTCATAACCTGGATAATACCTTAGAGCGCGCCGCAGATGCGCTGCGTCTGCCGCCCTGGGATGCCAAAATCGAGCATCTGTCAGGGGGTGAACGCCGCCGCGTAGCCATTTGTCGTTTACTGTTAGAACGTCCTGACATGCTACTGCTGGACGAACCGACTAACCACCTTGATGCTGAGTCTGTTGCTTGGTTAGAACGTTTCCTGCACGACTATCCGGGTACTGTTGTGGCCATTACCCACGACCGTTACTTCCTGGATAATGTTGCTGGTTGGATCCTCGAGTTAGACCGCGGTTATGGTATTCCCTGGGAAGGTAACTACTCCTCTTGGTTAGAGCAAAAAGATGCGCGTTTGCAGCAAGAAGAGAAAACTGAAAATGCCCGTCAACGCTCCATTAAACAAGAATTGGAATGGGTGCGCACGAATCCAAAAGGCCGCCATGCTAAAAGTAAAGCCCGGATGGCACGGTTTGAAGAACTGCAAAGCCAGGAGTTTCAAAAACGTAATGAAACTAACGAACTGTTTATTCCACCTGGCCCTCGCTTGGGAGACAAAGTGCTGGAAGTGACTAATCTGCGTAAGTCTTTTGGCGAACGCTTATTAATAGACAATTTAAGCTTTAGCATGCCCAAAGGTGCCATAGTTGGCATCATCGGCCCGAACGGCGCCGGTAAATCAACGCTATTTAAAATGATCAGCGGCACCGAACAAGCAGACTCAGGTGATATCAGTGTCGGTGACACCGTGCAACTGGCCAGTGTTGACCAATTCCGCGACAGTATGAACCCTAAAAATACCGTCTGGCAGGAGATTTCTAACGGTCAGGACATGCTACAAATTGGCAGTTTCCAAATTCCTAGTCGTGCTTATGTGGGTCGCTTTAATTTTAAAGGTAACGATCAACAAAAGTTTATCGGTGAATTATCCGGTGGTGAGCGAAATCGTGTGCATTTAGCGGCGTTATTAAAAGCTGGCGGTAATATGTTGCTGCTGGATGAACCTACCAATGACTTGGATGTTGAAACGCTGCGAGCGCTGGAAAATGCCCTGTTGGATTTCCCGGGCTGTGCCATGGTGATATCGCACGACCGTTGGTTCCTGGACCGCATTGCAACGCATATTCTTGATTACCGTGATGAAGGCAACGTTAACTTCTTTGAAGGCAACTATTCTGACTATGAAGCCTGGCTAAAAGCGACATATGGTGCCGATGCGTTAGAGCCGCATCGTATTAAATATAAAAAAATCTAACCCGCTACCGCCCGCAATTGCGGGCGGTTTTATTTTACTCACGATAAGAAGACGACATAATCTGATGATATCGCGGTGAGAGTGCAATTTTCTTGTGGGCAAACTTTATTGCGTTAATAAGTTCAGGCGAGGTTGCTAAACTTGCTGCCAGCCAGGTTTGCTGCTTAAGCTGTGGGATAGCATAAACGAATCGGACAGATGATTGTGGCAGATCCAGCTTTGCTACCATATCATTAAGCGCAACGGCATCATCAATAATAAGATCAACCTTACCGTTGCGTAATAATTGCCAAGATTCGCTAATGTCGGCAACCAACACCAGTTGCACGCCAAGTTCGAAACCCTGTTGAAGCAAAAAATTTGCCGAGAGATCGTCTCGTTGTACGGCTATGGTAAATGCCAGTGCCTCATCCAATGACGTGATAGTAATGTCTTGTCGATGACTGAGGCCAACAAAACCAAGTTGATATGCTGCAACTGTGCCTAACCAGTGAAATTGTTCTTCGCGCTCTGGCGTACGGGCCATATTGTAAATCAATACATTAGGTTGGCTACGTGCAATATTAAATGCCCTGGCCCAGGGGAACATCTCAATTGTCGCGCTAACCCCCGCTTCTGCTAAGATAGCAAGTACCAACTCCGTACTCAGCCCGCTAACTTCGCCTTGAACCAGGGTTTGGTGCGGTGGTGAATATTCAGTCACTACCCGAATTGGGGCAAGTGTTTGGGCCTGCACATAAAGACAGCAGCAACTAAAAACCATCAACAACGCTTTTAACATTCTAGCCTACATCATGCCTGCATAATCATTGAATCATAGCGCAAATCCCCTGCAGTGCCACACTTGAAATTTGCAAAATAATTTTCACTAACTTTTAGTCATTTTCACCAAAAATATAATATCAAGGTGAACCGCCCTACCAGAAAATCCTACACAAAAAAATAATAATCATTTAATTTCAAATACTTAAATTAATAAAAACAATTGGCACGCAGCTTGATATAGGTTCAGTGTTATTTAATCAAATGGTAATTAAGGATCACAAAATGAAAACATTAACTGCATTAACCTTGGCCACCGTGTTTGCTGTCAATTTAGCTTCACCAGCACAAGCGAGCAGCATTACAGAAGAACTGACTGAGGTAGTAACGAGTCAACTGGCTGAACTGGGGAAAAACATAAAACTACAAGCCAAGTTGGCGCTAGAGAACACGACGACAGAATTGCTATTTTCTGCCGGCGCGGTGTTAGCAGAACAAAGCGTGTCACAAACAGAAGCACCACTACAGGCAGACAAAAAAGATACAGATGACGAATAAGAGATATTCTATGCAGTACTCAGCATATCGCTTACGCAGTTACTGTTGCGTAAGCGATCTCTTATTACATCTTCTTATTACTGCTCAGACCATACGGCTAATTCATTACCACTTGGGTCAGAGAAATGGAACCGTTTTCCTCCCGGAAAAGAAAATACCGGTTTAATAATTTTGCCGCCTGATGCAACTATACGTTGTTCAGTCTTGATTAAATCTTTGCTGTATAACACTACCAGAGCCGCCCCGTTAGCTACAGACGATGTCTTATCTGAGCGGTAAAAGCCACCATCCACACCTGAATTAGCAAAAGCGATGTAGTCCGGGCCGTAATCTGCAAACACCCAGCCAAATACTTTGTTGTAAAACTGTTTAGTGGCGCTCAAATCAGCCGCAGGAAATTCTATATAGTTTATGTTTTCATGCCCTGTCATTATTTCATCTCCCCGCTGTAATCATTGTTACTTTAATGCAAGCGAATCGTTGGAACAAGCAGCAGAAGTAGAAAAGCCACGCGGGTTGGGGACGCGTGGCTTTTCTGGATGAAACCTGGTAAGCGTTATTTGCTAACGGACATTGCCGCAGTGTTTAATGCACGGCCCATCAGACTCAGCAATTTATTTAGCTTTCGTACAAATAATGCACGAGCAATTACATTACTGCGCCTCGCGGTCAAGTTCTGTTTAGTGGCGGCTGTATTTAACGTGCTCATATTTACCTCTGTGTTTGCGCTGTGGCTATATGCTGCGCATTATGCCTATTTTTCACACTGAGCACGAACGAGATAAATTACAACCAAAGCATTAACTTTTCTAATGCACTTTAAATATTAAATTAATTTTCAGTTCAAACTGCATTGGCGAAACAATATACGACCCGCCAACTAAAAATCATTATTATGCATTAATTATAAAGATTTATGCAGGATTATTAAGGTTAGTTAACGTAAAAGTGCTATGCCGTGCGATTTAACCCCGTTTAAAATCGGCACAATTATGGTTAGTTATTCTAATCTATAAACCACTGAACAAGCCATTATAGGCCGAGTCTATTGCGTCATAAATACAGGCAATAGCAATATCTCAATTGCCGAAGCTGTGATAACGTTTATCACCAATATTTGGTATCCGATTAAAGAAGGCTTACATGAAGTTTCAGTATCCGTTATCAGGCGACGCTGCGGGTATTGCTGCAATAAGCAATGTTGTCCTTGATATCAATCGCCAACCTGTATTGTGTTTACATGGCTGGCTAGATAATGCCGCCAGTTTTATACCGCTTGCTCATCAGATGGATGATGTACCACTGGTGGCTATTGATTTTCCGGGCCATGGTCACTCTAAGCATCGTGGAACCGATGCTTACTATTATTTTTTTGACTGGGTACAAGACGTGGTTACAATTTGCCGACAGCAAAACTGGCAGCAACTGACCATTATTGGCCACTCAATGGGCGGGATGGTCGCCACGGCATTGGCAGCAGCGTTTCCTGAGCTTGTAGCAAAAATCATTTTGATAGACAGTATAGGCTTTGTTACTGACGCCCCGGAGCAAAGTGCTAAGCAACTCAGAGAAGGCATAACATCACGCTTAAAACCAGCTTCCGGTAAACCCTATTATGCGTCATTCGTTGATGCGGCAGCAGCACGCCATCGACAGAGCGATTTTAACTTAAAAGAAGCGATGATATTAACTGAGCGCGGCGCTGTCGCGACAACAGAAGGTGTTACGTGGCGGGCAGACATGCGGCTACGCCAACGTTCAGTCTACCGCTTAACACCCGAGCAAGCACAAGCGCTAATGCTAGCGGTAAAGTGTCCTGTACTGGCAGTACTGGCAAAAGACGGCCCCTTTGCTTCCCAAGCGCCACTAGCCGAACACTTTACAAACTTGCAACTGGTATGGGCAACAGGTGGCCATCACTGCCATATGACACAACCCGCTGACGTCGCTAAGGCCATACAGCACTTTTTACGGGCATAAAAAAACCGCAGTGCGCTGCGGTTTTTTCAGTTAGCACTTTGTTAGCCTTGCAACACTGTAGCAACTGATTTAGCAAAGTAATCAATGTTGCTATGGTTCAAGCCTGCAATGCTTACACGGCTTGAATCAACCATATAAATGCTAAACTCACTGCGTAAGCGGGCAATTTGCGCTTTATCTATGCCCAAAAAGCTAAACATGCCATGCTGTCGTGTAATAAAACTAAAGTCCTGCTGTACGCCTTCACCGGCTAATTTGTCGATGATCAATTGGCGATAGTTGTTAATACGATCACGCATTTCTGCCAGCTCTTGATGCCATAACGCTGTTAGCTCAGTACTATCAAGAATATTCGCCACAACAATAGCACCATGCGCAGGTGGCATCGAATAAATACTGCGTACCACACTTAGCAAATTAACCCGGGTAATTTCCATCACCTTGCTGTCTGCCGACATAATTGACACAGCACCGATTCGCTCACGGTATAAACCGAAGTTTTTCGAGCAGGAACTGCACAACAACATCTCTTCGACGTTGTCAGCAAGATAACGTAAGCCTTTTGCGTCTTCATCCAGACCTGAACCAAAACCTTGGTATGCCATATCAACTAGCGGCGTAAATCCACGTTCATTAGCAATATCAGTAAAACGCTGCCACTGAGCAAAGGTCAAATCCATACCACTGGGGTTATGGCAACAGGCATGTACCAGTACCACATCACCCGCGGGCACAGTAGCTAAATCAGCAAACATCGCCTCTTCGTTCAGGCCTTTAGTTGCGTAGTCATAGTACGTATATTCCTTTACATTGAGACCCGCGGCTTTAAACATGGAAATATGATTCGCCCAGGTTGGGCTGGTTACCCAAATTGTTGCATTTGGGTTCGCTTTTTTAATAAACTCAGCGGCAACACGAAGTGCACCGGTACCGCCAGGGGTATGTGCGGTAGTAATGCGGTTGGCCAACAATGCTTTATGTCCAACACCAAATGCCAGTTTTTCAATATGGTTATTAAAACCTAAGTCACCCGCCATGCCGATGTACGTTTTACTGTCTTCATTTTTTAGCCGCAGCGCTTCAGCTTCTTTCACACATTTAAGCACTGCAGTGTGGCCCTGCTCGTCTTTATACACACCAACACCAAGGTCAACTTTGTTTGGGTTAGTATCTTCTTTGTACGCTGCCATCAAGCCTAGGATGGGATCGGTGGCCACCGGTTGTAACTGAGCAAACATAAGGTTCTACCTGAATTAAAGTTGCATGAAAAAAGACTGCGCTTAAGGCAAATAAGCCGGTATGGTTAAACATACCGCCACTAACAATGCCATAGCATCAGCAGTAAATACGTTTTTATTAAAATCTTCAGCGTCAACAATGCCACATATTTTGCCTGATTGGTCAAACAGAGGCAAACATGCTTCAGCCTGAACTTTTGGATCACAGGTATAATACTCGCCACCAGAGCCTAAGTACGCCGCCACGTCATTAATCACTTTAGCCTTACCGCTTAACCCAACCGTGCTGTTATTACTGATCTGAGCAAAGGTCGCATTTAGCGGAAATTCCGCCCGAGACGCCGCGCCGTAATAGGCTAACTTCACCAAAACATTATCACCGCTCATGTTTGCTCTGGCTTGATAAATGCCAAACCAGTCTAAGCCAGAATGTTGACGATAAAATGCAGTAATTAATGATAACTGTGTCAGCGCACGTTGATTAACATCAGTCTGTCCACCTAAAATTGCAGTAAGATCATAGGGTTCATCAGCAAGTTGACCAAACAGTGAACACGCCCCGCCCTCACCCAATTCCGGTACGCGGTATTGCCACTGCAGCTGAGGTAACTCGGCATTAGCAATATATTCGTTTAATGCACGTTGAAAATGCTCAACCTTGGCCGCGATATCACCAAATTGCTCAGCCAAGCCTGAACGTGCTACATAATCAGACGCTGAAAAAACATGTTGAGACATTATAGCCATCCAGATTTCTAAAAATTAGAGGCATTTTAGCAGAAGTGATTAAAAAACCAAGCAAGCAACGCAGATCTGAGAGAAATTATTGCCGCACAGCAAAGGGATGTTTAAGCTGGCACTATTGTTAAGTAATGAACATTAAAACTTTATGGCATCCAATAAAATTTCACTCGCTGACTGGCAAGAAAAAATGAACCCGCAAGGCAATAAAGCTGCGGTAAAAGATGACCCTAACCTTGTGTTTAGTACCCAAAGTGGCCGGGTAACCCCAAAGCCAGTAGTTCAACAAGTAGCAGAAGCCTTTGCCGATGGTGCAATACGTATTCGTCGTGAAACGAAAGGTCGCGGCGGAAAGGCTGTGCTAACCATAACGGGCATAGCCAGGACGCATGATGAATTAGTACTGCTAGCGGCAAAACTAAAAAAGAAATGTGCTTGTGGCGGCGCGGTAAAAGATGGCGTCATTGAAATTCAGGGCGACAAGCGCGAGCTGGTTGAGCAATTGTTGCAGGCAGAAGGCTTTAAAACTAAATGGGCCGGTGGCTGATCATTTAATTATGCTCAGCACCGACATCAGTGTTTCCGAACCAATTTGCTCACACTAACACGCCGTAAACCCATCCCTGGGGGCTCGTTTCAGCCCGTCCAGGGCTTCAACGGTTAGCTTAGAGCAAACTGGTTCTCACTGCGGCTAAAGTGATGGGCTGCTCACTTTACCGCTTCGCGATTATACGACTTGCCGAAAACCCCATTAAAGAAGCTGTCTTTTAGCCAGTAGGGCCGCTGCTCGGTATTGGCAATATCCAGCGCAATATTAAAATTAATATTAGTGAACACCGCCCCCGCATCGTAACGGATAGGGCCATACTCTTTGGTCAAACTAGCAATGTCATCCGATGGCTTGTGGTAATGCTTGGCAAAGAAGCTGCCCCATATTTTGCCACCGTCCTGGTTTGGGTCTTTCGACTTAAAACCTGTCATTAAAAATACTGCCGGTACGCCCTGCTTTACTAGGGTGTAGTGATCTGAACGGGTAAAAATGGCTTGCTCAGGCATAGGATCAGCACTTAGCGCGATACCTTCTTTTGCCGCAGCCTGCTCCACCACTTTGCCAAGCGATGAGTGGTTGGCGCCAAATGCTATCATGTCGGCAAACGGATACAGCAACACCGGCATATCTAAATTAACATTCCCTACCAGCGCTTCAATTGGCCGGGTGGGGTTATTAGCGAAGTAGTCTGCACCTAGTAAACCTTTTTCTTCGCCGGTTACCACCACAAACAAAATAGAACGCTTTGGTGCCTCTGGCAGCTGAGCAAATAACCGTGCAGTTTCAAGCAAAATAGCGACACCAGCAGCGTTATCCATCGCGCCATTGTTTATTTTGTCATCACTGCGTAAGTCATTACTTAAGCCAATATGATCAGAATGTGCGGTAACCACAACATACTCATTTTTTAATACCGGATCAGAGCCGGGCAACACAGCAATCACGTTTGGACTGGAAATTTCTTCATGGCTGCTGGTGCGCTGTAATGTCGCAGACACGGCTAAATCAAACCCCTTTGGATTTTGTTTGTTTTCCAACTGGGTAAAAATATCAGCCAGCGATAACGGCGCCTTGGCAAATAAAGCCGCTGCAGCATCAGGATGCACATAAGCACCTGCCTTTAAATTTGGGTAACTATCTGCAGGTGAACCATCAGCTTGAAGCCATTCCATGCCAGGGGCTGTTAAATACAATAAGCTGTTGGCGTAAGGCCGGCTTTTTTCCTGTTTAGGGGTGTGTATGGTAACAACACCCACTGCGCCTCGTTCAGCAGCCAGCCTGGTTTTTAAACTGTTAAGATGGGCCGCTTCTTCACTGGGCAAACTGTCCGGACGGCCAGTTAATATCACGACGATTTTCCCTTCAACATCTAAGCCAGCATAATCATCCAGACCAAACTCTGTGGATACCAAACCATAGCCAGCAAACACCATAGGTGCAGTCACATCGGTTTGTGTGTACTGCATGCTAGGGCCGGTAAAAAACGCTTTTGGATAAGCTAGCGCGGTACTTTTACCATCGACATGTAATACAAATTTTGCACTGTCCTGCGCCAAACGCGCCTTGCGCATAGGTACGCGCTGAAAATAACTGCCATGCTCTCCTGCAGGCTCTAAGCCCAATGCCTGCAGCTGGCTAGCGATATACAGAGAGGCAATCTCGTGCTCTTTACTGGCAGTCTCTCTCCCGGCAAGTGCGTCAGATGCCAAAAATTGCATATGCGCTTCAATGGCTTGAGCATTGGCAGTTGAGCCTGTTTCTGCAATATGTGGCGCATTGCCGGCACAGCCGGTAACAGCAGCAAAAGCCAATGCAGCAACTAAAAACCTGTGTTTCATCTTACTTCCTTAAAACAGCAGTGCCAGCAAAGGCTGGCACTGACAATGACACAATAGCGGCTCAATTAAGTAATAACTTAATTAATGCGCTGCTGATACTTCTGATGCAATTGTTTGTGACGGTTATTGAGATCCACTTCACGACCATCAATCCATAGATGTGTAACCTTATGGCCTAAATAGTCAAAAATATGACCGTCGGAAACGACCAAACTAGCCGCTTTTCCAACTTCAATACTGCCAATTTTATCGGCAACACCGGCAATTTGCGCGGCATTAATCGTAACAGAACGTAACGCCTGCTCTGGCGTTAAACCAAAACTAATCGCTTGCCCTGCTGCAAACACTAAATTACGTGTATCCCAAAAACCATCCAATGACAGTGCATACTGCACACCTGCATCTTGCAAAGTTTTGGGTACGATAAACGCCTGCTGGTAATTTTCGTCGCCACGGCTGGGTAAACCATAAGGCGCAGTATAAATCACTGAAACCATTGCCGCAGCTAATTCATCAGCCATACGCCAACTGTCCCGACCGCCAACAATGGTTAACTTAAGGCCGTACTCTTTAGCCAGCAATATCGCTTGACGTATTTGCCTTTCATCGTCGGCATGAACAAATAAGGGGCGTTTGGCGTCAAACACGGCCAGCATTTCATGCCAGCGTGAATCTAGTCCGGTGTTTAATCCTGCCTTTTCAGCGTCATAATAAGCTTTTGCATCTTTAAAATACTGCTGCAGCTTTTCCAACTGTTCAGCATTGGCTTTACGAACTTCATCAGCCGGTTTCGGATTCCAGCGCGAACCTAAGGTACTGGCGTTTGGCCAACGAATATGCAAGCCAGTACCCTCTGCAACTAACGCATCCTGATGGTTCCAAGCGTCTAATTGCATCAGGCTGGATTGTCCCATCAGCATACTGCCTGAAGGGTATACCATACTGTAGGCGAAGCCGTTACTGCGGATCGTTGGTATCACTTCAGAATCTGCGTTGTAAGCTAGCCTGGCTTTAATATCTGGATTCGTCTGCGTCACTTCAGTCGTGTCATCAGTCGCACGTACGGCTTCAATCTCAATAAGACCCAACTGATTCGCCAGCGCGATTAATCCCGGATACAGATGTTTGCCGTCCAGGGCCATTACAGTGGCCCCGTCTGGTGCAGTTAAATCTTTGCCCACAGCGGCAATTTTGCCATCAACAAGCAACACATCGTTATCCACCTTCACGCCGTTGGTTACGGTGTGTACAGTAAGGCCGGTTAACAGTATTGGGGCTTTTTGCACCTGGCCCGGTACCATGTCATGTGCCAAAACAGCGCTTGTAGTTAAACTGCTAGCTAAGGCGGCAAACACGTTTATACAGATTTTCGTTAATTTCATGCTGCTACTCCTTAGTGCTTATGGCCATTGGCGTGAATATGACTACCTATCTGCCACCAGTCACCCTGGTCCTCGCAATGCCACTCGGGTTCGTACGGTTTGAAACCTTCTTTATCACCCGCTTTAGCTGCGTCACCCGAGGTCAGTACTTTTTGTACCAGTGCGATTTTTTCCGCTTCCAGCTGCTGCTGCAGCTGCTTGTCTGTGTTGATATCAAAGTATTTGGTACCAGCAATCCAGGTTTGTTGGGCCTGACTATACACAGATAACGGATGCGTATTCCACAACACAAAATCAGCTTGCTTACCTTCTTTAATAGAGCCGGTAACGGTATCTATTTTCAACTGCATAGCAGGGTTAATCGTAACCATTTTTAGCGCTTCATGCTGATCCATACCGCAGTACATAACCGATTTAGCCGCTTCCTGATTCAAACGACGCTGCAAGCCTGCATCATCAGAGTTAATACTGACATTCACGCCCTGCTCTGCCATTAAACACGCATTGGTTGGAATAGCGTCCTGTACTTCAATCTTAAACCCCCACCAATCAGCAAACGTTGATGCACTTGCACCATGTGCTGCCATTTCTTTGCCGGTTTTGTAACCTTCCAGAATATGCGTAAAAGTGGTGATGTTAAAATCCATGTCATCTGCCAACTCAATCAGCATTAATATTTCAGAGGCAACATAAGAGTGAGTATGCACAAAACGTTGTTTATCCAGAATTTCCACCAACGCTTCTAAGCGATAATCTATGCGCGGTGCAGCAACTTGCTCGCGCTGACGCTTAGTCAATTTGTTATAGGCCGCCAGTTTGGCTTTGTATTCTTTGGCTGCAACAAAAGCATCACGAATTGTTGTTTCTACACCTATGCGGGTTTGCGGGTAGCGCTCAGTAAAAGCATCGCCCCAATTTGCCTGTTTAACGTTTTCACCCAATGCAAACTTAATGCTTGGTGGTGCCGCTTTCATTTTCAGGCCCTGTGCATTTTCGCCCCAGCGAAACTGAATAACCTGCGCCTGCCCACCAATGGGGTTGGCACTGCCGTGCAAGAGTTGCGCTGTGGTTACACCACCAGCTAAACCACGATACAGGTTAATGTCCTCTGGATTTAACACATCGCCAATGCGAACTTCTGACGTAACAGCATCGGTCCCTTCGTTGACGCCAGCTTCTATGGCAACGTGTGAGTGCTCATCAATCATACCTGGAGTCAGGTGCATACCGTTGGCATCAATCACGTCAAAGCCGCGTGGCGTAGTTAAGTTTTTACCGATCTTATCGAACTTACCATTACGCACAATAACGTCGGTGTTTTGCAGCACACCTTCTTTCTCAGCTGTCCACACCGTCGCATTTTTAATATGTACGTTTTGCTGTTTTGCTAACTCAGGAAGACCATAAGCACGATTTGGAAACGTTATCTTTGACAGCATATTAATATCAACGCTGTCATCGGCTTTGTCATCAGTTTCAACACTAACTGGCGGTTGGCGTTTCGCAGTCAACATTTCAGTACCTGACATTAACTGCCATTTACCTGTTAAATTGTTGTCCAACAGCTGGCCACTAAATTGGGCAATCTGCTTATCGCCCGTTAAGTCAGCAAGATTCAAATTAAACTGCAACAGCTGCTGCTGTGTCTTTACCTGTTCGAGTTTTACAATTTTGGCTTCTGCATCGCCAGCATCTACCTTGACACTGCCACTAAGCTTTTCTGCATCGCCGGTCAAACTAATTGTAAAAGGTTTACCCGCAACAGAGACTTGGTAATCACCAGCAAATTCAATCGGCGTTATCGGTTTAATGCTATGTTGTTTGCCGCGCACCCAAGTGGCAACAATTTCACCATCAGCAAATAAGTCACCACTGGCCAGCACTAAATCTGCCTGAAAACCAGGTGCAATTTTACCCAGCTTGTCTGACACCCCAGCAATAGAAGCGGGTACCGTGGTAAGCGCGGCTAACGCCGTATCCTCGGATAAACCGTGTTTTACCGCTTTACGTAAATTTGGCCAGAAATCTTTCTTGTCTTTTAACTTAAAGGTAGTTAATGCAAATGGGACACCCGCTTTTGCCAATGTTGCTGCGTTCGCTGGGGCACGCTCCCAATGCCGCAAATCTGCAAGATTTACATCAATCTGGTCTGATAGCTGCTCAACTTCTGGCGCTGCGGGGAAATTCAATGGCAGTATCAGCTTGCGCTGCATCGCTTTAACGTCATCAAGTCGCACATATTCATAACCCGATCCCACCATAGTGGCATTGGTCAGGTTAAACTCATTTAACAACAGATGTGCACGCAACATCGATCTGTCATCAGTGGTTTCAAAAATGGCACCTTGCTGATTAATGTTACTTAAGCCTTGCAGTGCAGCATTATACTCAATCGGCGCATTAAAGTAGCGCACATCTGTTTTTCCGTAAGCCTGGTTATACCAATTAGCGTCACTTAAAGTTTGACGAATCAGTGCAATACTGCCCATAAGAGAAGACGGATAACTTTGCTCTGACGTCCCTTTGCTAAACGCCATAAACTGCGGTCCCCTGGCGTTTAATACAACGTCGTTTGGCAAACCGTCCACTAATGCGCTGACAAAAGCCTGCCCACGAAAAATACCGTCAAATCGCGCTGATTGCGCAGCAGTAAAGCCTAACTGCCGCAGCGCTTCTGCTGCTTTCGCATCAGGTTTAAACTCGCTTATCCAGTCAAGCTCCGCATGGATAGCGGCATTGCTGGCATTGCCTCCTTTGCGGTCATTTTTGTAGACCGGCGCATCACGATAGCTACCACGAGCCGCCGGTTTTGCTGCCTCAATACCATATTGAGTATAGGGGTCAATAAAACCTGGATACACCATGTAGCGGCTAGCATCAATTTGTTGATAACCCGCTGGAACGGCAACGCTTGTGCCAACAGCACTGATACGGCCATTGGAAATTAAAACGGTGGCGTTTTGTAGTTTTTTGCCCGGTTCGGTGTAAACAGTAGCACCGGTCAGGGCAATTAAATTAGGCGTTTTATCAATGATACCTTGTAACGGAGAGGTCTGATCAGCTTGGCTGCTCGCGGCAAAAGCGATAAGCAACGCAGAACCAACCTTCGACAGGCGGCTTATGGTCATAACGTGTTCCTGAATTAAAAGTTAACTACTAATAACAAAGTTCAGCCGACTAAGCTCTTGCTCTGCCAATGGCATGCTGTAGTAATAGCCCTGAACCTGGTAGCAAGCATTTTTTCTTAAAAAATCGGCTTGTTCGACTGTTTCTACTCCTTCGGCCACAACACGAAGATTCATCTTCTGTGCCATAGCGATAATTGCCGCGACAATATCCATGTCATTGCGGTCTTCAGGAATATCTTTGACGAACGAGCGATCTATTTTCAGCTCATCTACCGGAAATCGCTTTAAATAACTAAGCGACGAATAGCCTGTACCAAAGTCGTCAATAGATAAAGACACTCCGAGGCGCTTTAACTGATTTAGTTGGTTAATAGCCGCATCGGTGTCTCCCATTAACATACTTTCGGTAATTTCGAAAATTAAGTACGCCGGATCGGCCCCTGTGCGTTTAATAATTCGCTCAACAATTTCTGGCAAATTGTCATCATTAAATTGGCGAACAGATAAGTTAATGGATAACGATACGGTGTAGCCACGGCTATGTTGGCGGGATAAAAAGCGGCACGCTTCCCAAATAATCCACTCACCAATTTGTACAATTAACCCTGTACTCTCCGCCACACCGATAAACCTCAACGGTGGCACAAGCGTATTGTCCGGCCGCAACCAACGCAGCAGGGTTTCATAACCTATGATAGTGTTATCGCGAATATCAATTTTTGGCTGGTAATAAAGTAAGAACTGGTGCTCACGAATCGCTTCACGCAATTGATTTTCAATGAGTAAGCGTTCATTTGCTGCTTCATTAAGATCAGGACTGAAAAAATGAAAGGTGTTTTTTCCACGGGCTTTAGCTTCGTACATCGCAAGGTCTGCGTGCTTTAACAGTAACTCTTCTTCTGAGGCATCTTCTGGCGCCACGGTAATACCAATACTGGCACTTATGGACACATCATGATTACCCAGTTTTACCGGTGCAGCGAATGCCTGTTGTAAATTTGCGGCTATCGTTGAGGCCTGAGCACGATCTTTAATGCCGCTTAATATTACCGCGAATTCATCACCGCCAAGACGGGCAATAGTATCTTCTTCACGTAATCGCGCCATCAAGCGTTTGGATATTTCTTTTAACAGCTCATCACCGGCATCATGGCCCAGTGTATCGTTTATGCGTTTAAACTCGTCTAAATCGAAATACAACAAGGCAAAGTTGTAGTACCCCCGGTGAGCCATCGCAATCGCTTTACGTAATTGATCTCTGAAGTAGCTTCGGTTAGCTAGCCCGGTAAGCACATCATAGTAGGCTAATTGCTCCATTTTCTTTTGGCTTTGCTTGATAAACGAAATGTCCTGCATTGCACAAACGTAATTGCTGATATCGCCTTTATCATCGCGAATAGGCGCAATAGCTAGCGACACCCAGAGCTGGCGTTGCTGGAACTGCAATAGCATGTCACCTCGCCAATGCTGACGCGCCAATACCGTTTGAGTTATCTCCTCACCAACATGATGCATTTCGGTGGCAAACAAACTATGTACAGGTTGCTGGTTCAGTTCATCTGCACTGGCGCCAATCATTTCCGTTAAAAACGGGTTAATGTATTCGATATTAAGGAATTGGTCGGTTAGTACGATACCCGAGCTGGAAAACGACACTGCTTTACTAAGTTTTCGCGCTGAACGTTCGGCCTGTTCTTTTTCTTCAATCCGCGCATTTAGGCCACTAACAAGCTCGGTAATTTCGGCAGACATGCGTCCAAAAGCGCGATTCAACAACCCGATTTCATCTTGCTTGTCATCAAGCATTACCTGCTGCAAATCCCCGCGAGACAACCGATTTATGGCTGCAGACAAGCGGTTTAATCGCTTAAGCAAAAAGTGATACACCACTAACTGCAAAAATAGTGCTACCAATATGGCGACAATAAAGAACGTCAGTAACAGCCGGGAACGTGACGCCGTTAATGAATCCAGTACTTTAGATTTTTCTGTATACACCGCGATATACCAATTTAGCCGTGTTAACGGCGCGGCATATATTAGCTGATCAGGTGTAATAGACGCAGCCCGACTCACTGCATTAGGCGTCGCCGCAACTTGAGTTGCGTAACGTTGCAACGCTTCATGCTCTGGTTTAACGCCACTGTAACGCGTATTCATTGCCGTATTTGCACTTAGTTGCTGCTCTGAAGCACCAAAAACAATGCCGTTTTCATCAAACAAAAAGGCACGGCTCTGAAACTGAGTGTCTGTGGGCGGCAATAATTCAATAATGTCATTTAGGCTGTAATCAAAACCCGTAACACCGATAAACTCATCGTTTATATACAATGGAATTATCAGGCTCGTCATCCACTTTTTCCAAATGCTGTCGTAATATACCGGGGTCCAGCGAGGCTGACGGGTAGGGTTTTGTTCAGGTAAGGCAACGCTGTAGAACAAATCGTTATTGAAATCATGTTCAACATTTACCTGCAAGGCCCAGTCACCTGGAGATATGCGGATAAACTGCTCTTTTGAAATAAAGTAAAAATTGAAGAAGTCTTGCAACACCAATGGCGACAATTGCTGCCATATCGGCGCTGTTCTGTCGAATAATGCGGCGGTGCGACGGTTATATTCATTGGCAGAAATAAACGCAGCGGAATAATCATCTTGTGAGCGGAAACTACCATCTGCCAGTGCTTTTTGAGTTTTGGCAGCAACAAGTGGTTGCGATGCCAGCTCGCGCATGACTATCTGGTTTACTGTTATCGCTTTTTGCTCTTTTTCTACAAAGTCTTGGTTCAGCTGTCTGGCATAACGCTGAGCATATTGCTCCGTGACCTGTTGCTGCTGCTGCAACGCAATGCTCTGTTGCATTACCAGTACGGTATATCCCACCGCAAAGCCGGCAATAATAATTGCGACAAAAACCACCAACGCAAATTTACGCCCCAGTGAATCCATTCCGCTTGGTTTAATAAAAGTAACGTCCTTCACTCACTCTGCCTGTATTTTTAAAGACTATTGATTATTGGCAAGATATTGCATTCTGTTAAGATATGACGAATCCATTATTGCATGTAAATTCAACAAAAGAGAACGAATCAATGAAAAAACAACTAATAACGGCCCTTTTTATCTCAATCGTTTCGACCTCGGCTAGCGCCGGTAGTGCCTTTTCTGACGCGAAAGACAGTGTCACGTATCGCCAAGCCAGCTTTCAACTTATTCGCCACAACATGGCAGACATAGCAGACATGTTAAAAGGCGAAGTGAGTTATGACGCTGAACGTGTTACAAAACGCGCAACGGCACTTGCTACCTTAACATCGTTGCCTTGGGAGGCGTTTACAGTGCCAGGTGCGGAACAAGGCGGTGGCGATGCCAAGGCAGCTATTTGGCAGAATTTAGACGACTTTAATAGCCGTGGAGCGAAATTAGTCAGTGATGCAGCAACATTAAAAGCCGCTGCAGATGCGGGTGACCAGGCTGAAACTCGTAAAGCCTTTGGCAACTTTGCCCGCAACTGCAAAGCCTGCCACGAACAATACAAAGAATAATCAACCAGCAAACTGGTGGTGCGTTTACAGTAGCGCCACCAGTGCGGCGCCCTGCCACCAGTACAACAACACTAATATTGCTGTTAACAGTAGAAAAAACCAGCGGTTTTTCTTTAAGACTATCTCTTCAGATACCCCACTGTCTTTGCCGGTTATCATGGTCAGAATAACATTATGCACCCGTAAGCTATGCCACACAGCGGCAACGACATGAATGGCAATTGCCGCCAACAAAATATTAATGTTAATGCTGTGCACATCTGATGCTACCTCAACCCAGCTGGCAGGTAGCACACTCACGAGCGGGCCATCACTGAGGTAACTGTTATCAAAGGTAGCCAACCCACTTAGCAGCTGCACCAGTAGCAGCAACAGTAATAACACTATCATATAAAACGAAGCAGGATTGTGACCTGCAACAGCGAACGGTTTGCGCAAATAGCGCAGCGCTTTAGCCGGTGAGGCAGAAAAATGGCTAAATCTGGCCGTGCTGCTGCCGAAAAATCCCCATACTAGACGCGATATTACTAATGCCAACAAGCTAAAGGCACACAACTGATGCAACGCCATCATCCCCTCTTCGCCGGTATACCAAAGCAGCGCGACCAAAACCAGCTGGCTCCAGTGAAAAAATCTGACAGCGATATCCCATACTTTTACTTTTTGTTGCATTGGTCTGGCTCTCCGTTATGCTAAGTTTCTGATTTTATACCAGAGAAGCTTAAATATGAATTGGTGGAAGTGGACGCTTAGCATCTTAATCGGGCTATTAACCGTAATCGTAGTGTTAATGTACACCCTGTTACGCCTTAGTTTACCCGCTTATGAGGGCGAAAAAACCAGTAATATAAGCAACACCACCCGACTTGAACGTGACGCTTTAGGCTATCTTAGCATCCATGCTGCTAACCGAGACGATGCCGCCTTCGCGCTGGGCTTTGCGCATGCACAAGAGCGCTTCTTTCAAATGGACATTTTGCGCCGCAACGCAGCCGGAGAGCTGTCAGCACTATTTGGTGAACGGGCATTAAACACAGATCAGGCGCAGCGGCGTCATCGTTTTCGCTTCCGGGCTGAGCGAGCATTGGCATTGCTAAACCCATCTGAGCAACACCTTCTGAGTGCTTATACTAAAGGCGTAAATGAAGGCTTAACTTCTCTTACACTGCCGCCGTTCGAGTATACCTTGTTACAACAAAGCCCTGAGCCTTGGCAGCCAAGTGATTCTTTTTTAGTGATCTATAGCATGTATATCGACCTACAAAGCAAAGTTGGTCGCGATGACTATGCGATGACAGTACTTAAACAGTCTTTGCCAGCACCATGGTACGATTTTTTACAGCAGCACTCGGATATTTGGCAAGCCGCGCTGGATGGAAGTGTTATTGACCCTGTGCCGATGCCCACCTCAGCCTATCCTGAATTGCTGCAAACGCAGAAAACCGCATGTAATGATTGCAGCTTAATGGACAGTGCCGATATTGGTAGCAATAACTTTGCCGTTGCAGGTACTTTAACCGAGCATGGTAGCGCAATTTTAGCCGACGATATGCATCTGGGTATTCGCGTGCCAGGCACCTGGTATAAAGCGCAGCTTAACTGGCGGGAAAACGGCAACCTGCATACCGTTAGCGGCGTGACGTTACCCGGCACCCCCGCAGTAGTTGCGGGCTCTAACGGCCATATCGCCTGGGGTTTTACCAACAGCACTGCAGACTGGCATGACTTAATCACACTGACACTTTCGGATGATGGCAAACGTTACCTCACACCTGAGGGCTGGCAACCTTTTATTTATCACTATGAAACCATTAAGGTTGCTGGCCAGCCTGACGAAACCTTGGAGCTGACAGAAACACAATGGGGCCCCGTTGTGCGTTTTGGCGACAACCACCTCTTTGCTCTGCGCTGGGTAGCCTATGATGCTATTGCGGTAAATCTCTCACTGCTGCAATTCGAATACAGCCGTAACGTCGCAGATGCATTGCGCCTTGCACCACACATTGGTGCGCCAGCACAAAACCTGTTGGTAGCAGATAGCCATGGTCAGATTGGCTGGAGCCTTATCGGGCCGATACCTAAACGGCAGCTGAGCGATTTTGATACTGCACAAGATTGGAGCACTGGTGAACAACGCTGGCTTGGCTACTACGATGCTGAGCAACAGCCGCAGTACAGCGCATCAGACCGCCTATGGACTGCAAATGCCCGCATGATCGGCGGTGATGCTTACAATATCATAGGTAATGGCGGTTATGATTTGGGTGCCCGAGGCTGGCAAATCAAACAAGGCCTTGAAGCCTTACCTCAAGCCAATGAGCAAGATTTACATCATATTCAGTTGGATAATCGTGCCTTTATGCTCCAGCGCTGGCAGCAGCTTTTATTAAATGTCTTGGACCACGATACGGTTACCGAACATCAATTGCAGTCTTATCGACAGTTCGTTCAAACCAACAGCAACAACGCCAGCGTCGATGCTGTTGGCTACACGCTGGTTCGTGCCTTTCGCCAGCAATTGCTGACGTTACAGTTCGCATCGCTTTCTGCCTTGCTGGAGAAACAGGGTGCCCGCAGCCAGGATTTGAAATTTTCTCTTGAAACACCCATGTGGCAAATGCTGCAGCAACAGCGCACTGACACCTTACCCTACGGTTACGCAAGCTGGAAAGAGTTACTACTGGCAGCTGTGCTACAGAGTAAAACTGAACTGGAGCAAAAATACGGCAGTATTGCGCAAAGTAATTGGGGCCAGGTTAATCAAGCCAATATTCGCCACCCACTTGCGTCAGCAATACCCCTGTTAGGTGATTGGTTAAATATGCCGCAAACCCCGATGAAGGGTGACAGGCACATGCCTCGCGTACAACTACCTGGCTTTGGCCAGTCAGAACGAATGGTGGTTGCGCCAGGTCAGGAGCATAAAGGTATTTTAACCATTCCTGCGGGTCAGTCTGGCCATCCTTTGTCGCCTTTTTACCGTGCAGACCATCACTATTGGTTAAACGAAGTTGCATTACCCTTTTTACCCGGAGAAAAAAAATATCAGTTGTTGTTGACGCCTCAGGGTTGACTTTAGCCATCCAGACGGACTATTTTAGAGATCATGAAAATACTTATTATCGCGCTCAGCTTTTTTAGCTTTACCACCTTACATGGGAGGCGGTAAGCTGCGCGCGCAGTAAAACCAGAAAACCTCCCAACCAGGGAGGTTTTTTTTTGCCAATTTGCCAATACAAGAGATAACAACATGGAACTGGATGAAATACGTCACGCGATTAGCGACACCGATAAGCAGTTACTCGGTTTGCTGTCACGCCGGCGTGAACTTGCACTCGCTGTAGCCGACGCTAAACTGGCGCAAAACAAACCGATACGTGATCAAAAACGCGAGCAGGAACTTTTAGTATCTTTAATTGAACAAGGCAAGCCGCTAAAACTGGACGCACAATACGTTACCCGCCTTTATCATGTCATTATTGAAGATTCAGTATTGCAGCAACAGGCAAAAATTCAGGGCCAGCTTAACGGCACCGACAGCCCGGCTGTTCGGGTGGCATTTCTCGGCGGCCAGGGATCTTACAGTTACTGGGCGACACAAAAATACTTTACCCGCCGCGCTGAGCGGATTATCGAACAAGGCTGTGACAGCTTTAACGAAATAGTTCAGGCAGTAGAAACGGGCCACGCCGATTATGCCCTGCTACCGATTGAAAACACCTCGTCAGGTAGCATTAACGAAGTGTACGACATACTGCAGCACACCCGGTTATCCATAGTTGGCGAATTAACGCACCCAATTGCCCACTGCTTACTCGGCTTGCCAGGTACAGATTTAAGCAAAATTCGTCAGGTTTGCGCTCATCCGCAAGTTATCGCCCAGTGCAGCCAATACCTGCAGGGGTTATCGCAGGTAAAAATTGAGTATTGCGACAGCTCATCTGACGCCTTCAATCGCATTAAACAACAACAAGATCCAACCATTGTGGCAATTGGTGGTGAGGAAGGCGGACAGTTATACGGTTTGCAAGTGCTTACCCGTGATTTAGCCAACCAAAAAGACAATGTTAGCCGGTTTATTGTCGTCGCGCGTAAACCAGTTACTGTTGCTAAAGCCATACCGTCGAAAACTACCTTTATCATGTATACCGGCCAACAACCCGGCGCCCTGGTTGATGCCTTATTAGTATTGAAACAGCATGGCATCAGTATGGGTAAGCTGGAATCAAGACCGATTAACGGTAACCCATGGGAAGAAATGTTTTACGTTGACGTTTTTGCCAATCTAAACGACTACGCCATGACGCGAGCTTTAGAAGAGCTAAATAAAATTACTAAATTTATCAAAGTACTAGGCTGTTATCCTAGTGAGGATATTGAGCCAACTCAGGTAAATGCAGGCTGAATTTTTGTATGCCAGGTTTGGCAATACTCTTGATAATTTGGATAATTTGGATAATTTGGATAATTTGGATATCTTTGAGTCTTGCGCCTGCACACTAACCGAACAGAAGCTATTTTCGGTTAGTGTGCCTGAAACATTAGATAGCCTTACTGACTAAACGAAAAGCTTACAGCATTAATGTCTACCCACTTTGCTTCACCTTTGATTAAATCATTCGGTGCATCCAGCATTTGCATATTGGCGTGCAAGTTAGGTTGGGTAAAGCCACTATCTGGGTAGCGATCTTCATGTGTTTCAGACGACCAATTCCACGGACCATCCAACCATCCGGCAATGACATCGGCTTCGGGCTGAGGATAATTGATGTAGGTGTAAACAAACATTGGTGTCTGGGCGTCAATAAATCCTACAAGGGGGTGCGTTCTCACATCAACGTTGAATGTCAACACAGAATCATTTTGTTGAACCTGAACCATGTTAGCGCTATTACTTGAGGATGTAGTTGTTGTTCCTAGCGCCTGTTTTCGCGGAAACACTGCCCAAATATTAGCCCCCAGATTGGACAATGCAGTTTCCTCAGCGCTGCCAGATGCTGATTTAAAATGCTGTAACTGCACAAGTACATCGCCCGCATCCGCAACATTGTTGCGGTTTATATCAAAATGCACACCATACTGGTACTCCACCCGGCCAGTGAGTTGCACACCACGATTAATGCTGACCGCAGGAGGCAAATAGTCCAGCGCCAGCGAAAATGTCATGCTCCTTACGCTGCTTGCACTACCACAACCGTTAGATAAATCTGGATAATCGCCGGGGACGAACTCAAGTGTTACATTATCTTCTGTTACCCGCAAATTTCCGCTACTCATTGCAAAGCGCGATGTGCTGCGCTCGCTCGTCTCAACATCTTCAGTGACGACAGAGTTGGCCGTACTGGATAAAATGTTAAACAAGCCTACTTCCATACAACCTTGTGTAGGATCATTAACATAGGTCGTAATCGATCGTTCAGAGATACCCACATAGGTATCACCATCAAGTTGCCACATGCCATAATACGCGGTACTAAGCGGAGCGCTTGGTCCGCCTCCCGTTCCGGTATCGCCTGAGTCAGAACCTCCACCACATGCCGTCAATAACAACGTGCCACAGAGCACTGCCATTACGCTATTTAATGTCATATTTGATCCTTTAGAAAGAATGTATTGTTAAGGTTGAACTTACGTGGGGATGATGGTTTAAAAAATGTAATCAAACATATCCAAGGCCAAAATATTAAGCAATATGGCCGTTAAAATATTTGTGCCTATATGGTGTAAAAGTATAATCCGTTCACAAAAAGTAATTAGCACTGATATATCTCCAGTGGTAAACCGTCAGGATCTTGAAAAAAGGTAAAATCCTTACCGGTAAATTCGTCGATACGAATAGGCTCTACTGTTACGCCCTCATTGGTAAGATAAGCGACAAATTCTGCAACATCTTCAACCAAAAAAGCGAGGTGACGCAACCCCTGTGCTTCTGGCTTACTTGGCCTCGGTGGTGGGTTTGGGAAGCTGAATAACTCAAGCTGATTACCGTTTGGCAGCGCCAGGTCGAGTTTCCAGGAGTCGCGCTCATGACGATAGTTTTCAGCGATGACAACCAAGCCCAAAAGCTCAGTATAAAAGCGTTTTGAGCACGGGTAATCGCTACAAATTATTGCCACATGATGAATGGCTTTCAATGTTGGTCTTAACATAAAATGCCTAATGAACTACCCAAAGTTACTCACATTTTACACTAAGTGTGTTTAGCCGTTCAGAGCAATTTTTGCAGTTCATCCTTTAACTGATTATCTTTCGTTATCGCCATTAACGGTTCTAATATTGCAATGGCTTTTTCACGTTGTTGTTGTGCAATAAATAATTGGCCAAGTCGCAGTTTTGCCCAGCCAATGTTATCTGCCGCAGGCTGCTGTTGAATAAACTGCTGTAATGCTGCAATACCCTTGTTGTAATCGACATTCCCAACGACCGCTGAGCGGCCTATTTGATAGAGTGCCTGCAGTTTAGCTGCGCGCGCTTCTTCATCAGTGGCTTCCATGGCCTGTGCCTGTTCAAATAATGTGATAGCGGTAACATGTTCGTCCGCACGCGAAAAAGCAATTCCGCGCTGTAAATAAGCCTCTGGCCGCTGGGCTAGCAGTTCATCTTGCGCTAACAATGCGTTAAAGGCGGTATCGTCTGATAAATCCGAGGCGTTCAATGCCAACAGTGCTCCTTGCAAGGGATCGAGTTGCCTTAACTGCTGCGCCAATTTTAAGGCTTCGTCTTTATCACCACCGGCAATGCCTGGTGCTTGTGCTAAAAAGCTACCCAGCGCGATATAGCTGCGCGGGTTTTGCGGTTCCAATTCAAGTGCTGCCTGATAGGCTTTTTTACAGCGTTTGGCATAACCCATGGCACTAAACATACTGGCAGAACTGGCCAAATTACAACTGGCTGTACCATACCAGTGCTGATAATCGGCATTTTGTGCATTATATTTTAGCGCTTTCTCTAGTAGCTCTTCAGCAACCTCCATATTTTGTAGCCCAGCTTCAGTCCGTCCCAGTAATGCTAATAACTGAGCATCTTTGGTTTTTTTATTTACCAACGGCGCCAATAGCGTCTGTGCTGCCGTATAATCCTGAGTTTTCCAAAGTGCGCTAACCTGGGCTGCCAGTTCGCTGTTGTCTGCCTGCACAGCATGGCTTAGCAGTAAAACGCTGCAGAGAATAAAAGGTTTATGCATCAACTCGTCCGTATGTCTTTTGGTTAATCTATATTAGCTGTCAACTATATGTCGGCGCATAATAACAAACCACACTTCAAAGGTAACAAATTGTATATTCTACATTACAGCTCGATAACATCTCCTTTCACAGGGATCTTAGCCTGTATACCCAGTGCTTTAAGCTCATTTTGCAAAACCAGCTGTGATTCTGGCTCGCCGTGTACCAGATAAAATTTTGGCTGCCCACCTATTGCCTGAGCCCAATCCAGCAGTTCGTTCTGACCGGCATGCGCTGAGAAGCCACCTATAGTATGTACTTTGGCTTTAACAACGATGTCCTGTCCAAACAGCTTCACCCGTCGCTCGCCATCAACCAAACGCCTGCCAAGAGTGCCATAAGCTTGAAAACCAACAAAAATAAGATGATTCGAACTTTTCCATAAATTGTGTTTTAAATGGTGCACAATACGGCCACCGTTACACATACCGCTGCCAGCGATAATAATGGCGCCCTGGGTAACACGGTTTATCGCCATAGACTCTTCAACGCTTTCAGTACAGCGCAGCATTGGCAGTAAATCTTCTAGCTGCATGCCAGGTTTAAAGCCGATAGCAGCCAAATCTTTTTGGTCCAATGTGCGCAGGTAATCGTTGTAAATAGCGGTGATACTAATTGCCATTGGGCTATCAAGAAACACCATGCGCTGCTTTAACCGCCCCTGATGATGCAACAGCGCAAGGTAATACAGAATTTCTTGCGAACGGCCCAATGCAAAGGCTGGTATAAACACGTTTCCGCCGTCTTTATCGGCCTGCTGTAGTGCTTGAGCCAACTCATCCAATGACATGTCCATATTTTGATGATTACGATTGCCGTACGTACTTTCCATCAACACGATATCAGCCTGACCTATCTCTGTTGGGTCGTACATCAACACCGTTGCTGGGTTGCCTAAATCGCCAGAAAACACTAATTTACGCATGCCCTTATGGCCTTTGAGCCAAAGCTGAACAATGGCAGAACCCAGAATATGGCCGGCATCGGCAAATTCCAATTCAAGCCCAGGTAATGGGATAACCCGTTGTTTATATCCTATGGGGTCACATAACTTGGCAACACGGTCGGCGTCGTGTACCGACAACACTGGCTCCTGTATCTTTTTGCCGGCGCGGGCAGCCTTTTTGTTTTGCCATTCCAGGTCTTTCAAATACAAATGTACTGAATCTTTCAACAATACCGGTAACAACTCCGCAGTACCCGGCGTACAAATAATCTTACCGTCAAAGCCCCGCGCCACCAGTAATGGCAATAAACCACTATGATCAATATGCGCGTGTGACAATATCACCAGGTCAATATCTTTGGGTTTAAAAGCAAAGCGAAACTTATGCCATTCACGAATTTGATCAGCGCCTTGCAACATGCCGCAATCCAGTAATATTTGCATGTTATTAAGACGGATGAGATAGCAAGAACCGGTAACTTGTTGCGCGGCTCCTATAAACTCAAGCGTAGCAGAAAGAGGCATTGGATAGTCCTTGTCGGTTTACATACTGTAGTTATAACGCAATTGTACTGAGCAAAGATTAGCCTATATCAAAGTAACTGTTCGTTTTTACAGAGTTACGTATAGTAGTGCTACCATCATGAATACTCTTGCCAAGGATTTGCTATGACGACAAACCCACATCAGTTAAACGAACGCCATTTGGCGTCCGCTCAGCAATCAATAGATGCTGTTGCCAAACTACAAAATAACCCTTCCTTTCGCCTGGCCTTTGCCGATCACGAGTTTCTAATGCAAGACGAACTTCGTCATGTGCGTTTACAGCTGGAATATTTAAAACCCCAACTGGTGTTAGAACAGCACAATATTAATGCCACTATCGTGGTATTTGGCAGCGCACGGTTTATCTCACCAGACCAGGCAAAAACGGCACTGCTGATAGCAGAACAGCAGCTATCACAGGCCGATACCGAGTTGCATCAGCAAGCGTTAAACAGCGCTAAAAAACAGCTGAAAAACAGTAAATATTATGCGGCATCGCAGCAATTTTCCGCCCTGGCAACCCGCTTTAGCTGCTGCCATGATAACTGCAACATGACTATTATCAGTGGCGGTGGACCGGGAGTAATGGAAGCGGCTAACCGCGGTGCGATGGATGCCGGAGGTAAGAGTATTGGCTTAAACATTGTGCTCCCTAGAGAGCAGCAACCTAACCCCTACATTACACCTGAACTATGTTTTCAGTTTCATTACTTTGCTATTCGTAAAATGCACTTTTTACAGCGTGCTCGTGCCTTGGTTGCGTTCCCTGGCGGTTTTGGCACTTTGGATGAGTTGTTTGAGACATTAACGCTTATTCAAACCAAAAAAGCGGCGCGGGTACCGGTAATTCTTTATGATAAAAGCTATTGGCAGCGGCTAGTTAACTTTGACATGCTGGTAGAGGAAGGCTTAATTAGCCAGGAGGATCTTGAACTGATCCAATACGCTGATACCCCAGAGCATGCCTGGAAGTTAATTACTGACTTTTACCAGTTAGAAGCCTAATGCATTTTCACGCCACTAAACGGTTTTAGAATGCTATAGTGCGTCGCAAAAAAGCACAGCAAAAACGCGAGGAAATCAACTAAATGTCCTCTGATACAGCGGCTGTGCTGGGTAAGATATCAAGCAAGATGTTTAGAGGAATGATATGACTCGCAGTTTCAAAATTAGTTTTTGTGGTGACACCAGTTTGGGGTATTACTACCTGGAACGCGCCAGTGAACGCTATCCTGCAGCCTTTTCCCGGCTACAACAACAACCTGAAGAATTCTTTAGCCAGGTATTGCCAGCGTTAGATGCCAGCAATGAAGTTATTATAAACCTTGAGGCTGTGCTTAGCAGTCTGCCGGCGCAAGCTATAGCAGGCAAGCAATATCCTGGACGTGACAACCCGGATGTATTTATTCCTATCTTAAAAAAAATAGGCGTAACAGCAGTGATGCTGGCTAATAACCACAGCATGGATTTTGGTGCCGATGCGCTGTTGGATATGATTACCCAGCTAGAGCAAGCCGGCATTGTCGTAATAGGTGCGGGACAAAACCAACAACGCGCCACCCTACCTTACATCATTAACCACCCAACAGATTGCGCTAAAAAAATCTATATTTTCAATGCCATGTTGGCTGGCAAGCGCTACCGTGACTATGGATTTTTTGCCAGCGACAATAGCGCCGGCGTGGCCGATGCAGACAGCGAGTACTGGGCTGATACCCTAATGCAACTTAGAGACGATGAGCCAGATGCAACCATTATCATGTGCCCACATTGGCAAGGTATTGACTACAAGCCGGTAACGGTAAAACAGCAGGAGTGGTGCCGCGAAATGGTCGCCGCTGGCGCTGATTATATTATTGCTCATGGTAGCCACACAGCCGATACGATCGAACAGTTTGGCTCTGGCCAGATTTTTTACTCTATTGGTAATTTTGTGTTTAATTCTCCCGGGCGATACCAAAAGCTAGGCGCTGCACCCCAAAGCCTGATTGTATCATTGGTTGATAACGGCGATGGGTGGCAAAGTGTCGCGCAAAAAATACTTACCGACAACAAACTAACCGATTTTCAAGTGCGCTTGGTCGATACTGAACACTCCGTTATTGCTCAACCTTTTAAGGTTGATGAAGAGGATGACAATCAGCGACTGAGTATTAGTCAATGGCTTGCTCACATTGCAGCTGATGGCTTGTATTTCTATCAAGGTGAGACTGCTGCACCTTGCGCAGGTTTTAGCTCCTCGTTTCATGATTATCGGCCGGACAGTTTTTTTGTTCTGCGTGACGAAAGTTGGCCCAAAGAGCAACATAATCAGGCGAATAAAACCCTTGCTGAAATACTCACTAAAGCGCAGCAACTGGGTTATAACAACTTCGTTGTTTCTAATGCCATGTCTGACTCGCTACTGGCGCTGGTGCCCGACGCTAACGTGCTGGTGATAGATAATACTTTTAGTTTGGTAAAAAAAGCCGCCAATTTTATGCGGGATTACTCACAGTGCCGGCTAATAGGCATTACCGGCTCAGCGGGAAAATCCAGCACAGTTATGATGTTACAGCAAGCGCTTTCGCTTAACCCTAACACCGGCGACTTATTCGTCACCAAAGGCAAAAACAGAAACTTATTTCAAGACTCGCTACATAGCCTAACTAAACTGCAAGGTGCAAACCATGCCGTACTGGAAGTATCGGCGTCGCAAAAGTTCGAACATCACCAGTTTTACGTCCGGCCAAATATTGCCATTTTCACCTCTTTATCTAATGCTCATGCCGAGTCGTTTGGTCATATTGCTGATATTGCCATGCTTAAATCGACGCTGTTTTACAACATGCCTGCAGGTGGCACAGCCATTATTAATGCTGATATGCCATGCCTGGATTTTGTACTAATGAAAGCGCGCAATAGTAGTGTTCAGGTTATTCTATATGGTGAAAGTGTGCTTGCAGATGTTCGGTTACGCAGTTACAACTTTGCCACAGGACAGGTTGAGATCAGCGTTTTTGGTACGGCGTTTCACTACAACATGGGGCAACTTGGCAAGCACCAGGTGTTAAACAGTATGGCGGTATTAATCGCGCTGCGGCAACTGGGAATGAATTGGCAGCAGCATGCTTTGTATCTGCAACGCTTTAGCCCTGAAGCAGGTAAGGGCGAAAGAATTGAGATTGAAATAGCAGGAAAAAACGTTGTGCTATTGGACGAGTCTTACAATGCCAACCCAGCCTCGATGAAAGCAAGCCTGGAATTGCTGTATCAATATACCCAGCATCAAAATAGCCAACAACGCGATTGTCGTGCCATAGCCGTATTGGCAGACATGCTGGAACTTGGCACGCAATCGGAGAAACTGCACCGCGATTTACTAAAACCACTTTTGGCCGCCGGCGTAAATAAAGTGTTTTTGGTGGGTAAAAACATGGCCGCGTTATGGCCGCTGCTACCTGACAATATTCAGGGCGCAATTTTGCCAGATACCGCCACCTTGCCAGAATTACTCAGTTCAGCGCTTATCAGTGGTGACATAGTGTTGTTTAAAGGCTCAAATGCTATGAAGTTAAGCCAGGTTATAGCGAAATTAAAAAATAACTAACAATCAGACTACTGCTTGAAAAAGCCGCCGTAAGGAAGCCGCCCTTTGACAGTATCTGTTGTTAGGGCAAATTTAACTGCGGCTATCGGCAGCTTTTTGCAGTAATTGCTTACTCTCGTGCAAAAACTGACCAGCTAGCTGACCAAAGAACTGCTGCCCCTTGCCAAACTGCGCCATTAAACCCGCTTTGTCTTGGTGTTTGAGCAATTCGAGTAACACGCTAAAGCGCTGCTGGTAACGCTCAAGCAAAGTCGCGACATCACAAGACGATAGCATGATATCCGCGTATAATTCAGCATTTTGGGCAAACAAACGTCCCACCATTGCCAGTTCCAGCCGGTATATTGGTGAGCTTAGCTGCAGCAATTCATTTAAGTCAGCATTTTCATCAGCCAAATGCACGCCGTAAACCAACGACGAAAAATGTCGCATCGCCTGAATAAGTTGCATTGCCCTATCATGCTCTGCAGCTGTTTTTTCAGTAAGTTCGGCGCCCCATACCGTTAATTGTTGTAATAGCCACTGATAACCTTCCACCTGATTACCATGACATACCACAACGACCTGCTTCACCAAATTGGTAATGTCAGGGCCAAACATAGGGTGCAAGCCCAGCACCGGCCCATGGTGTTTAACCTGCATCGCCTGCAACGGTTCAGCTTTAATACTGGTTAAATCTGCCAGAACACAGTTAGCCCCAAGCACAGGCAACTTATTAATCAGCTGCACGGTCAGCGTAATAGGGACCGCCATCAATACCAATACGGCATTTGAACAAAGCGATTCCGCATTTGGCCAATCTTGCTGTTCCAACACAACAACCTCATAGCCAGAGCGCCGAAACAAACTGACAAAGCGAGCACCTAATGCACCAGCACCACCAACAACGACCACTTTGCCGCCACCGTCTTTACAGCAAACAAAACCACTTTCTTGCGTTTGGTATGACTCGCGCATAACGCGTCGCAACACGTCTTCAGTTAAATCAGCCGAAACGCCCAGCGCTTCGGCTTGCTCTCGCCGCGCAGTTAATAGCGCTTGTTCACGCTCCGGCACATACACCGGTAGCGCATACTGCTGCTTTATTTTACCAACTTGAGCAGTAACCTTGGCTCGCTTCGCCAGCAAGGCAACCAACTGGCTATCTATACTGTCAATTTGCTCACGTAAAGGTGCAAGTGCTTGCTGTGCTTCGAGCTTTATCATATTACGCCGCCGCTACCGCCGGTTGCATTTGCTGGTGCAAACTTGCCAGCAGCTTTGCCGTGGCATCCCAATCGATACATGCATCGGTAACGGACACGCCATACTTATCTGCTTTACCATCAACCAGGTCCTGGCGACCAGCATGAAGATGGCTTTCCAGCATAATGCCTATAATGGCTTTATTGCCTGCAATACGCTGAGCCAATACATTTTGTGCGACTTCACCCTGACGGTTATGGTCTTTATTTGAATTACCATGGCTGCAATCAACAACAATACCACGCGGTAAATTTAACTTATCCAGCTTGGCAAGCGCCTCGCCAATACTATGCTCGTCGTAGTTAGGCTTGGCGCCACCACGCAAAATAATATGACCATCCGGATTTCCGGCAGTTTGCACTAAACTCACCTCACCGCGTTGATTAATACCAATAAAGCTATGACCACTGGCTGCAGATTGCAGGGCATTTAATGCGATATTTAAGTTGCCATCAGTACCATTTTTAAAACCTACCGGCATTGATAAACCACTGGCCATCTCTCGATGGGTTTGCGATTCCACCGTGCGCGCGCCGATAGCTGACCAACTAATTAAGTCTGATAGATACTGGGGGCTTATTGGATCCAGCGCTTCGGTGGCGGTAGGTAATTCCATCTCTACCATTTTTAGCAATAGCTCACGCCCCCAGGTTAAGCCGGTTTCCAAATCGAACGAGTCGTCCAAATGTGGATCATTAATAAAGCCTTTCCAGCCTACCGTAGTGCGTGGTTTTTCAAAATATACCCGCATCACTATGTACAGACTGTCGGCATACTCAACCTGTAACTGTTTTAGCCTTTGTGCATACTCAATGGCCGCAACGGGATCATGAATAGAACACGGGCCAGTTACTATCAATAACCGCTTATCCCGGCCATGCACAATGTTAGCGATGTCATTTCTCGCCCGCTGCACAAACTCTGCGCCTTGCTCTGACAACGGCAGGACTTTTTTTAACACTGCCGGCGGACTTAACGGCTTTTCCGCCACAATACGTAAATCATCAACTTTCATACTCATGCTTAAACTCCACAATGCCGTGCTGTAGCTATAAAGCATAGGTAAAAACGCTGACCTTGCTAAGCTGCGCTAAAGTGTAAACTTATAAATACAACACGTATTCAATTAAATACAGTTTGCACATAGTAAAGATACAAGCCTTAAGCGTCAACCCAGTCTAAACCAATAAAATCAAGATGTGAGCAATTAATTTTCAACACTGAAAACTGTACAATTTAACTTACACATAAAGCCTAAAAAAGCAGCAAAAGTTGCTGATAAGCCTGTCGTAACAGAATAAATTGCTGCTGATCGCCTCCACGGTCGGGATGTAGCAGTAAGGCTTTAACCCGATAGGCTTTCTTTAACTGTATAAGGCTAAAATCTTTTGGTAGGTCAAGCAGGCTGCGAGCATGCTGCTCAGGCACATTATTTAATGTCGTCTGCCGTGTATCGACATACTGCCAAAACGCCTCTAGTTGCTGCTCAAGTAATTGCTCTGTCATGCTGTAGAAATTGTACCAGTCCAGATAATAGTCGCGCCGGCCAATATCGCTATGCTGTTGAGGTGCCTGTGTAATGGCTAAAAATTGCACTTTGGCCAGGCCTATATTTAGAAAACCCTGCTGCTGTGCAAGCAACTGCCGTTGAATGCGATATAACAAATGGTACAACACAAAGTGTTGCTGAAATCGCGCGAGATCTTCACTAACGGCCATCTCAGTTTGTAATTTTAGACCTAATCGCCGTAGCAAGTAATGCTCTTCGATTACATGATCCGCAGGGGTATATGCCAGAATTATACTAAGTAACTGGCCTTCAAGCAGGCTAAGAATAGGTTCGGCTAAGGGAGCGGGCTGTGTGGTCATAGCAATACCATGCCACAAAGAAAAAAGGCCGACAAGAGTCGGCCTTTAAACAGTAGCTTAGTTAAGCTTTTCGCGGATACGCGCTGATTTACCTGAACGATCGCGTAAGTAGTAAAGCTTAGCACGGCGAACAGCACCACGACGTTTAACAGTGATACTATCTACCATTGGGCTGTGCGTCTGGAATACACGCTCAACACCTTCGCCATTAGAGATTTTACGTACTGTGAATGCAGAGTGCAGACCACGGTTACGTTTTGCGATAACTACGCCTTCAAAAGCTTGCAGACGCGTTTTATCACCTTCAGTTACTTTTACTTGAACGACAACAGTATCGCCCGGCGCGAACGCTGGAACGTCTTGCTTTAACTGCTCATCTTCAAGCATTTTGATAATGTTTTGGCTAACTTTGCTCATAACAATCTCACTTTACCTGGATTAACTGTCTTCTTGCTGCCCCGTCCGGCACTCTTGCTGATGTTCACGTTGGAACTCAGCCAGTAACCGTCGTTGCTCCTCAGTCAGAGCCAGGAAATTTAACATATCCGGTCGTCTAAGCCAGGTTCTCCCAAGAGACTGCTTTAAACGCCAGCGTCGTATATTTTCATGGTTACCACTCAGTAATACTGATGGCACCTGTTTGTCTGATAACACTTCAGGCCTTGTATAGTGCGGACAATCCAGCAAACCGGATGCAAATGAATCCTGCTCTGCTGATTGGTCATGCCCAAGTACACCAGGTACTAAACGAGAAACTGAATCTATCAGTGTCATCGCCGGCAATTCACCGCCACTTAACACGTAATCACCAATTGACCATTCTTCGTCAATTTCGCTTTCTATTACGCGCTCATCAATGCCTTCATAACGGCCAGCTACTAACAATAGCTTAGAACGTTGCGCCAGTTCAGTGACACCTTGCTGGTCTAGCTTGCGGCCTTGCGGCGACAAATACACCGTGTGTACACCCTCACCTGCAGCTTGCTTAGCAGCGCGTATTGCGTCACTTAGCGGCTGCACCATCATCAGCATACCTGGGCCACCACCATAAGGCCGGTCATCAACGGTGCGATGCTTGTCCGTGGCGTAATCCCGCGGATTCCAGCATTGCAACTGTATAATACCTTGCTTTACAGCCCGGCCGGTTACCCCATATTGCGTTATTGCTTCAAACATCTGCGGAAATAACGATACTACGCCAATCCACAACTTATTGTTCTCAGGCATTAAAACGCCGGGTCCCAGTCTACGATAATGCGACGCTCGGTTAAATCGACGCTTTTAATTACAGTATCAACTAAAAACGGCAACAACCTTTCTTTCTGACCAAATGCATCGGTACGATTAGCCTTAACCACGAGAACGTCGTTAGAGCCAGTTTCCATCATGTCGGTCACTTCACCTAAGTGGTAACCTGCTACATTTATTACTGCCAAGCCCATCAGGTCTTTCCAGTAATAATCACCGTCTTCTAACGAAGGCAGTGCGTGGCTTGCTACGGCAATATCAGCATTAACATAACGCTGTGCCAGATCACGATCATTGACGCCGTCCAGTTTCGCTATCAGGCCATTACCATGGCGCTTCCAGCTGGAAACCTGCATTGGTTGCCAGTTACCCTGATAGTTAACTTGCCAGGGTGTGTAATCAAAAATCCCTTCCGGGAAGTCGGTGTAAGCATTAACTTTCAGCCAGCCATTGATGCCATAAACTGCACCAAATTTGCCAAGAACGACTAAATCTTTCTCACTCAAGCTGACTACTCCACACGACCTTTTGCTAATTAAGCAGATGCTTTCTCAGCAGTTTTTACCAGATTTGCAACGCGATCACTCAGTGAAGCACCTTGTGCTACCCAGTGATTAACGCGATCCAGGTCCAGACGCAGTTTCTCTTCAGTACCGCCAGCGATTGGGTTAAAGAAACCCACGCGCTCAATAAAGCGGCCATCACGAGCAAAACGGCTGTCCGCTACCACAACTTGGTAAAATGGACGCTTTTTCGCGCCACCACGTTGTAAACGAATAGTTACCATAAGGCCCTCTAATTTTATCGTTCAGGTTTTATAAAAAATAACAACACCTCCAGTCAGACTGAAGGGCTGCAGCATTTTACTGATTTAGAGCACAATTGCAAGGTATTTCGCGGCTTTAGCCCTGTTTTGGCTTAGGTGCTGCAACTATGCCGGAATGGCTTGTTGCTGGCGAAACCCCAACTGTAGCAGCAACTCTGTTGCCTGGGCACTATGTTGTTGCGGCACAAATACCAAATCACGGCTAAAAGTAGATGTGAGCAAAATATCCAGGCCTGCATTAGTCATGGCGGTAGAAATGGCGGTTAAGAAGCCGACACAGTAGAACGGGTTGGCGCAGTTAATCACGAATAGGTTCCAGTGCTCTTTATTACGGGCAATCACATCAAGATCAGCCAGACCCGATTCGGTGGTTATCACTGTTGTTTCTTTTTCATCCTGGCACACCAATCGGTGAAGGCCTGGCGTGTTCACCTTACTTACCTGCGCAACATAAAAGAGCTCAGGCTCAAGGTAAAAATCACTTTGTGCAATAACGTGTTGTGTACTAGTTGGTATCATATGTTCTCATCAATAATCAGTCGTCTGAAATAACAGACAGCGCAAGCCAAAACCAGCGCTGCCACTCAACTTAGGTTACTTGGCCCAGATTGCGACAAAGCGTTGTAAGTTCAAACCATCGGTACCTGCAACAGTTTCAACATTAAACCCTTGCTCGGTAAAACTATTAAAGTTGTTTTGATAAGTGGCCGAGCTTTGGCCATGACGCGCCTCCCAGGTTTTTAATGGGAACTGTGCAAATACCGCACTGTAGTTGATATTGCCCTGATGCCGGTAAGACGTCACATATATAGGCCGGCGTCCTGAGGCTTTTTCATTTAACACTTTGCTCTGATATGCCGCTGACGATAGTTGTGAACTTAAAGTCCAGCTGCCTACCGGTGCTTTGTGATACAGCGTAGTGTATCGACGCTCGCCGCCACTGGAAATAACGGACACACTTACCGGGCGCATGCCTAAATCTTTAGCCTGCTCCATCACACCAACATGTTGCGCATAGCTAAGGTCGTGCCGCGCCAACGTTGCCAGAGCTTTCTTTTCAAAGATTACACTGTAACGCGGCCCAATACCGCTGCTGTGTGAGTCAACATGAACAGGCACATATCCATCTGCTATAGCCTGATTAAACACGGTTTGATAAGACGCTGAACTGCGGCCATGATAGGCACGCCATGCCAGATTAGACGGTTGCCACACCATATTGTAAAACACACTGCCACTGGCATTATAACCATCCAGCCAGCTTGGTTTAAAGCCAGAATCTGCCAGATGCTGAAACACCCCCTGATAGGCCTCACTTTTAACTGCGTGCCGCGCATAACGTGTGGTTACCGTTCTGGGAGCCCAAATCAGCTGGCTCCCCTGCGGAATAGTACTGCCTGCGAAACTCTTCCAGCTATCGCCATAAGGTTTAGTATTATCAGGCACTGTGGCAATACCGCGGTTAAATACTATTGGCTGGCCAACACCACTGCTATTTTGCAAATGTACATGCAGATGTGGCCCGGTAGAACTGCCACTATTACCGACCCGGCCAAGATATTGGCCCTTGCTGATCATAGCCTGTTGCGCAGGCTCTACGCCGACATAGATAAACTCACTATTGCTGCCCTTAGGAGCAGGGAACAGATTGTCACTGTGAGGGCAAAGCCGCGAGCTTATACTTCCGGGTATCATGTGTGCATATAACATACGAGTGCCATCGTCATGCTCAACCCACAACATGTTGCCACCACCGGGTATTAAACCGGACTTAAAATTAGCATGCAGCCATGGGCGAGTAAGTTCTGAATCCCCTGACAATTTTGGCCTTGGGTTTTCCGGTGCATTGCGCCAACATCCCACCACTTTACCCGCGCGCATTGCGTGCACCGGTTTGTTGTAAATCATGTATTTATTGTTGGTAGGGCTGGCGTTGTAGGCATCGAGTGTAGTGGTTACCGATGTCCAGCGTGAATTGTCAAAGTCGTAGCGGCGACCTCCAAAGTCATAGCCATACTCCTGCGACGTAGTTACAGCATGATCACGGGTAAACACTTTTTCTGTGTCGGCAAAATGTTGCCCTTTAAAGGGTAAATCGTATTGGGCAGCTTGTAACGGCAAAGTCAGTCCAATGGTAGTTAATGTTGTAGCGAATAAAAGCAGTTTCATCTGAGCCTCCTTGTTGCGGTTTGTCTACTCAAGCTCAGTTTAACCAAGCCAGGCCAAACAAAATGCTAACAAAGTGCTCATTTAAATTAACGCGACAACAGTTCCATCTGCCATAACTGCTGCAGCAAATGTTGCTGGGCCAGCTGCTGATGGCGGCGCAGCGTACTAAATGCCATATACTGCTGGTCCGCTAACGATAATTGGTCCTGCTTGTCTATGTAACGCGCATGTAAGATATTTCCCCACAACGCCGTTGCAGTGTGTTGACGCATAACTGCGATCGCTTCAACCAGCTGATGCTTCAATGCGCCCTGCGCTAAAGCAGTATTTGCCTTAGTTTGCTGCAGTAAAGCCAGGCGTTGTAAGGGCAAACTCTGCCAACGCCTATGGGTGTAGAAATGCTTTAATGCCTGCAGTAAAGTACTATTGAACTCCGCCTGCGTAAGCCAGTTTTCAGCGACTATTGAGTGTTGTTGCTCACCACGCGAGCCAGCGCTAAAAAACGGCTGGCGGCTTGTCATACGTGGGCGGACAATTAAGTTAGCAAGCCGTGGCCCAAGAATGGCAGCGAATGCTTCGGTGAATTGCTGCTGAGCCTGTCCGAAAAAACCCGCTTGGGCATGTTCAGCATCAAGTACGCCTATTATTTCGCCCTGATACACAATGGGCACACTAAGCTCAGCCGAGCGGCTGGCGTCGTCACAAACATAGTTGGGTATAAGTCTGGTATCAGTAATGCACAAACTGCGCGCGTGCAAAGCTGCCTGACCGACAACCCCCTCGCCATGCGCCAGGCAAAGTGCTGACAACACGCCAGTGCCAGGGGCAAACTTGGCTCCGGCCGCTGCAACTTGTTGTAACTGATTGTTGGTGTTATTAAGATAATCGTGGTAGAACGACCCATTACTGAGCCGCCCCCACACAGATCCGGACGTGCGGAATTACCGCATCCGGCTCTTCAGTTATATATTCACTCGTGTAAAACACGCCCTTAATACCAGTCAACATGGATAATTCGCTT
>NZ_AUDG01000036.1 GCF_000425345.1 Rheinheimera baltica DSM 14885 | reverse complement strand
GATGGGTTGTCATGGTTAGTTTTTGGCGAAAGTAATTGTACCAGCCCATCATGCTGTCTAATAATCCATCTCGAAAGATCAACAAGCCCTAGTTGATCCAAAAGAAAAATTCCCACCCTGTACGCCAAAGTCACTTGAACTGTTTGCTAAAGCAGCTAAAAAAGCCGCAATGGATACTGAACAAATTGGTGCAAAAGACATTCATCGGTTGGCAGAATTCGACGGGCTATTTATTCGCGAGACTACCGGGGTGAATCATCACACCTTTCACATGGCATTGAAAGCAGAGCGCGAAGGGCTCGCAGTAATAGATGATCCTAATTCCATTCTACGCTGCGGTAATAAAGTCTATCTGCAAACCTTGTTTGAACAACATAAGGTTCCCATGCCAGATGGTATTATGCTGTTTAAACAGGATGAGGATAATTTAGAGCGTGCTGCTGATACGTTAGGTTTACCGCTGGTACTGAAGATACCGGATGGCAGCTTTTCCCGCGGTGTTGTTAAAGTAAAAACCTTAACAGAACTGCGCTCACAACTTAGTGTGTTGTTTGAACAAAGTGCAATTATTTTGGCACAACGTTACACCTTTACCGAATATGACTGGCGTATAGGTGTGCTAAACGGTATGGCTATTTTTGCTTGTAAGTACTTTATGGCCCGCAACCATTGGCAAATATATAAACACGGTAAAGCAAAAACTGAAAGTGGTGGTTTTAGCACCTGCGCTATCAACGAGGTTCCCGCGCATGTTCTTGATGCAGCAATTCGTGCCTGCGCACCGATTGGCGATAGTTTATATGGTGTAGATATAAAGCAAGATGGCGACAATGTTTATGTTATAGAGGTAAATGACAACCCGAATATCGATGACGGCGTAGAAGATTTGTTTTTGGGTAACAAACTGTATGACATGCTGGTAGAAGACTTTATTCGCCGAATTGAACTAAAACGTTAAGTCTGGGGGGGCACAAAAATGTCCGGAACATTTTTGGACAGCCGAAGGCTGGTCCCGAAGGGATGCCTGCAAGGATTGCAGGCACAAAAAAACCGGCCTAGGCCGGTTAATTTGGTGCAGATGGAGAGACTCGAACTCTCACGCCTTGTGGGCACAAACACCTGAAGCTTGCGTGTCTACCAATTCCACCACATCTGCGTTATGTTTTACGCTGAGCGTCTAACATGGCGTGCAGTATAGCGAGTTTCAAAAACCAGTCAACTGCGAAAATACACATTTTGACTGGTTTTATATCGTTCGAGCAAATACTAAGCATGTAGCCTAGTATTTGGCCTTTTTAAGCAAACCAATCTCTTCTAAACGCTGCATTAAATAGTCGTTAGAGTTAATTGGTTCAGGATAACGATTGGGCTTGTCGGCACTGATACAGCTTTCGAGTGTTTCAATAACATAATCCGGGTTTGGGTGCATGAAAAACGGAATAGAGTACCGTGGCTCACCAGCAGCAACGCCCGCAGGATTTACTACGCGATGTGTTGTCGATGGCAGCACATGATTGGTCAGTCGTTGCAGCATATCGCCAATATTCACCACAATAGTGCCTTCAATTGTCGTAACTGGTAACCAACTGCCATCGCGACGCAAAATTTCCAAACCGGCTTCATTGGAACCAACCAATAATGTAATAAGGTTTATATCTTCATGCTGTCCAGCGCGAATCGACTGCGTAGAAGTATCTTTAATTGGTGGATAGTGAATGGGTCGTAAAATGGAGTTACCGTAATTCACTTTATCAGCGAAGTAACCTTGCTCTTGGCCAAGAAATAGCGCTAATGCTTCTAGCACGGTATTTCCCAGCTTTTCAAGTTCGGTAAACAACGCATAAGTTGCCTGCTTAAAACCTGCAACCTCGGTTGGCCAAACATTAGGATATAAACTTGGATGTGGCGCAGGCCCATCCAACTCCCGACCAACATGCCAGAACTCTTTAAGATCCGGATGATTTGAGTCTTTCGCTTTTTCAACACCAACGGCAGTATAACCGCGAGCACCGCCCTGACCAGGCTTGAAGTACTGCGCTTTTAATTCATTGGGTAAAGCAAAAAACTGCTTAATTGCTTTGTATGTATTATCTACCACTTCGTCAGGAATGCCATGGCCGCTAATGCCGCAGAATCCAAACTCAGTGTAGGCCTTGCCAATTTCGGCAACAAAGTTATCTTTGTCGGTGGCAAACCGTCTTATATCTAACGTTGGAACTTGCTGTGTCATATAAAAGACCTGTTTTTTAGCCTAAAGAAAAAAAGAACCCTGCTATAGCAGCGCTCATTAAGTTAGCTAATGTTGCCGCTAGCAAAGCTTTTAAACCCAGCTCAGCAATATCAGCCCGGCGACTTGGTGCCATACCGCCCAAACCACCTAATAAAATGGCAATAGAAGAAAAGTTGGCGAAGCCACACAACGCAATCGTAACGATTACCTGGGTATGCGCGCTTAACTGCTCCTTCACCTGCACAAAGTCGAGGTATGCGACAAACTCGTTAATAACCAACTTCTGGCCAATAAAACTACCTGCCATACGCGCTTCATCCCAGGATACCCCCAAAATAAAAGCCAACGGTTGGAATACGTAACCAAAGATCACCTGTAGCGTTAACCCCTCATAACCAAACCAGCCCGCAATGCCGCCAATAGCGCCATTGACCAGTGCAATTAAACCAACAAAGGCCAGCAACATAGCGCCTACATTTAACGCCAACTGCATACCGCTTGAAGCACCGGCCGCAGCAGCATCAATCAGATTGGTATGCTCTGTTTCTGTTTTAATTTCATTTAACTCATTTTTGGGCTGTTCAGTTTCAGGCAAAATCATTTTCGCCATTAAGAAGCCACCAGGCGCTGCCATAAAACTTGCTGCAATTAAGTATTTTAACTCTATGCCTAAACCGGCATATCCTGCCAGAACTGAGCCGGCAACAGAGGCTAAACCGCCTACCATTACCGCAAATAGTTCCGAGCGTGTCATCGTTGGAATAAAAGGGCGCACTATTAATGGCGCTTCAGTCTGACCAACAAAAATATTTGCCGCAGCAGACATAGACTCCGGACGGCTAGTTCCTAATAGTTTTTGCAAGCCGCCGCCGATAATACGAATAACCCACGTCATCACACCAATGTGATACAGCACGGCAATTAACGACGAGAAGAAAATGATAATTGTTAAAACGTGAATGGCAAAAATGAACCCCTGAGATTTTCGTCCAATGTCACCAAAAAGGAACTCAATACCTGAAGTAGCGTAACTAATGATATCCGCAACAAAAGTTGAAATGCTGTATAGCACTTCTTGACCAACTGGCACATACAGAACAAAAGCTCCTATGGCTAACTGAATAGCAAAAGCGCCTCCTACAGTACGCCAGTTTATACGGCTGCGATTGGCTGAAGCGGCATAAGCAACAAGTAACAGGGCGAAAATGCCCACTAATCCCATCATACGTTATTCCCTGATTATTGTTATTCCGCCAGTAACTGGCGAATTTTTGCTTTTATTATATCGATCGCAATCTGGTTTTTACCGCCACGGGTCACCACCAAATCGGCATATTGCTTAGACGGGGCAATAAATTCAAAAAATGCCGGCCGTACCGAGTTTTCGTATTGTTCAGTTACAGAGCTAAGGCTTCGGCCTCGATCTTCTAAGTCACGTTTAATCCGCCGCAATAAGCATACATCCAGAGGGGTATCCATAAATACGGTGATATCAAACTGATCACGTAGCTTTTCATCGGTAAGCAATAAAATCCCTTCAACCAGAATCACTTTAGCCGGCTGTACGGTTATCGTTTCATCAATACGGGTATGTATTTTGTAGCTGTATTGAGGCATTTGTATGGCTTTACCACTGCGCAGCGCACGCAAATGTGTTGCCAGCAATTCATGTTCAAATGCTGCGGGGTGGTCATAATTGGTTAAAGTACGCTGCTCAAACGATAAATGGCTTTGATCGCGATAGTAAGCATCTTCAGACAAAATCGCAATTCTCTCACCACCTAACTCTGCAACCAACTCCTGGTAAACAGTTGAAGCAAAAAGGCTTTTACCTGATGCAGACGCGCCGGCAATGGCAATAATGGTATTTTTTCCCACTTCAACCTTCATTTTTATAAAATTAGCCGGCAATTATCGCTAAAAAAGGCTAATTAAGAAATAAAAAAATGCCCGCATATTGCGGGCATTTAATTTATGTTACAGGTTCAAGCATTAGAACTTGTATTCAATACCTACTGTCATGCGCCACAGTGAAGGCGTTGCTACACGGCCTTGTGGATTCTGATTAGTAAATTCGTTGAACACATATTGACCCTGTGCATTTACAGCTGCATCAACTACCGCTGCTGTTTGTGGGAACGTCGCTTCGTATAATACACCCCAATCATCATTTAAAAAGTTGGTTAGGTTATCAATAACAAAGAACGCCTTCACTTTATGACCGTTCATGAAACCAGGTAATTCTTGTTGAATGCGCAAGTCAACTTTAGTCCACCAATCGCTGTAAAACTCGTTACGACCTGCAATGCCACCAGAAAATTTATTTAAACCATGTTCATTTAAATAATTAAAGAAGCCTTCAGTATCAAACGCCGTGTAAACACCATCTCTGTCAGTTACACCACCCCAAACAACGTTTGGATCATCCATACCAGTTGGTACATACAATAGTTGACGCCCTGACGATGTATCTCCTGCGATTTCGCTATCAAAGGTATAGCTGTAAGGACGACCTTTGTTGTGAGAACCTAACAAGCTGAATGTTGTTGTGTACCCATCAACAAAATCGTGCTTATAACTTGCTCTGAATGTAAAGCGATGCGGCGTTTCATAATTTGATGTTGCTGGCATTGGATTGTTGAAGTCAGTACGTGCGTAGTTACCAAAGTTTGATCCAGCTACAGAGCTTGTCATTGGGTTTGAATCTTCAGCTTGAATATAAGCATATGCAAATGACATATTCAGACCAAAATCAAAGTCTTTGCTAACAGAAGTGCTAAATGAAAACTGCTTAGCATCCGAGCTAGCATTGGTTAACATGTAATCACCTTCACGATTACCTTCGATACTTTTATATACCGGCCGGCCATCGAACAAAGTACCCGATTGAACTAGTGCCAAGTCACGTACGATAGATTGATTTTTAGACACGGTATACATCAGATCCGCCATAACCACATAACCTTCATCGAAGGTATAAGTAGCACCTAAAGCATACTTCCATTCTTCAGGTAACTTAAAGTTTGGATCTACAGCGTTAACCGCGCTATCACCAGTAGCATTTGTAACTTGGTCAAAGTAAGACTGTGGAATATCAAATAATGGGTTTCCAGCACCGCTTAATGGTACATCAAATAAATTGATGCCAGGTGAACGGTCAGTGATTTGAATTTGTGTAACACCATCACTTTGATAACCGTTTGCTAGCCATACATTGGGGTTACCACCCGAGTACAAACCAACACCACCGCGAATTTCCAGTTGATCACTGTAGTTCCAGTTAATACCTAAACGAGGTTGTATTAGACCCTCGCCATCAAAAGTTGCATCGTTAGCAAAACCATAACGCTCAACAAAGTTATCGTTTACGCGAGGTGTATCGCTACTGCTGTACCAGTCATAACGCAGACCGTAAGTAACAGTCAGGTCATAATCATAGATGTAGTATTCATCTTGTGCATATAACGTGTGAATTGCATAACCAAAGTTAGCCGCAGCATCACTAGGGTCGTTTGTGCCAGCACCACTTCCGTAATAAATTTCGTTAGGTGTACCCGCTTCAAAAGCATCAATTGAATAGAACCGGTACTCACCGATTGTATGCTGGACGAACAAGTTAAATACATTGTACTCTTCAAATTCGTAACCCGCATTGATCAAGTGATCACCTAAAGAATAGGTACCCGCAAGCTTCAGGAAAGTAGTGTCATAGTTTAATTTGTTTGACTGACGTGAATCGTCCACACCCATAAATACCGTTGAACGTGGGCTGCTACTTGCTCTTACCTGAACTTCGCCCATACCACCTGGGCCAATGTTAACTTGACGGTTATCTAACTCTGAGTAACCAAGACGTACTTCAGTAGAAAACTCATCAGTCCAGTCAGAAAAAAATTGTGCAACGTATGACTCAAACTGAGCACCACGATCATAGTAGTGGTCTGAAAATTCATAGTTAAATGGTCGCGGGTCAGATTCTCTTACCGAGCCACCATCATTATAGTTGTAAGTAAATGCCGCGCGATGCGCATCATTTATATACCAATCTAACTTAACTAATAATTTTTCATCTTCAACAGGAGATGAACCAATAGGTGCGCCAACCTCGTATCCATAAACATCACGCGCAATTTGTGCTATACGATCTAAATTCGCCTGAGTTAAACCTTCAACTTGTGTACCAGCTGGCGTATCCTCAGGGCCACGCGTGAAGGTATCAGCGCCTTCATATTTTTCGTAAGCTGCAAACCAAAACAATTTATCTTGTACTAAAGCGCCACCCATATTCAGGCCAAAGCGCTTCTCACTGAAATCATCCTGAGGTACGTTTTCACCTTCTAATTTATCACCAACTAAAGATTGGTTTGAGTAATCATAGAAGAAAGAACCTTTAAATTCGTTCTCACCTGATTTTGTCACAGCGTTAATATTACAAGCAGTAAAACCGCCATATTTAACATCAAACGGCGCGAATTCTACAGAAACTTGTTGGAGCGCATCGTATGAAAATGGCATACGTTCGGTTGGGTAACCATTGTTATTCAAGCCGAAGTTGTCATTCATTTTAACGCCATCAACAGTCAAGCTGTTAAAGCGCGGGCTGGCACCGTTACATTGAATACCACGAGCAAAACCAGCATCAACATATATACGAGGGTCAGCAGCTACGATATCTGTAATATCACGATTAATTGAAGGTATGGTTTGCAAATCTTCCAAACCAAAATTAGCTACCGGGCTTTTACTGCCATAAGCAGAGTTAGTCATTAATGAGCCAGTAACTGCAATGCGTTCAATAGCTTCTTTTTGGATAACAACATTCAGGTTTTGAGTTTCACCTAAATTAAGAAAAACGTTATCTATAGTTTCGATGCGACCTTCAGGACCGACCACGCTTAATAAGTATGGACCACCAACTTGTAAACCGCGTGCAGAAAACGTACCTGAATCGTTAGTTGTTAACGTTCTAACTGTACCATTACGCTTATCAGTAACAGTAACAGTTGCATTAGAAACCGTAGTACCGGCTTCAGTAGTGACAACACCACGAACAGCTGATGAGGTTTCCTGTGCAAAAGCGATATTGCTAACGCCAAGTGCGAGCGTTACCGCTAAAGCTATATTTTTAATTTTCATATCGTATTTCACCTGGTAGTTGTAGGTATTTATCTAAATCCACTTGAAAACAAATGTTGCGTTCAATTTGGGAGATAATGGTAACGAAACCATATTACATTTTTCTTACGCCAATCCGATTTGTGGGAACTTTTTGTTCCTCTCATTGTCTTAGGCGATTGCCATACAAGTGTAACATAGCTGGTCAGAGTTGCGCACTATGTCGCTTAAAATTGACTAAAAAATGACTTTTACTGCATTTGCAGACATACGCTGGTTTTTGTCTGTTGCGGGCTTTATGCTATACACCCATATGGTTTATAAGTTCTCGATTAATGACTAAATTTTCCAATACACTTTTTCTTAGCTCTATACTCAGCCTTGGAGCCGCATCAGATATGAGTGCCACTGAAGTTACCTTTGCTACGTTTAACGTCAGTATGGAAGCACAAAACTATTTGCCTCAGGGTAAACTCGGTGATGGTACCGTGCTGCCGTCCTTGCTTCGAAATGACGAACAGCCACAAATTAAAAACATTGCGCACATTATTCAAATAGCGCAACCAGACGTGCTACTACTCAACGAGTTTGATTACATTGCAAACCCGGAGCATGGCATAAAAGCGTTTATTCGTAATTATCTGAATAAACCACAAGGTACCGCGCCAGCTATCGATTATCCCTATTTTTATTACAGTACAGTTAATACCGGCCAACCCAGCCCCTATGATCTGGACAATGACGGCCAAATAACCGGCATTGGCGCAGATGCCTGGGGCTTTGGATTTTATCCGGGGCAATATGGCATGGTACTGCTGTCTAAATACCCGATAGATAACGCTAAGGTCCGCACCTTCCAGCATTTTAAATGGAAAGATATGCCAGGCTTTATGCCGACTAAAAAAGCCGATGGCAATGCTTGGTACAGTAGCGAGGCTTGGGCTGAATTTCCGTTATCATCGAAAAGCCATTGGGATGTGCCTTTAAATATTAACGGTAAAACGGTGCATGTATTGGTTAGCCACCCTACTCCACCGGTGTTTGACGGGCCTGAAAACCGCAATGGCATTCGCAATCACGATGAAATTCGTTTTTGGGTCGATTATCTTACCCCCGCTCACAGCGCATACATTTATGACGATAACGGCGTTAAAGGTGGCTTAGATAACACAGCACGTTTTGTGTTAATGGGGGATCAAAATTCATCTGTTGATGGAGAGGGCGATGCGATACATGCAGCGATTAAAACGCTGTACAACCATCCCCGTATAAATAACAGCCAACCGCCTCAAAGCAAAGGCAGTGCCGAACACACCCCGGATAATCCCAACGCAGCACATCATACAGCCGGCTGGCGTATGCGGGCCGATTACGTGCTGCCGTCAAAAGCAGGCATCACGCTTAAAGACAGTGGTGTGTTCTGGCCGGTAAAAGCAGATCCGTTATACCCACTTGTGGGTTCGCGCGGTGCCAGCTCAGATCACCGGTTGGTGTGGGTAAAACTTGAACTCAGCGCTGATTAATCAGCACTGAGTCATCAAACTACATATCAGAATTTTAAGACTAAATTTTGCACATGTACCGTAACCTCTTCACGGTCATGGTACAAATGCTTTACCTGTAGCCGGTATTTAATGCCGGCCTCAAAGAGGCGTTGTTCAAGTTGCGCTAAAATTTCTGTTACTGTTTCATAGCGTTTTTTCATCGGCAACTTTAAATTAAACATGGCTTCCTGACACCAGCCGTTAATTAACCAATCGCCCATACGCTCAGCAACCCGCTGTGGCTGCTCTATCATGTCGCAAACCACCCAGTACACATTTTTCTTTTGTGGTTCAAACTTAAAACCATCTACCGTTAAATGCTTAACCTGGCCGGTTTCCATTAGCGACTCTGCCATAGGGCCGTTATCAATGGCAGTAACCATCATACTGCGTTTAACCAGCTGATAAGTCCAGCCGCCGGGGCTCGAACCTAAATCTACCGCATTTAACCCGCCACCTAAGCGTTTATCCCATTCGTGTTTCGGAATAAACTGTAAAAAGGCTTCCTCCAACTTTAACGTACTGCGACTAGGGGCTTCGTTGGGGAATTTAAGCCGCATAATGCCGTTTTCCAGTGGGCTGTTATTCTCCGGATATGACAAACCGACATACCCCTGCTGGCCGGTCAGTAAAAATACATGCAGTACCGGGGCGCGCTTTTGCTCTTTTGCCAACATAACACCAGCCTGGCGCAGTACCTGACGCAGCGGCACAGTAAGTTTGCGTGCCAGCGTCGACAGTGTTTTACCGTCATTGGTTTCCGGATACTCAACCCTTAACTCGCCGCAACCACTAAGCTCTGCAGCCAATACCGCCTCAATTACAGGCGCAATGCGGTCAGCTGGCGGCAGTTCCAGCAGTTCCGCCTGTAACAGACTCCACTGGCGGATAAAAATAAACTGCTCAAACGGAAAGTCACGATAAAACTGTGCAAGGCTGTCGGCATCATATGCTTCAAAGACCACAAAAGCGCTGTTGGCACTTAGCTTACAAAACCCGAACACATCGTACTGCCCGGCCTGGTGCTGAATTTCAGCCGCGCATTCTTTTTCAAAACCTGCACGACAGTATAATAATAATTGTTTCATGTTAACTCCGCTGCCAGGCTGTTACGGCAAATAGTAACCAGGCAGCTATAAGTAACTGACCGCCAATCGGAGCCAGTTGTGCATAATAAAACGGCAGGGAAAATACACCCGCCAGTATAGTCCAAACAAAACACCACAAACCAAGATGCCACAACAGGGCAACTAATTTAGTCAGTTTAGCGTCCCGGCGTTGTTGTCCTAGCGCCATTAACGCTAACGTATGAAATGCAAATATTGCTAAAGCACTAATAACCCGTGCCGTATTAATGTCACTCAAAGCTGCTTGCCAAAGATGCATGAGTACAGCACTAAGGCCAACAACGGCGGCACCATACAATGCAGTAATACTATTACTTAACGGCCAAAAGTATTTCATCAATCATCCTGCTACAAAATTGTGCCGTCTGCGCAATCAACTCGGCTTGTGTTAGCCCGGTTTTTACTCTGGGTTTAAAATCATGATCACCATCATTTAGCCAATGCAGGGTTACGCCTGGCCATTGCTTATCTGCTAGCTCATCACTATTACCAAAAGCATCGCGCTCACCTTGCATAATAAATAACGGCCGCGGCAGTTGGTTAAAATGTTCAGTGCGCCAGCTTTGCTTCTTAGGCGGGTGAAATGGATAACCAAATGCAAATGCCGCCAAGATGTTTATATCTGCCGGTAGCATACTAGCAACGCGGCCCCCCATCGACTTTCCCGCCACAAATTTAGGCAACGATGTGTCGCAACAATCAATTGCTGCACAAAACTGCTGCAATAATTGCGGTATTTTGTCAGGTAAACTGCGTTTACCTGACGCAATAAAACGCTGCATGTAGGTAAAGTTAAAGCGCCATACCTCTATATTGTTCAACGTAAGCTGCTTGGCAAGCTGCTGCATAAATTCACTGTTTGCGCCTGCACCGGCACCATGTGAAAGTAGCAAGCAAGCTTTGGGCGCTAGCGCTTTATCAATAATAAACTCAGTCAAGGGCAACCGCATTTGTGAATTGCTGCTCGGCAAACGCTGCCTGCTCTGCCTCAACCATCGACATCATCCATTGTTTAAAGGCGGTGATCTTGCCAAGCTCTGTCTGGCTTTCCCGACAAACTAAGTAATAGGCATCTTTAGAAATCAGTACATGGTTAAACGGCACAATTAAACGCCCGGAGTTTATATCAGGCCTGGCCAGAACATTGTGGGCAAGCGCTACCCCCTGCCCATGAATAGCGGCTTGTAACACCATCGATGAGTGGCTGAAAATAGGCCCTTGATTAACATTAAAATGCTTAAAGTTTTGCGTGGTAAACCACGCTTTCCAGGCACGACGAGAACCATCGTGCAGCAAATTGTGATATTGCAAGTCTGTCGGCTCGGCCAATGGCTTACTGCTGTTTAATAATAGCGGTGAGCAAACCGGTAACAGATATTCTGTGTGCAGTTTATCCGCATGTAAATTTCGCCAGGTGCCGCGCCCGTAATAAATTGCCACATCAACATCATCGGTAAGCGACCCCTCATCAAGGTCTACTGCTTTTATCCGTACATCAATGTCAGGATGCTGTTCACTAAATTGGTTTAACCTTGGGACTAACCATTGAATAGCAAAACTAGGCTGTAAACTTACGGTAAGAGATCCTTTAGCACCGCGTGCCAACAGCTTTTCTGTAGATTCATGCAGCTGTAAAAATATTTCTTTAATATCAAGGAAGTAACTCTGCCCTTCTTCCGTTAACAGTAAAGAGCGGTTTTTACGCATAAATAGTTTTAGCCCAAGATGATCTTCCAGCGCTTTTATTTGATGACTAATTGCGGCTTGAGTGACATACATCTCTTCCGCCGCCTTAGTAAAACTTAAATGCCGGGCGGCAGTTTCAAACGCTTTTAAGGCATTTAACGGGGGCAAACGACGCGCCATAACATCTCATTAGTTATTAAATTTTCTAATCCGAATTATAGCGCTGGTAAAGCTGGTTAGCTAGTAAAGTACCTATATCAGCTTACTTTTCTACTGGTTTGTAACCTTCTATCTCAACGTCTTCACCCTTAAACAGAAAGGCTTCCATCTGAGTTTCTAAAAACTGCCGGTGTTCAGAGTTCATCATATTAAGTTTTTTTTCATTAATCAGCATAATCTGTTTTGCCTGCCAAAGGGCGAAAGCTTCTTTACTAATACTATTGAAAATTTTCTTACCCAAATCACCAGGGTACAGTTGAAAATCCAAACCGGGGGCGTCTTTCTTTAAGTACTCACAAAATATAGTACGGCTCATACTGAATTGTCCTTATGCATTGGGGCTGTGCGAATGAGTTGTTGAAACAGGTGTTTTGCCGGCGCCGACAAGCCAACCTCAGGAATGCGGTCTATTGTAAACCAAGTTGCTGCCGATTGCTCCTGTACTGCTAGGGGCATCGCTTTAAGTGTTAGCCAAAGTGGTTGGATCCATAAATGAAAATGGCTAAACGTATGGCGAAAACCGGCAAGCTCTTCTTTTGTATTGATAGCTAACGCGTGCTGCTGAATAAGCTGCTGAATATAGTTTTCTCGTTCATCTGATGTATTAAATTCAATAAAACCAAACAAGCCACCCCATAAACCAACAGCGGGACGTTGCACTAATTGCACTTTATTATCATGTTGCAATAACAACCAAAAACTCTGTTTTTCAGGTAAAGCCTTTTTAGCTTTTTTGCCTGGGTACAGGGTTTGATCACCTTGCAGTGCGGCCTTACATCGAAGTTTAAGCGGGCACTCCACACAGTTTGGTTTGCTGCGACTACACAAACTTGCACCCAAATCCATCATCGCCTGATTAAACTCGGCTCCGGTTTTGTCAGGCGTTAATTGCTCTGCTAGTTGCCATAACTGTTGCTCTACTTCTTTTTCTCCCGGCAAACCGTCAATTGCAGCAAACCTGGCTAACACACGCTTACAATTACCATCCAGAATTGGGTAATGCTGCCCCAAAGCCAATGACAATACGGCACCAGCTGTCGAGCGCCCTATACCCGGCAATGCCAAAACCTGGTCAAAACTGCTTGGAAACTCGCCGTTGTGTTGCGCCACTATCGTTTGAGCCGCTTTGTGTAAATTTCGGGCCCTGGCGTAATAGCCAAGACCTGTCCACATATGCAACACTTCATCCAGCGGCGCTTGGGCTAATGCATTGATATTAGGAAAACGACTCATAAAGCGCTCAAAATACGGAATAACCGTTGCAACCTGCGTCTGCTGTAACATAACTTCACTAAGCCAGGTTTTATAAGCACTTTTATCCAGCTGCCATGGTAATGTTTTACGGCCATGCTGCTGATACCAGCTAACCAACTGATTTGAAAACCAAACTGCATCTTTTTGCTGCAACATAACGGCCCCAAAATTAAACAATGCGCGCAGTATAAGCAGCACAGAATTGCTTGCCAACTACAAACGCAGTTGAGCAATGCGGCTAATACAAGGATAATACGCATCATAAACGAATAGCGGAGCAACTGATGACTGACGGTACCGAGCAGCAAGGCGAACAAGCTGAGAACAATAATACTTATATGCGAAAAATACGCTCCTTTGTACTGCGTGAAGGCAGGTTAACTAAAGGGCAGCAACATGCGCTTGACACTTACTGGCAAGACTATGGTTTAACATATCAAGCTAACCCTCTGGCGCTGGATAGCGTATTTGGCCGCAGTAATGAAAAAGTGTTGGAAATTGGTTTCGGCATGGGTAAATCGCTGGTCGAAATGGCCAAAGCAGCCCCCGAGAAAGATTTCATCGGTATAGAAGTACATAGGCCTGGTGTAGGCGCTTGCCTGTCTGACGCAGCTAACCAGCAGGTCAAAAACCTGAAAGTGTTTGAACACGATGCAGTTGAAATCTTAGAGCATACAATTGCAGACAATAGCCTGGATACCGTGCAGTTGTTTTTCCCTGATCCATGGCACAAAAAACGCCACCATAAAAGACGCATTGTACAAGCCGAATTTGTGCAGCTATTGCGCCGAAAACTTAAGCCTGGCGGCGTATTTCATATGGCCACAGACTGGGAAAATTATGCAGAACATATGCTGGAAGTTATGCAAGGTGCTAGCGGTTTTGCCAATATGTCTGCTGACAATAGTTATGTCGCGCGGCCAGAGCATCGACCATTAACGAAATTCGAACAACGTGGCCAACGTTTGGGCCATGGTGTGTGGGATCTGATGTTTAAAAAGGAAAGCTAAATGCTAGCAACAGCCAGTCAACTGGTATTACGTAACATCAAGGATCTGCGCAGCAAGGTATTAATCGTCGAGCCTATGGCTGATAGCCTGGCAGCTGAAATATTGCATGTTGCGCCTGAACTCACGCTAAGTTGCTACAGCACGGACGCCGCCGTAGCAGCGTGTTGGTCGCACCTTGGCGTAACATTGCATACAGAGGTAAGCCCTAACTTTACTACCGCATTTGACACCGTGGTTATTTTTTATCCTAAAAGTAAAGAGCAGCTTGCTTTTACCCTTGCGCAACTAAAATCTGTTATTTCCAGCAGTACCGACGTATTTGTCACAGGTGATAACAAAGGCGGCATTAAGAGCCTAAGCAGCCATGCGCAAAAACTGGGCTTAAACGCCAACAAACTGGACAATGCCAAGCATTGCTTATGGTTTTCGCTGCATGGCGACTTTCAGCAATTAACTGCGACTAAAGCGTTAAGTTTTACCATTAACGCCGCAGGCGAAACGTTAACACTTTATTCTTTACCGGGCGTATTTAATCATGGCAAGTTAGATGTTGGTACGGCATTGCTACTGGATAACTTGCCAAATATCACCGAAGGCAAAGTATTAGATTTTGCCTGTGGTTGCGGTGTTATAGGCGCCGTTCTTAAACGCAAACATCCTAAAATTGAGCTATTTAGCTCTGACATTAGCAGTCTGGCCGTTAGCGCCACGCAAATGACACTCGCTGCAAATAACCTTAGCGCACAGGTAATAGCAGCAGATGGTTTACCGGACAATCCCAAACAATTTGATTGTATTATTAGTAATCCACCATTTCACACCGGGATTAAAACTGACTACAGTATTGTAGAAACGTTTATTGCACAAAGTGCTGTTCGTTTGAGTAACAACGGTAGCCTTACCATTGTCGCCAATAGTCATTTAGCGTACATGGAGTTGTTACAGCAATCCTTTAAACAGGTTAGTATTAAAGCCAAAGCAAACGGCTTTATTATTTACCGCGCGAGCCAAAAAAACTAAGGAAACCCTATGCGCGCACTTTCAGCTCTGTTTCTGTTACTGTGGTTAACACCGGCAACAGCGGCTGAAAGCTTGCAGTGTATTCAGCACCCAAAACGCGCCAAAGCCTGCCCTCATCTTTTATATCGTTCGGCGCAATTTGCAGAAATGTCAGCGCCAGCTATTGTTTGTATCTGCGCCAGTGATTTTAATGCACTGTTAAAGCAACCAACAACGGAAGCCGAAAAAGTACGTTGGAATATGACAAAGCGTCAGATGGAGGTAATTTATGGCAACAACTTGCAAGGGATTTTAGATATATTGCAGCGGAAAAATTAATCAGGTAGCAATATCACGCGCTCGGTAAAACGTCCTAATTTCTCCTCACCAAATGAGAGCAGAACAGGCACTAAAAACAACTCACCCTGTTCTACCCAATAAATCGCATTCTGTTCAAATTGTCTCGCTAGTGCAATGGCGTTACCTTTATCACACAGCACAATCCAACTCTTTTCTTCGAAACTGCGATCAGGTGCACTGCCAATAACCGAGCGGTGAGGTAGCCGCTGCTGGTTCAGATATGCTTGTAATTCTTTATCTCGACGTAAATTAAGGTAGGGATGCTCAGTAACACCAGCGGGGTTTTGTGCGCTGATAATTGCAAAATCCATATCGCAATTTAGCGCTTGATGACAAAGAAAAATACTCGTTTTATAACTTTCCCACAGACTCATAATCCGTTCCATGTATAACAAGTGTTTCAACTATAATCGGCTTTAGTAAATTTACCAGTGCTGTTTGCTAATTTTCATGAATATGCATAACATCAATACAGGTTGCCAAATGGCATTGGCTATAAAAGTGATTGAGATAACTGAATGATCGCAATAGATAAAACCACTTCCATTAAAAGTGCACTGATCTGGGTGATTATGCTTATCTGTAGTCTGACATTGTGCCTTGCGATGTTGATATCAACCACACAGGATGTGAAGTTACAGCAAAAGAAATTAGTTGCGCAGCTTGAAGGCTATGTCAGCATTATCGCATTCAATGCAAAAGACAGTATTTTGCAAGATGATGCCGACACAGAAGATAACCGGCTAAACTCCTTTAAAGCTGTGCATATACTGCACAATATCCACATTTATAAGCAGCAACCTGACTCTGACGAGCTTCGCCTCTTCGCCATCTACAATCATGAGGGTGTTGGTCCATTCCCCGTGCAGTTCGCCAGAGTAAAGCAGTTTCTGAAACCTTATGTCAGCGATAACTATATTGAGCTAACCAAACCAATAGTTGATGGCGACAGCACCATAGGATATGTATACGTTAGAGCGAGCCAGGAGGAGTTAAATGACTATATACAGGCAAGAATTCTGTTAGACATCATTATTGCGCTCGTAGCACTGGGCAGTGCGCTGTTTGTTAGTGCGAAGCTACAACAACGTTTTACCACCCCGATTGAATCATTGCTAAACGTAATGCAAAAAGTATCTAAAGAAAAAAACTACCAAATTCGAGCCCCAATAACCCCAATCAAAGAATACAATATGCTGGGTCGGGCATTTAATACGATGCTTGATAGAATTGAGCAGCAAATCAGTAAATTACAACTTGCTGAGCAAGAAAATCGCCAGTTAACGCAAAGTTTGGAGCAAAAAATAGAACAACGTACAGATGCATTAAAAACATCTAATCAGGAATTACTCAACACCTTGGCCACCTTACACCAATACCAGAATCAGATTGTCGAAACTGAAAAAATGGCTAGTCTCGGCCAAATGGTTGCTGGCGTGGCACATGAAGTTAATACCCCTATTGGTTTAGGTGTTACCGCATCAACCTTGTTACAAGACAAGCTTACTGATATTCAAAAGGCCTTTGATGAAAAGAAACTAACTTCTTCACAATTGGCTAAATTCCTATCGGAAAGTAAAGAAAATTTAGGCATTATTTATCGCAATATGGAACGCGCAGCCAGCCTGATATCTAGCTTTAAACGCGTTGCTGTCGACCAATCTAATGACAACCGTCGTCAGTTTAATATGCTACAGCTTATAAACGAAGTTCTTTTATCACTTCGACCAAATCTTAAAAAAACCCAACATCAAGTTATTGTCAATTGTCCTGCGCAACTTGAATTGGATAGTAAACCCGGGCCAATAAACCAGATTTTAATTAATCTAATTATGAACAGTCTAATACATGCCTTCGAGTATATTGAGCAAGGCATAATCAATATTGATGTAGTAGTGGGTAACAACAATTGTGAGTTAATTTACACTGATAATGGTGCAGGTGTACCCGAGTCAATCAAAAAACGTATTTTTGACCCCTTTGTCACCACTAAACGTGGTGAAGGAGGTAGCGGTCTTGGTATGCATTTGGTCTACAACCTTGTGACACAAGCACTAAACGGGAAAATTCTATTAGATAGTACTTTAGGTCAGGGCGTTCGAATTAAAATAGACTTCCCAGTGATTACAATCGAAAACAAAACATAAAAATCATAGACTTAGCAAGAGAAAAATAACAAACCTTGTTTAATACACACTTTGGATAGTCCAATTGTTAACAAAAAACTTGTTAACAATTGGACTGATGGTTATAATTGCGTATTATTTGACAATTGATCGTCATATATAGAAAACATATTCCAGCCATTAACTTAACAGAATTTACACAAGGTACAAATCCAATGCAAACACCTGTGATTCTTATCGTTGAAGACGAAGAAGTAACCCGCTTAAACCTCGTAAGCCTGTTTCAAGGTGAAGGGTATGATGTCATCGAAGCAATAAATGGCGAAGAGATGAATCAAAAACTTACCGACAACAAGGTAAGCCTGGTGGTAATGGATATTAACCTGCCAGGCAAAAATGGCCTAATTTTGGCAAGAGAGTTACGCCAGAAAGAAAATATTGGTTTAATTTTCCTAACCGGCCGCGACAGCGAAGTTGATCGTATTTTAGGTCTTGAAATTGGTGCGGATGACTATTTAACCAAGCCGTTTAATCCACGCGAACTTACTATCCGTGCCCGCAATTTGTTAAACCGCACTGTAGCGCAACCTGTGGTTGAAGAGCATAAGAGCGTTGTTAAATTTAACGGCTGGACGTTAGATGAAAATAGCAGAAACCTAACTTCACCAAAAAATGTTGCCCGTCGCCTGCCGAAAGGTGAGTATCGCGCTTTGCGTTTAATGCTGGACACACCAGGTAAGATTTTTACCCGTGAGCAATTAATCCGTCATATGACTGGCCGTGACTTACGTCCAAACGATCGCACAGTAGATGTTACTATTCGCCGTATCCGTAAGCATTTTGAATCAGATGTTGATAGCCCAGAGTTAATCAGCACTATCCATGGTGAAGGCTACCGCTTTGTGGGTAAGTTAGAAAAATAAGTATTAAGCTTGTTCTATGAACTCAGACAGAGCAGCCATGTGCTGCTCTGTTTTTAGATGAAAGTCTACCAATTGCCGTTCCAACCCATGCCAGTTTACCGGCTCTTGTTCTAACCTCTTCGCATGTTTTTGCACCCATAAAAGCCCAACAGATGCAGCAGCACCTTTAAGTTTATGAGCGGCTTCCTGAAAGTCTTTTTCTTGACGTTGTACTGCGGTTTCTACTAACTTATTCATATAGCCAGGTAACAACTGCGCAAACAACTGGGCACTGCGTCGAACAACTTCCTTACCAAGCGATTGCAAATAGTCATTCAAAATTGCTTCATCAAGTATCTGTGACTCTGCCGATACAACCGGCTCATTTGTGTGCAATAGCTTAACAACGCTTGGTGAAAACAACCGGGCCAACATCTGGTCAAGTTTACCTGTGTTAATTGGCTTTGCCAGTGCCCCTTCGATCAGTACACCGTCTAATTGATGTTCTGCTTTACGCACATTGGCACTTAATACAACGATAGGCAGAGATGCCAAATGGGGCTCTTGCCGTATATACTTTGCAATTTGCTCACCACTCATATCAGGCAATTGCATATCAAGCAGTACTAGATCAATGTCATCTTCTGTTTCCAAAAATGCCAGCGCATCTTCTCCCGTTTCAGCGTGCAAAACTGTATGACCTCGTTGTTCAAGCAAACTTATTGCAATCTCAGCATTGAGGGGGATATCTTCAACCAACAAAATAGTCAATTCTGGGCAGGCTATTTCGTGCTGTGCCTCTTGTGCAAGCTGTTGGGCAGGTAATTTGACACTAAACTGGCTACCCTCACCAATATTACTGCTAACGTGTATATCGCCCTGCATCGCTTCAATAAGCGCACGCGAAACAGATAATCCGATTCCCGACCCCATAATACTTAGGCGACGGCCATCATTAGATTTGTAGTACATGTCAAAAATGCGCTGCTGTTCCTGCTTCGCAATACCTATGCCGGTATCTTCGATTAAGAAATGTAACTCATGCTCAGCACTATCTATTTCACAATGTAAACTTACAAGCCCATTGGCAGTAAATTTGACGGCGTTATTTAAAAGATTCCATAGTACCTGTCGCAAACGCGTTGGGTCCAACCGTAAAAAAACATCAAGATCGCCCTGACAGGTTAATTTAAACTGCAATCCTTTTTGCTGACATAGTAATTCTGCAAAATTGGCAATATCACTAATGAACTGCTTTAGTGCCACACTCTGATAAACAATATCCAGATCCTGACGGTCAATTTTGTCTAAATCAATAATATCATTAAAAATATTGCCAAGTGTTTCGGCACTGCTAAAAATGGTATTTGCCCAACCATGTTGCTGCTTAGTCAAACGGCTTTCTAATAAACGCCGACTCAAACCGACAATACCGTTAAGCGGTGTCCTCAGCTCGTGGCTTAACGTTGCAATAAACTTACCTTTATCCTGATAGGCTTTTTCCAACGCCTGCTCAGCTAGCTTACGCGACGTAATATCCCGACCAAAACCCAATAAGCCAATATAGCGGCCATGACGGTCATAAAATGGTACTTTACGCATTTCAAACCACAGAACCTGGCCGTCGTCTTTTACAAATTCAACGTCAAGTGTTAGCTCTGATGGCTGCATGCTAACTTCATATTCCGTTAGAATCGCAGCCTGCGCACTATCGTCTGTATAAATTTCTGCTGGATAATGACCAATCAACTCTACCGCCGATTTGCCCATAATCACTTCAAACATCTTATTGCAACTGGCAAACCGTCCAGTTTCGTCGCGGTAATAAAATAAATCAGGAGAACTATCAACAATGGAGCGGATCAATAAGCTTTGTTCTTCCAGTTCAATTTGCGCTTTTTTTCGCTCAGCAATTTCTTTTCGTAATTCATCAATAGCACGACGTTTAGCCTGAAACGCTTTTTTACGTTCTTCTATCTCAAAGTTAAGCTGACGAATATTGTCCTGCATACCTTCATTTAACAAACGCTCTTGGTGGGCAGAGTCTTCCAGATAAGATAAAGCCGCATCTAAATGCAGCACAAGATAAAATAGAAAAGAGATGCATACCGGTCCAAGCAACACAGAAAAAATCAGTGCTCCCTGAATTTGTTGCCAGTTAATTGTATTGTTTACGACAAGACCAAAAACCGCACCTACAACAAATGCAATGCCAACAAACAGTAGCTGGCACAATAGCGCCAGCTTAAGCTTTCCCCATTTACGAATCCAACTGGCGAAGGTTTTAACCTGTGGATGAATAGGTCCTTGCATCAGGTTTTCACCTCACCATACGGCTATTGATTAGCAGGCTGTATATCCAACATCAGGTTACGATATGAACAATACTCAATGTCTACACCTTGCTGACGATAAACGCCTTGACGGGTATAAGATGACATATCCTTATATAAATTAACTGTATGCCCCTGACCAATGCGTACGGCCTTGGCATCAGCACGACGGCTTTGCGTTGTACATAGTAACTGAGCCAGCTGCTTGTAATTGTTTCGTTCAAACAGTTCGCTAGAGCTTAACATTGGCGATAAAGTGTTGTTTGCAGCAAATTTCCAATCGGCAAAACGCGTACGTAGAAACCCATCTTTAATTTCTAATTTATCATCACGGGTAAGGTAATGGGTACTTACATTAGTAATGCTCGTTGCAGCACCTTCACCAGAACTTTGCGATTTCTCGTTGTCCACAATATACACACCCGCAGCACCGATAACTTCCATGACAACGTCTGGCGAATTCTCTCCACGACCGGCAGCAACTAATAAAGCGGTTGCTTCATCTATACCAAAACCAAATCGAGTTTGAGTATCATTTTGTAAACGAACTAAGCGCCCCTGACGGCCGCGTTCAGAAAAATGGGTATCCAAAATGCCCCAGTTGAATAAGCCAAGCCCCCCCTGACCATTAAATGTCAGATGATTTTCAGCTAAACCATTGGTACAGCTTTGATCTCTATCACAACCCGGCTGCGGTGCTGGTAAGTCAAAAGCACCGTATTGTATGGCGTTGTAGCTATCACCATTAGTTATCATTGGGGTTCTTTTGCCCTGATAACTGCCACCAGCCATAACAGCGGTGCCGGCACTTGTGCCTGCAACAATAATCTGTCCCGCGGCTATCATCGATTCAATTTGCTTTAACTCTGGCGTGGCAGAACCATCAGGCTGGCGAAACGCTTGCACCGCTAAACTTTGATCACCACCACTGATAAAAACAGCATCCGCCCGGCGTATTTGCTCTACCGCACCGTCACTGCCTTGCTTGCAAAAGTTATTCAATTCCTGCATTAAATCCGGATACACCCGGCCTCGCTGGAAGGTGCCATGGTAGGCAGCAAGATACTGAGGGAGTTGATCACAACTTGCAGCATCATTAACCAAGCTGTGCTGTGCGGCTTGATAGGCTGCATTTAACGGCAACCAACTTACATCAGCTCCCGCTTCTTTAAATACGTTGACATACATATCTACCGCAGCAAAAGGATCACGTCCTGACGCGGTTACCACCAATATACGTGGTTTGCGTTGACTACCCGCAACTTGCTGAGCTAACTCAACTATTTTTTTATATATTTCAACGGTAAAACCATCTTTAGTTTTAGACAAATCAGCAAATTCTTTTTGCCGCTTTGGCGTACTACGGGCTGAATCAGTGCTAACAACAGCCATTACTTGCAGTTGATCAAGCACAAAATTTCGTTCACGATCACTCAAAGCGCTATAATTCGTTCTACCGGAAACCCAGATACCATCAATTTCAATCTCAGCAGAGCGCCACATTCTTAAAAGTTCGCGTTCTGAGACTCGCTCACTCTTCACTTTACTGCGCATATATTCTAGCAGTGCTAAAGTTTGCTGCTGCTCAATAACACGTTCTTCGGTCCAAAATGCGTTGTCAGCAATATTTGCCAAATGCTCTGGCGATAACATAAATGCCTCGTCAGATTTTGAGGCAGCAGTAAACGGCTCAGGCCCACTGCAATATCGAACATCAACGGAGCTGCAGGTTTGCAAACCACCACCAACTAATACCATCGAATAATCCGGAAAACTCTTGGTATCGTTCACATTAGCAGCAGATGCATTGCAGGCAAGTATGGCAGCGGCTGTATAAAAGCTAAATGATTTCATTATTCTCTTTCTTATCCTAAGCGTACAAATGTTCAACTACCGGTGCGACAGATAGCAACGTCAAATATTTTTATGCATAGATTATCCTGTATTGACTTCTTTGCCAATTAGCAGTAAATCTAATAGTGTTGTTTAATTCTCATCATCTCATGTTTTTGGTAGTGATATGTTAAAAAAAGCCTTCGCGCTAAGCTCATATTACTACTCGTCTTACTACCTGTCAGAGTGGTTTAACGAGTAGAAACATGTCAGACACTAAACCGTGTCTGGCAGGCTTCTATTCCTGCACCATAAAAAATTAATATAAATAATTATAAGCACATTCATGCGGACAATATCGCAGGCTGTGTCATGTCAAGACAGGTGTATCTATGCATAAATTATCTCCTTTAGCACTAGCTGTGGCTGGTAGCTTTTTTGTTAGCCCATTAGTGTTTTCTGCTGAAGACGTTACAAAAGAAGAGCAGAAAATTGAAAAAATTCAGGTAACGGGTTCACGTATCAAAGGCGTCGACCTCGAAGGTACTCAGCCACTGGTGGTTATTTCTGCCGATGATATTAAAAATTCCGGCGCAAGTACCGTCTATGACTTACTAAAAGATGTTGGTCAGCTACGTGGTGGCTCAGGTACCTTCTCGACGTCAGAAAGTGGTGCAACCTCTAACTCAACACCAGCAGGCCAAGCGGTAGCGTCACTCAGAGGCTTAGGCCCGGCTGCAACCTTGACATTGATCAACGGTCGACGCGTTGCCGCCAGCTCATTTGCTTCAGGTACACAAAACTTTGTTGATATCAATAGTATTCCATTAGCCGCTATTGAAAGGGTTGAAGTGCTTGCTACCGGTGCGTCAGCTATTTACGGTGCCGACGCTGTTGCTGGTGTTATTAACTATATTTTGAAGAAAGACTATCAGGGTGCTGAACTTAATGCATCCTATGGCAATAGCACCGCATCATCTAATGAAGGCAAGTACAATCTTAATTTGGTGGTTGGCACAGAGCTCGCGGGCGGTAACCTGACATTTTTTGCCGATCATTTTGACCGCAAAGGATTTTCAGCCCAAGACCGTGACGTTACCCGCACTCCTTTACTAGAGAGCTCTTATTCATATTTGCCAAAAACCGCGCCTAATATCTATTATTATTCTGCGGTAGACGGCAATGAATTTGCCACTCCTGGTTGTCCAACCGCCCTGGTAACAACCGAACTTGGCGAACAAATTTGCGCATATTACCCTAACGAAGACGACCAGCTAGACACGCCATTTGAAAGCTCCTCTGCTGGTTTTATCTTCGATGTAGAACTAGGAGATGTTAACTGGACTACTGATGTGTTTATCAGTAAAACTAAATCAACCTCGCAGTCTAGCCCGGCGCCAATTGATCAGGTCGATGATAGTGAAGGCCCGTTTGCCGATGAAACCGTATTAGATATTTTTTCTGACGCTGTTCGTAACGATATTCTGGACAGAATCAATGTTGACCCATTCGATACTATTGCAGGACGCACATTGTATGGTTTTCAATTTGACGCCCGCTTCGCTACACCCCGTACCGTTGAAATTGATAACACCTCGCTACGTTTGGTCAGTGCTTTAGCAGGAGATCTCGGTGATTGGAGCTGGGAGACAGCCGTTACGCTTTCGCGTTCTGAATCCGAACAAACCGCTATAGCCGGGGTATACAATCGGTATAAATTTCATGCAGCCTTGGCCGGCGAACTTTGTAGCAATGGCACCATTGCAAGCTATGACGAAAACAGCGATAGCTTGTCCTGTTCTGGCCCCATTTATAATCCGTTTTTGTTCGGTGATAGTGCCAATGATGCCTTATTGGCCTTAGCGCAAGAACGCCCAACCCGCGATGGTGAAAGTACAGTCTATGGCTGGGATGCACGTATCAGTGGCGACATTGGCGAATTCAACGGCAATATTATTGGTTCTGCATTTGGTGTTGAACTGCGTAAGGAAGAAATCACAGACAGCCCATCAGCCAATTCAAAAGCCAACGCCGCCAATGGTTATCTGGTAGATGTCTTTGGCTTTGGTTCAAGCGAGTCTGCAGCAGATCGCAGTCAATGGGCCGCATTTGCTGAGTTTTATATTCCGCTAACGTCCACATTAGACCTGCAAGTAGCAGGGCGTTATGACAACTATAATGATTTTGGCAGTACATTTAATCCTAAAGTAGCCTTTAGCTGGCGTCCTGTTGAAGAGTTGGTTGTGCGTGCATCATGGGCAACTTCTTTCCGTGCACCTTCACTGACTCAAGCCGGTGTTAAACTGCGAACAACAACAGCCAGCTTCGACTGCGGAGCCAATCAGGCTGTGGCAGACCTTTACTGTGAAGGTGACGGTACGGAGCGCAGCAACAACGTATTGGAATTAGGTAATCCATCATTGCAGGCTGAAGAATCCGAATCGGTAAGTGTTGGTTTTGGTTGGAGTCCAACTCAAAATACCACGCTTACTGTTGATTACTGGCAGTTTAAACACGACCGCTTAGTAGATACTGACATGACCGCTGTGCTTGCAGCTGCAATAACAGACTCATCACTACGTCACTGTGGTTTAGTGCCGGATGGTGAACAAGGTATATCATATGATCCAGATCTATGTGATGTTACTGACCTTTCTGACAACACAATCGAAGATGCTGGGGCAAACTTAAGCGAAATTCTAGCAGCTTGGATAGATTATGACGAACCACGCTTTAATGAATTGCCACTGTATCGTGACCATGTGTTACTACTACAAAATACCGGTGAGCAAAATGTCAGTGGTATCGATATTGCTTTTGATCAGCGTTTTGATTTTGCTTCAGGCAACTTAAAGCTTTCATTTGATGCTACTCATTACCTGTCGTTTGAACGTAACAGACCCGGTTCAGATTTCATCGAAGAGCTGGCAGGTACCTGGCGTTATCCGGAGAATATTGCCAGCCTGGGTTTATCCTGGTCGGGTGATGCGTTCTTTACCAGCCTTACAGCATATTACACCTCAGCATACGCTGATGATATTAGCGGCTTACGCGGTCGCGAGATGGACGAGTTGGATGCATTAGGCGCGCTTAATGAAAATGGCGAGCGAGATGTCTCCGCGTGGACCACAGTTAGGGCAAACATAGGATATGACTTTGCCAACGCTAGCATAAGTTTGAATGTGGATAATCTATTTGACCGTGATCCACCTCGCGCCTATGGTTCCAGCCGTGGTTTTGACTCTATCAATCACGATGCACTGGGCCGTAACTATCGGGTATCATTTAGCTATCGCTTCTAAGTCGTAGGGGGAGCATGCTCCCCCGTTTTATCTACTTTCACAGGTAACTTTTATGTCTACCGTACACAATAAACCGGTGTCGATGCCTGACGCCTTTATCATTCTATTTTTCGTAATGATACTGGCTGCTATTGCATCACACCTTATTCCGGCCGGGGTTTTTACCCTAACCGAACCCGCTCCCGTTGCTGAAGGTGCGACTAAATTAAAAGGCAAAATTGATCCTAATAGCTTCACATTGGTGCAGGACAGCCAACAAGGTGTGCCTCTGTTTGCAGAAGGCGGCGGTATTGGCTTTTTTAATTATGCTTTTGAAGGATTGGTCTCGGGCAATAAATGGGGTTCAGCTGTTGGTGTAGTGGCCTTTATTCTGCTCACTGGTGGTGCTTTTGGCATAATCATGAAAACCGGTGCCATTCATAACGGCATACTTGCCTTAATAGAAAAGACGAAACGGATGGAGTTTTTATTTATTCCATTAATGTTTGGTTTATTTTCTTTAGGCGGTGCCGTATTTGGTATGGGCGAAGAAGCAATAGCATTTTGCATTGTATTGCTGCCATTAATGCTGGCGTTGGGCTACGACGCCATCACCACAGTGTTGGTGACCTATGTTGCGACACAAATTGGTTTCGCCACCTCATGGATGAACCCCTTTAATGTCTCTATTGCCCAAGGCATTGCCGAAATACCACTAATGTCTGGTGCAAACCTGCGCATAGCCATGTGGTTGGTATTTACCACCTTTGGCATTGTTTTTACCATGCGTTATGCCGCCAAGATAAAAACCGCCCCTGAAACGTCATTAAGTTATCACACGGATCAGAAGCTCCGTGCCCAACAAACCGCCGACGCTAAACACCAATACAGTGCGTTAGACAGCACTATTTTATTGGCATTTTTCGCCGGTTTGGTTTGGATTATTTGGGGCGTTACAACGCGCAAATATTATATACCAGAAATTGCCAGCCAGTTTTTTACTATAGGTATCGTTATCGCCGTTATTGCCGTATTAGGCAAACGCTTAAGTATGAACGAAGCCGCAGATGGTTTTAAACAAGGCGCTGCAGAGCTATTACCGGCGGCACTGATCGTCGGCATGGCAAAAGGCATCGTGTTAATGTTAGGTGGAGAAAACCCGGAAGACCCTTCCGTGCTTAACACCCTGCTGTATTACTCCGGCCAGGCACTGGGAGACTTACCTACCTATTTATCGGCTTGGCTAATGCTCGTTATTCAGTCCATTTTTAACTTTTTCGTTGCCTCTGGCTCAGGTCAAGCGGCGTTAACTATGCCGCTTATTGCACCACTGGCCGATTTAGTCGGACTTTCCCGCCAAATTGCCGTATTAGCATTTCAGCTGGGTGATGGCTTAACCAATTGCATTATTCCAACCTCTGCCGCGTTAATTGGCTGCTTGGGTGTAGTCCGCGTTGACTGGACAGTGTGGTTCAAGTTTGTCTGGAAATTACAGCTGTGGCTGTTCTTGCTCGCCAGCTCCTTTATGTTACTCGCTGTCGCCATCGGCTATCAGTAATCGCCCAGCGACAATAATGAGGTAAAAATTTTGAACGCTATAATTCTAATAAAGAATGCTGAGCTGATAGCACCGCTGTCACTTGGCAGACAGGACGTAGTTATCGCCGGTAGTAAAATAGCTGCTATTGGCACTAATTTTAATCTGGCAAGTAGTAACCTGCCCGTTCAGGTTATAAATGCAACAGACTGCTATCTTACCCCTGGCTTTGTTGACTCGTTAGTGCATTTTATTGGCGGCGGTGGCGAAGGTGGCTTTGCTACCCGCACACCCGAAATGCAGCTTACCGATGCAACTTTAGGTGGTGTCACCACAGCAGTTGGTGTGCTGGGTACCGATGCCACTACCCGCACCCTGACAAATTTACTGGCTAAGGCCCATGCGCTGGAATCTGAAGGCATTACCACCTATTGCCATACCGGCTCGTATGAAATTCCTTGTCGCACCTTGATGGGCAATATTACGGATGATTTAATTCTCATCGATAAATTTATTGGTGTTGGCGAAATTGCCATCAGTGATCATCGTTCGTCTCAGCCCACCACTGATGAAATACGCAAAGTGGCGGCAGCTGCTCGCGTTGGTGGCATATTAGCCGGTAAAAGTGGCGTGGTGAGCGTGCATATGGGCGCTGGTGAACGTATTTTACAACCGATATACCAAGCCGTTGCCGGTACCGAGTTAAAACTAAAACAGTTTTACCCAACGCACATGAACCGCAACCGCAGGGTATTTGAAGCCGGGCTTGAGTTTGCATTAAAAGGTGGCGTAATTGACTTTACCACCAGCACTACGGAATTTGATCTCAAACACGGTGAAGTAGCCGCTGCTGCAGCATTAGCAGAAGCACTTCAGCATGGCATTAATATCATGCAGTTAACACTCAGTTCCGATGGCAATGCCAGCTTGCCTATTTACGATGACGAAGGCGAACTATTGGGCTTACAAGTAGGCAGTGTACAAAGCTTGTATCAGGCCGCCCGCGACGCGGTAATGCAGCACAAGGTATCACTGTCAGATGCTATTTGTAGTATATCTGCCTCACCCGCAGCAATATTAGGCTTAAAACACAAAGGACGTGTTGCTGAAAATTGTGACGCAGATATCGTATTACTGCACAAGGATAACTTGCAGATCCGTGATGTTATTGGCAAAGGAACCCTATTAGTTCAACAGGGCAACGCCATAGTAAAAGGTACTTTTGAGTAAAAGCAGAAGCGCATAAATATGGCGCATCTGCACATACAATAGTTATTAAAAAAGCTGCATTTGCAGCTTTTTTTTTGTGCCAACCGTTATAAACGGCAAAAATATCGCCAATTCATGTAATTAATTTTCATTTTGAAAAGTATGCTAACTGCGATTAGTGCAAGGTATAGCACTTTAAAGTCAGCTTGCTTTTTTAATCTATTAAAGGTATACATGTCAGTTCTTGAACGTTTAGATGGCTAAAAACTTCCAGAGCAAATACTCTACAGCGCATTGACCTCTGAAAGAGTAACCGTTATTTTCTTTCAGCAGCAAAAAAATCACTTAAAAGAATAATAATTCATAAATAATTAATATTTATTAAATATCAGGACAAGTTTGGAGGTGAGTCATGGCGTTGTACCAACACAGTCAGGCAAGAGAAAACTGTGGCTTCGGTCTGATAGCGCATTTGGAAGGCGCTGCCAGCCACCGGATCGTCAGAACCGCAATTAACGGCCTTGACCGGATGCAACATCGCGGCGGCATTTCCGCTGACGGTAAAACCGGCGATGGTTGTGGTTTATTGATGCAGAAGCCGGATAGTTTTTTCCGCGCCATTGCACAAGAGAACGGCTGGAATCTGGCAAAAAAATATGGCGTCGGCATGATTTTTTTCAGCCAGGATCCAGTAAAGGCGGCTTTAGCCAAAAAAATTATCGCCCGTGAAATAGCCAGCGAAACCCTAACGCTGGTGGCATGGCGAACTGTGCCAGTAGACAGCAGCGTGCTTGGCCCGCTGGCGCTTAACTCTATGCCGTCCATAGAGCAGGTTATTGTCAATGCCCCGCACGGCTGGGGCGATCACGACTTAGAACGCCGCTTATATATGGTGCGTCGGCGCATTGAGAAACAACTTAGCGACGATGCCGATTTTTATATCCCTAGCTTTTCATCACTGGTTACCGTTTTTAAAGGCCTGATGATGCCGGCAGATTTGCCGCGTTATTATCTCGATTTAGCCGACATTCGCATGGAAACGGCTATTTGCGTATTCCATCAGCGCTTTTCCACTAACACCATGCCACGTTGGCAGTTGGCACAGCCATTTCGCTTTTTAGCGCATAACGGTGAAATTAATACCATTACCGGCAACCGCCAATGGGCCCGTGCCCGGCAATATAAATTTGCCTCACCGTTGTTAAGCGATTTACAAGACGCCGCGCCGTTTGTCAGTCAAAGTGGCTCTGACTCCAGCTCACTGGATAATATGCTTGAGCTGCTGTTAGCCGGCGGCATGGATTTATTCCGCGCCATGCGTTTGTTAGTGCCACCAGCCTGGCAGGGCAACCGCGTAATGGATGACAACTTAAAAGCGTTTTACGAATTTAACTCCATGCATATGGAGCCGTGGGACGGCCCGGCCGGCATTGTTATGACCAACGGGCAACACGTAGCCTGTAATCTTGACCGCAACGGCTTGCGCCCTGCCCGCTTTGTTATAACCCGCGACAAACTGATTACACTAGCCTCAGAAGTAGGTATTTGGGACTACACGCCAGATGAAGTGGTCGAAAAAGGCCGCGTAGGCCCGGGCGAAATGTTAGCAATAGATACCACTACCGGCAAAATCTGGCGCTCAGATGAAATTGACACCGATTTAATGGCGCGTCATACCTATCGCGACTGGCTAAATGCTAACGTGCAGCGGCTAGTGCCTTATGAGCAGTACGAAACTGATTTAATTGGCAAGCGGGTATTTACCGATGATGACATGCTGGTGTATCACAAGCTGTTTAATTACAGCTACGAAGAAATTGATCAGGTAATGACCGTACTGGCCAAAGATGGCCAGGAGGCAGTTGGCTCTATGGGCGATGACACGCCAATGGCGGTGCTGTCGCGTAAGCCTCGTACCTTGTTTGATTACTTTCGCCAACAGTTTGCGCAGGTAACTAACCCGCCTATCGACCCACTGCGTGAATCTCATGTTATGTCGCTGGCCACCAGTATTGGCCGTGAGCATAACGTATTTAAAGAAACCGCCGGTTACGCCCGTCGTATTCAGTTTGAATCACCGGTGCTGATGTATTCTGACTTAAAACAGCTAAAACAAGCCGATGAAAAGTATTACAAGCATCAGATTTTCTCACTGAACTTCGACCCGGCCACACTCAACCTTGAGCAAGCCGTAAAGCAACTGTGTGACAATGTTATCAGTGCCGTACGTGACAACAATGTGGTACTGGTAATATTAACCGACCGCCGTATTGAACAAGGCAAGTTACCTATCCCGGCTGCAATGGCAGTGGGTGCGGTACAGCATGCACTGGTTAATGCTCAGCTGCGCTGTGACTCTAACATCATTGTTGAAACCGCTTCTGCCCGTGACTCACACCATTTTGCTGTATTAATTGGTTTAGGCGCTACTGGTGTTTATCCGTTTATGGCGTACGAAACGGTAGAGCAGCTGGTTGAAAAAGGCGTTATTACCTTAACAGCCCGCAATGCAGTACTTAATTACCGCAAAGGCATTAATAAAGGCCTGTATAAAATCATGTCGAAAATGGGTATATCAACGGTCGCAAGTTATCGTTGTTCAAACCTGTTTGAGGCAGTGGGTATAGATCAAGCCGTAATGCAACAATGCTTCGCTGATATTCCGTCACGCATTGGCGGTGCAGGTTTTGTCGATTTTGAACAAGATATACAGCAATTAGCCAAGGTGGCCTGGCTAAAACGCAAGCCACTAAACCACGGTGGTTTATTAAAGTACGTACACGATGGCGAGTACCATGCCTACAACCCCGACGTGGTGCAAACCCTGCAAAAAGCCGTGCGTTCGGGCAAATATGAAGATTATCAGCAGTACAGCAGTATTGTGAATCAGCGCCCTATTGCCCATTTACGCGACTTGTTTAAATTGGCAGACAGCACACCGGTGCCGCTGGAACAGGTGGAAAGCGAGCAAAACCTGTATCCGCGCTTTGACAGCGCCGCCATGTCTATCGGTGCCTTAAGCCCCGAAGCACATGAAGCCTTAGCCATTGCAATGAACCGTTTAGGCGGGCGCTCTAACTCAGGTGAAGGTGGTGAAGACCCTCGCCGTTTTGGCACCGAGAAAAACTCTAAAATTAAACAAGTGGCATCGGGCCGCTTTGGTGTTACGCCGCATTACCTGGTTAACGCTGAAGTTATCCAAATTAAAGTAGCCCAGGGCGCTAAGCCAGGCGAAGGTGGCCAGTTACCGGGTGAAAAAGTTACTGCCGAAATTGCCCGGCTGCGTTACTCGGTGCCTGGCGTAACGCTTATTTCACCGCCGCCGCATCATGATATTTATTCTATTGAAGACTTAGCCCAGCTTATTTTTGATTTAAAGCAGGTTAACCCGCAGGCACTTATTTCGGTGAAATTAGTGTCAGAACCCGGCATTGGTACTATCGCCGCTGGTGTGGCCAAAGCCTATGCCGATTTAATCACTGTTTCCGGTTATGACGGCGGCACCGGTGCCAGCCCACTGACATCAGTAAAATATGCCGGCAGCCCATGGGAATTAGGCTTAGCCGAAGTACACCAGGCCCTGGTTGAAAACGGCCTGCGTGACCGCGTGCGTTTGCAGGTAGATGGCGGTTTAAAAACCGGTTTAGATGTTATTAAAGCGGCTATTTTAGGTGCTGAAAGTTTTGGCTTCGGCACTGGCCCAATGGTGGCGTTGGGCTGTAAGTTTTTACGTATTTGCCATTTAAATAACTGCGCCACCGGTGTTGCTACACAAGATGAAACCTTGCGCCGTGACCACTTTACCGGTTTACCTGAAATGGTAATGAACTACTTTAAGTTCTTAGCTTTTGAGGTACGGGAACTAATGGCGCAGTTAGGCGTTACAGAGCTTACCCAGCTAATTGGCCGCACTGATTTACTGGCAATCAAAGACAGCGAAACACAAAAGCAGGCCCGCCTGGATCTAACGCCTATTTTGCAAGCCAGTGGTGTTACGTCAGACAAAGCGCTGTTTTGTGTACAAAACAATACGCCGTTTGACGAAGGCAAGTTAAACCAGGATTTAGTCAAACGCTGCGAGCAAATGGTGCTACATAAAACCGGTGGTCAGCTTAGCCTGAACATTCGCAATACCGACCGTTCCGTAGGCGCTGCGTTATCGGGTTTTATTGCACGCCAGCATGGCAATCAAGGTATGGCAACCGACCCCATCCGCATTCGTTTTAATGGCACCGCCGGCCAAAGCTTTGGCGTGTGGAATGCTGGCGGCTTACATATGTCGTTGCAAGGTGACGCCAACGACTATGTCGGCAAAGGCATGACCGGCGGCCAGTTGGCCATTTTCCCGGCCAAGGGCGCCAGCTTCGCCAAAAACGGTTTTACCATAGCCGGTAATACTTGTTTGTATGGTGCCACTGGCGGGCGTTTATACGCTGCCGGGCAAGTAGGCGAGCGCTTTGCGGTACGTAACTCCGGCGCGTTAGCGGTAGTAGAAGGCACTGGCGATAACTGCTGTGAATATATGACCGGCGGCGTGGTGGTGGTACTAGGCTGCACCGGGGTTAACTTTGGTGCCGGTATGACGGGTGGTTTTGCTTATTTGCTAGACGAGCAAGACGATCTGTCACTGCGATTAAACCCTGAGTTAATAGAAGCGTTGGATGTTTCCACGCCAATATTACAAGAGCATTTACGTAGCTTGCTGCACCAGCACGTTGAAGAAACTGGCAGCGACAAAGCGCAAAAAATCTTAAATGATTTTGGCAACTACTTAAGCAAATTTAAGTTGGTTAAACCAAAAACCAGCGATGTAAACACCTTGCTGGGACACCGCGCACGCTCGTCAGCAGAGCTGCGGGTTCAGGCGATGTAGGGAGACGTTATGGCACAGAATGTATACCAGTTTATTGACGTAAAACGGATTGATCCGCCAAAACGCTCACACAGCGAACGCACTATTGAGTTCGTTGAAATTTATCAGCCCATGACCCATACCCAGGTGGAAGGTCAGGCCGACCGCTGTCTTGACTGCGGCAACCCTTACTGCGAATGGAAGTGCCCGGTGCACAACTATATTCCGCAGTGGTTAAAGCTGGCTAACGAGGGCAAAATTGTCGAAGCGGCTGAGTTGGCACACAAAACCAACAGCCTGCCGGAAGTGTGCGGCCGGGTATGCCCGCAAGACCGTTTATGCGAAGGCGCCTGTACGCTAGACGAAGGCTTTGGTGCAGTTACCATCGGCAGTATTGAAAAATACATTACCGACAAAGCCTTTGAAATGGGCTGGCGGCCAGATTTATCTGCCGTAGTTAAAACCGAGCGCCGTGTAGCGGTAATAGGCGCCGGCCCTGCCGGTTTAGCCTGTGCTGATGTTTTAGTGCGAAATGGTGTTACCCCGGTGGTATTTGACCGTTATCCAGAAATTGGCGGCCTGCTTACCTTTGGTATACCGCCGTTTAAACTGGAAAAAAGCGTGCTTAGCCTGCGCCGTGAAATATTCACCGACATGGGCATAGAGTTTCGCTTAAACACCACCGTTGGCGTGGATGTTAGCTTTGATAGCCTGCTAAATGAATACGATGCGGTGTTTTTAGCCCTTGGCACCTACACCCCCATGAAAGGTGGCTTTGCCAATGAAAGCGCGCCGGGCGTATATGAAGCCTTGCCGTTTTTAATTGGCAATATCAATAATCTGATGGGTTGGCAAACCGAACATCCGTATGTCAGCTTAAAAGATAAAACCGTGGTGGTGTTAGGCGGTGGTGACACGGCAATGGACTGTGTACGCACCTCCATTCGCCAGGGCGCCACCAAGGTAAGCTGCGCCTACCGGCGCGACGAAGCCAATATGCCGGGTTCACGTAAAGAAGTACAAAACGCGCGCGAAGAAGGCGTCGAGTTTTTGTTTAACTTACAACCGCTGGGCATTGAAGTGGATAGCGAAGGCAAGGTATGCGGCGTTAAAGTGGTCACCACCGAAATGGGCGCACCCGATGCGAAAGGCCGACGCAGCCCACAACCGGTTGCCGGCTCTGAACAAATACTGCCAGCCGATGCCGTGGTTATTGCCTTTGGCTTTCAACCCAGCCCGCCGCAATGGTTGGTGGACATGGGTGTGGGGCTCGACGCTAAAGGCCGTGTTATCGCCAGCGAAAAGAGTACCTTTGCTATGCAAACCAACCAGCATAAGATCTTCGCCGGCGGCGATATGGTATTAGGCTCAGACTTGGTAGTTACCGCTATCGCCCAGGGCCGTAAAGCCGCCGAGGGGATACTGGATTACTTAGAAGTATAAGCTTGGAAGTATAAACAGCGGGATTAAACTGCCGGTTTAGGCGAAATGCCCGAACCGGCTGTTACCATCCGCAGCAGATAACTTTGTAAGCGAGATTAGGTTTGCCCTAAGCCAACCGTCTATGCCCCGGACGGGCATAGACGAGCCCCCAGGGATGGGTTCACGGCGTGTTGGCGTGGGCAAACCGGTTCGAGCCTGCTACTCAACCGCCCGAATCTACATGTCTTACAGCCTGCACCTATACAAGGAGTTCGTTATGCCGCCATTTACCCTACCCGACCTCTGCGACGCCCATGCAGCTTATATCCGCGTGGCAGAGTCTATATTCACCAACTACGGTGGCAAAATCGCCTTTGGCGGGCAAATTGTTACGGTAAAATGCTTTGAAGATAACTCCAAGGTAAAGCAGCTGGTCGCCACACCGGGCCAGAGTAAGGTGCTGGTAGTAGACGGCGGCACCTCGAAACGCCATGCACTGCTCGGCGATATGCTGGCAGAGCAAGCGGCAGCAAACGGCTGGGAAGGCATTATTATCAACGGCTGTATTCGCGACATAGACGAGATACGCCAAACCCCGCTTGGCGTGCAGGCACTGGGTATTCACCCGATGAAAACCGACAAGCGCGATCTAGGTGATATCAACCTAACGGTGACTTTTGCCGGAGTAGATTTTATCCCCGGCCAGTTTGTTTATGCCGATAATAATGGCGTGCTGGTGGCGACTAAAGCCCTGCTGTAACGAGCTGCTTTATCTTCAGCGCTTTTTCAAAGTGATCCAGCCGGTGGGTTTGGATCCACCAGGTTGCCGCTTCCATTAGTAACGCCGGGTCGTCGTTTTGATTGGCGAAGAAGGCGTAAAACGACACGCCGACGCTCTCGCCTTTGGCGAGGATTTTCTTGTCACAAACGGCAATAATTTTTTGTCTTAATGCATCGCGCATAGTGTGGTAATTCCTGCGGTTAAAATGGATTACAAGCAGTGCCCTGGTGAAAAATCATCTGCCATTTTTCACCATCAAAGCGCCAGATAGAGCTTCGAATCGAGTAGCTCGGGCTTTGGTTTTCAGCACGCTGTATCGTGGCGCGGTAAGTCAACTGCGCTAGGCCTTCAACCAAAACTCTGCAGTCAAAATCTTGCTGGCTAATAACAGGCGGCATTTCAGCTGGCAGGCGCTCAAGCACATCGGCTTTACCAAAACAGCGGCCAGTCGCGGCAATTTCATAAAAATCATCGGCCAGATAGTGGTTTAGCAGTTCGGCAGACAACCGCGTAGCGGGCTGCACCAGCAGTTGTTCCAGTTCCATTATTTGCTGTTTAATGGTGTTAGTATGCAATTTTTAAAATCTCCGCTAAAGCCAGGCTGTTCAGGCGAATAATAACACCACAACTTTGATATCCGCGCATACGCCTAAACAGCAAAGGCAAAAGACCTGCCCCTGCAGCTCCGACTTGAATTAACTCCGAACTTTTCTATTTACAGTATTTTAAAATAAATATTTAACGCCGACTTGCCATGTAAAGGGTTTGTAATTCAAGTTAGCCAAGACATCCGCACCAGCTTCGCTCTTTAAATCACCCGATTTACCTCCGGCATGCCGTAACTCTGTATGCAGCACCCAGCGCTGAGCAATTGGATACTCCAGCCCCACAAAACCTTGATAGGTAAAATTACCACTGCTGGAATAAGAACTTTCTACGCCGGCGAGCTCTAAATCAATATCGATTTCTTGCATCCACCCCAGACCAAAACCCACATAAGGCGTAATCTCTTGCCAACTGTTGAAGGAGTAGATGCCATTGAGAAAGAAAATATTAGACGCATAATTGCCTTCTGGATAAAAAGTGGTACCCAACTGAGTTTCACTTTCGTTAGAACGATACTCCCAGGCCAGCTCTACCGCAAAATCCGCATTGTAGCGATACCCCAAAGCCGCCCCTAATACCATGCCTTGCTCCAGCTCCACGCTTACACTTTCAGCTGCACGTGTGGTACTGACATCATTCATATAACTTAAACCAGCATAAGGTTTTACATAATAGCCCTCTGCTATAGGGCCACCAGAAAACAACAAAAAAGAGACAATACCCGGTACTAAATACTGTAATTTCATTTTGACACCTAAATTGATTTTCAACACTCCCATTTATTATGCTGCTATAGTGCTCGCCAGATAGGACTTTTGTACGAAGTGGCAAACTTTTACATGAATGGACTAACAAACTGCCGGCAAATCTAACCTTATGAATGAACAGACCTTCGGTTTCGGCGACATTTCGCCAATCCGCTATTTTTTTGCAATAGCGTTGGTATTAGCCTTGCTCTTTGCACTGATTGACAGCAACTACAATTTACCCTTTTACCTGCAGTTGCCACTTTGGTTGTATCAAAGTTTTGTTCCTATGACTTTTATGCTGTTAAGCCATAAAGGCTTGGCGCATTTTGCTGGTTTTAATACGCTCAATCCTTGGTTAAAGTTACTATTGTCTGGTTTGGTTGGCGCAATATGCTTTGTACCTTTGGCACTAGGCATCGATTTATTACTAAAGCTTGAAGCAGTTCCGACCAACCTACCTAGCTTAGGACAAGCCTTGGGGCATGAGATCAGTGGTGTCGTTCCGCCTGTTGTTTTGTGTTGGCTGGCGATCAATACGCCTTGGGTCTTGGGGTTTAAAATCGTCATCCCCAGCACTAAGCCATCACCAGCCAATTCATTGCAAGATGAAGTGTTAACGAATAGTCAGTCTGACGCCTTACAAGCCTTACTTCCTAAAGCCAAACAAGGCGAACTGCTTTATTTAAAGTCGGAGTTACATTATTTACTGGTGGTCACTTCAGCGGGGCAAACACTTATCCTGGCTAATTTGAAAGATGCCATTGTACTTTGTGCACACATTGAGGGCATTCAACCGCATCGTTCATACTGGGTTAGTAAAACAGCCATCAAAACACTGCGCAAGGCAGGCCGCGAGGGTGTCTTAATATTACACAATGGGCTGGAAATTCCGATAAGCCGGCACAAACTCAGCCAAGTGACTGCCTTTTGCGGCGATTAGGTTAAAAGAAATAATTGGAAGCAGAGTACTTTTAAACATATTCGGCAACAAAGCCGTGAGCTTTTAAAACAAATTTAATTTCGACATCATGCGCCGCTTGGCGAACTGCTGGCCCGCTCTGGCGGGATTTAGGTGATATCAACCGGGGTAGATTTTATCCCCAGCCAGTTTGTTTATGCCGACAATAATGGCGTGTTGGTGGCGACTAAAGCCCTGTTGTAACCAACTGCTTTATCATCAGCGCTTTTTCAAAACGGTTAGCTGGTGGATTTGTATCCCCCAGCTAACCATTGGTACATTATTTGGCAGAGCCATCTGACCAGGATGTGATCACGGTGGGATCTAACAGTCTTGCAATCATGCTTGGCAGTGCAAAATATATTATCAATCCGCCAAACGCAAACAGTACCACATCCAAATTCTTCCCTGAAAACTCATATAGCATTGCTGTTGCTATAACAGCAGCACCTAGAATTACACCGACGAATGAGGCACTGGCTGATTGAACAGGGCCTCTGGCAACAACTTGGTGTACTAGCGAGCCAGGTATCAAAGCGCTAATCCGGGCAAGCGCATGTTCTTTTGCTGCAACTGAAAGAAATTGTACCCGTATATCATGCTCTTCGTCATTATCCTGCCATTCTATGCTAATTTGATCTTTGTAATGCTTACTTTCCAGTAAGCTTACCTTGTTTAGTGGAACTACCGTTTCATCTGCTTTAACTGCAGCAACGATTTCTGAAAAAGCTGTACCTGACTGATACAACGACTGTACCTTGCTAACTTTTTTCTTATCAAACTTTGCCACCCGTAAAGTGTCGTTTTCAATTTCGGTGAGGCAATAGTCTTCAATATCTAACCAGCTGGTATCAGTATAGAAACCAATTGGCAGCGCGCCTTTAGGTTCACGCACGTAAAAGAAAGCAATAAATTTAAATAAAAACAGCATTGCCGGGAACACAAATATTGCAGCACTAACAAGGCGCAAGGTAAAACTGCTGGTTTTGGCTTTCTTTTTTAATTCCTTTTCAGTTGAATTATGCTGAGGATTGCTAGGGTCGTACCATACTTCAATCTGCTCAATACCCTGAAACGATTCGTAATCAAAAGATGACAGTAGTAGTGTTTTTTCATAAGTGTTGCCATTCGCAGTAAATTGATACTGCAGGCTATAAATATTTTTGTAATCCTGCTCATCTGTTTTTGCCGCCTTAATCTGGTTATGCTGCAAGCTCAGAACTGTGGCTTGAGCAACCTGATGCGACGCAATTAATTTGGCAGCCTTTTCCGAACTAATCCCCTTTATCCAAGCCACCGCGAATAATGCCAGGATACCCAGGACTGCAATAATTAGTCGCAGCTTCACCTTTCTTTGTTGAGCAACACTTTTATAACTTTTTGTTTTTTCCATTTATTTTCTTCTTATTATTTTCAATTAACTGCAGACGGTTTTATCTCGCCAAATATATTTACCTCAGAAAACCATTTAAATCCACTTTCACCTCAAAATTAAACAACGTTAAACAGTTAAATAGGTTAAGTTTTTAGCGACTTAGCTGCACTTTGGCTAAAAGCCAAGCTGCCATTTTAGGCGCTGGATAACACCAACCCACTGCTTATTCAGTGCTTTAGCGCTGGTACAAATTAACCTTTTTAACAATTTTTTACATAGGATCAGTCCATTATTTTCAGATTGCAACATTACCTACCCAAACTCCCAGAGGCCGGCGGCCATCAACACGGATATCAAGGCTGAGCTAAAACGATACCCCTACCATTTCGCCTTTTGCGCGTATTTTGGTGTCACAAACAGCAATAATTTTTTGTCTTAATGCATCGCGCATGGTGCAGTCGTTCCTGCGGTTATTTTTGGCATCACCGTAACAGGTTTTATAACGTCAATGCCATTGATATATATGCAGTTTAGCTGCCCTAAAATGAAACTGACTATATAAGGAACACCAAACAGGTAACATTCTCGAAGTGCGTCTGAAGGTGAACGACACAATATGTTAAAGTCGGTCGCAAATTAGGTCGTGGTAACGGTAAATTAACACCAGAGCAAGAAGAAATCCGTAACTTAAAAGCGCAAGTAAAACGTCTAGAAATGGAGCGTGAAATTTTAAAAAAGGCAACGGTCTTCTTTGCCAAAGAAACGAAGTAAAGTATTCGTTTATTGCCCAACATAAGAAGATCTGGCCTGTGGTAGTCATATGCCATGTACTGGGTGTTAAAAGTAATAATTATTATAGTTATCAAAAGCGTAAAGCAAATATACCTGATGATTCAACACATCAAGAAATGATTGATTTAGTCAAAGATATTGCTAAGTTCAGTGATAATACTTATGGCGCTAGGCGCATTAAAAAAGTGCTCAATACGTTGAGTTTTCCGGTGAGTCGACGAAAGACAACTCAGTTAATGAAAGAAGCGAATGTTTGGGTTCGTTATAAAAAGAAATACAAGGTAACAACCAACAGCGATCATAAAAAGCCCGTGTATCAAAATGAGCTTGAACAAGACTTTGCTGTAACCGCGCCAGATCAAGCTTGGGTAGGTGATATCACCTACGTTTGGACGTCAGAAGGCTGGTTATATTTATGCGTAGTGATTGACCTATATTCACGTAAGGTTGTTGGCTGGAGCATGGGTTCAAGAATGAAAGCCCAGCTTGTTTGTGATGCGTTAACGATGGCTATTTGGCAGCGACAACCCAAAGCAGGATTAATAGTTCACTCAGATCAAGGGGTTCAATATGCCAGCCATCAATATCGTCGGTTACTCAAATCAAATGGCTTTATTGGCAGCATGAGTAAAAAGGGTTGTTGTTGGGATAATGCCGTTGCCGAAAGTTTTTTTGGTAGCTTGAAGCAAGAACGAGTTCACTGGCGCAACTATGAAACACGCTACGACGCGCAGCAAGATGTAATGAATTACATAACAATGTGGTACAACAGCCATAGGCTTCATTCTTATCTGGATTATCAAAGTCCAAATGATTTTGAATGTAAGCGTTGCAGCAACCACACCGTCGGCGTGATTGCCGTGTAGATCAGAATGGCAACAGCTTTGTCAGCTTGTCTGGTGTATCTGCGGTGGGCAGCTCTTTAAACAACCTGGTCAGGTAATCATAAGGTTCTAATCCGTTGATTTTGGCAGTTTCGACCAAGCTGTAGAGTGTCGCACTGGCGTTGGCACCTGATGTGGTGTTTGCAAACAGCCAGGCTTTACGGCCGATGACGAATGGCTTAATAGCACGTTCGGCGCGATTGTTGTCGATGTTCAGCCTGCCATCTTCCAGATAACCTATCAGCTTCGGCCATTGATTAAGGCTGTAGGT
>NZ_AUDG01000035.1 GCF_000425345.1 Rheinheimera baltica DSM 14885 | reverse complement strand
CGACACACTTACTGACGCGGCGATTTAAGAACGTTAGCACGGAAATCAGTTTGCATGTGCTGGCTTATAACCTCAAAAGAATGATGTCCATCTGGGGTTCTGAAGGATTAACTAAAAAGCTGCAAGAGCGTTACGGCTAGCGGCTGTAGTCGCTTTAGCTCCTGATACCACACCCATAACGCTCAATATCGGACTTAATAAGCCTCCGAACCGCACTGAATGAAAACTAAAACGCACACTCATTATTTCAGCGAGGCACTAACAGTGCATACTGGCGAACCGCTGAAAGAGCGGAAAATATGAGTTTTTACACAGCCTGGGCACAAACCGGTAGTAGACTATTGCTCATTACTAAACTACTTAGTTACCATGCCTTACCGACATTGGAAGCGCATTCTTTACTCATGAAATGGATTTTACTAACCGCTATCTTGCTTACACCGTTATCCCTTTTCGCTGCTGAACAGTACTCCAAAGCTGAATGCGATAATTTAAAACATCAAAAAGAACAAATCAGAAAGCGCATGAACCAGGGCTATGGCGTTGCAGAAGGCAACTGGTTAAATAAACGCGATCGTGAACTGTTCAAGCTTATCGGTTTACATTGTTCATCGCCAAATGAAGATAGGGCATCAACCACAACAGAGCGGGTAGATATGTCGCCTTCGGTAAGCAGAAACACGCGACCCAGCACTTCGCTGCAAGATATGCCGAATTGGTCAGCCAATAATGATATTTTTAAAGACGATAAAGCTGCCGCCTGGAGTGAGTATTATCAAGTGCCTGTGCGCTGTCGGCAGAAAGCCTTGTCTGAAATTGATTTTGTGCAGTGTGCTGATCATAAAGCAGAACAGCGAAAGCAATTTGACGAAATGTGGCAATTGCTTAAATTCACCCCGCTAACTACTGGTGTGTCTTCTGCAAGTACCTCTACCTTTTCTACCCCACGATTACAAACACAACCCCACGTTGAAAGTATGCAGATCTATACCATCGACGATACAGCAGATATGCCGGACGTTAGCGTTGCTAATACTGTTACCGTGGATAAGGATTTTCACAAACACTTTAGCTGGTTCGGAATTGCGTTTGTTATCTTCATTGCAGGTTCAAGCTGGATAATATGGCGTAAATGAGCCTAGGCTTCGAGGTGTAATCAGAAATACAGATTACCGGCTTGCACTTATCAAGCTGATTAAAAGTTGTTCATATCTTTGTAACTTTGCTCGGACAGGATGCTTGTAGTTTAATAACCCGAGCATCATCATGAAAACGATAACCTTTATAACGTTTACGCTTACAGCTATTCTGTTTGGCACTTCAGCTAACGCGGCTAATTGTGCTTATAACTGCCCATCCGGTAAATCTGGCCAGACTATTGAAAGGCCAATTTACACGCTACACAACAACAGCAGCACTAAGTTTGCCAATTGGGTGGCTTACAAAGTAACCAAAAACACCATTGATGGACCCAGCCGGACCCGGACGTGGAAAGCAGACCCAAACATCAACTCAGCATATACGCTTGAACCCGCAGACTATACCGATGCGGCTGCAGTACTGAGCACAGACCGTGGCCATCAGGTGCCTTTGGCGGCGTTTAGTAATACTGCTTACTGGGCAATGACGAATTATCTGTCTAATATCACACCACAGTCTGCTAACCTGAACCAGGGGGCTTGGGTAAAGTTGGAAACTGCCGTTCGTAATTTGGCTCGCACCGGCCAGGACGTTTATGTAATCACCGGGCCATTGTATGAATGGTACTTTGGGGCTTTGCCGGGGGCTGATGAAGGCCATACTATCCCGTCTGGCTATTTCAAAGTGGTCATTACGGATAACGCCGGGTGGGTAGAGGCGTCTGCATTTATCATGGAGCAAAACCTTAACCGCTCTGCCAGTTTCTGCCCACGTGAGGTTACGGTTAATGAAGTAGAAAGCCGCAGTGGGTTAAATATTATGCCGTTACTGCCGTCATACAAAGAGCCCGCGGTTGAAGGGCAGGTTGGTGGGCTAAAAACTGAGTTAGGTTGTTAACGTGCCGTCCAAAGGGTATGTCTTGCTACATACCAACAGGAGTTAACAACAGACCTAACCAGGAAGTCTAAATAGGGGCCTTAAGGTTAATTAGCACAGGCCCTTTTTTCTGGCTCTTTTTCGATGCTGCCTTGAGCGTTGTTATACCCGTTTACGGCAACAATACATCAGAGAATGTTTTATCACGGTTATTGAAATAGTTAAGATCAACTTCTTTCTCCACCCCGGGAAGCGTTGATTGCTCTGTCCATTGCCAGAAATGCCAATCCAGCCATCCTTTTGGACTTACCGGTTTTTCCACGCCATACTCCGCAATCCACAATGGATATTGGCCAAATTTGTCGGTCATATTCGTGTTCCAGAAGGTGCGGCCGGTGTAAATAATCGGTTTTTTACCGTAATGCGCGGTCAAAATATTAACAAATACCTGCAGTTTGTCTGCCACATCAGGGGCGGTGTTTTTGCCCAGTAACTCGATGTCTACTGCAGGTACCAAATCTCCACTACTTAGCTTGACAGTATCGATAAAAAACTGCGCTTGTTTCTCTGGCGGATCTTCGGTGACATAAAAATGATAGGCGCCACGCACAATGCCTGTTTTTTTAGCGTTTTGCCAGTGCGAATCAAAGTTAGGGTCTTTGTCATCCATGCCTTCAGTCGCTTTGATAAAGACAAAACGCATCCCCACTGTAGAGAGCTTTGGCCAATCTACTTCGCCGTTATGGTGCGACAGATCAAGCCCGTGGTAGGCAATATTTTGGCTATCATTTGCTGTAGCGCCAACCGGAACCGACGTAAAAAACAGTACCGCGAAAACGCTAAGCAGATTGGCTATTTTTTTCAATATTCTCATTAGTACAACGCCCCGTAGCTAATTATTACCATCGCCAGCAGCAGGCTGGGCCAGTAAAGCAGTTTGGCTAGCATAAAGTTATGCGGTGCCAGTTTACGCTGCACGTCTAGCGGCGCTTTAACTATAAAACTGCACAGCAATACTAAGATCATTGCGATATACAGTAGCAGATAAAAATACTCGATGTAGACAATGCTCTGCGCTGGAAACTTAGCACGGGTATTAAGCTGTAATAACATCACCACAACACACAGTGCCGATATGAAACCGATAACCAACTTAATAGAAAAGCTGTTAAACGCCAGATTGCTGGGCTTACGGCTTATGGTTAATAACACGGCAAATAACAGCACTGCGACGGCTAATGCCGGCAGAACGTTAACCACAAAGGCATTATTGCGCTTTAGTACCAGGTTAAAATGCAGTTCCGGGCTTTGTGCAGCAATGGCGGTGGGGTAACCAAAATTGCTGTGGTAGCTGGCGGTTTTAACATCGAAAAAGGTTGCAGCTATCAACCAGTCACTCAGAACAATATCGCGCTGGACGCCATAGATGTTTGCCATGCCGGAGTCGTTATAAGCGTTGAAATCGGGGATCAGAATCGTTTTACCATCAAAATCATCAGATAAAATGCGCAGCTTTACCGTTTGCTGATCCAGAGGGTACTGGCTGTAATCAAATTGCTGGCGCAGGGTGGTTTCAAAAAACCACGCTGTCAGGGTTTCATCGTCCTGCACCTTTTGATTAACGTCATTCAGCTGCGCGCTACCCTCTATTGCATCTGGAAAGTAAAAACCGGCTTTGGCCTGCAGCGGGCAATTGGGCGCTATGGGGACTTTTTGCCAGATATAGCCGCTGATATGCACATCGTTAAGTGAATGAAAGCTCAGCGATTGCAAAAATACGCCGGTTGCAACATACGCGCAGTGCGGTACATCGTCTTTAGTTGTCTGTGCCAGCTTGGCTATCCAGTTATCGCGATCCATGTTCATGTGTGTTAACTGATGTTCAGTTGCCTCGACCTTTGGGGCGGCCTGAAACCACATATATGCCAAGATGGTAATACCTATAACGCTGCTGCTAAGGCTCAACAGCAGGTAAAAACCCAGGTTCTGCAAAGGGTGGGAGCTAATTTTGTCTGGCATGTTAAAAAGAATATATAAGTTAGGCGCCTGCTAAGCCTAGCTGCTAGCAGGTGAATTGCCAGCATGGCTGTAAGACAAAACTGACCATTAATCTCTTTCTTGAACGATCTGAAAGCCTCCTTATTTGGCCATCTAAACGTATAGAAGTTGACTTTGCCGTCGGTTTTGCGCAAAGTAGCGGCTATGTGTGCTAATGGGGTTTGGCTATGCCTATTAAAGTGATCGATCAGTTGCCGGCGGTAGAAGCGCTGTCGGCAGAAAATGTCTTCGTAATGACCGAAAGTCGGGCGCAGTCGCAGGATATCCGGCCGCTGAAAATTGCCATTCTCAACCTGATGCCAAATAAAATTGCCACTGAAATTCAGTTGCTACGTTTATTGGCTAACAGCCCATTACAAGTAGATGTCGATTTGGTACGTATTGATGATCACGTGAGTAAAAATACGCCACCGAGCCATTTAAATTGCTTTTACCGCTATTTTTCAGACGTGCAGCAGCAAAAGTACGACGGCCTGATTATTACCGGCGCGCCGTTGGGGCTGGTGGACTATGAAGATGTGAGTTACTGGGATCAATTTGGCGATATTCTGCGCTGGGCAGATAAACACGTTACCTCAACGTTGTTCTTATGTTGGGCTGCACATGCCGCGCTGTATCAGTACTACGGTTTACAGCGTGAAATACGCGGCGAGAAACTCTCCGGTGTTTATTGGCAAGATGTTGTGCAGCCACTGTGTCCGTTAGTTCGCGGTTTTGATGATGCCTTTTTAGTGCCCCATTCACGTTATGCGCAGGTGCCAAAACAGAAATACCAGCAACACGATGATTTACATATTCTGGCGGAAGCGGATGCGACCGGCGCCTATTTATTGCAAAACAGCAGTGGTAGCCGGGTATTTGTTACTGGTCACCCGGAATACGACTTAACAACGCTTGATGACGAATATCAACGTGATGTCGCCGCAGGCGTATCGGCAAAATTGCCGGAAAATTATTACCGTAACAATGACCCCTTACAGGGACCACAAAAGTTATGGCAGAGCCATGCCTTTTTACTGTTTAGTAATTGGTTAAACTATTATGTTTATCAGGCTACCCCATTTGATTTGGGCCAGATAGGCCAGACGGCTTAAGGTAAAGAGTATTCTATGACAGCAAGATTAACGCCTGAACAATTTCGCCAGTTGCTCGCTCAACGTATTTTTATTCTTGATGGCGCCATGGGCACCATGATCCAGCAACATCGCTTAGAAGAGGCCGATTATCGCGGCGCGGAATTTGCCGATTGGCCCAGTGATGTTAAAGGCAATAACGATTTACTGGTGCTGACGCAACCGGATTTAATTGCTGATATTCACCGGCAATATTTGTTGGCCGGGGCGGATATTGTTGAAACCAACAGCTTTAACGCTACTACCATTGCGATGGCCGATTACCAGATGGAAGGCTTATCGGCGCGGATAAACCGTGAGTCGGCAGCGCTGGCGCGTAAAGTATGCGATGAGATAACTGCGCTTGAGCCAGAAAAGCCGCGCTTTGTCGCCGGTGTGTTAGGGCCAACTAACCGCACCGCGTCTATATCACCTGATGTAAACGACCCAGGCTTTCGTAATGTCAGTTTTGATGAGTTAGTAGACGCTTACACCGAATCTACCCATGCGTTAATTGCCGGTGGCGCCGACATTATTATGTTGGAAACCATTTTTGATACCTTAAATGCGAAAGCTGCGGCTTTTGCCGTACTTAAAGTGTTTGACGAAGTTGGCTATAAACTACCGGTGATGATCTCCGGCACCATTACCGATGCGTCTGGCCGTACCTTGTCGGGCCAGACTACCGAAGCGTTTTATCATAGCCTGGCCCATGTTGAGCCGGTATGTTTTGGCCTTAACTGCGCACTTGGACCAGATTTGCTGCGGCCTTATGTCGAAACGCTGTCGGGCGTATCAGAAGCTTATGTTTCCGTGCACCCCAATGCAGGTTTGCCAAACGAGTTTGGCGAATACGATTTAGGCGCTACAGAGATGGCTGCAGAAATTGCCGATTGGGCCAAACAGGGCTTTTTAAATATTGTTGGTGGCTGCTGTGGCACCACGCCTGAGCATATAAAAGCCATCGCTGATGCGGTAAAAGATGCGCCTGCCCGCCAACCGAAAGCGCCCGGCCATAGTTTTAATTTAGCCGGCCTTGAAGCCTTTTCTTTGGAGTGGTAATGCGACAACAGGCCAGATTTATCAACGTTGGCGAGCGGACGAATGTTACCGGCTCGGCCAAATTTAAAAAGCTTATTTTAAACGGCGACTATGAGGCGGCACTGGATGTTGCGCGTCAGCAAGTGGAAAACGGTGCGCAAATTATTGATATCAACATGGACGAAGCGATGCTCGACAGCAAAGCCGCCATGGTGCGCTACTTGCAATTACTGGCGTCTGAGCCTGATATTTCGCGGGTGCCCATTATGGTCGACTCGTCGAAGTGGGAGGTTATTGAAGCTGCGCTAAAATGTATTCAGGGCAAGGCAGTAGTAAATTCCATTTCGCTAAAAGAAGGCGAAGCGCCGTTTTTACATCAGGCGCGTTTGTTGCGGCGCTATGGCGCTGCCGTAGTAGTGATGGCGTTTGATGAAAAAGGTCAGGCTGATACTAAGGTGCGCAAGGTCGAAATTTGCCAGCGTGCTTATAAAATCCTTACTGAGCAAATTGGCTTTCCACCCGAAGATATTATTTTTGACCCGAACATCTTCGCTGTTGCAACCGGCATTGAAGAGCACAACAACTACGCGGTCGACTTTATTGAAGCCACCCGCGAGATAAAGCGTTTATGCCCGCATGCGAAAATATCCGGCGGTGTGTCTAATGTGTCCTTCTCGTTTCGCGGTAATGATGCGGTTCGAGAAGCCATTCACTCAGTATTTTTATACCATGCAATCGGCGCCGGTATGGATATGGGCATTGTTAACGCCGGCCAGCTTACCGTGTATGACGATATTCCATCACTGCTGAAAGAGCGGGTGGAAGACGTTATTTTAAACCGCCGTGACGATGCTACCGAAAGGTTACTTGAGATTGCCGCCCAGTTTAAAGGCGATGGCAGCGTGGCTGAAAAAGTGGATGATGCCTGGCGCAGCTTACCGGTAAATAAGCGGCTTGAGCATGCGCTGGTAAAAGGTATTACCGACTTTATTGATATTGATACTGAAGAGGCGCGCCAACAAGCCGAAAAACCGCTGCACGTCATTGAAGGGCCGTTAATGGACGGCATGAACGTAGTGGGGGACTTGTTTGGCGAAGGCAAAATGTTTTTGCCGCAAGTGGTTAAATCAGCCCGGGTAATGAAAAAAGCCGTGGCCTATTTGCAGCCTTATATTGAGCTGGAAAAAGAGGGCGGTCGGGCGCAGGGCAAGGTGCTGTTGGCCACAGTAAAAGGTGATGTGCACGATATCGGCAAAAATATTGTTGGTGTGGTGCTGCAATGTAATAACTTTGAGGTTATCGACCTTGGCGTTATGGTGCCCTGTGCTGAGCTGTTGCGCGTGGCGAAAGAACGCGATGTTGATGTCATTGGTTTATCTGGCCTTATTACACCGTCGCTGGATGAAATGGTGCATGTTGCCAAAGAAATGACCCGCTTAGGCTTTACCCAACCGCTGCTGATTGGCGGTGCTACTACGTCTAAAGCCCATACTGCCGTGAAAATAGAGCCGAATTACGCCAATGGCGTGGTGTATGTGCCGAATGCCTCGCGCAGTGTGTCGGTGGTGCAGTCACTTATAACACCGGACAGCAAAGCGGATTATTTAAGCCGGATTAAAAACGAATATGTCGTGGCGCGTGAACAACATGCCCGCTCGCGCCCCGGTGAAAAGCTGCTTAGTTTAAATGAAGCTAAAGCGAATAAGTTTCAGCTTGATTTAAGTAAGGTGGCGCCGGCACCAAAACAGTTAGGTGTGCAACTATGGAAGGACGTTGATCTTAACGTGTTACGCGATTATATCGACTGGACACCATTCTTTTTAACCTGGCAGTTATCCGGTAAATACCCGGCCATACTTAACCATGCTGAAGTGGGCATGGAAGCGCGCAGAGTGTTTAAAGACGCTAATGCCATTCTGGACACCATGATTAACGAGGGGCATGTAAAAGGTAAGGCCGTATTTGGTTTATTTCCGGCTAATAGTGACGGTGAAGATATTGTGGTTTACACCGACGAAAGCCGCAGCACCGAAAAAGTTCGCTTATATAACCTGCGCCAACAGTTGCAGCTGCGCAATAATGCGCCCAATTGCAGCCTGGCCGATTTTATCGCCCCGGTGGGCAGCGGGGTTAAAGATTATATTGGCGGTTTTGCCGTAAGTACCGGTTTTTGTGCTGACGAATTTGCGGCTAAATTTGCTGCTGAGCACGACGATTACAACAGCATTATGGTTAAAGCACTGGCCGACCGTTTAGCTGAGGCTTTAGCCGAATACCTGCATTTAAAAGTGCGGCGCGAATACTGGGGCTATGCCGCAGGCGAGACGCTTGATAACGAGCAGCTTATTCGTGAGTTGTATCAGGGGATTCGCCCGGCACCCGGTTATCCGGCGTGCCCGGAGCACACTGAAAAAGGCACCTTGTGGCAGTTGCTGGATGTTGAAGCGCAAACCGGTATTGTACTGACCGAAAGCTACGCCATGTGGCCAGGCGCTGCGGTTAGCGGTTGGTACTTTGGCCATCCTGACAGCAAATATTTTGCCGTGAGTAAAATAGGTGATGATCAATTAATCGACTATGCCGCGAAAAAAGGTTGGAGCAAGGAAGAAGCAGAAAGCTGGCTGGCGCCCAATATACGCTGATACGGCAAGGCGCGTTATTTTAGCTGTGTTACAGCACAGGTAAAGCGCGCGCTCATATCTGCTGGCCTGCTTTGTTTTTCATTGCAACCATTTGTCGAGTAATTGCGCCATAGTAGTGATATCGATAGGCTTCATTAACAGATCATTCATGCCAGCTTGTGCGGCGTTTTGACGGGTGATATCGGCGCTGTGTGCTGTCATAGCAATAACCGGTAGAAGGTCTAAGCCTGGCAAGCGACGAAGTTGTCTGGTGGTTTCGTAGCCGTCAATGCCGGGCATTTCTATATCCATCAAAACAAGGGAAATCGTGTGCACTGCGAGGCACTCCAGAGCCTGTTCACCATGGGTGGCAGTGATAATGTTGTAGCCCAGCTTATGCAAAATTATCTTCGCCAACGCCTGATTAAAATAGTTGTCTTCAACTAACAAAATGGTGTGTTGTGCTACTGTAGCCGCGTTGCTTGGCTGGAGTGTTTGCAGTGTTGTTGGCTCAGCGGCGCTTAAGGTTATATTTGCCGCTTCAGCAAATTCCAGACTAAAACTGAACGTACTGCCTTTGGCGGGTGAGCTACTCACAGCCAGCTGGCCTCCCATCAATGTCACCAGCCGCTGGCAAATTGTCAGGCCCAGCCCCGTGCCGCCATACTTGCGACTAATTGAACTATCCGCTTGATTAAATGCAGTAAACAAGAGCTTTTGCTGGCTTTCGCTAATACCGATACCGGTGTCACGCACGGCAAAATGCAACTGCCAGCCTGATTGGTTGAGCTGCGCGTTAATACTCAGGCTAATATCACCTTGCTCAGTAAACTTAATGGCATTACTTATCAGGTTAATTAGTATTTGAGACAGGCGAAGTGCATCGCCTTGCAGCTGATCGGGTATTTGCTCGTCCAAATACAGGCTGAATTGTAAGCCTTTTTGCTTAATGTGTTCGCTAAACATGTCACTGACCTGTGCCACTGTATCGCGCAGACTAAAAGCAGCCTGTTCTAACTCCAGCTTGCCGGCTTCAATTTTAGAAAAATCTAAAATGTCATTAATAATGCTGAGTAACATTTTTCCAGCGCCGCGTATCTTGGTAATGTAACTTTGCTGTGTCGTTGGGTCTTCGTTGAGTTGTGCCAATTCAGAAAAGCCTAATACTGCATTAAGTGGTGTGCGCAGTTCGTGGCTCATGTTGGCCAAAAAGTCACTTTTTGCCTGCGCTGCGGTTTCGGCACTTTGCTTGGCTTGTTGCAGTTGCATCATGGTTTGTTGTAAGTGGGCCGTGCGTTCTTCTACCTGGCGGGTGAGTTGGTGTTTTTCCTGTAACAGATGATAGGTGCGCCATTTCAGCAAAAAATACATAATGAGTAGCGCAAATGTTATGTACCCAATCCATGCGACTGTGCTGGCATACCAGGGCGCAGCAATATGAAAACTTAACTGTTCAGAGAGTTGCAAATTTCCCTGATGGTCGCGACTGCGCACCATAAAATGATAGTCCCCTGGCGCAAGGTTGGTGTAATCGCGGTATAGTTCGTTGCTCCAGCCAGACCAGGCCTTATCATGACCTTGCAGTTTTAGCTGAAACTGCGGCTGAAATAAGTGGCTAAAATTGGGGCTGGCATATTCAAAGCGCAGTGCATTACTGTTGGCGTTAAGCTTGAGTTGTTTAGGTAAAGCCCCTCCGTGGTAAAATGTGCTGCCATCAAGTGTTCTTAGTTGGCGAAGTAAAGGCGGTTTAGGTGGCATATTGCGATGTTCATCCAGCGCAAAGCGGAATAGCCCCTCAGCACCGCCAAACCAAATCACGTTTTGTGCATCAATCAATAAGGTGTCTAGCGGGATATCCTGCAACGGCAGTAGGGCAGAAGCTTGCCAGCGATACAGGCCTTCACTGTCAGCAAACAGCACGCCTGCCTGACGCCGGCCAGTATCATTGTCCCAGGTAAGTAACCACAAATTATTATTTTTTTCAGCTTGCGGATAGCGAACCCAAGGCTGGGTAGCGCTAAACGCTGCAGCTAACTGTGGGTCCAGAAAAAATTGCTGGCTTGGCGGGTCAAAGCGGTAAAAACCGGCAACCGTTGCAATTAATAATGCGTTTTTATACCAGTGCACAGCGTTGCGGTTATTACTGGGTAAGCCATCGGTCTTACTAAAATGTGTAACGGTGAACGAGGCGGAATTGCCGCCTTGCCAATTTGGGGGTAATTGAAGCCTATACACACCATGGGCCAGAGTGCCCAGCCAGAGTTCGCCGTCGGCGGACTCTAGTATGCTGTTAAGATTACCACTGACGCCCGGCACCCGGCCTTCATCTCGCCATTCTCCTTGCTCATAGCGCATGCTAGCCAGACCATTTTGCAGGCCAATGTAGATGCGTTGTGGGTCTAACCTTGATTGATACAGTACTTTGCTGGCCAGTTCTGACGCACGTATTAGCTTCAGTTCAGTTCCGGTTTTAGCGTAGACGCCTTTACCATTAGCGATAAGGAGTTGCTCGTTATAGCTAATAAAATCCCAGGTTTGCTTTTGTGCTTGCTCAACTGCCTCAAAACGGTTCTGCGCATTTTTACGAAATAAGCCCAGGCTGGTGCCAGCATATAAGGTGTTTTGATGCTGGTACAACGACAGCACATTGCCTTGCAAACCACTGGCGCTGTTGTAATAGGAGATAGCTGCGGACAAATCTATGCGGCTTAAACCATGATCCAGCGCCAACCATAAACCTTGCTGATGGTCTTGATACAGCGCACGGATATTCTGGTCTACCAGACCAAGCTCGGCAGTAATGTGGCTTTTTAGTTTGCCATCAGCGGTCAGAATATATAAACCGGCATTTGTAGTGCCAAGGGCAAAGTCGCCGTTTTTTAGCCGTATACCACTGTAAAGTGACGCTTGTTGAAGCTGTGCGTCAATGTCGGTGTGCCAGCGTTCAGTACCGGTGCTGCGAAGCAAAAACAGCTCGCCTTCGCGGCTACCCGCAAGCAGCGTATTTTCATCAAAGGATTCGAGCATAAAAATGCTGGTATCACTAAACTGTTCTGCACCGGGCACAGGGCTAAATTCACCTTGCACCAATTGCAGTAAGCCACGGCCTTCCTCTCTGACAAGTAAGCGCTGCTGTAAATAAAAGGCTTTGAGAAAACCATTTTCAGAGGCCCAAACGCTGACCTGTTGTGGCGAGATAAAAAAGATATAGTTACGGCTAACGAAATAAACGCCGTCGGGGGTGGTGAAGGTTTGGCGCACATCCTGAAAATTGCGGTATTCTGGCGCAATACGGTCTAATAGCGATACGTACTGCGTTCCACCTGCAGCTTGGGTATCCAGATAGCCAAGTTCGCCTTTTGACCCAACATAAACTTTGCCATCTGCCGCTAAGGCCAATGACCGGACTACTGCTTTATTGTGAGTGGGGATCATCCGCCAGCTAGCACCATCATGCTCAAGCACGCCGACATTGTTGCCAACGTAAAGCACGCCGCGCTGATCTTGAATTATGGCCCAGTTTTGCGTGCCGCCATTGTAATCTTTTGGCTTGAAGTTGCTTAGCAGTGGTGTGCCATATTGCTGTGCATTTGCTGTCTGGCTAAATATCAGCACCAAGGCACAGCAAAGCCAGATTAACTGTTTTAAAACCTTCACTATGCACAACCTCCCTGTTTGCACAGCTATCTTTGCTTGTACACCCGTCAGCGTGTCATTCGGGTGGGCGTTTTATTTGCGTAACACTTTGTCCAGATAGCCCATAGCAAACGCTGATAACACAAACGTTATATGTATCAGTAAATACCATTGTATTTTGTCATTGGCAATGGTTTCGGTATTCATAAAGACTTTAAGTAAATGTATCGACGAGATAGCCACGATAGAGGCTGCGACTTTGTTCTTCAACGACGAAGAGTCCAGTTTACCTAACCAGCTAAGTTTGTCGTCATTACCCTCTAAATCAAGCCGTGACACGAAGTTTTCGTAGCCGGAAAACATCACCATGACAATAAGCCCGCCTACCAGAGCAATATCAATAAGTGACAGCACGACTAAGATTAACTCTACCTCTTTCATAGTCAAAATGGTGGGTATAATGTGGAATATTTCCTGGAAAAACTTAATACCCAGCGCGAAAAGTGCCAAGCTTAAACCCAGATAAATTGGCGCCATGATCCAACGTGCTGAATACATCAGTTTTTCAATAAAATTTTCCATAACCATACCCGAAGTTTCTAATCGCTGTATTATGCGGTTACTCAGTTATAGATCAAGCATTGCTAAAGCTTTTTCTTGTTTGCGTTACAGTTACCGCAAATTCCAGCGTCTTGCCGCAACGACAAAGGATACAGCGTGAGAATATGATAGCGTCATCGCGTTATAAGTCAGCCACATGTTGTTATGATGAAAATTATTTGCTGCAGTATGCTTGCCTTACTGCTGTTATCCCCAAAAGGTAGTGCCGCTGAAGGATTTTGGCTGCCAAGCCAACTTACTGCTGATAGCCCCGTACTGCAACGCTACAAGGGGCAAACATTACCGTTAACTCATCTACAACAGGTTAGCGGTCGAATTGATAATTGCAGTGCTGCCTTTATATCCAAAGCCGGGTTGTTGATTACCAACGCGAACTGTGTTGCCTCTTATCTGCAGGAATTGTCTGTTGCAAGTGTAGCCCCAGAAATGCCGGTGCCCGGCTTGAAGTTTAGAATGCTGCAGCAAACTTTGGATGTCACCACGACCATTAACCGTCAACTCAGTGGCGAGTCTTCGGCGTATCAACGTAGTATTAAATTTGAGCAAATAAAACAACAGCTGCAAGCGGATTGTGAACAGCGTTCGCAGTTATCATGCGAGCTGAAGACTCTGCACCATGGCCTGGAATTCTATTTACTGCAGTATAAAACCTTACGTGACGTGCGCTTGGTATATCGACCACCACTGTCAACAGCTGATGCCGATCAGCGCTGGCCACGTTATGGTGCGGACTTTGTAATATTGCGTGCTTATGATAGTGCTAATAACGATGGGGTGGCATATGCAAAAGACAATACGCCTTATCGTTCTGCTTTTGCACGATTGTCGCAACAGGGCGTTACCGATGATGAGTTGGTAATATCACCGAGCTTTTCTGTACATAGCCGGCGCTATGCTACCGCGACAGAGATTCAGTTCAACTTTGAGCAGCTTTTCCCCCGTTCGATTGAATATTTGCAGCAAGCGACTCGGCTGTTAAAGCAACTGGCTCCAGCCGGTTCAGCTAGAGCTGAACAATACAACAATACGTTAACTGACTTGACAAGCGAAGCTGAAAAACTAAGCGATATGCTGTCGCATTATCAGCGTAGCGGCTTATTATCAGGCAAACAGCAGCGGCAACAGGCTGTGCTGGAATGGATTAATAGTAGTGCTGTTCGACAACAATTATACGCTCCTGTACTGGCTACTTTGGATAGGTTATTACTGCAACAACAACGCGTAGCGCTGCGCGATCTGGTGTTGGATTACCTGAAGTATGCGCAGTTACCTGCTTTAGCTAATCAATTATATCAACACGCCTTGCAGCCAAATCCAACGAAGGCTGCGTTATTAAAAAGCCGAATGCAGCAGTTTGACCTGCGGTTTGATGCCAGAGTTGATTTAGAGCTGGCGCTGCATTTTTTGGAACAATACGCTAAGTTGCCGCAGGAGCAAAGACTAGTGGCATTAGATCAGTATTTTGCGCTCAATGATGGGTTTAATCGTGAAATTGTGCGGCATAAACTGTCAGCTATGTATCGGGGGACGAGTTTGACCGATGCTAATCAGCGGTTGCAATGGTTGCAGCGTAATGCTGAACAGTTCCAGCAAAGTTCAGATCCGTTAATTAGCTTTTCCGTCGCCATGTATGACACGGTGACACAGCTTAATGCAGAGCGCCGACAGTTAAAAACAGCATTAGATAATGCCCGCGCTGAATTTATGGAAGTGCTGATGGCCTATAATGATGCGCAAGTCAAAGCCACTTATGCTGAGGCAAATGGTATGTTGCGTTTTAGCGTTGGCAGGGTAAGTGGCTATCAACCCGTTGACGCAGTGTGGTTTCAGCCATTTAGTACCTTGCAAGGTATGCTAAAGCTTAGCCGCAGTGTTAATAACACCCAACCTGTGTTGGCAGAACATGCCGCTGATAAATTAACTCCGGTAAATTTTCTTAGCAGTATCGACAGTGGTACGGATTATGGCGGCGCCCCCACGTTTAATACAAAAGGCGAAGTCGTTGGGCTGCTCTTTTGTGGTGTAGAAGAAAACTTGCTTGCAGATTGGCACTATGATGAAGCGCTTAGCCGTGCGGTGCATGTCGACAGCCGCTTTATTATTTGGCAATTAAAACAAACTGATGCTGGCCGTGCCGTACTGGCCGAACTGTTTTCTGATATATAACCCGTTAACCTATTCCGAACATAGCGTTATTCTGATTCTACGCTCTTAATTTAGGCTAATTTACAGTATCATGGTGGCGTTGCATCAAAACTATGATAGCCAAGATTTTGAACGTTGGAGAGCATGTGGATAAGCAGTTCCGGGTGAAACTTATTGTAAAGCGCGCGCCCACTTTGGCCGCGATAAGCTGGTTAAAGCAAAGCTGGGTCATTTTTATGCAGGCCCCTATGACATGGCTGCTGATGTTTATTACCATTGGCGCTATTGCATTAGTGGGACAGCTGCACCCTTTAGCAGCCGTCATAAGCATTTTGTTAAACCCGTTTCTTACGGCGGGTGTCTATAAAAGTGTGGTGATGCTACAACAAAAGCAGCCCATTACGTTCACTGATCTATTCAAGCCGCTAAGCGAGAGTGACTGTAGAGCCGTATTCTTACGCATCGCAGCGCTAAATGTATTAGCGTCTATACCGTTAAGCAGTTTAGCGATGACACTGATGCAACAGCACGAGGCACAGCAAAGTGTTGATGCATTAATGTTGATGCTTTTTGTGGTAAGTTTTTTAGTCAGTTGGATGGTTTTTGCTTATGCCGTTGCTATAGCTTACTTTTTAAAAGAATACCGCATATTGGCAATTATTAAGGCCAGCTTTATTGCTTGCTGGCGCAATATAGTGCCGTTGGTCGTCTTTGGCCTCTTGAGTCTGTTGCTGATAATGCTTACCATGCCAACGCTATTTATCGGTTTACTGCTGGTTGTACCGGTGCTGAATATCGCGTTCTTTTTATCGTTTAATGAATTTTTTGCTTTGCAAGTAAAAGCTACTGATGATGGCGTATTGGAAATATAACCTTGGCTGATATCGCAGAGCTTAAACGGATGGCGCTAAATTGGTTAAGCCGGCGTGATTATAGCGAGGCGCAATTGAGTCAACGTTTAGCGCGTCAGGGGGGAGAGCCTGCTGATATTGCTCAGGTTATTGGCTGGTGCAAAAACGAAGATTATCTTAACCAGCAGCGTTTTATCAGTATGTTGTTACGCAGCAGAATAAACAAAGGTTATGGCCTTAACTATATTGTGCAGGAATGCCGCCAGCAGAATATCAGCCGTGAGCAGGTACTAGAAGTTGTTGCTCAGCTGGATGTAGACTGGTTTCAACAGGCTTTGCTGCTTTATCAGAAAAAATATGGCCAAAGTGCAATAACAGAATACAAAGACAAGTTAAAACGTATGGCGTATTTACAGCGCCGTGGTTTTAGCAGCGAGCAGATTCAATTTGCTATTAATCATTTAGAGTAAAACCCAAGCGGACAGGATTTTTCCATGACAATGACATCGGCCAACATCAGGCGTGCCTTTTTAGATTTTTTTGCCAGTAAGCAGCATCAGATAGTATCTAGTAGCTCACTTATTCCTGGCAACGATGCCACGTTACTGTTTACTAACGCGGGTATGGTGCAGTTTAAAGATGTGTTCCTTGGCCAGGATTTACGAAACTACAGTCGGGCTGTTTCTGCACAACGTTGTGTGCGGGCTGGCGGTAAACATAACGACCTGGAAAACGTGGGTTATACCGCGCGTCACCATACTTTTTTTGAGATGTTGGGTAACTTTAGTTTTGGTGATTACTTTAAGCATGATGCTATTGCCTATGCCTGGGAGTTTTTAACCGCAGTGGTTAAGCTGCCCAAAGACAAGCTTTGGGTTACCGTTTATGAAACTGACGATGAAGCTTACGATATTTGGCTAAAAGACATAGGTGTACCGGCTGAGCGTATTATCCGTATTGGCGACAATAAAGGTGCGCCCTATGCGTCTGATAACTTTTGGGCCATGGGTGACACCGGGCCATGCGGTCCTTGTTCTGAGATTTTCTACGACCATGGTGAGCATATTTGGGGCGGCCCGCCAGGTTCACCAGAAGAAGATGGCGATCGCTATATTGAGATCTGGAACATCGTGTTTATGCAGTTTAACCGCCACAGTGATGGCCGGATGGAACCGCTACCTAAACCCAGCGTAGACACAGGCATGGGGCTGGAGCGTATTGCGGCAATTTTGCAGCATGTACACAGCAACTATGAAATAGATACTTTTGTAGCACTTATTAAAGCGGCGGCAGAGGCTACCGGTGCAACAGATTTAACGGATAAATCATTGCGCGTGGTTGCTGACCACATTCGTAGCTGTGCCTTTCTTATTGTCGATGGCGTGCAACCCTCCAACGAAGGTCGTGGCTATGTGCTGCGCCGCATTGTGCGTCGCGCAGTGCGCCACGGTAACAAGTTGGGTGCTAAAGGGGCTTTCTTCTATAAGTTGGTCGCTGCGTTAGTGGCACAGATGGGCGAGGTTTATCCTGAGCTGGCTGAAAAGCAGGCCGTAGTTGAAAAAATACTGCAATTAGAAGAAGAGCAGTTCGGCAAAACCTTAGAACGTGGTTTGGTTATTCTGGAAGACGCGTTAGCGGGATTAAGCGGTACTGAGCTACCCGGCGAGCTGGTGTTTAAGTTGTATGATACCTATGGTTTCCCGGTAGACTTAACCAATGACGTAGCACGAGAGCGTAATTTAACCATTGATCAGGCCGGTTTTGATGCGGCTATGGCAGAGCAACGTAAACGTGCACAGCAGGCGTCTAATTTTGGTGCCGACTACAATAACGCGCTAACATCGAATCAGCACACGGTATTTACCGGCTACGAACAAGAGTTTGGTAATGCACAAGTGCTGGAAATTCTACATGAAGGCCAGCAGGTTAATGCGCTAACAGATGGCCAACAGGCTCTGATTGTGCTGGACAGCACACCATTTTACGCTGAATCCGGTGGTCAGATGGGTGATAGCGGCAGCTTGACGCTTTCAAACGGCGCAGTGTTTGTAGTACAAGATACCATTAAGGTAGGTAAAGCCTTTGCTCACAAAGGGCATATCCAGGGAGCCATCGCAACTGGAGATAAGGTTGATGCACAGATTGATAGTGCGCGCCGGGCAGCGATTAAACAAAATCACTCTGCAACACATTTACTGCATGCTGCCTTACGTGAAGTGCTAGGCGAGCATGTTACGCAAAAAGGTTCTTTGGTTGGGCCAGAGCGTTTACGCTTTGACTTTAGCCACTTTGAAGCGGTTAAACCAGAAGAGCTGCGAACCATAGAACAGATGGTAAATGAACAGATCCAGCAAAATAATGCTTTGCAAACGCGTTTAATGCCCATTGACCAGGCTAAAGCGGCAGGTGCAATGGCGTTGTTCGGCGAAAAGTATGACGATGAAGTGCGGGTGCTGAGTATGGGCGAGTTTTCCATCGAGTTGTGTGGTGGAACGCACGTTAATCGTACCGGTGATATTGGTATGTTTAAGCTGGTGTCTGAAGGCGGTATTGCCTCTGGTGTGCGCCGTATAGAAGCCGTCAGTGGTGCTGGTGCCGTTGCCTATATTCAGCAAATGGAACAGCAAGCTCTTGCGGTTGCCAGTGCCTTAAAAGGTGATGTGTTTAGTATTGGTGAACGCGTGCATCAGGCGCTGGACCGCACTAAATCACTGGAAAAAGAGATTGATCAACTAAAAGCCAAATTGGCCAGCCAGGCGGGTGCGTCATTGTTAGATCAGGCTGAGCAAATTGCGGGCGCAACCGTGTTGGTAACACAATTACCGGCAACGGAGCCTAAGGCCTTGCGTACCATGCTGGATGAGCTGAAAAATAAACTGAACTCTGGTGTGGTTTTATTAGCCACAGTAAATGACGAAAAAATTAGTTTAATTGCAGGCGTAACAGCTGACCTGACAAGCAAAGTACATGCAGGCCAACTGGTGGGCTGGGCGGCTGAAAAGTTGGGTGGCAAAGGCGGCGGCCGGCCTGATATGGCGCAGGCGGGTGGTTCAGACGTCGGTGCACTTGCACAAGTTATTATTGATGCAAAAAATCTTATAAGTGAGAAATTGGGCTAAACTGCTTAAATCGCTGATAAAGAAGGGCAAGAAAGTCCTTCTTTACTGTTCCTGAGGCTGAGTTTTGGCATGGAGATATGTCAACGGTTGTGCCCAGATCAGAAGCAAAGGGTGTCTATTTGTCATTCCACTATGACATGTTGCAACATTATTGTTAGCAAACTAGCAGAAATGCTGGGTTTGAACGCTAATTAATTAAACGCTTTACTTTTAATCGGCTTAGAAGCTGAGTTATGATACGGCGCTTATAGTTTATGTCCCGGTGTGATCCGCGCTGGATAAAAGGAAAAAGGAGCAAACGAATGCTAATTCTTACTCGTCGTGTAGGTGAGACACTGATGATAGGTGATGAAGTTACGGTGACTGTGTTAGGTGTAAAGGGAAATCAGGTACGTATTGGTGTTAACGCACCAAAAGAAGTATCAGTGCATCGCGAAGAGATTTATATGCGTATCCAAGCTGAAAAAGGCGATTCAAGCTCAACTTATGGTGAGGACAACTAAATTACGTTTTGCTTTCGTGCCTTGCTGATGATTTATGCCGTTTTTGTACGTTTTATGACTCATTATCGGTGAATTGCTTAAAAGGTCGACAAACGCACTTTTGATTACCAAAAATTGTTTGACTTATTTTCCTGAGACATTAATATACACGCCGCAACACAGAGCGGAGAAATGGCCGAGTGGCTGAAGGCGCACCCCTGCTAAGGGTGTATAGGGGAAACTCTATCGAGGGTTCGAATCCCTCTTTCTCCGCCAGTTTTTCAGATGGACGCATAGCTCAGCTGGATAGAGTACTCGGCTACGAACCGAGCGGTCGGAGGTTCGAATCCTCCTGCGTCCACCATTTACGAAGAACCCGCTACGGCTAACGCCTTAGCGGGTTTTTTTCATTTTAGCCTGGGACAAACTGACGCAGGCGGGTGAGAAGCTCCGCAAGGTTCGACCAATTTGCCGGGAGCAAATTGGCACAGTGTAAGCTGGCCCGAAGGGCTAGCGGCAGGATAGCCGCTAGCAATCCTCCTGCGTCCACCCTATACGAAGAACCCGCTACGGCTAACGCCTTAGCGGGTTTTTTTCATTTTAGCCTGGGACAAACTGACGCAGGCGGGTTAGAAGCCCAAACTAACAGTAAAGCTTGCTGTGCGCCCTGCACCAATCAGATAAGCGCCTTCGCTACCACCGGTAATATAGCTTTTATCGGTCAGGTTGTTCATCACTAAGGCTAAATCAACAGACTTAAACGGGCTTGCAGCACCCAGATCTTTTTCATACCCTAAATAAGCATTAAAAATAGTGTGCGCTGAGATAGTGTCTTTATTCCAGGCTTCACCGCCATTGGCCGTAAAGCTATGTTTAGCTGCACCGTAGTAATCAGCCACGTATTTGCCACTGATGCCGGCGCGATAGCCAGCATCATTATAGTCTAACGACAATGTCAGCATTTTCTCCGGTATACCTGCAAGCTTGTCGCCTTTGCGATAATCCTTTACTAATAATTGCTCTCCGTCAGCGCCTTCTTTGCTGGCCGCGACATCTTCAGAATATTCGGCGTTATTCACTGTTATCGCACTGGTAATGCTTAAATTTGGGTTTAAGCGCCAGTTGATATTCGCTTCAAAGCCTGTTGCAGTTACGCCGCCAACGTTATCAAAATCGCCGTCGCCCTCAGCAAGATAGTTTGGTGTGCCGTCTGCAGTGGTTTGGTAACGTAGTTGGACAATACGGTTATTAAATTTCACCCGGTAAAGCGATGTCGACATGCTGACGACGTCACTAGAGTAGCGGATACCCAAGTCCAGATTTGTTGCTGTTTCGGGTTTTAAACTGCTTAGCTCTGCTGATTTTTTATTTTCCAGTGGGCCGTCTGATATCGCTTTGAAGTTTTTAACGTAACCACTAAATATCTCAATGTGATCGTTTAGCGAGTAAACCACGCCGGCACTGGGCAATAGTGAAGAATCGCTATCGACACTGTCTTTGCCTTTACCATTAAGATCATCGGTGCGGCTTACATCAACCAGATATTGTTGTACACCGAGTGTAAGTTGTAAATTTCCAAACGTTATGTTGTCTTGCAGGTAGTATTTAAAGACCTTATTGGTGTAATCATCATCAAACTGCACCCAGTAAGGTGTTTTATCAAAGTAATGATAAATCTTCGGATCGATAATGTTGTGCCAGTCGCGGGTTTGATTACGTTTTTGCTGCTCCAGCCAAATACCCATGCGTAGCTGATGCATCTCAAGGTCCCACTGCAAGTTAGCCGTGGTACCAAAACGTTGCTTTTCATAATGTGTATGTCGGTAAGAGGCTACACGGGTTGCATCAGTGGTGTCGGCATTGGGATCCAGAATAGGTAAGCCGTTTACGTCAATGTAGCGGTAGCGCTGCATGTTTGCACCGGTGCCTTTGGTAATCCGATTACCTGATGCATCTGTTGTATACACCTGATAGTTTGGCATCCAGTCGCCACGACCATTTTGCAAATGCAAATAGGGCGTGATCTCAAGCGCGATGCTGTCAGATAAATCAAACTCACCTTTAACATAAACTAAGGTATTTTCTCGTAAGGTTGACCAGGTTTCAGCAAAATTCTGGTCGATGTCAGGAGCGCCAGTCCAGGCGTTCGTCAGGCCATCCCAGCGCGGTGTTTTGGCAAAATGGGCCAGAGAGATTGGCTGATAATTATCTTCATGCGTGTCGTCATAGGATACCCGGGCTGTAATGCGGCCTGAATCCAATTCAGTGATACTTTTGGCTTCAAGGTGAATTCTGTCACTGTAACCATTGCTGCCACTGCCGATCCAGCGGCTGTTATAGCTGTCGGACACACTGAAATAAGCCGTGGTATTACCGAAAATCTCGCCGCTATCATAACGGGCAAAATAACGCCGTGCGTTGTGGCTACCATTTGAAACACCCACTCTGGCGCCGCGCTGCATCTCCGGGTTAGCGGAGACAAAGTTAAGTGTGCCACCCAGCGCATCCAGTGATGCAGAAGCAATGTCGGACGCACCTTGTCCTACTTCGACATAGCGGGTGTTTTCACTGTCCATATAACGGTTAGCTTTACTGCCACCGGCATAGCCTGAGCCACCATTGGGTACACCATCTACGGTGATCCCCAACTGCTGATCCGCTCTATCAATCACAAAGCCGCGCAAACTTATCGTTGTGGTGTAGTCATCACTGCCAAATGCATCGCCTTGACCTACATTCACACCCGGCAGATTGTTCACCAAATCCAGTACATTGGAAATAGGTGCCTGCTGGTATTTATGTTGTTGTCTGTACTGTTATTGGCATAGCTAACACGTTTTCCTTCCACAGAAAGTACTTCTACGTCAGTCTCGTTATTCGCTATGGTGTTGTCTTGTGCTTGCAGTGAAGCAGACAATAGACCAGCAATAGCCAGCGTGATGGTATTTAACCTAAGGTTAGGCACAATAATTCTCCCTAAAAGCGTTGATCTTGTTGTGGTCAGACGAGCTTGTCGACGGCGGCTTATTGTGCAGAGGGAGTGTGTAAAATATATGACGATAAAATGTGGTTACTGTGTAGCTAATGTGTTTTTTTTATGACAAGCCAGTGAGATTGAGTAATGCTAATGTCATACAGCGATATTAGGCTATCGCTACTTTGGGGTGGGGATGTAGGAGGGATGATGAAATTTTACTGGCTATTGATCATGCTTATGCTGTTAGTGGCGTGTCAGGGAACGTTGCCCACGGCACAGCCCGGTGTAAGGCCTACTTATTTGCTACAACAGCTGCCTGAGAGCGATTTGAAACAACGCTTGCAAGCTTGCCAGCACAATACGTTTTATCGCAGCGATTTTTCAATAGCGCATCGTGGCGCGCCATTGATGTTTCCGGAGCATAGCCTTGAGTCTTATCAGGCGGCAATAACGATGGGGGCTGGCATGGTTGAATGTGATGTCGCCTTTACGGCAGATCAGCAGTTAGTGTGTCGGCATGCCCAGTGCGATTTACATCAGACTACCGATATCCTTTTGCGTCCGACACTGGCAGAGAAATGCTCTCAACCTTTTGTTGCAGCCGATCCCACAACTGGCACCAGTGCCTCTGCGCGTTGCTGTACCAGTGATATTACCGTGGCGGAGTTCAGCAGTTTATGTGCGAAAATGGATGGCGTAAACACTGCCGCGCAACAGGTAGCAGACTATGTAAAGGGTACTCCAGTATGGCGTACTGAGTTATATACACAGTGCGCCAAGCCAATGACACATCAAGAGTCCGTGGCATTGTTTAAGCAACAAGGGGTGAAGATGGTGCCGGAGCTAAAACAAGCTGAGGTCCCTATGCCATTTAATAGCCGTTACAGCCAACAGCAGTATGCGCAGCAGCTGGTAGATGACTATAAAGCATCTGGCGTGCCGCCATCTCAGGTGTATCTGCAGTCTTTTAACTGGCAAGATATTGAATATTGGTTAACATTTGAGCCTGAGTTTGGCCGCCAGGCTATTTGGTTGGATGAGCGTTACGAACAGCCGGGCTTTGATGCTATGCAGCCTGATAGTTGGCAACCTTCTATGCAGCAACTAAAAGATGCCGGATTAAATATTATTGCGCCGCCTTTGTGGGTATTAGTGACTGAGCAAAAGGGTAAAATTGTGCCATCCCGCTATGCGCTAGCCGCTAAAGCCGCCGGCTTAAAGATTATTGCCTGGAGTTTAGAGCGGTCTGCCCCACTGAAAACAGGGGGCGATTGGTATTATCAGTCGCTGCCTTTAACTGCAACCGATGATAGTGCAGTATTACAGTTATTAGATGTATTGGCACAGGACGTTGGGGTAATAGGCGTGTTCTCCGATTGGCCTGCAACAACGACCTACTATGCAAACTGTTTGCTCAACCCTAAACATTAATTAATTGATGCATCCTGTTTCACGCCATCGCTAAGCGCTTGTGATTATGCTATAAATTGCTAATGCATATCAGCAGTTTTACTCAGGCAGAGATTAGTTTTGCTCTGCTACTACTGCATTTCTGTCTTAAGACGGGTAAGCCTGACACGTGACAACACTCCAGACTTTTGATCATCAATCAGTAGCGGTGTCTTGCGATACCGCTACTGAGCTTGCAATGTGTCCTCATTGTGATTTGGTACAGCATCTGCCAGCGCTTAAACCCGGAGAAGAAGCTGATTGTGCCAGATGCGGACACCATCTGGATGCCTGTCATCCTGAATCGGTAATGCGGCCAATGTTATTTGCGGCTTCAGCGTTATTTATGTTGCTGCTGGCTAATCTATTTCCTTTTGTCAGTATGTTCGCTGCGGGCAACAGTAATGAAATGCATTTCTTCGATACCTCGTCAGTGTTGTTTGCTGAGCATCATCAATCGTTGGCTATTCTGATCTGGTTATTAATTCAGGCGGTTCCTGCGGCGTGCATGTTTGCCATTATTTACCTCAAGCTTGGTATGTTGTATTCGTTACCAGCGCGAACCTGGGTAGCCAGAGTGCTCTATATGCTAAAGCCATGGAGCATGGTAGATATTTTTTTGATGGGATTAATTATTAGTTTTGTAAAATTAGTCGCCGATTCAGAGATATCGCTCGGTAACAGTTTCTGGGCGTTTTGTTTGTTTTGTCTGCTGCATTTAAGGGCATTTCAAGTTATAGACCGTCGAGAATTGTGGTCAAAAATCGCACCGTCTCCTGTGCCTCAGGTTGCCGCTAATGTTGGTAAAACAGGCCTGGCACAAAACCTAAAGCTGTGTAAGGTGTGTACCGCTATGGTGCCGGTAACACAAACTCACTGTAGTCGTTGTCATACTAAAGTCAGGCTGCGTCAACGTGCCAGTATGCAAAATACGTTGGCTTTGCTTATTGCGGCCACCTTACTGTATATCCCTGCAAATTTATTACCCATAATGCGTACTGTCTCCTTTGGCGAAACAACTGACTCAACCATTGTTAGTGGCTTGATATTAATGTGGCAGGATGGTGCTTATCCCGTAGCTATTATCATTTTAATTGCCAGCGTTGTAGTGCCCGTTGTAAAAATAGTGATTATGTTTTGGTTATGTTATTTAACCCGCCTGCCTTTTTCGCAGCGCCAGCGATATTCCACCCAGATTTACCGTTTAGTAGATTGGGTTGGGCGATGGTCTATGGTAGATGTGCTGGTTGTTGCCATTATGGCCGCGTTGGTTAGGTTTGATTTACTAATGAGTGTTTATCCCGGAGTTGGTGCATTAGTCTTTGCATCCGTGGTTATTTTAACCATGCTAGCCGCATTGAGTTTTGACCCCAGATTATTATGGGACCCGTTAACAGAGCAGAAGGGAGTCCGTTTTGACGCAACCAAAAATGGCTAAAATAAGTCGCATCAGACAATTGTCACCCATCTGGGTGGTACCCATAGCAGCAGTGCTGATTGGTTTATGGATGCTATACAACCATCAACAACAACAAGGGGCTTTGCTTACGCTTTTAACTGCTGATGCAGAGGGCATTATTGCTGGTAAAACCCAGATTAAAAGTCGCAGTGTTGATATCGGCCAGGTGGTATCGGTGGAGCTTAGCAGGGATTTAAAGCAGGTTATTGTTAAAGCCCGCATGAAACCTGCGATTACGGCGTTGCTTAATGCTGATTCTCAATTTTGGGTAGTGAAGCCACAAGTGGGTCGAGGCGGTATTACCGGGTTAAATACCTTGTTGTCCGGTGTGTATATTGAATTGCAACCTGGTGACTCAACACAACTGCAACTACAACATCAGTTATTAGACACACCGCCGGTAGCCCCCGCTGATGCACCTGGCATTAGAGTTGTATTAAGTACTAAAGAGTCTGGCGGTTTGGCAGCAGGTGACCCGGTACTGTACCGTGGCTATGAAGTGGGGACGGTCGAATACAGTGAATTTGATCTGTCATTGCGCCGCACTCAGTATCAACTCTATATACGCGAGCCTTTCGATGTGTTGGTGTCTGAAAACGTGCGCTTTTGGCTAAGTAGTGGTTTTTCGGTTGATCTTACCGCAGAAGGTTTGCAAGTAGATGTAGGTTCTGCGGCTACTTTACTCACAGGAGGTGTCAGTTTTGACCTGATGCAAGGCTGGCCAGCAGGTAGTGTGGTAGCCGATGGTACTGAGTTTCAGTTATTTCCTAACAAACAGAGTATTCAAGACGGTTTATACAGTGAGTTTGTTGAATATTTAGTGTTTTTTGACGAGTCAGTTAGAGGCTTAAAAGCCGGTGCGCCGGTAGAGTATCGTGGCGTTCGTGTTGGCACTGTTACTAGTGTGCCGTTCTTTTTTTCTATTGATAAGCCATTTGAGGTTTCTTTACAGCAGGGAATACCTGTCCTTATTCGGATTGAGGCTGGAAGGTTATATGAAAACCTCACCTTAGCACAATTGCGTCAAGAGCTGGAGAAAGCGGTAGGGCGGGGTATGCATGCGACGTTGAAAACCGGCAATTTGTTAACGGGCGCTTTGTATATTGATTTAGATATTAATCAGGAGCCTGAGCAGGATGTTGAACTGTTAGCGTTACAGGCGCAGCAATTCTCGCTAAGCCAAAGTGCCGGTTATCCTATGTTGCCGACCACCCGTTCAGGCCTTAGCAACATTGAGCAAAAAGTGCTGATGGCGCTGGACAAAATTAATAATTTACCGGTAGAGCAGCTTTTAGTGCAAAGCGAGCAAACCATGCAAAGTACCCAAATTCTTATGCAAAATGCCAGTAGTATGGTGGCGCAGTTAGACGCATTGGTGGCCAACCCTAAGATGCAACAATTACCGGCTCAGTTGCAGCAAAGCTTGCAGGATTTACAGCTTATGTTAGCGGGATTAAGCCCGGGATCAGCGGCGTATGACCGGTTAAATGGCAATCTGCAAACTCTGGATCAAGTGCTTAGAGAAGTGCAGCCATTATTGCAAACATTGAATCAACAAAGTAACGCCTTGGTGTTTGAAGCCGAAGCGGCCACAGATCCGCAACCAAAGAGGGCAAAACAATGAGACGAGTACTGCTGGGGTGTGCATTGCTGTTCGTCGGCTGTAGTAGCCAGCAAGCTATAACGTACTATCAGCTACCCGTTATGCCGGCGTTAGTTGCTAGTCAAAATACGGCCACGCAGCCGCTTTATATTGAGCCGGTGCAGGTAGCCAGTTATCTTAATGGTCGTGGTTTGGTATTGCAGGTATCTGACGTTGAGCTTGTTGTGGCGCGGCAACATTTGTGGGCAGAGGCACTGGACCAGCAATTGCAGCGCCAGTTACGTGACAGATTACAGTCTTTGTTACCCGAATTCGTCACCGTTTTACAGGCACAACCGACAACCATGCGGCTTGCTGTGCAAATAGATCAGTTTCATGGTCAGGCAGATGGTTATGCGATAATTAGCGGACGTTTTACGCTGAGTACTCACCTGGGTTCTGAGACGTTTTCTCTGCGTGTACCACTAGAAGATGATGGTTACCCAGCGTTAGTTGTTGCTTTAGGTCAGGGATTGCAGTTGCTTAGCCAACAAATTTCTCAGCAGTTAAATGCTGCAATCTAAATTCCGCATTTATAACCAGAAGAAACAAAGCGTCTTTTTCTATATTGGATGGCTAGACATTTGAGCGTCTTTACGTGTAGTGTAATGGCGTTAGGCAAATTGTTAGTATAAATAGCAGCTATCACTGAATATTATTTAGCCTGATGTTATTAACTAAGCATAATGCTCAGTCGGTCTTATATAACTATACCGAGTTGACCGTGTTCAACTATTCTGAACTTAGTGCAGCGATGACTGCACGGTATTGTTAACGAAGGGAGATAACGCCTATGGTCGCACAACTACTATTAGAAGCTGCAAATCTGATGTTTATTGGCATGGTGGCGGTATTTTCTTTTCTGTTGTTGCTGGTGTTTGTGGTGCAACTTATCAGCAAAATAATGCAGCGATATTTCCCGGTGAAAATTGCTGATAAAGCCGTAAGAATTGATGCGGGTAGCAATGGCCCCAGCCCAGCGGTCATTGCCGCTATTTCAAGTGCAATACATCAGTATCGCAAACAACAATAAGAGGACTCAGGCATGAGCAAACCATTATTACTTACTGAACTGGTACTGCGTGACGCACATCAGTCATTACTGGCGACCCGGTTACGACTGGAAGACATGCTGCCAATTGCAGCTAAGCTGGATAAAGTGGGCTACTGGTCAATGGAGTCTTGGGGGGGCGCAACCTTTGATGCCTGTATTCGTTATCTGGGTGAAGATCCCTGGCATCGTATTCGAGAGCTAAAAAAAGCGATGCCTAACACCAAGCAGCAGATGTTGTTGCGAGGTCAGAATTTATTGGGCTACCGTCATTATGCTGACGATGTTGTCGAAGCCTTCGTAGAGCGGGCACATAAAAACGGTGTTGATGTATTTCGTATTTTTGATGCAATGAACGATATCCGTAATTTGCAAACCGCAGTACAAAGTGCAATTAAAGTGGGCGCCCATGCTCAGGGGACGATTTCTTATACTGTCAGTCCGGTGCATACCATCGATATGTGGGTGGATATGGCGCGCCAGCTGGAGGATATGGGCTGTCATTCTATCTGCATTAAAGATATGGCGGGTTTGCTTAAACCTTATGAGTGCGAAGAGTTAGTTACCCGTATCAAAGAAGCCACTAAAATTCCATTAGCCATGCAATGCCATGCGACCACAGGCTTAAGCACCGCAACGTATCAAAAAGCCATAGATGCTGGCATTGATATGCTGGATACCGCTATTTCATCAATGAGTATGACTTATGGCCATACTGCAACGGAGACAATGGTAGCAATTACCGAAGATACCGAGCATGACACCGGGTTAAACCTGGAGTTGTTAGCCGATATTGCGGCGTACTTTCGTGATGTACGGAAAAAATACGCGCAATTTGAAGGCTCATTAAAAGGCGTGGATGCCCGTATCTTATTGGCTCAGGTTCCAGGTGGTATGTTAACTAACATGGAAAGTCAGCTTAAAGAGCAGGGCGCTCTGGATAAGCTTGATGCGGTATTAAAAGAAATTCCCCATGTACGTGAAGACTTAGGCTTTTTACCCTTGGTGACACCCACCTCACAAATTGTTGGCACCCAAGCCGTGCTTAATGTGTTAACCGGTGAGCGTTACAAGAGTATTACCAAAGAAACGGCGGGCGTGTTAAAAGGCGAGTATGGTGCGACGCCAGCACCAATGAATGCAGAATTACAGAAACGTGTGCTTGCCGGTGCCGAAGCCATTACCTGCCGGCCAGCCGATTTGCTTGAACCTGAACTGGAAAAGTTGCAGCAAGAGCTGGGCAGCCTGGCAAAAAGCGAACATATACGCCTGGCCGATACGTTAATTGATGACGTGCTGACCTATGCGTTGTTTCCACAGGTTGGCTTGAAGTTTCTTAAAAATAGAGATAACCCTGCCGCATTTGAACCCGCGCCAGGCGTTGAGCTCGATAACGTTCAGCCGTCGACTCCAGCCAAAAACAAGCCCGTAGCAACCGGCCCGGCAAGCTATAGCGTGCGGGTTGATGGCAAGGTGTATGAGGTTGAAGTTGCCCCCACGGGCGAGCTAAGTTCTGTTAAACCTGTTGTGTCTGAAAATATTCCCGGTAGTGCATCGGTAACGGGCAGCGCGACACTGAACGCGCCTCTGGCCGGCAATATTTGGAAGATTGTGACCAAGGTAGGCGCAGAAGTTAAACGTGGTGATGTGGTCATTATTATGGAAGCCATGAAAATGGAAACCGAAGTGCGGGCAGTTGCTGATGGTACTGTCGTCAATATTCACGTGGCAGCCGGTGATGCCGTTAGCACCGGTGATGTGATGATAAGCTTTGACTAGACAGAATTAAGGAACATCCATGGATGCTGTAACGACATTAATCGCCTCAACCGGCTTAGTCAATTTTAGCGCTGGCCAGGTTGTTATGATGCTGGTTGGTTTCTTACTCCTCTATCTGGCTATTGCCCGGGGTTTTGAACCTTTGCTGTTATTGCCCATTGGGTTTGGTGCCGTTTTGACCAATATTCCGTTGGCCGGTATGGGTGACCCCGGTGGGTTGCTTTATATGATTTATAACGCGGGTATCAGCACCGGTGTGTTTCCGTTACTGATTTTTATGGGCGTGGGTGCACTGACAGACTTTGGCGCGCTTATCGCAAACCCCAGGATGTTATTACTTGGCGCTGCAGCCCAGTTTGGTATTTTCGCCACGTTATTGGGTGCTATTGCGCTTAATGCCGTACCCGGATTGAGCTTTACCATGAAAGAAGCGTCGGCTATTGCAATAATCGGCGGGGCTGATGGCCCTACGGCAATATTTCTGGCGTCAAAACTGGCGCCTGATTTACTCGGTGCCATTGCTGTTGCTGCTTATTCCTATATGGCATTAGTGCCTATTATTCAACCCCCTATAATGCGGGCGTTAACCAGCAAGGCTGAGCGTAATATACAGATGGTGCAGTTACGTGTCGTCAGCAAAAAAGAAAAAATCATCTTCCCACTGGCGGTGTTGTTACTGACCATTTTGTTATTACCCAGTGCGGCACCGTTGATAGGCATGTTTTGCTTAGGCAACTTGATGCGTGAGTCTGGCGTGGTAGACCGGTTAAGTAAAACGGCGCAAAATGAACTGATTAACATCGTGACCATCTTTCTTGGTTTGGCGGTGGGGTCCAGGTTGAGCGCGGATAAATTTTTAACGCTGCAAACCTTGGGTATTTTGGTGTTGGGGGCCGTCGCTTTTGCCATTGGTACTGCATCTGGGGTGATGATGGCAAAGTTAATGGGCCGCTTCTCTAAGCAACCTATTAATCCACTTATTGGCGCCGCAGGCGTATCTGCAGTGCCAATGGCAGCTCGCGTGGTGAATAAAGTAGGGCTGGAAGCCAACCCGCATAACTTTTTGTTAATGCATGCCATGGGCCCTAATGTCGCTGGGGTTATTGGCTCCGCGGTGGCTGCTGGTATATTACTGGCATTAGTAGGGTAAAGCGGTTAGTTAAGCTCGTAGCGGGTAGTTAAGCTCGTAGCGGGTAGTTAAGCTCGTTTTACCACGTTATATCTAAACAAATAAAAAAGCCCGCAGTTTCCAGCGGGCTTTTTTATCGCACTCAATTTATGGTGCTTTAATGCTTGTAGCTTAGGGTGCAGCAGTCGCGTTATCAGGCATGGTTTTAGCTAATAAAACCCGTTCATTAGTTTGTAACTGGACCAGTATTTGCTGGGCTTGTGCTGTAAACAGTTCTTTATCTTTACCTTGTAACGGCGTTGCCTGAGGCAGTTTTACTGTTCTGGGGTTACGGTGAACACCAGACACTAAAAATTCGTAGTGCAAATGAGCGCCAGTTACGCGACCGGTTGAACCCAGACGACCAATAGCTTCTCCCTGGCGCACTTTCTCGCCTTTACTGACCAGCCGTTTTGATAAATGCAGGTACTTTGTCACGATGTTATTGGCATGCTGAATAAACACGTAATGGCCATTTAAATTATTATATGCAGATGCAATAACCCGGCCTTCACCTGCCGCCATAATTGGCGTGCCAACCGGTGCTACATAATCGACGCCGTTATGAGGTCGAACAGTCTTTAGCACAGGGTGTAGACGACGAGGGTTAAAGTTTGAGCTAACGTACTGAAAGCTAACCGGCGCACGTAAGAAGGCTTGGCGCATACTGGCACCATCCGGTTTATAATAGTTGCCATCGGTATGGCGAACCGCTTGATACAAATGGCCTTGGTTAGAAAATTGCGCAGCAATAATATTGCCGTTACTGATAAATTCACCGTCTACGTATTGGGTTTCATACAGCACACTGAAATTATCGCCAGCACGAATATCCAGGCCAAAGTCGATATCCCAACCAAAAATGCCGGCCAGACTCATAATTTGTGATTCACTGAGGCCGGCTTCTATACCCGCACTCCAAAAGTTGCTGCGAATTTCAGCATTGGCAAACTGGCTACGAAGTTCAACATCTTTCTTTAGCTCTTCGGCAACAAACTGGCCATTGGGGTCGCGGCTAACGCGTAATGTGGTTAAATGGTTTAACGCATAACGCAGCTCTTGTAATTCGCCATCGCTGTTCAGGCCAAATTCCAGCTGCTCGCCAGGGAAAATGCGGGTTAATGTTTTTACGCTACTTCCCAATGCCAGCACATCAAGCATAACCTGCTGACTAACATTGGCTTTTTTAAATAAAGCAGATAAAGCATCGCCCTTTTGCACTTGCAACACAGACCAATTGAGTGATAAATCCTCTTCTGGCAGTGCTGCCAGCTCGGCAAGAGCATGCTCTGGTGTGATGTCATCAATAGTTTCAGGCATGTCCAAGCTGTAACGCTTGCCAATTTCAAGGCTATCGTTTTTGCTACCTTTAGATGCAGACACCGGTTCAGACGGTAATAATAAAACAATGGATAAAAACACCGAAGTTGCAGCGATTAAGGCGCGGTGTTTTGGCGGAATCTTAGTTACGAATTGACGCATAATGCTAGTCTGGGCTCAGGAAACGCACAAAAACCGAGCATATACCGTTTTTTTGCCCGACACCAGACTTTTGTGCGTTTCCAGCAGGCTGAACATACTATAGAATGCGGTTTGTTTGCGCAATTGGGTTAAAAATCAGGAGACTAAAATGGCAGGTTGGGAGCAGGATTTAGCAGAATTAAAACGTGGTTGCGAAGAAATTCTGCTGGAAGAAGAGCTTATTGCCAAACTTAAAGAAGGCAAGCCACTAAAAATAAAGGCTGGCTTTGACCCTACAGCACCTGATTTGCATTTGGGCCACACTGTGCTGATTAATAAGTTGCGTACTTTTCAGCAGTTGGGACATGAGGTTATTTTTCTGATTGGTGATTTCACTGGTCTTATAGGTGACCCTACCGGAAAGAACGTTACCCGCAAACCCCTAACCCGGGAAGAAGTGCTGGCCAATGCGGAAACCTACAAGGAGCAGGTATTTAAGATCCTTGACCCTGCCAAAACCCGGGTGGCGTTCAATTCTGAGTGGATGAACGAACTGGGTGCAGCTGGCATGATTAAATTAGCCGCCCGACAAACGGTGGCGCGTATGCTAGAGCGTGATGACTTCAAAAAGCGTTATGCGAATAATCAGTCTATTGCCATTCATGAGTTTTTATATCCGTTGGTACAGGGTTGGGACTCTGTTGCGCTTGCAGCCGATGTTGAAATGGGCGGCACCGACCAGCGCTTTAACCTGCTGATGGGACGGGAGCTACAAAAGGATGAAGGCCAACGTCCACAAACGGTGATGATGGTGCCATTGCTGGAAGGCTTAGACGGCGTGCAAAAAATGTCGAAGTCGCTGGGTAACTATGTTGGCATTACCGACGCACCCAACGACATGTTTGGCAAAATTATGTCGATATCTGATGAATTAATGTGGCGCTACTATGATTTACTGAGCTTTAAGCCAATAGAGGATATTAATGCTTTAAAAGCCCAAGTCGCTGCAGGCTCTAATCCCCGTGATGTAAAGATTACCCTGGCAAAAGAAATTATTGCCCGTTTTCATGACGATGCTGCGGCTGAAGCGGCACATCAGGATTTTACCCAACGTTTTAGTAAGAACGCGTTACCGGACGATATTCCAGAGGTAAGCGTAAGTTGTGATGGCGCAACCATGCCCATTGCAAACATGCTAAAAGAAGCTGGTTTGGTGGATAGTACTTCAGAAGCCATACGTATGATTAAACAAGGTGCGGTAAAGCTTAATGGCGAAACTAAGATTGAAGACACTAAGCTAGAGATTAGCAAAGGATCGATAGCCATTTATCAGGTTGGTAAGCGTAAGTTTGCTAAAATTGCTTTAGTTTAATAAATATTAGCGCAGTAAGTTGTAACTTACTGCGCATCCCTTCTGGTTCCCTGCTCATCGTTTAACCCTCGTACTGCTGTGTTGATGAACTACACTTAACAGACAGTAATTAATGCGAGGTAAGTATGACTAAGCCTAACCCTTTTGCCGACAAGCTGTTGGTGGGTCAGCAGCAATATCGTATTTTCAGTTTGGCTAAGGCCGAAACAACGTTTGGTGACATTAATAGGTTACCTTTTTCCCTTAAAGTGCTGCTGGAAAATTTACTACGCAACCTGGATTCAGATGCGGTGACTGAGGCGGATATTCAGGCACTGGTAGATTGGCAGAAAAGCGGTAGTTCTGAACGTGAAATCGCGTTTCGTCCCGCCCGTGTCTTGATGCAAGATTTTACCGGTGTGCCAGCAGTGGTAGATTTAGCAGCGATGCGCGCTGCGGTAGCTGCATTAGGCGAAGACCCGGATAAAGTTAACCCCTTGTCACCGGTTGATTTAGTGATTGACCATTCAGTCATGGTTGACCATTACGCCACTGAGCAGGCATTTACTGAAAACGTTGACATAGAAATGCAACGTAACCATGAGCGCTACGCCTTTTTACGCTGGGGAGCGAAAGCCTTTGCTAATTTTAAAGTGGTGCCGCCTGGTACCGGGATCTGCCATCAGGTAAACCTGGAGTATTTGGGCCAGACGGTTTGGAGTGAGCAGCAGGATGATGCCCTGTTAGCTTATCCGGATACATTAGTCGGTACCGACTCTCACACTACGATGATTAATGCGCTGGGTATTCTGGGCTGGGGCGTGGGTGGTATAGAAGCTGAAGCGGCCATGTTAGGCCAGCCGGTATCAATGATTATTCCTGAGGTGGTAGGTTTTGAGTTTACTGGCGCCTTGCAAGCAGGGATCACGGCAACCGACTTAGTGCTGACCGTGACACAAATGCTTCGTAAACAGGGAGTTGTGGGCAAGTTTGTTGAGTTTTTTGGTGATGGGTTAGATAAGCTGGCTCTGGCCGACCGCGCCACCATTGCCAATATGGCGCCGGAGTACGGTGCTACCTGTGGCTTTTTCCCGGTTGATCAGATAACACTGGATTATTTAAAGCTTACCGGTCGTGATGACAGCATCATTGCGAGGGTTAAAGCCTACTGTCAGGCGCAAGGTTTATGGCGTCAACCAGGTGTAACACCAATATTTACCGATACCTTGCATTTAGATCTTAGCACGGTTGTGCCATCGCTCGCTGGGCCGAAACGGCCGCAAGACAAAGTAACCTTAAGCGAATTAAAACAACATTGTAGTGATGCTAAGGCGCTTGAAGTAAAAGCGGCTAAAGCCCCAGAGGCTCAACTGGTAAATGAGGGCGGTGGCCAAACTGAAGCAAAACCGACAGATCGTAGTTTTGACTTTAATGGCGAAAAAATTCAGCTGGATGATCACGCCGTGGTGATTGCTGCCATTACTTCTTGTACCAATACGTCTAACCCCAGTGTGTTAATGGCGGCAGGTTTACTGGCAAAAAATGCCCTAGCCAAAGGCTTAAAACGTCAGCCATGGGTAAAAAGTTCATTGGCGCCAGGCTCTAAAGTGGTTACCCGCTATCTTGAGCAAGCAAATCTGATGCAACCTTTGGAGCAACTGGGCTTTTATCTGGTAGGTTATGGTTGTACTACCTGTATTGGTAATTCCGGTCCGTTGGCTAAACCAATAGAAAAAGCCATAGGCCGTGCTGATCTTAATGTGTCAGCAGTGTTGTCGGGCAATCGTAACTTTGAAGGCCGTATTCACCCCTTGGTGAAATCGAACTGGTTAGCTTCACCGCCTTTGGTAGTGGCATATGCGCTTGCGGGCACGGTAAATACTGACTTAACGACAGAACCGCTAGGGCAGGATAAAAACGGCAACGACGTGTATTTAAAAGACATCTGGCCCGATAACAGCAGTGTTGCAGCCGAAGTGGCCAAGGTGCAAAGCAGTATGTTTAACCAAGAGTATGCTCAGGTATTTGACGGTGATGCCAGTTGGCAGGCTATCGAGGTGTCTCAGGCGAAAACGTACGCCTGGCCAGATTCAACCTACATTCGCCAGCCTGATTTTTTCCGTGGTTTAACCCGTAAACCCAAGCCTGTGCGCGATATGGTTAATGCCCGGATGCTGGCCCTATTGGGGGATTCCGTGACCACAGACCACATTTCCCCAGCGGGTTCAATTAAACAAGACAGCCCGGCTGGTGAGTATTTGCAGCAGCATGGGGTGGAGCAAGCCGACTTTAATTCTTATGGTTCACGGCGCGGTAACCATGAAGTGATGGTACGGGGCACTTTTGCTAATGTGCGTATTCGTAATGAAATGGTACCCAGTAGCGAAGGCGGTGTAACACGGCATTATCCGTCAGGTGAGACGATGCCTATTTTTGATGCTGCAATGCGTTATCAGCAACAAGAGTTACCATTAATCGTGGTGGCAGGTAAAGAATATGGCACAGGTTCTTCAAGAGATTGGGCGGCAAAGGGTACGCTAATGCTGGGGGTTCGTGCGGTACTGGCTGAGTCGTTCGAGCGCATTCACCGGTCAAATTTAATTGGCATGGGTGTATTGCCGCTGCAGTTCCCAACGGGTACCGACCGTAAAACGCTAAAGCTAACTGGTGAAGAGAGTTTTACGCTACGCGGACTGAACAGCTTGACGCCACGGCAAAAGCTAAAGTTAGTTATTACCTATGCTGACGAGACAAAACAGGAGATTGACGTGAACTGCCGTATTGATACGGGCAATGAATTGGCGTATTACCAGCATGGCGGTATTTTGCACTATGTGCTGCGGCGAATGATAGGAGAGGCATAGTCAGAAGACTGCGAGTGCCTTTTATCGCCGGCACTCGCAGCATACTCTTTTGTTGCCGGCTCTCTTACAGAGTACAGCCTAACAAAGCATCCTCTCGCAGAACACTCTCTCACAAAGCTCGTTTAGGGCGCTGGGGGTAATGACAAGCCCGATTTAATATGTAAATCACGTTGTGGGTAAGGGATAGTAATATTAGCCTGTTTAAACGCACGCCATATTGCAACATTGATATCCGACTTCACGGTGTCTGCGCCGTATTCCGGATCAGCAATCCATACACGCAGTTCCAGCTCTATGCCACTGTCGGCAAAGTTTTTTAGCATGACGGTGGGTTCTGGCGTAGTCAATACCCTTGATGATTTGTTTGCGCATTGCAGCATCAATGCCATTGCCTGTTCGGGGTCATCTTCGTAACTTACCTGCACCAGAATTTTTACCCGTACATTACGATCTTCATAGCTCCAGTTAATCACTTCTGATGTAATCAGGTTCTCATTTGGAATCAGCGTGTCTACGCCTTCACGGTTACGAACCACGACATAGCGTGCTTTAAGCTCATGCACCCAGCCAAAATTTTCGCCCACAGAGATAACGTCACCCGGCTTAACACTGCGATCGAGCACCAATATAAAACCGCTAATAAAGTTAGACGCAATACGCTGTAAACCAAAGCCCAGCCCCACGCCCAGTGCACCGCCAAATACAGCAAGTGAACTTAAGTTAATGCCTACAGCATTTAGCGCAATTAAAAACGCGATGGTGATAAGCAAAAATTTACTAAATTTACTAAAGCCTACCTGCATGCTGGGGCTGACATGTTTCGCCCGTTTAAGCTGCTGGTTTAATAGTTCTGCCAGCCACAACGCGATAGTAAACGCCAGGATCACAACCAGCGTTAGTTTTATAGCACCGAGCAAAGACAAGCGGCTATCACCGAGATTAAATGCCAGAGCATCCATTATTTCTAGCATGGGAGTTAATAAGTCAGCCAAGTGAAGCACAACGAGCAACCAAATAATGACAGCAATAACCGGTTCAGCAGTCTTAACCAATGGGCTGGATAAAAAGGCTTTGCGTAGCATATAAACTAACAGCCGAATAATACCAAGCGCCAGCGCAATGGGGATAAAGGCAGCAACCAGTTGTTTTGGCAAAGCAAATGCCTGTAAAACAGCGCTGCCTATTCCCAGCAATGCCGCCATGCTAAAGGGCAACAAAATGCGATGAGAACTGCGCAGTGCAACATGACGTAGTCCTTGCCCACCGCTGTCACTAAGTCGTTGGCCTAGCAAACGGTTTACCAATAGTGCCAACATTAAACACAGTGCAATAGCCAGCAACTGATACCAGAAGGTTGCTTGCTGTATTTGTGTTACTAACGTTTGCCACCAGGCTGTCATTTGCTCAGACATAAGCTACTCAAGGTATGTTATTGATAACGAATACCTTAGCAGAAAAGCCACCACTGCCACAGTAGAGAAATTATTGCACTTTTAAAAAAGCATGCTAAAGTGATATCAAAATAATATCATATCGAGAGGATTTGACGATGCTAAAGGAACGCATGATTAACAGCAAAGGTGGATTTGGCATGCTAGGCATTTTATTGCTGGCGCAGCTTGCCGCCTTAGCAGGTGTGGTGGTTTTGCCTGCGATATTGAAAGTGGTGGCATTACTCGCTGCGGTAGTGGTGTTTATCTGCTGGTTTGGTTTTTATATGGTGCATCCGAATCAATCGGCCGTGTTGCAGCTGTTCGGCCGTTATGTGGGGACTGATTTAAATAACGGTTTGCGCTGGTCTAACCCACTGTATAGCAAGCAAAAGGTGTCGCTGCGGGTTCGTAACTTTGAAAGCAGTAAAATGAAGGTTAATGACAATGCTGGCAATCCGGTAGAAATTGCGGCTGTCGTGGTATGGAAAGTGGTAGATAGCGCCGAGGCGGTGTTTGAAGTCGATAACTATGAGAACTTTGTCAATATTCAGAGCGAGTCTGCCATTCGCCATTTGGCATCCAGTTATGCTTATGACGCGGGTAATGATGAAGCAATAAGCCTGCGCAGCAGTACTGATGAAGTTACAGAGTTACTCAAAAAAGAAATTCAGGCGCGGTTGAATAAAGCCGGGGTAGAGGTGTTAGAAGCGCGTATTAGTCATTTAGCTTATGCGCCGGAAATTGCCAGCGCGATGTTACAACGCCAGCAAGCGGCTGCCATTGTTGCTGCGCGTCAGCAAATTGTTGAAGGCGCCGTTGGCATGGTGGAAACCGCGTTGCAGCGTTTGTCTGAGCGCAATGTGGTTGAGTTGGATGATGAGCGAAAAGCCGCCATGGTAAGTAATTTACTGGTTGTGTTATGTGGTGATCATCATGTCCAGCCAGTGCTAAATGCTGGCACCTTGTATTAACGGGAGTTGTTGTGGCGAAAAAAGCTTTTGCCTTACGCCTGGACGAAAAAATGCTCAGCGCTTTGCAGCGCTGGGCAGATGATGAATTTCGCAGCGTAAATGGTCAAATAGAATATCTGTTGCATGAGGCACTGAAAAAGGCGGGCCGGTTAAAACCGGCCTCCAGTGATGAGGTGGAGCAAGATTAATGTAGCAGCCAGGATACCAGCGGCAGAGTTAGCAGACCGGTGAGTATACCTAAACCAATTATTCCACTTACCAAACGGGGTGCCAGCCCAGCCATTATCGCAATCGCACCCGCTGAGATCATCGGTGGCATTGCGGCCTGAAATATACTGATATTTACCGCTGTGCCGCTATAACCCAAGCCTAGCCATAACAATGCTGCCAGTGCTGGCATCAGCACCAGCTTAATGCCAAGCGCACTTACCAGCGGCAATATTTCGGCTTTACTAAATTTCACCGTTAATGCAAAACCCGCGGCTATCATAACTACCGGTACTAAGGTTGCGGCTAAGTTATCAATCAGTTGTGTGGCCAGAGGCGGATAATCGTTTCCACGCAGCAATAAGCCAAGCGCTAGGGCAATAAAAGACGGAAAGGTAATAATTTTTAGTGTAATGCCTTTGGCAGTTGGTTTAGCGGCGGTAGGGCTGTAAAGTGCAGCAATAATAGTGACATAGGTGGCTAGTGCGATAAAAGAGCCCACCTGATCATACACCACAGCATAAGGCATAGCCGTGGCGCCAAACAGGGCTTCAGTCATCGGGAAACCTAAAAAAGAGGTATTACCCAGTGGTAGAACAATTAACAGCGCGCCGGTTACCTCACGTGACCATTGCAATAGCTTACTTAGCAATAGAACGGTAGCGACCACCGCTAGCAGCAAAAACCATGGCGTAATAGCCGGAATAAGTAGCTCAGCAGAGAATTGTAATTGAGGCACATTTTTTAAAATTAACGCTGGCAACGCGACATAAAGCACATACATATTAAGTGCTATACCGCTGTTTTCTGGCATCGCTGGCAGGCGGCGCAATAGCACACCAATACACAAATAAGCCAGCACCAGTATAAAGTTATCCATTAAGCCTCACTTTGGTTGTATTGGGTGATCAGCGCCAATTTGGCACTGCGAGAAAGTTGTTTTAGTTGATATTCCGCTTTAGCTGCGGCACTTTTATCAGCCAGGCTTTGTTGATATACCAGTGTTAGCGGACCTTTACCGCGCAACGCTTTAGCACCGCCGGTTATCTCGCCGCTATGCTGGCGCAAACGCCTTTTAGGATCGGTGCTGATGCCGGTGTATAACATGCCACTGGCCGTTTGCACCATATACAAATACCAGCTGCTCACCAGGCTAACTCAGCCGTGTGTGCTTCTGTTATACTGTGCGCTTTAAAGCGTCTGGCAGTTAGTAACACACTGTCAGCAGCTGCGGTTAAGCGTTGGCAAAACAGGAATTTTAATGTCATTTCAATCTCTCGCACTGGCTGCGCCCCTTTTACGTGTTCTGTCTGAGCAAGGTTACGATGTACCTACACCGGTGCAATTGCAAAGTATCCCGGTGATTTTAGCGGGTAAAGATGTACTTGCCGGCGCACAAACTGGCACGGGTAAGACAGCGGCCTTTACTTTACCGCTGCTGCAGCAAATGCTCAATGCGCCTAAGGTCGTAGCGCCTCATCAGGTTCGGGTACTGGTATTAACGCCAACCCGCGAGCTGGCGCAGCAAGTGTATGACAATGTGCGCAAGTATAGCCAGTACCTAACTACGCGTTCAGCTGTGTTTTATGGCGGTGTATCGATAAGGCCACAATATGATGATGCAGAGCTGGGGCTGGATATTCTGGTTGCAACGCCGGGCCGGTTGATTGACCACCTGCATCAGAAAACGGTGGATCTCTCTGCGTTAGACGTTTTAGTGCTTGATGAAGCCGACCGCATGCTAGATATGGGCTTTATTGTAGATATTAAACGCATTATGGCCAAATTGCCGCCAAAACGGCAAACGCTGCTGTTTTCTGCCACCTACTCCAATGACATTAAGCAGTTGGCTGATGAACTGTTAAACAGCCCGCAGCTGATTGAAGTTGCGGCGACCAATGCTACCGCTGAGCGGGTAGAGCAGCAAGCCTATTTAGTTGACCGGCATCGTAAGCGTGAATTGCTTTCGCATGTTATTGGTAGAAACAACTGGCCACAGGTGCTGGTATTTGTGCGCACTAAGCATGGTGCCGATCGTCTGGCAAAACAGTTGGCAAAAGATGGCTTAAAAAGTGCGGCTATTCATGGTGATAAAAGCCAGGGCGCCCGCACCAAAGCGCTGGCCGACTTTAAAGCCGGCAGTGTACGTATTTTGGTGGCAACCGATATTGCTGCCCGCGGTTTGGACATCAACGAACTACCTTATGTGGTGAATTATGATTTACCACAAGTCGCTGAGGATTATGTGCACCGTATTGGCCGTACCGGACGTGCAGGCAACAGTGGCGTTGCGCTAACCCTGATTACGCCAGAAGAAACTAAAGCGCTACAGGAGATAGAGCGGCTTATTAAGCAAGTAATTGTTGCTAAAGTGCTGCCGGGCTACGAGCATGATCCTAATCACGTTACCCCTGAGCAAGCGCAAGCAAGGCATAGTGACGGGCAGAAAAAGCCACAAAAAAAGGGCCATGTTAAAGCCAAATTACGTGCTAAGGCTTTGGGTAAAGCATAACGCGAAGCAGACTACAGAGTCTGCTTTTTTAGACATATTAAATTCTTCATATGGACGATTTTATATTTTCAGTCTATATTGATAATAATTTGATCAGGTACGAGGTCGTTATGCAGGCAGTACAGCTCGACAGGCAAAGCCAGCGGCAAGCTGCCGCAACAGGGCTTAAAACGGTATTTACCATTCTGGATAAATGGCAATGTTCGCCCGAGCAAATTCAGCGCATTTTGCAAATCTCTAAAGCGGCATACTACAAGTATCGTAACGATCCACACTGCGCTAGCTTAACGCAAGATCAGATAGAGCGGATAAGCTATCTGTTAAATATCCACAGCAGCTTAAGAATGCTGTTTGATAACCCGCAAAATCTGTATGGCTTTATGGGACTGCCAAACCATAACCCGTATTTTAACGGTAGTAGCCCACTGGATATTATCAGCAGCGGGCAATTTGCCGCGCTATATGAAACTTTCAAACATATCGACGCGCTGCGTGGTGGCATGTGGTAATAAAGGCAACTGTAGCGTCGGACGATTTGCCACAGGTTAAACTGCATAAACAGCGCAGCTATCGTTTGATAAATTCCAAATATCCGCCGGTATCCGTGTTTGACGATGTTGCCAATGCCGATGAATTTGACGTGCTGTATGAATTGCAGGCATTAACCAACCCCAGGTTACAGGCACAAGCGGGTAATTTGAGTTTGTTGCCGCGCAGTAACATTCCGTTTGGTATTACCGGTTGCTCCTATGCCGTAGCTCCCTTTACCCATGTCAATCCTGCGGGCAGCCGCTTTTCTGACGGTCGTTTTGGTGTGCTGTATTTGGCTGACAGTGTACAAACGGCTATTAGCGAGGTGGCATATCATCAGGGGCAGTATTGGAGCAGGGTACCTGGGCTGGCTTATGAGCGCTTTGTGTTTAAGGCATTAAGCTGTGAGTTCAGTGAGGTTAGCCTGACAGATTTAACCTACCTACCGTTACAACATGGTGTTTATCATTCAAAAGACTATAGTGCTGCCCGTGCTTTGGGAATAAGCTTGCGTGAGCAGCATGGCGCTGGGGTACAGTACTATTCGGTGCGTAACAATGCTGCGCTATGCTGGGGCTTATTCAGCCCGCAATATGTTACACAGATGGTGCAAAGTGCTCACTATGAGATGATCTGGCAGAGCGGCCGTATCAACGCTATTAACAAGATCGTTAGCTGTGTTTAATTAGTGTTTAACCCACATTGAGTTAGCTGCGATATAGTGTTTTGATCAGATGGAAACCAAACTGGGTTTTTACCGGGCCTTGTACTTCTAGCAGTGGGCCTTTAAACACGACGTCATCAAAGGCTTTTACCATCTGTCCTTGACGAAACTCGCCCAAATCGCCGCCTTTTTTTCCTGACGGGCATTGTGAGTGTTGCTTGGCTAATTTGCCAAAATCAGCCCCTTTTGCCAGCTGTTGTTTAAGTCTGTCAGCTTCTTCACGGGTTTTTACCAGTATGTGTAAGGCGCAGGCTTTGGCCATCAGAACGCTCCTTTATAAAAACCGCTATGGTAGCAGTTTTCGTTATTCTGGCCCAGTAAAGCCAACTACGTTAAATACATTTACCGGGTCTCAGGCTGTGCCTGAAACCCGGTATTTTTTTAGCCCTCAGTGTCGTATTCAACTATTTTATAATAGTCATCTTGAAAGATGCTTTTCTTACAAATGTGCTTAACAATATTGGAAAATTTAACGCGTTCATATTCACAGCGCATAAATTGTTGCTCAGCACCGTATTTACTTTTGTATTCTTCAAACAGGGGATCAAGTGATGCCAATTGTTGTTTGGTCAGGTTTTTAGTGATATCACGATAGCGGTTTTTCCAATCCGTTGTTTCTTGTTCCAGCGCAAGTCTCATCCACACTAGCCCTAATTCGGTATTAGCCTCTACTCCGCCACCTGAAATGAATAACACGCCAGTTAGAAATTGTGCCTGTTTATCGCCATAGCGTAATAGCTCAGGAAAAGCTTTATCATAAGCTTCCAATTTCACATTGTTCATCATCGTGTCGTAATCAGAAAAGTACTTCAATCTGTTTACGCTGCTTACTTTACCTGCATTTGGTGCATCGTCAGCTAAAACGGCTAAAGGACTGGTGGCCAGTAAAGTGGTTATTGCAATGAGGAGCAGCTTTTTCATATATCGTTATCCATAATCAATATTAGTAGCGTTAAGTGTAACAAGTAACCTGTTACACCATTGTCTCCATTTGTAAAAAACTATTTCACAAACACAGTGTTTTATTAGGGCCTGTTGATCTTTGCTGTTTATAATTCAGCCAACCCACATTGGCAGCCATAATAGACAGCAAGCCAAGGCAAGTGTACTTGCATAATTCCGGGCCAATTTATCATACCGGGTTGCTACTGAACGGTAATGTTTTAGCCTGGCAAACACGTTCTCTACTAAATGGCGATATTTGTACAGACACCAATCAATATCGCCATTTCCAATTTTTGAATTACGTTTACGCGGTATCGTTGGGACGCCATTTTTCGCTCGGATCTGCTCCCGTACTTTCTCACTGTCATAGCCCCGGTCTGCGATAACATGCTCGGCATCAGGCAGTTGTTCAAGTAACTCTAT
>NZ_AUDG01000034.1 GCF_000425345.1 Rheinheimera baltica DSM 14885 | reverse complement strand
ATAGGCGCAACACTCGATACGGGTGGTCAGTTACACCTTACCCGACAGGGACTTACACCCTGCAAGATGCATCAAGCTTTGCTTGACGCACTAACGCCACCACTTTTGCCATTCGCAATAGTTCAGAGTCACAGTTACCGATAATCTCCGCACCAATTAGCGGGTGTCGCTGCATGTCGCGAAACTCTTCTGGGGTAAGCTTGCCTGGCTTGAGCAAAATACTGTCGGCGATGCCTATTTTGCCAATATCATGCATGGGTGCGGCATGCAGTAAATCTTCAGCATGTTGTGCAGATAAACCATAAGCGCTCGCCAGGACTTGAGCGTAATGGCTCATTCGCATAACGTGTAGCCCTGTTTCGTTATCTTTATACTCTGCCGCGCGGCCAAGCCGCTGGATAACCTGTAGCCGGGTTTGTTTTAGTTCATCCGCACGCACCAATGATAAATGCGTTTTGACTCTGGCGCGTACAATAGCCGGCGAAATGGGCTTGGCAATATAATCTACTGCGCCCACCTCAAAGCCTTTTGCTTCATCCACTTCGTCTTTTAATGCGGTAACAAAAATAACTGGCAATCGCTGTGTAGCAGGATCGGCTTTTAACCGGGCGCAAACGTCATAGCCCGTCATACCCGGCATCATTACATCGAGTAAAATAAGATCAGGTTGCTGTTGCTGTATCAATTGCAACGCTTCTTCACCACTTTTGGCAAATAACAACCGATACTCGTCTTGCAACACCGTCCGCAGCACGCGCAAGTTGGTGGGCTCATCGTCTACCAGCAGTAGGGTTTGCTTCTCGGCCATCGGTGTTATCCTGCGTTTATCCGCTGTTGTATTTGATTTAGGGTTGCCATAGCGCTGGCAAAGTCAAATTCGTTTACTGCATCATCGTTTACTGCATCAAGCAAAGATAGGATCAGTGTTTCATGTATTCCAGTATAACGTTCTAACTGTGCCAGTACGCTGTCATTAATTTCATGTCTTTGCAGGGCCTGAGATAAAGGGCTAAGCAAAGCTGCAAGGGCGACATCATCGAGCGGTTGCAACGTCTTTGTTGAAACACTGTCTGGTTGTTGCTGCAACTGTTGGCAAGCTGCCAGGTGTTCAGGCCAGCTTTGCAATATTTGTTGCAGCGTGTTTTCTGCGCGATCTTGCTGCTGCTGACGAGCTGCCTGCTCTAACTCACCACACAGTTTGCTTAATTGCTCCAGCGCCAAATTAGCACTCACCCCTTTGATAGCATGCGCCGCTTTTTGTAATTCATCTAATTGAGCTGCTTTCAGGTTTACTGCCGCTTGCGCCAACACGGGCTCTTGCTGCTGTAAAAACTGTTCCAGTTGGGGCAGGTAATGCGTAAGCGAGCCCCACAACAGCAACGCTTTGGACAAATTGAGTACTTGCAGTGGCTGAGCCTCTGCGGCTATAACCGAGGGTAGCGCACCAACATCTAAATCCAATACGCGGGCAATTTCTGCACTTAACATTTCAAAATCAACGGGTTTACTGGCAAACCCCTGCATACCGGCTTCTTTAGCTGCCTCTTTATCTTCATCCAGCACACTTGCGGTCAGTGCGATAATGGCCAACGGCTCTCGCGGTAGTGACTGCTCCCACTGCCGAATCAACTTGCAGGCTTGTAAACCGTCCATTACTGGCATTTGAATGTCCATCAACACCACATCAAACGGTTGTTGCTGCACCGCTACAAGCGCTTGCCCGCCATCTGATACAGCCACCACTTTGTGTCAGGCACGCTCCAACAACAGCTGTAATAATTCTAAATTTTGCGGTATATCATCCGCTATTAACACCGACAACGGCGGTAATGCACACGCATGATCAATATTGCGTTGTGGTAGTGCTGTGCCCGGTTTAAGTGGCAAGGTAAAGCTAAAGCAGCTACCAACACCTTCTGTACTTTGCACACTAATATGGCCACCCATCAATTCAACAAGCTGCTTACTTATGGTGGTGCCAAGACCAGTGCCACCGAAGCGACGGCTCATCGACGCATCAGCCTGGGTGAAGGCATCAAAAATGTACGGCAAACGTTGTGGTGAAATACCAATGCCGCTGTCAATAATGCTAAATGTGAGTTCAGATGGCGCATCAAGCTGCACTTTCACCGTTACACTGCCCTGCTCGGTAAATTTAATCGCATTACCCAACAGGTTTGTTAACACCTGACGCAACCTATCTGGCGCGCCGTAGTAAAACTCAGCCGCGGCAGCATCTAGCTCTAACGTGAGTTGTAATTGTTTCTTACGGGCCTGCAACCACAAGGTAGACACCACAGTATCCAACAGCGCCGGTAAAGAAAAATCAGCATATTCCAACTCAACTTTGCCTTTTTCCAGCTTGGCACTATCAAGAATGTCGTTAAGCAGATGCAATAAGGAACGGGCGGCACTATGAATAGTTTGCAGGTGTTTTTGTTGCTGTTCGGGCAAACCGGATGACAACATTAAATCACTAAAACCAATAATCGCATTCATCGGCGTGCGAATTTCGTGACTCATATTGGCAAGAAAAGCTGAACGGGCTTCAGCAGCTTGTTCTGCAATGTTTTTAGCCTGAACCAACTCTTGCTCCATCTGCTTACGAGCACTGATATCCATTAAGAAACCGTCCAGCCAAACGACATCGCCCGTATCCGTTTTTATCGCTTCGCCATGCTCTAAAATCCAGCGCCAACTGCCGTCTTTGTGACGTATACGGTACTCAACCGTAAAGCTGCCTTGATACAAGTCTAACTGGGTGGTTGTGGCTTTATCAGCCTGATGAACTAAATCAGACCAGCTACGCTGCGCCGATGGCAGCATAAAATCACTCGCCGGATAGCCTGACAACCACTCCACTGCATCACTTATAAACAGCATGTCCCAGCTGTCATTGAACAAACAGCGGTAGGCTGCGCCGGGTATATTACCGATGAGAGAGCGGAACTTAGCCTCATTTTCACGCAGCGCCGTTTCCATTTGCAACCGTGCGCTAATGTCAGTGATAAAGGCGACAAAAATATCCTCTTCTGCCAATTTGGCATGTCCAATTGCCAGGCGTATTGGTACGGTATAACCATTCTTATGAAGAGCATCCTCATCGCGACCCACACCAATAATCTTAGCAATGCCGGTACGTAAATAATTTTGCAGATAAGAGTCGTGTTCTGAACGAATAAGTGCAGGAGTCAGGATGTTAACGTTTTTCTGCAGTAACTCTGACTCTTTCCAGCCAAGAATTTTTTCAGCCGCTTTATTAATGCCCTGAATCAAGCCTTTGCTGCTAATGGTAACAATGCCGTCAACGGCAGTATCCATCATCGCCAGCAGCCGGGTTTCATTAGCCTTAACCTGCTGATTAAGCTCACGATATTTCAGCAGTAAATTTAGCACGACCACTAATCCGGTAATCAATAGCGTGGTAAAAGCTACACCCAGCGCCAATAGCCAGGAAATATCGCTGCTGTCATTTGTTGCAGTAAACCCCTGTGGTGGCACAAAACGCGCGGCTGCCATGCCGGTATAATGCATACCGCTTATTGCGGCGCCCATTACCAGACTGCTTATTAGGGTAAGCCAATGCGGCCGCAAGTTAAAACGACGCAAACCAAAGCGCACCCACAGTGCCACAATAGCCAGCACTACCGCCACGACAATCGATAAGGAAAATATGAGTAAATCGTACCGCAGCGCAACCGACATCTGCATAGCCGCCATGCCCATATAATGCATAGTGCCAATACCCGCACCAACTAATACGCCACCAATTAGCAATTGCATGCGATGCAAATGCTTTTTACTAATCAGCTCCAATGCCACCCAAGATGCAGCAATACTGGGCAACATAGATAAAAAAGTTAGTCCGGGGTGATACTCAACGCTGGTGCACAACGCAAACGCTAACATGCCAATAAAGTGCATAGACCAGACACCACCACCTAAGGCAATACTGCCACTGCCCAGCATCAACATTCTTATGTTTTTATTCTTAACACTTATCGCTTGCGCAGTAACATGGATTGCAATAGCTGAGGAAAAAACAGCAATCAAAAATGATAGCAGTACCAAACCAGGGTCATAACTACCTGCAAGCAACATAGGATCGGCCGGATATTCAAACCACTGACGTAACCAGTTCATCATCCTACCTCTTAACTGCATATGCTTTGTACAAATGTTAACAGAGTACAACTGTGCAAGGCTATGCTTGAAGCGATATCGTTGTCACTTTCGCCACTTAATAACACTAAATTAGCAATTGGCATAGTTTCTGCTTTATTTTTCACATTAAAATACATCCTCAACGTGGACAGATTTTGATGTCAATGTCAGTAAAGCTTATTAATGGTTATCAGCAACAATATCAGCAGCGAGTGCAATCTGAGCAAACGGCAAATGACATCTCGCACCGGCAAGAACTTGCCGCTACGGCACAATCAACGGTAAAACCGGCAACACGACCACCTGCGCAACAGATAGACAAAGACAGCGCAAACCAAGACGCTTTTTTAACCAGCCTAATGGACCAGATGCTGGCTAACCGTTTAGGATTAGATAGACAAAAGTATAATGAAATACTATTGCAAATTGAAAAAGCTATGGCTGAAAAAGACAGTCTGACTCAACTACCGCCAAGCTCGGAGCGTGATAATAAAATAACTGCGCTGGATGCCAAAATAGACCAATTTGGCGAAGCACTACAAGGATTGATAGAAGCAGCCAATGGCAATCGTGAACGCCAAGAACAAGAGAAGCAGGGTAAATCTGCTGTACAGCAATATCAAATAACTATGCACCCTACTAAAATCAACACATTGTCTCTGCGTAATTGATCAGCGTTGCCCTTAGTTTGCAGCTTTTTTGCTACTTCGTTTGGCAGTGTTGCTCAACACCAATTCAGGTGGCAATGTGAACGAGAAGCTACTACCTTTGCCCGGCTCGCTGAAAATCATTAACCGGCTGTTGTGGCGCGATAATACGTGCTTAACAATCGCCAAGCCAAGGCCTGTGCCGCCGGTATTGCGTGCGCGTGCTTCATCAACACGATAAAAACGTTCGGTGAGCCGTTTAACATGTTGCGGCGCGATCCCCGGCCCATTGTCATTTACCGCAAATACCGCTTTTTTGTGCTGACGCTGCCAGCTGATCTGAATGTCGCCGCCATTTTGCGTGTACTTAATTGCGTTAATAACCAGGTTTGAAAATGCACTGCGCAGCTCTTCTGTAACACCCGTCACTTTTAACTCAGCGTCAATATCAAACGTTAAATTATGTTGTTTATCACGATTTAACGCCTGCGCTTCTTGCTCTAATTTATGCAACATGGCTGGCACGTCGACTGCATCATCAAAATGTACCCGCGCCGAGGCTTCAATGCGGGATAAGGTAAGTAACTGTTGTACCAAAGCATCCATGCGTTTAGTTTGATCAAGCATCACGTTATGGGCTTTTTTCCACATTAGTTTGTCAGGCAGGTTCTCATCGTCCATCACCTCCAGGTAGCCTTGCAAAACAGTAAGCGGCGTGCGCAGTTCATGAGACACATTAGCGACAAAATCTTTACGAATTTGCTCCAGCTGTTTTAGCTGAGTAACATCGCGTACGATCAACAAATACTGTTCAATACCGTACGGCATAATATTAAATTCCAGTGTGAGCTGGTCGTTCACCGGTGACGGTAACTCTATAGGTATGTCAAACTGAGCGGCATGAAGATAGTTTAAAAAGTCGGGGTGTCGAATAAGGTTGTCCAAACGCAAGCCTTCATCTGCCGGCCAATGCAAGCCAACCAGAATTTGTGCCAGCTTATTGCTCCAGATAATAGACCAATCATCGCGCAGCACTACGACTGCTTCTGGCAATGCTTCTGCGCCATCGCGAAAACGCCTAACCACATTACGCAACTCACGGCGCTTGCGTCTGTCGCGCCGTTGCAGGTAATAAATACCTTCGAATAAATGACCCCAAATACCCTCACTAATGGGCGGGGACAATTTACGGTCACGCCATAACCATTTATCCATTAAAAATAAATGGTGATAATGCCAAAGCAATAACGCAACGGTGAATATAAGCAATGCCAGCAGTAAACTGTTGGAAATTAGCCCCACCAGAGCAATAAAACAGTAAAAAAGGAAGAGTCTGGTGTATACCTTCCTTTTTGATAGCAGCTGGCGCATAGCAGTGGCAATTAACCTTACTTAGCAGAAAAACGGTAGCCGGAGCCACGCACGGTTTGCACTAATCTATCATGACCGGCGATAGAAATCGCTTTACGTAAGCGGCGGATATGCACATCCACTGTACGGTCTTCTACGTAAACATTCGTGCCCCATACGTGGTCCAATAGCTGTTCCCGGCTATATACCCGTTCTGGGTGTGTCATAAAGAAATGCAGCAAACGAAATTCTGTCGGCCCCATATCCAGCGCTTGCTCTTGCGCCATAACGCGATGTGACACTGGGTCCAGTTTCAAACCCTGCACTTCAATGACTTCGTCCAGGCTGGTCGGCGATACACGGCGAATTACCGCCTTAATACGCGCCATGAGCTCTTTCGGTGAAAACGGCTTGGTGACGTAATCGTCAGCGCCTACTTCTAAACCCCGTACTTTATCTTCTTCTTCACCGCGCGCCGTAATCATAATAATGGGAATATTACGCGTCAGTTCATGCTGCTTCATTTTTTTCGCTACCTGAATGCCGCTACCACCGGGCAACATCCAATCCAGCAACACTAAGTCAGGATAGGGTTCCATTAAAGCATTAACAGCAGAATCGTAATCTTCTGCCGTTGTGGCTTGATAACCATTTTGCTCCAACACAAAACACAACATATCGCGAATCGGCGCTTCGTCTTCAACTACCAGGATTTTTCTTGCCATAGCACTCACCACATTCTGTTTTCCGACTTGGATGCCGGGCTACTGTAACTATTTACTGCGCAAAGTATTGCTGCAGTTTATGACATTTTTATGAAAACGTAAGGTTAATCTTTTTTTGGCCTGCACCCAAAATAAAAACACACATTTACGCAACATCATTTACCAGATTTAAACCTTTGCAGGCCGCTAATTTATGACAGTACAGTGAACTTTTTTTGACACACCACGCTGCAACCCCAGTCTTATCAAGGGTAAACATGACTGTTATGTTACAGCCACATCAATGTAATAAAAGCGTCATTTCTCTGCGTTAGGGTGCGTGCAACTTATTCGCACGACCTAAAACAACTCAACGGAGAGATGGTAATGGCTTTACGCAAACTGTTAAAACTAAGCGCAATAGCGTCAGCGGTAGCGCTGGCTGGCTGTGGTGGTGACTTAGTCATTAATGCTGGTTCTGGCAGCGACGGTGGAGATAACGGCGGTGGTACGCCACCAGTAACCAGTAAGTGCCCTAGCTTTGCAACAGAAGGTGCTAGCCTGGCCGGTGTAAGTAAAGCCGTTTGTGAAGTTACCGGTACCATTACCAGCGACACGCGGTTAACAGCTGACATCGCCTGGTCGTTAAACGGTAAAGTTACGGTAGGTAATGACAACAGCAACAGCGCTACGCTGACAATTGAACCAGGTACTTATGTATACGGTAAAAGTGGTGCTGATTATCTGGTTGTTGCCCGCGGCTCAAAAATTCAGGCAGTAGGTACTGAAACTGCGCCAATCGTGATGACATCAGTAAACGATATGCTGGGATTATCTGACGAAGAGTCATCTGCAGAGTGGGGTGGCCTGGTAATACTGGGTAAAGCACCTACTAATAAATGTGATCAGGCTAATTTAGCCAGCTGTCAGGTAGAAGCTGAAGGTGAAGCCGGCCCATACGGCGGTGATAACCCGGATGATAACAGCGGTGCGTTGAAATATGTTCAAGTGCGTTATGCCGGTTTCGAAGTTATTCCGGACAATGAATTAAACGGCATCACCTTTGCGGGTGTTGGTCGTGGCACTACCGTTGAATACATTCAGGTACACAATAACCTGGATGACGGCGTTGAGTTTTTCGGCGGTACGGTTGATGCCAAGTATGTGGTATTAACCGGCAACCGCGACGACTCTTTAGACTGGGCAGATGGCTGGACTGGCCGTATGCAACACGTACTTATTCGTCATAACCCAAATAACAGCAAAGCCAACCGCGCCATTGAAGCGGATAACCAGTCTGGCAACTTCACAGCTGAGCCGGTAAGTAAGCCACAAATCGCTAACGTAACGATTATTGGTAACGACTTTGACGGCGAAGACGACTCAGAGGGTGTGTTGTTACGCGCAGGTACCGCTGGCGAACTGTACAACATGATCATCACCGGCTCTGCTGGCATGGGTGAGTGTTTTGAAATCAATAGCGATGAGTCGGTTACCAACACCGGTAATGGCGAAATCGTGTTTCGCAACTCTATTATCGATTGTGCTGAGCCGTTTAAAAATAGCGTAGATGGCAACAATAACGTGACGCTGGATGCGGGCGTTTGGTTCCGTGCACAACCGGGCAACATGGTAACCGATGCCTTGCTGGGCGGTTATATCCCCGCACCAAACTCACCGGCGCTGGGTAACGGTTACAACGTAGCAAACAATGTAGACAGCTGGTTTGATAACGTTGACTACGTGGGGGCTTTCAATGGCACAACAGACTGGACTGAAGGTTGGACAGTAGGTATTCACCCAGAAGACGACTTAGCGGCCTGCCCTGCCGGCACCAGCGAAGTTAACAGCTTGTCTGGCCGGTTAAATTGTCAATTAAGCGGTGATATTACCTCAAATGTTACCCTGCTAGCGGGTGCTGACTACGTATTAAATGGCCGGGTACGCGTGGGGATAGATAACACCACTGCCGCCACCTTAACAGTACAACCTGGCGTGCGCATTTACGGTAAATCTGGTGCAGATTTCCTGGTTGTTACCCGTGGTTCAAAAATTGAAGCTAACGGCACTGCTGCTAACCCAATCGTCATGACATCAGTACAGGACATCATTGGTTCACCTACCGCTGCCGGACAATGGGGTGGTTTAGTGTTACTGGGTAAGGCACCAACAAACAAATGTGACCAAGCTGATTTAGCTAACTGCCAGGTAGCCGCAGAAGGTGACGCAGGTAACTACGGTGGTGCTAACCCGGCTGACAACAGCGGCACATTGAATTATGTCGTAGTAAAACATGCTGGTTTTGAAGTTATTCCTGACAATGAGTTAAACGGTATTACCTTCGCAGGTGTGGGTTCAGGCACTAAGTGCTCAAACATTCAGGTTCACCAGAACGTGGATGACGGTATCGAAATGTTCGGTGGCAGCGTGAGCTGTAAAAACGTGGTGTTAACCGCCAACGGTGATGACTCAGTTGACTGGGCTGACGGTTGGAACGGTAAGTTACAGTTCGTACTGGTTAAGCATGCAGCTGATGGCGCTAAAGCCAACCGCGGCATTGAAGGTGACAACCAGTCAGGTAACTTTACAGCACTGCCTGTTTCTAACCCAATGATTTCTAACATGACCATTATCGGTAACACCTTTGACGGTGATGATGATTCTGAAGGCTTACTGTTACGTGCTGGTACCAATGCCCAGCTGGCAAACTTTGTGGTAACTGGCCCAACCGGCATGGGTGAATGTTTAGAATTCGACTCGGCAGAAACCAAGGCACTGGCAGCAGCCGGCACCTTAACCATGACTCACTCTGTGATTGCCTGCCCTGAAGCCTTTAAAGGTGACTTAGGCAACGGCACAACCACAGAACAGTGGTTCTTAGCACAAACAGGCAACAGCACCGCAGCCAGTATGTCAGACGTAGTAGATGGTATTTTTACCATCGACACCACCACGCCAAAAGACATGTCAGCGCAAGACAGCTTTTTTGAAGCAGTTGATTTTATCGGTGCCATTAAAGCTGGCAACGATTGGACTGCAGGCTGGGCTGTTGGCTTAGACGACTAAGCCATATCAACACTGCCGGTGCGAGCTGGCAGTGTTTTTTTTATTTCACCAGGTTAAGCGCCGCGTTGCCGCTTAACGCTACGCAGATGTAACAGAATTAAGCTGATAGGACAAAGTTCAGATGAGCAGCATGCAAAAGTTTAATTTCAGTCGTGTTGGCCGCAGTGTGTTGCTGGCCCTGAGCACGGCAACCGCCTTGGTGTCATTGGGCGCCGTCGCGCAAGACGCCACTGAGCCAGCACCACAGAGTGAAGCCGATGTTGAACGTATTTCTGTATCCGGCCGTCTGATGAGCTCAGCCGCCTCTGCAGCCGCAGAGCGCCGCGAACAACCTTATGTTGCCGAACTCCTGGGTATGGAGCAAATTTCACGCGCTGGTGACAGTAATGCCGCCACCGCACTACGTCGTGTAACCGGCCTGACGCTGGTTAAAGACAAATTTATTTATGTACGCGGGTTAGGTGAGCGCTACTCCAGCACCTTACTCAATGGCGCTCAGGTGCCAAGCCCGGATCCTACGCGTAATGTTATTCCACTGGACATGTTTCCCGCCGGCATTATTGAAAGTTTGGTAGTACAAAAAGCGTATTCGCCTGAATTACCCGCGGCCTTTGGTGGTGGTAACGTTAATATCCGCACTACGGCAATTCCATTGCAAACCAGCTTTAACGTCGCCGTTGGCACAGGCTATAGCAGCCTGAATAGCGACGATGGTTTTGATTATGCAGGTGGTGGTGATGATTGGCGCGGCAAAGATGATGGCCGTCGTAGTATTTCACCTGAACTGGCTGCAGCGCAGCAGCAATACGGCATATTAACACCGGTTAATATTGCCGAAGCCCTTGGAGGCATCAATGCGGGCAACCTGGCACAGGCTGAAACCATAGTCCGTGAACTTGGCACCGCGTTTAACCGCGATGTTGATGTTAGCCGTGACAGCGTAAAACCAGATTTTGATGGCAGTGTGTCTTTTGGTAGTCGCTTTGATTTAGCGAAAAATGTAGTGTTTGGCGTAATGACGGGCCTGAGCTATGACCGTTCAACGCAGAATATCGAAGAGCAAGAGCGTTACTACTCTGTATCAGGCGACAGTCTGGTGCCACTTAACCGTTATGACGATATCAAAGGCACAGAACATCAGATCAAAATGTCTGGCATGTTGAACTTTGGTTTAGAGCTTGGTGTTGATCACCGTATAGAAAGCTCAACCATTTACCTTAGCGATACCAAAGACGAAGTTAAAATAAAGAACGGCGATAGTATAGAAACCATCAACGAAAACAACCGTTCAAACACTGATACCAGCATCACGTATGAAGAGCGCACCATGCTCAGCAATCAATTACGTGGCCGACACAACTTTCCATACTTAATGGACTTAGCCTTAGACTGGCAGTACACCGACGCAAAAGCACGCCGCTATGCGCCGGGAGAAATTGAGTATCGTTATCTGAACGAAACGCAGAGCGATGGCTCGGTATTCTCATTTTTGCGTCGTAACCAAAATGCGGTGAACTACAGTTTCGGTGATATGAAAGATAACACTGAAAACCTAAGCTGGAACGCCAAACTGCCGCTAACATTGGGCAAAGCAGAAATGACGTTAAGCGGCGGTTATGCCTACTTTGAACGTAGCCGCAATGCGCAAACTGACCGTTTTAACTTTGACACTGTCGGATACAGCCTGGAGCAGTTATCGGGCAGCTTCTCAGAGATATTCTCAGACAGCAATATTTTAGATGCCGCAAATGGCTTTAAAATATCAAACGTGACAACACAGGCCGACGATTATCTGGCTGCGCAAATGATTGACGCCGGTTACGCTGCGCTGGAAGTAAACTACGATTACAAATTCCGCCTGAATCTGGGCGTACGCTATGAAGACTTTAAACAAATTTCACTGCCACTAACCGCAGAAGGTGAGTTAAGCGGTGAAGTTACCGATTCGGTGCTGCTGGAAGATGGTTTTTATCCGGCCTTGTCGCTTACCTGGTTTGTTACTGATGACTTACAAGCCCGCTTTGGTTACAGCCAAACGGTAGTTCGCCCTGACTTACGTGAAGTTACGCCAGTACTTTATGTCGACCCATTAACTGATTTTAAAGTAACTGGTTTCTCTGGCTTACAAAGCACTGATATTAACAGTGCTGACGTGCGATTAGAGTGGTACTACGATAACAGCAATTACAGTCTGGGTTTATTTTACAAAGATTTAAAAAACCCAATAGAAGCTGTAGAGTTGTCGGGCTCAGACGGTAACCTGTTAATGTCGTTCCGTAATGCACAAGATGGCAAAGTCTATGGTGCTGAAGCTGAATTCCTGCAACAACTGGACATGTTTGGCGGCGACTTTGGTCAGCTGGCAAATAACTTCTTTGTTGCCGGTAACCTGACGGTAAGTGAATCAGAAATCAATATACAGCGCTTTCCTGGCGCAAACCTGACTAACCTTAAACGCAGTTTAAGCGGTCACTCTAAGTATGTTGCTAACCTGCAGTTAGGTTTTGATTCAGACAACAACCAGCATAATGCAACGTTAACCTATAACGTATTTGGTAAACGTATTGCATTCGCCGGTGTGAATGACAAAGATGACGCCTTTGAGCAGCCGTTCCACTCATTGGATTTCACCTACAGCTACATGCCGCAGGAAAGTATGACGGTAAAACTGGGGCTGAAAAACTTACTGGACGAAGACGTGGAAATTTTGCAGCAGGGTGAAGTGCTGCAAAAGCGTATTGAAGGCCAGAGTTACAGTTTAAGTTTCTCGTATAAGTACTAACACCGATTAACCAAATAAAAAAAACGCCGGTCAATGACCGGCGTTTTTTATTAATTCATTTAATTAAGCATTAAAACTTGTGCTCTAAACCCACGGCTAGATAGTCTTTATCTAAGGCTTCGTCGAAATCAAAGCTAGAATACCAAGCAAATACTTTGGTGTTTTTGCCCAGTTTGTAGTCCACGCCGGCGCTAAAACCGTTGTCATCTTCCATCACCTGATATTGGCCTTTAAGTTCAGCCTTACCCATAGGGTAAGCAACGCTCACCAAATAACCATCGCGTTCAACTGTGGTGCTGGTTGATTCCTGTGTTTGGTACATAGCACCTAATTTAAAACCAGCCACTTTGACCTGACCACTAGCCCGCACAGTATCATAACCATTTACTTCTGCGTCATACGCCAGCGCTGCATAAACGTTGCTGTTTTTTAAACCGTCGTCACCATACATCAGCGCCGCTGAAATACCATCTTCTCCAGCCTGACTATCTTCAACTACATAGGTCACCTGAGCACTAAAGCCAGAAAATGATGGCGTAAAGTAACTGATAGAGTTACTCACACGGTTTTCGCCTTTCCACAGCACTTTTACATCGGCTTCGTAATCATTAAACAGGTCAATCTTACCTTGCGACATTTTAAGGGCAGAATCATGGCGCCCAACACGCACTTCACCAAAACTGCCAGCCAAACCAAGATATTGATTACGTGCTTTGATATTTTTCTCATTTGCTTCATCTGAAGGATCAACTTCCCATTCCAGCTGATACGTCACACTTAAGCCATCTTCAAGTGCATAATCACCTTTGAGGCCAAAACGTGAGGCATTACTTTTCAGTTCGGTAAAGCGGCCTTCGCCATCATCACTAGATTGTGCAGTAACATTAATTTTGCCGTACACTTCCAACTCTTTCGCTTGTAATGTGCTTGTACTGGCCAACGCTACCGCTAAAACTAAAATTGATTTCTTCATATTCTGCACCTGAGTAATTACCGTTATTCGTTGTGGCCGTTTACGACCTATGCTGTTGATGACCGCGCCATAATATGGCTAATTTATGACACTAAAATGACAACATGGATTTTTTGTGACTATTAAATGATACTTTTATGACCCCGCACGGCTAAGCACTTGTCTTAATAACGAAAAGTATCTACTAAAATAATGGGATAGCCAGTTTTTCGTAAAAAAAGCGCATAAAAAAAGGAGCTTTCGCTCCTTTTTCATTGTTTGCTACTCAGTCACGTTTCTTGTCGACGACTTGCTGCAATTCAGCGTCACTAAGATGAGCAACATTTCGTCCCTTACTCAAAAATATGGTGTGCTCGCAAATGTTGCGTGCGTGATCGCCAACACGCTCCAACGCTTTGGCAACGTGCGACACCTGCAGACTAATACTAATTTGACGTGCGTCATGCATCATCATAGTAAGGCTTTGCTGCATAATGCGGGCATAGTCGTCATCAATGGATCTATCTTCACGCAGAACATCTAAGGCTTCATCAGCATCAATTTTTTCAAATGCCACCAAGGCGCGCTGTAGCATTTGCAGGGCTTTTTGTCCCATAACGGCCAGCTCATCTAACTGAGATTGCTGTGGGCGGTTACCCGGCTCTTCTTTTAGTAGAACCTTACCAATGCGCTTAGCAAGGTCACCTATTCGCTCGACATCATTGATACTTTTCAGCACAGCTAATACTAAGCGTAAATCACCTGCAGCGGGCTGTCGCCGGGCCAATATATCCAGGCAATGCTCGCTGATGTCGACTTCAAAATTGTTTACCTTGCGATCAGCCGCTTTTACCTGCTTTGCCAGAGCAAGATCTGCCGAGGTAAACGCCGTTAAAGCGTCGCTCAGTTGTTGTTGTGCTAAGCCCGCCATTTGCAATAAGCGCATAACGGCTTGTTGTAACTCTTCATCATAAGCCTGTGAATAATGGCCGCCGATTTTATTATTTGGCATAACGCCAGTCTCCTGAAATTGTCTGCACCCTGGACGGCAATACTATTAACCGTAACGACCGGTAATATAGTCTTCGGTTCGTTTTTGCTGCGGATTAGTAAAAATATCGTTGGTATTACCAATCTCGATGAGATTCCCCAGATGGAAGAATGCAGTACGATCCGATACCCTCGCCGCCTGTTGCATATTGTGTGTCACAATAACAATGGTGAAGTTCTGCTTTAATTCATCTATCAACTCTTCAATAATTGAGGTTGCAATGGGGTCTAATGCAGAACAAGGTTCATCCATCAGAATAACTTCCGGGCTTACCGCAATACTGCGGGCAATACACAAACGCTGTTGTTGACCACCTGACAATCCGGTACCGGGTTGATCCAGACGGTCTTTTACTTCGTTCCACAAGCCGGCACGGCGTAAACTCGACTCAACAATATCGTCCAGATCGGCTTTGCGCTCTGCCAAGCCATGTAATTTAGGGCCATAAGCGATGTTTTCGTAGATCGACTTGGGAAACGGGTTAGGCTTTTGAAACACCATGCCAACCTGTGCCCGCAACTGCACAACATCCAGCGAAGGGTCATGGATATCACGCCCATCAAGCAAAATGCTGCCATTAACCCGGCACTGATCAATTGTATCGTTCATCCGGTTCATGCAACGTAAAAAGGTTGACTTACCGCAGCCAGACGGGCCGATAAAAGAGATAACTTCATTCTGATATACGTCCATGTTGATGCCATGCAGCGCCTGATTGTCGCCATAAAACACCTTCACATCTGTCGCACTAATTTTAACCGGGGCTGAGTTACTCATGCTTTTATCCGTTACCTTAAAAATTAAATCTGTTTAGCGTAGCCTGCCTACTGGCAAAAGGTTACCAACGCTTTTCGTATTTTTTCCGTAGCCAAATTGCCATGCCATTTAAGCTAATCATCATCATCAACAATACGATTATGGCTGCCGATGTACGCGCTTCGAAGAAGTTACGTAGCTCGTTGCCTTGCCACAGATAAATTTGCACTGGCAAAGCACTGGCTTGGTCAAACGGCGATGCCGGCACCGAAGCAACAAAGGATTTCATACCGATAAGCAACAGTGGTGCTGTCTCACCCAACGCCTGCGCGACACCTAAAATAGCCCCCGTTAAAATACCGGGTATCGCCAGTGGCAGTACATGGTGGAAGATAGCCTGCATTTTTGACGCTCCCAATCCCAGTGCAGCTTGACGTATGGAAGGGGGTATAGCTTTTAACGTAGAGCGAGTAGCAATAATCACTGTGGGTAGCGTCATTAAGGACAACACCAGGCCACCAACAATAGGTGCAGACATCGGCAAATTAAACCAGCCAATTAACACCGATGCCCCCAACAAACCGAATACAATAGACGGCACAGCAGCCAGGTTATTAATGTTAACTTCAACCAAATCGGTAATTTTGTTACGTGGGGCAAACTCTTCCAGATAGATTGCCGCAGCAACACCCATTGGTACCGCCAGCAAAATCACCACTAGCATCATGTAAAACGATCCCATAAAGGCACCTGCCAAACCAGCTGACGCGAGTGAACTGCGTGAGTCAGGGTTCATAAACAAGGCGAAGCTAAAGCGATTCTGAATAATGCCGTCTGCCGACAATTTATCGGCCCACTGACGAGTAATTGGGCTTAGCTGTTGCTGCTCATCTGGCAAACTGCGGTCAATATTACCTTTTAACCAAACATCAATGTTGGCATCTGTCAGTAAATGAAGTGTGCGACGCTGACCAATAATGCTGGGATCAGCCACCACCATATCACGTAAGGCGAAACGCTCACCCGACGTCACAAAGCGCGCTAAATCACGTCTGTGTTTGCTGGCATCAGGCAAAATAGTTTGCAAGCTGTCTGTAATCAACCGGTTGAAGTTAACAAAACCCACGTCGGTCTGCCATGCCAGATAGCGTTGACGAAAATCGTTATCAGACTCCTCAGCCTGCTGCTCTGGTTTAGCCGGGATCTTAATTATTGCCGGGTCAAAATAAATATCCAGCGTGATAGCAGACTGCCAGAACGCTGGTACACCACGAGAAAATATATTGATAAACAGCACTGCAACCAGCCCCAGACTAATCAATACTGCACTGAGCCCTAAACGACGGAACAGCTTTTCTTTGCGATGCCGCTTCGACAGCGAGGCGATCACTTTTTGCTGCACCAAGCTGGGTGTAGCAACCGCTTTAATCGGATTTTCTGCAATAATTGTCATAGCTTACTCGTATTGCTCACGATATTTACGCACGATTACCAATGCCACCACATTAAGTAGCAAGGTAATAACGAACAGGGTTAAGCCCAGGGCAAAGGCTACCAACGATTGCGGGCTGGAGAAGTCATTGTCGCCAGTAAGCTGATTAACAATGGTAACGGTAACGGTTGATACCGCTTCAAACGGATTAGCTGTTAGTGCAGGGCTGTTACCGGCTGCAAGCACTACGATCATCGTCTCACCAATAGCGCGACTGGCAGCAAGCAGTACCGCGCCAACAATACCCGGTAAGGCTGCAGGTAAAACAACCTTTAAAATGGTTTCAGATTTCGTTGCACCCAGACCAAGAGAGCCATCTCGCATCGACTTTGGCACTTGCGTAATGATGTCATCTGACAGCGACGAGATAAACGGGATAATCATAATACCCATCACTACGCCAGCGGTTAATGCAGAAGTGGCATTAATATCCAACCCGATAGAGGCCCCCAGGTCGCGCAGAAATGGACCTACGGTGACTAAAGCAAAGAAGCCATAAACAATGGTAGGAATACCCGCTAACACTTCAATCAACGGTTTAGCCGTGTTGCGCAATTTTACCGGCGCATATTCTGCCAAATACACAGCAACCATTAACCCCAGCGGTATGGCCACTAGCATTGCGATTCCGGCTATCATAGTCGTACCGGCCAGTAATGGTACCAAGCCAAAATCACCCTGCTCACCCACGCCAACAGTAGAAAAACGCGGATTCCAGGTAGTACCGAAGAAAAACTCTGTCGGCGGAATGTAACTAAAGAACTTTAATGTTTCCCCCACCATCGATAACACGATACCGATGGTCGTAAGGATAGCAACAGTAGAACAGAGCACCAGCAGCCCTTTAACCACACGTTCTACCTGATGTCGAGCTTTTAACCGGGGTGTAATTTTCAGCAGGCTAATGAGCATACCAACGGCAGCAATCACTGCCATCAGCGCAGTTAACATAATGGCGCTGTTGGCTTTAAGCTGGCGTAGATGATCGGCTGCGCTAAGCTCCCAGGCTTCAGCATCAGCGACAACACCAAAATTATCTGCCAAATTGCTTATACGTTGTGATACGACGCGAAGCTGCTCTGTGCTTGGGCTACTCACCTCTGTCGGTAGATGTGACACCATCATGGCATTGATCACTGCCGGTGATAGCCATAACCAAAGTATCAATATTAAAAAGGCTGGTAATACCGCCCAGAGCCCCACCATCATGCCGTAATGATGTGGTCTGGAATGCATGCGCAAATCGGAGTTAACTGTAGCCACTTTGCGGCTGCGGGTCATACCAAGCTGGTATCCCAGTGCCAACAGCACTAACAGCACTACAATTAACGAAAAGTTACTCATGGTTGCTCCGTAATCGGCTTACACGTTGTTGCTAGTTAAAGAGCGCAGTGTAAGCGACTTATATTTCACTTTTATGACAAAGGCAAAGCAAAAAAAGAGAACCATGCCAGGTTCTCTTTAAAAGCTCGGAGCTTATTATAGCGACTTTTTCAACTTAATGTTCTGTGTCATCTGAGCACGCTCATCGTCAGATAATGGAATTAAGCCTGCGCTTTCCAACACACTACCGAAGCCTGACATGCCTTCACTCACATGGAACTGAGCATATTCCTGTAGACCTGGGATCACACCAATATGCGCGCCTTTAACATAGATAAACAATGGGCGTGATACCGGGTATTCACCAGATATAATAGTATCCAGATTAGGTTCAACACCTGACACAGTTGCAACTTTGATGCGGTCACGGTTAGCTTCGTAGAAGCTTAAACCAAATACGCCTATAGCATCTTTTTGTGCCGTCAAGCGTGCTAACGTTTCAGTGTAATCACCCGCGATTTCAACCACCCGGCCGTCGGTACGCATAGCTGTACAGACTTTCTTCGCGGCGTCTTTTTCCATTGCTTGCACCAGTGGCAACGTTTCACAACCAGGAATGACGACTTTTTCTTCATAAACTTCGCGCGTACCGTGGTTTGAACCCGGAATGGCTAGCAAGATTTCTTGATCTGGTAAGTTTTTATCTATTTGATTCCAACGGGTGTATATATTAGCCACCAACTTACCGTTTTGTGGTACTTCAGCTGCCTGGGCTAAAAAGACATGCTGAGGCTCCAATTTAAATAATGCAGCATCAGTACGTGAAGCAAACACAATACCGTCGTAGCCAATTTTTACTTCAATGATTTCTTTAACGCCGTTCTCTTTACATGCTTCAACTTCGTTAGGACGAATTTTACGTGATGAGTTAGCGACATCAATGGTGTTGGCACCAACACCTTGACAAAATTGACGCAAACCACCAGAAGAACCACCAGAGCCGACTACCGGCGTGCGAAACTGAGCAAAGTTATTACCAAACTCTTCTGCTACTACTGACGAAAATGGCAGTACAGTTGATGAACCCGCAATTTGGATCGTGTCACGGCTTTGCGCCTGAGCAGCAGCTGATACCGTTAATGCAATGGTAGTGGCCAGCAACAGGTTAGAGATTTTATTCAGTTTCATTTTAATTCCTCGGTCATCCGATTAATGTACGGGCATAGTTTGCTGCATTTTTATTGCAGTAATATGACACTGAAAAATTATTTCTGTCTTGCGACTGATGACGACATAAAAAAAGCGAACCTAAGTTCGCTTTTTTTATTATCCGTGCTCAACTACGACCAGTTCAGTATTACTTTACCTGATTGACCAGAACACATGATGTCAAAACCTTGCTGAAACTCTGCCATGGGCATTTCGTGGGTAATCATTGGCGTTAAATCGAGCCCGGATTGAATCAAACTGGCCATCTTGTACCAGGTTTCAAACATCTCACGGCCGTATATGCCTTTAATGACTAAGCCTTTGAAAATAACTTTATTCCAATCGATGGCCATATCTGATGGTGGAATACCTAACAGGGCAATCTTGCCACCGTGATTCATCGTATCTAGCATGCCCCGAAATGCAGCAGGCACGCCTGACATTTCTAACCCGACGTCAAAGCCTTCTGTCATGCCAAGCTCTTTCATCACGTCTTTAAGTGATTGCTTACTAACATCTACCGCTCGCGTCGCGCCCATTTTCATCGCTAAATCTAAGCGATAAGGGTTTACGTCAGTAATGACCACGTGACGGGCACCTACATGGCGTGCTACCGCCGCAGCCATAATGCCGATGGGACCCGCACCGGTAATGAGTACATCTTCACCGACTAAATCGAATGACAATGCCGTGTGCACTGCGTTACCGAAGGGGTCGAATATTGCGGCAATATTATCCGGAATATTATCTGGCAGCTTAAAAGCGTTATAGGCCGGTATCACCAAATATTCGGCAAAAGACCCCGGTCTATTCACCCCTACGCCAATAGTATTTCGGCATAAATGTACTCTACCTGCACGGCAGTTACGGCAATAACCACAGGTGATATGACCCTCACCAGACACACGATCGCCAACATTAAAACCGCGCACTTCAGAGCCCATACCTTCAACAATGCCAACATATTCATGGCCGACAACCATACCATGTGGAATGGTGTTCTGTGCCCACTCATCCCACTTGTATATGTGTACATCAGTGCCACAAATCGCGGTTTTTTTAATGCGGATTAACACGTCATTTGGCCCAACTACCGGTTTCTCAACCTCAGTTTGCCATATACCTGGTTCTGCTTTTAACTTTGCTAATGCTTTCATTTTAACGCCCCGCCCTTATGCGATCACGCCCATATCTTTACCTATACGAATAAAGGCATCGATAGCCTTATCCAACTGTGCCTTGGTATGTGCAGCAGAAATTTGTGTCCGGATCCGCGCTTGACCTTTAGGCACTACAGGAAAAGAAAATCCTACAACATAGATGCCTGCTTCAAGCATGCGTTTGGCCATTTCCGCCGCGATTTTAGCATCGCCTAACATAACCGGAATAATCGCATGGTCTTTGCCGGCCAAGGTAAAACCAGCGGCAGACATTTTTTCACGGAAGTAGTTGGCGTTTTCCCATAGTGTAGCCCGCAGGGCATCACCCTGCTGCAGCATTTGCAATACTTTAATAGAGGCTGTAACAATTGAGGGTGCCAGAGAGTTTGAAAATAAATAAGGCCGCGAACGCTGACGTAACCACTCAATAACCTCTTTTTTACCCGAGGTATAGCCACCAGATGCGCCGCCCAGTGCCTTACCTAAAGTACCGGTAATAATATCGACACGGTCCAATACGTCACAGTATTCATGCGTACCGCGACCATTTTTACCGACAAACCCAACCGCATGGCTATCATCAACCATCACCATAGCGCCATATTTATCAGCCAGATCACAGACTGATTTTAAATCTGCTATAACGCCGTCCATGGAAAAAACACCGTCGGTAGCAATAAGCTTGAAGCGGGCACCATCTGCATCAGCTTGTTTTAACTGTGCTTCCAGCTCTGCCATATCATTATTAGCATAACGATAGCGTTTGGCTTTACACAGCCGAACACCATCAATAATAGAAGCGTGGTTTAATGCGTCCGAAATAATGGCATCTTCAGCGCCTAACAATGTCTCAAATAACCCGCCGTTGGCATCAAAACATGACGAGTACAAAATAGTGTCTTCAGTACCTAAAAATGCACTGATATCATGTTCCAACGTTTTGTGAATATCCTGGGTACCGCAAATAAAGCGCACAGACGCCACACCAAAACCATGGCTGCTTAAACCTTGTTGTGCCGCCGCGATAAGATCAGGGTGGTTTGCCAAACCTAAATAGTTGTTCGCACAAAAATTCAGTACCTGCTCACCCGCGACGTTAACGCTAGCCTGCTGTTGAGAGGTAATAATACGTTCTGCTTTGTATAGACCTTCTGCTTTGACATCATCTATTTGTTGTTGTAGGTGTTGCAGAAAAGCGCTGCTGCGCATAAAGCCTCCTATTACTGAGGTAAGAGAATAGAAAAAACGGCGCCATTGTATAGTGAATGGGCAAGGCCTGCAGTGCTTTTGCAAAATAGAAAGCACTGTTCAGACCTGAACAGTGTAAATATCGGCCTACACCAACGTTGCATCGCCAGCCAGAGCGGCATAGTGTTGCTGTAAGCGCGCAATGCGAGGTTGGGCTTGTGCTGTAGCATAAGGTTTAAAGAGCAACAGAACTTTTAATACCCCCTGATACACGCTGGCCTGATCAATGTCTTTGTCCGGTGCTTGCGTTTTCAGGTAGCTTATCCAAAAGGTCACCAGCAATTTTATGCTATGCGCCAGATCAGTGATGTCTTCATCTTCAATCTGAATAATATCCGATTGTTTCAGCGCCTTGAGCACCGCGGTAACACGCGCCAACACACCTTGCTGTACATGTTGGTAGTCTTGTTGCAACGCCGGATCACGCGATAAAATATCGGGTAAATTGGCATAGAAGAAGTGAAAGCGCCACATCAACTCAAACACGGCGTCCAGGTAACTGGCCAGGGCATCTAATGCTTCGGCTTTATCCGTGGGTGGCTTAATACGCGTTTCTAGTAGTTTGGCGTACTCTTTAAATATTTGCCGGACGATGTCTTCTTTATTGCGAAAATGATAATACAAATTACCCGGACTAATGCCTAAATGAGCAGCAATATGATTGGTGGTAACCTGCCGCTCTCCAACTTGATTAAACAATTCGACACTGGCTTGCAGAATTTTATCTTTTGTTCTTAACTTCTTTTCCATCTGCGAAACAGGCTTATGGTTAGCTAAATTAATTTGCTATAGTAACGCCAAATTGACTAAAAACTCTAGTCGCAGTGCAAGCGGTAGGTCCAAGCCGCCCAGGAATGCTATTAACATAATGAAAAATAAAGCTATTTATCCAGGTACTTTTGACCCCCTTACCAACGGCCATGCCGATTTAGTCCAACGTGCCGCCCGTATGTTTGACACTGTCATCGTCGGTGTTGCTGCTAACCCAAGTAAACAACCGCTGTTTAGTTTGCCAGAACGTGTTGCATTGGCACAGCAAGCTTTTGCTGGCATTACCAATGTCAGTGTTATTGGTTTTTCAGGCTTACTGGCAAAATTTGCTGAGGATCAAGGTGCAGCAATACTGATCCGCGGTGTTCGTGCCGTGGCTGATTTTGAGTATGAATTTCAACTGGCTAGTATGAACCGGCAATTAAACCCGGCGTTGGACAGTATTTTTATGACACCGTCTGAGAAAAACACGTTTATTTCATCTACGTTAGTTAAAGAAGTGTGCCGCCATGGTGGCAATATCTCCAGCTTTGTCCCTGAACATGTTGAACTTGCGTTAAGAGCCAAATTTAACTTATGACCTTTAAACTAAGCGTTATAGCTGCACTACTGTTAGCCTTGCCTGCCAGTGCAGCACCATGGGTAGATACAACGGATAATTATCTGCGCCAGTCATTACAAACACTGGCTCATGCCGGCGTCATTACCGGCCCGGTTAATACCTACCCACTGATGTGGAACAATATTATTGCTGATTTAGCCAGGGCAAAGGCTCAACGCACGCCAGAACTACGCTTTGCTCTTGCTCATGTGCGTTCTGCTATTCGCGCGAACAAGCAAGGGTATATTTCAGGTGTAAAGCTCAAAGCCAGTAGTGACCCATCGCTATTTCAAAGTTTTGGTGAAAATTACTTTGAAACTGCCAGCGTATCGGTATTTGATGAGTATGTTGGCGACGATTGGGCAGGTAAAACACAAATTAATTACCGTAATCGCGAAGACGGCAGTAACGAACAAAAAATAACCCTTGATGGCAGCTATATGGCTGTCATCCTGGGCAACTGGGTGCTGGCAGTGGATCAACAGCCATTATGGTGGGGCCCGGGCCAGCAAACTGCCTTACTAATTAGCAATAATGCCAGACCCATACCATCACTGCGGTTAAGTCGGCATAGCTGGCAAGCAAGCGAGAACATGTTTTTCAACTGGCTTGGCCCATGGAGCTTTACCAGCTTTGTTGGCCAGGGTGAACACAGCAGCATACCCCGACAAATAAAACACTTTGGCGCCCGTTTTAGTGCCAGGCCGTTACCGCAACTTGAACTTGGCTTATCCCGCGTTAGCCAATGGGGTGGCGACAGCTTAGATAACGGCTTAGCCGCTTTTTCTGACATGTTACTGCTTAATAACAAGGCCGATTCTAATTCTGACAATTTGGCTGCAATAGATGTAACCCTGCATTTTAATATGTTTGATATGCCGTTTAGCCTTTACACCGAGCTGGCAGACGACAACAGCAGCGACAACCTGAGTAAGCCCCTGCAGCTATATGGGATACGCACTTTTTTGGGGAATAACAGTACCATACACACACTTAACCTAGAGTGGTCAGATACCTACATTCGTTGCGAGGGAGCTACGTTGGCGGGAAATTGTGCTTATGAAGGCAATATATATCCGCAAGGCTACCGACGTTACGACAGGGTTATAGGCAGTGGTTACGGTGCCGATGCTAAAGTACTGTCCGCAGGCTACCGGTTTCAAACCTTTGATGGTGTTAGCTGGGCGGTAAGTGTGTTACGCGGTGAGTTTTTGGCTGCCAGTTCTGATTTAAAAAACTGGCAGTTACGTCTGGAATATCGCCAACCCCTGCTGGACGGATTATTAAGTGTTGAAGGCCGGGTGTTTGATAAGTCACCCCAGCCTGAGCTCAACATAAAACGTGGCAGTTTGGCCGCGACATGGGAGTACCGCTTCTAACAAGGTTAGAAGCAGGCTATGTTAAAGGCGAATTATGATATTACGCCGGTAGAGTAAACGTGATAACCACCAGAATAACACCACATGTAGTAACGCAAAAACAAGTGAGGCAAGTTTAGCGGGCATCATTGTCGCTATAAACTCAAATGCCACCTGATACACATTGCTGCCTGCAAACGGGATACGCATCAGTGTGGCAGCCCAAAGCCAGGACAAAATGTAAATAAACAGCGGATTAGTCCCATAGGTTACCAGCGGCTGAACTAAACGGTGCTGCTTAAGAACATCTGACAAGCCAACTAACACGGCCAACAACACCATTAAAATAGCACTGGATAACATAACGTAGCTGCCACTCCATAGTGCTTTGTTCAGTGGCCAAAAACCAGCGCAAACCCAGCTTAAAGCAAGTAAAGCGAAAGCCGCCAGCAGCAACCAACGCGCACCGTCTTTTGCATTGTGCTGACTAAGTTGCTGTGCAACGTAATACCCTACTAATACCGACACTACCGCGGGTAACGAGCTGAGCAATCCTTCCGGGTCAAACGCAAGACCAAGGCCCTGGTACAAGTGCGCCGGGCCCAATAACAACAGATCCAGCTTAAGTACGGCATTGCCGGTAAGACTAAAGGGTTCAGCATTACCAAACAACGTAAGTAATACCCAATATGCGACCAAAATAGCTGTACTAACAAACAGCAGATAACGGCCTCGCAACAGCAGTACCAATATCGCAGCTATGGCATAACACAAACCAATACGCTGTAACACGCCGGGAATGCGCAACTCGGAAATATCAGTGGTAAATGGGTACCAATTAAGCAACACGCCAATGGCAAACAGCAGAGCACTGCGCTTGGCAATGCGCCCCAATGTGGCTCCGTTGAAGGTGCTATGGCGTAAGGCATAAAACATGGCTGCGCCGACAACAAACAAAAACCCTGGAAACACGATATCGGCAAAAGTAAAACCGTCCCAGGAAGCATGCAGCAAACTGGGATAAACGTGCTGCCATGATCCTGGTGTATTCACCAGGATCATTAGCGCAATAGCCAGGCCGCGCAGCGCATCCAGCGCAACAAAGCGTTGTGCCGTCATGTTTATTTCCAGCTGAGCATTTTATGACCTTTAACGGCATAAAACAGAATAAACAAATAGCATGGCAGCATAACGATGTAAGCCCCTTGCTGGCCCAACCCAGTGCCGCTGGCCAAGCCCCAGAACAGCGGGCCAAAAGCCCCACCGGCAATACCCATTATTAACAACGCCGAACCGGTGCTGGTTAACGCGCCTAAACCTGATAACGCTAAAGGCCAAACAGCTGGCCAGACAATGGCATTCGCCAGGCCTAGTATCGCGATATATAACAACGTATCCGGCAACGCAGTACCCCCGAAAGGCACCAGTACGGTATTGGCAATAGCGTAGGAAGAGGTGTCACCCAGTACAATAGCCATTACTAACAGTAAGCCCAGTACGGCAGAAATCGCTAACGCGGTTTGTTGCGACAGTAGCCGCGGGATGAGCAAAATACCCAGCACATAACCCAAAACCATACACCCCATAGTGTAGGACGTCATCACCGTATAGCGCTCTACGCCCAGCGACAAGGCAAACAAGCCGATGGTATCTCCAGCAATAACTTCTACTGCAACATATACAAACAACGCTACGACACCCAGTGCCAGACTGGGCTTTGCCAGCGCCGCTTTAATCTGCCCGGCATGACTATTATCGTCCGCCTCTTTTGCCAACTCGGGTAACGGTGAAAATTTTACCGCTAATGCCAGCAAACCCAAAAAAGCGGCTAACCCCAGGTATGGTAAGACCAAACCTGCCGCCATTTCGTCAATTTGTGCGGTTGTTAACGCGGTGTCTGGCGTTGCCACAAAGCTGCTCGCCATTAATGCCGTAAACACGATTGGTGCTACAACACCAGCCGTTTTATTTAATATTCCCATGATACTGATACGCACAGCTGCCGTTTCCTCTGGCCCTATTTTAACTACGTAAGGGTTAACAGCAGTTTGCAGCAACGTTTGGCCAGTACCAATAACCAGCTGAGCCAATAGGAACAAGGCAAAGGTTTGCGTTTGCGCCGCCGGGATATACAACAAACCGGCTAGCATCATCGTTGCCATACCCAGTGCCATACCGTTTTTATAGCCCACCTTGCGGATTAGCCAGGCCGAGGGCAGTGCGGTAAACGTTACTGCGATATAAAAAGAAAACAACACCAAAGAAGCTTGAAAGGGGGTAAGCGTAAGCATCTGCTTTAAATAAGGCATTAACGAGCCATTTAGCCACGTTGCAAAGCCCAGTACAAAAAACAATATGGCGACAATCGCCATAGGTAACACGCTGCTGCGTGATCTCGCCTGTTCAGCTGTCATTTCCATGTTTCTTCCCCGTTGTTATTCGCTTTTTATTCGGCAGTAAATATTGGCTCACCGTGAATCCAGTTTGCCTCTACCTGCCAGTTATTATTAAGAAGTACTAAATCTGCCGCGGCTCCAGCGATAATGCGTCCACTGTTGCTACGGGCTAAAAACTGGGCCGGATATAACGACGCCATACGTAACGCCTCGTCCGGGCTGACATCGAGTTGCTGCACGGCATATTGCACTGCGCCTGCCATGTCTAATACCGACCCGGCCAACGCGCCAGCTTCATTGGTTAATTTGCTACCGTCACGCATCACTTTACCGGCAAAAAAATCAAACTCGGTGTCATCAGTTCCCACCGGAGACATCGCATCGGTAACAATCAGCAGCTTGCCTTTAGGCTTAGCGGCTAATGCAACTTTGGCTGCGACAGGGTGTATATGATGTCCGTCGAAAATGACGCCGCACCAACTGTCAGGATCAGCCAATGCGACGCCGACCATACCCGGCTCACGTGATGTTAACGGTGACATTGCATTGTATAGATGCGTAAAGCCGGTTGCTCCAGCCGCTAATGCTGCTTGCACCATTGCGGCATCAGCATTTGAATGCCCAAGACAAACAATGACATTAAGTGCCACCAGCTGGCGAATTTGCTCAGCACTGATATTTTCTGGTGCAACCGTAACCAGCTTGATACCCAAGTCACTACGGGAATATATCGCTAATTCTGCTGCCGTAAGCTGCCTGATATGTTGCTGTGGGTGAACGCCCTTCTTGGGTACCGATAAATGCGGCCCTTCAAAGTGCACACCTATAATACCTGGCTCATTGTCAGCAATAGCCGCGGCAATGGCATCCGCCGCTTGGTGCATTACGCTGACGCTATCAGTAATTACCGTTGGTAACATGGCCGTAGTACCAAAACGCGCATGAGCACGTAACATGGTGCGTAACGATTGCCGGTTTGGTGCTGTATTGAACAACGCACCACCGCCACCGTTAACCTGAACATCGATAAACCCCGGCACTAACAACCCAGGCTGCACGTTACCGCTTGCCGGTACCACCGAGTGAATTATGCCGTTATCAATATTAACGCTGACGTTGTCAAACCATTGCTCACCGTCAAATAGCCGGCTGACACTTAACTGCTGCATCTGCATTACACCGTTTTAGTTACTTTATTTAAGCCCGGAGGGGCATCAGGGTTTATCCCGCGGCTACGCGCAACAACTTCTACATCTAAATAAAAACGCTGTAATATTAACAGCGGTAAGATCCGCGCATGGGCGTCAATACCGCTATGATGCAATTGCACGATAGCAGCCCCCCGGCTGCGAACATCATCTATTTGATTACGATGCGCCGTCAGACTTTCGTCTTCAACGGTAACATCGACTATCGCAAACTGATTTTTTACCAGTGTTACCGGGCCATGTAAAAACTCCGCACTGGAAAAGGCTTCGGCATGAATACCACACACTTCTTTCAGTTTTAGCGCAATTTCACGCGATATAGCGTAACCCAAACCACGCCCCAAGACGACCAAGTGGGCAACCCGCTCTAGCGCATGTGCTGTTAATTGTTGTGGTAAAGCGATAGCCTGCTGCAGACTATCTGGTAGCTGCGCCACCGCTTGTTGCAATGCCACATTGCCTGACCAAACCGAAACCAGTTGCAAAATGGCACTTAAGGTTGCCAGATAGCTTTTTGTAGCCGCAACAGCTTTTTCCGCGCCAACATGCAGCGGTAAAGTAAAATGCGCCTGCTCGGCTAATGGCGATGTTGTATCATTAACCAGTGCCACCACCATGGCACCACTGCGCTTGGCCATGTCTACCTGGGCTAAAATATCGGGGCTGCGGCCTGATTGAGAAATAACCAAGACTAAAGCATCTTGTAACTGCAAAGACTTATTATACACACTGGCAATAGACGGAGCCGCTGCTGCGACCGGCAGACCTACCTCAATTTCAATAAGATACTTGGCAAATACGCCAGCATGATCTGACGAACCCCGGCCAACCATATAGACAAACTTAGGCGCGCGTTGGCGAATGTGTTCCACGACCTGTTGCACCGTTGCTGCATTAGCCGCAAGTTGCTCTGCAATACGTTGAGGGGCTTCTGTGGCTTCCAACGCCATAATACTGTTGTTCATTGATCAATACCTATAACGACTTGGCGATAGATTGCGCCTGATTTTGCTGATGAGCAAACCAGATCGCACCGAGTTCCGGCTCTTGTAAGGCCGGAGTAACCTTTTGCTGCACTTTTGCAGGTAAATAGGGCAATATTTTTACTGCTAACCCACCAATAAATGACAGTCGGGGAGGATTAGTTGCTAATAACCGCTGTGCAATAGCAGTAATAAATGTAGCGCCCTGCTCCACAAGCTTTAAGGCTGAAGCATCCCCTGCTTCGGCAGCTGTAAACACCAGAGGAGCAAATTTTGCATAAGTGGTTGGTGTAGCGTGCATAAAATATGAAACCAGCCCCATACTGTCGTAAACTGCCAGCTCATTTAATAACAAGTTTGTCATCATTGTTGGTGGAGCTAGCCCATCCATGCTCAGTAACACCGTGTGTAATAACATCATGCCAAACCAGGCACCGCTGCCATTGTCGCCATAAGGGAAACCATGGCCACCCATTTCAGTGAGCACGCCATTGACAGACGATAAACCGCAAGACCCGGTTCCAACAATGACAACAGCACCATCCTGTCCCTGATGCGCGCCCACACAAGCAATGTGTAAATCGCTGGTAAGATATAAGCTTTGGAACGGATGTTGCCAGTCACTAAACAATTGAAAATACTTGGGAACATTAACACCTGCCAAGCCGGCGCCAGCAATTAAACGTGACATGTCATTGAATGACAAACCGGCACAGGTTAACGCCTGCTGAGTCGCGGCAAGAATAGAATCTGTCGCAATTTTCATACCCCGCAATGGATTGGCCGGGCCAGACAAGCCTTCGCCCAAAATTTGCTGATCTGACGACGCAATGACGACGCGACATTTACTGCCTCCTCCGTCAATCCCCAAATACAAAGGCGTATCAGCCTTCAGCATACTATTCATCCTTCTAATCCTGTTGCAAAAGTGTGCCTGACCTGAGCCTGCTCGCTTTACGCAGTCATTATTATTGCTGCATTTGTTTTACCACAAAATTGACAGCGTTGTCATTTTTGAAATTCAGCATATAATAATTCTGACAAATAACAAGTATCTTGTTTAAAAATCAAGCTGACTTTTTGTTTTTTCATTCAAAAAATAGTGATAAAAACTATTTTAATCATGCAGTTAAATGACAGATCAGAGTTGTTGTACTGTATAACAACACGGTAGGGTGCCCCCCCCAGCTGGCAGTAGCGGTTTCTAAGCCAGTATTAGATGAGGAGACATGTTTAATGCGATATATTATTTTGCTGCTGGCGCTATATTGTCAGTCTGTTTTGGCTGCCACCCACTTTAGTCAACAAGCACTGGCTGATTTTGCCAGTAAAAGCACCTTAAATTTTTCGGTGGTGTCCAATCAGCTGGATCAACCCATGCGATTCAACGCCAAAATTACGTTGGATAATAACTCTGAACAGGCATTACCTGCAGGGATATCAGACTGGCACATTTACTTCCACTTGATTCGCCACATTGAAACGGTAGAACTCGAGGGCGTTAAAATTGAACACGTGCAAGGCGATTTACATCGCATAAGCCCGACAGAAAGCTTTAAGGGGTTGGCGCCTCACCAGCAGCTAAATCTACCCTTTAGCTCGGCACCATGGTTAGTCAGCTACAGTGACTTTATGCCACGTGCATTTATTGTTGCAGATCAGTTGCAGGCAGAAGTATTTGCCAATACCAATACGGAGGATTTTAGTCATTTCGTAAAACCTCTGACAGAACCCCAGCAGTTGCTGCGTAACTTTGATGAACCTGATCAAGTACCAATAGTCAACGCGGCCTCACGGTTTGCTTACAACACGACATTAGCCCCTGCTACGTTAGATATTGACGTCAGTACAGCCATTATACCAACGCCGCTAAGCGCTTCTTTTAGCCGAGAGACCATACAGCTTAATAGCACTTGGCAGCTACAATTTGACTCTGAACTGGCTGCAGAAGCATCTTATTTACAGCAGCAGTTAATACAACTGGGCGTTACACTTAATACGGCAAAAGCTGATGCAAATGACACTACGCCAAAGTTATTTCTCAAACTGGATAAGAGCTTAAAACTAGGTGCTGAAGGCTATCAATTAAGCATAAAACCAGCCCAAATAAACCTCCACGGCAAAGACCGAGCGGGGACTTTTTATGCGATACAATCGCTTTTATCGTTAGCACAGCACTCTGAAAATAAACTGACGCTACCCGTTGGCAAAATTAATGACCAACCACGAGCATCGTGGCGAGGCATGCACTACGACATGGCGCGGAATTTTCATGGCAAAGATGTCACGATGCGGCTAATTGACCAGATGGCACGCTATAAATTAAACAAGCTGCATGTGCATCTGACAGAAGATGAAGGCTGGCGATTACAAATACCGGGCTTACCTGAACTTACCGATATTGGTGCAAAACGGTGTTTTGATTTAACCGAACAGCACTGCTTGCTGACTCAGTTAGGCACCGGCCCAAATATTGATGGAACAGGCAACGGTTACTACAGCACCACCGATTTTATCGACATTTTACGCTATGCGGCAGAGCGTCACATTGAAGTGATCCCGGAAATAGATTTACCAGGGCATGCCCGCGCAGCAATAGTGTCGATGAAAGCCCGGTATAACCGATTAATGGCACAAGGCCAACGCGAAGCGGCAGAGCAATATTTGTTATCTGATGCCGCCGACACCTCCAGCTACCTTAGCGTGCAGAACTACAATGACAACTCAGCAAATGTTTGCCTGCCGTCAACCTACGCCTTTGTTGAGAAAGTCCTGCATGAACTGCAAGATATGTATAAACAGGCTGGAGTGCGCTTTAGTACCTACCATATGGGTGGCGATGAAGTAGCTAAAGGTTCGTGGTCAGGATCGCCGGCGTGTCAGTTACTGTTTAGCCAATCAGGTAATGGCATTAATACCGTAGACGATTTAAAACCTTACTTTGTCAGCAAAGTTGCTGCTATCACCAGGCAACGGGGTTTAGCGCTAGCTGGATGGGAAGATGGTTTAATGTATGACCAGCAAAATACCTTTGACCGCAGTCAGTTTAGTAACAACAACGTTATTGCTAATGCCTGGGATAATATTTGGGAATGGGGCGTTGCTGACCGTGCCTACCGCTTAGCAAATAACGGCTATCAGGTCGTTTTATCGCCCGGTACCCATTTATATTTTGACCACCCACATGAAGCCCACCCAGACGAACGCGGCTATTACTGGGCAACGCGTTTTATTGGTATTGATAAAGTGTTTGGTTTTATGCCAGATAACTTATATGCCAATGCCAGCACAACCCGAAGTGGAGCCCCCATTACTGACTTAGCTGCATTACTTGGCAGAGAGTTACCCGAATTACACCGGCCGGAAAATATTCTGGGTATTCAAGGACAGGTATGGAGTGAGACCATTAGGACTGCAGAGCAATTGGAGCAAATGATCTACCCTCGCCTATTGGCATTAGCAGAACGTGCCTGGCATAAAGCTGATTGGGAAACAACCAACAATGCCAGTAAACGAAAGCAAGACTGGCAACGTTTCGCGGCGCGTGTTGGCAAAGTGGAATTACACCGCTTAGCCAAAAACAACAGCAGCTTTTACTTACCACCGCCTGGTGCAACAAAAACAAACAACGGCTGGCAATTAAATACTGCATTACCTTTCCTAACAATAGAATGCTCAGTTAATCAAGGAAAAAACTGGCATAGCTGTACGTCATCGAATTTACAACAGAGCACGTTATGGTTACGCAGCCGCCATGGCAACATCGTCAGTCGTATCGTCAGCATTCAGGGTTAAACCTTCACAAAAAAAGCCAGCTAACCTAAGTTAGCTGGCAAACATACCCAAAAGATTGGCAAATAAAATACAACATCCTTGTCAGCTGATTCGAGCTATTACAACTACCGAAATAACCCAAGATGCGGGGAGAGATCTACAGGATCCAGCAATCCTCCTGCGGCCCTACGGTTAAAACATAACCGGACAAAGCAGTCACTGACAACGCTGTCATTTGGGATGATATGATTGTATTTTAACCAGGTCAATAAAAAGTTTAAATTTGACTGCCAATCATTAAGTAAGAGCAGGCAGCAGTGAAGTACTACTGCCTGATAGGAGCATTAACCCGCTTCAGCTATGCGCTTAACCAGTTTCTGAGTATGCTGTAGCGACATCAATTGCGCGTAAATAGCAGCCAAATAGCCGTTTTTACGTAATTCTAAAAACACATCATCACTAAGTTCGTTCAGCTTTTTCTCATCGACTAGAAAAATACCATTTATACGACGATCTTCGTTATTAACATTCAGCGTAAGCACTTGTTCGTGAATCAGCTCTAAACTCACCAGTCGCTCAACAAAGGTACGGGTCCGCTGTCCCATATCAACATATTCAGCCATCTGCTGCTTACGCTGAGTTAAAAATTCGCTCTCACTACCATCAGCATTAAACAGCTCGAATCCTTCGTCTGAACCAACACGCTCAGAACTCTCGTCTAAGCCGATTAACAAGCGCTCATTATCTGCCTGATCTCTGACCAACAATAACGGGTAGTGACGCACTGCACGTGGTACATAAAGCGCCTGCCACTTATTATCTTGTAAGAACAAGTTTTGCTTCGCCGCCAAGCCCAACATAGCAACTGGCTGATAAGTATCATTATTTTTAATAAATACAATTGGAAACTCAGCACCGGCAACAGCAAACTCGTGAACAACAACTGGCAACATGTGCTCATCGTTGATATGAGAAAAGACATTAGTATTATTAATTTTAGTCGTTGCGTGATGATTTTTGTCTAACGGCACTATTTTTTGTGTTGAAGTCATAAACTGCTCATTATTCTGTTCTAGGATTTGAAAAGTGCTGATGGCAATAATGTGGTTCTAATTCCATACGCCTTAAGCCACCAGCAGTGCGGGCTTATCATGCGCTAAGTCGGAAACAGGATCAACCACTGCATTATAAACACAGGGTTTGCGCGCAACAATACATTGAGTTTGCATAATATTTTGTTTATGCAATTACGTTTGACAACGTTGTCATATCGCTATACAACTCGTTACTACGAATATAAACACAACACACTACTACCTACTGTAGGAATTTCGTTGTTATGCTTGCATCGCTTTCGGCAGAAGAATCAGCAACTATCGCCACCGCGCAATTGGCATGGCGCCGCGGGCAGACTGACATAGCACAACAACAGCTTAAGACACTGCTGCAACAAGCCCCATACTGCCAGCCAGCCTATGAAATGATGTTTGCCTTACTAGGTTCTGCACGACAGTATCCAGCATTGTTGACGTTGGCAGAACATGCCAATAGCCTGATGCCACAATTTATTGCAGCAACCTTAGCGAAAGTGAATTGCCTGCGAGCGCTGCAACAGCATGAACGTGCCATCGCAGCACTAGCCCCGCTGCTAAAAACTGATGCGCCAAAGGCCGATTGGTTTATGCTTAAAGGCTTATTACTTAAAGAAATTGGTCAGTTTTCAATGGCACTTGTCAGCTTTAATCAGGCATTATCATTTGACGAAAAATTATACGAGGCCTATTGGTTGCGTGCTGACACCCTGAATAAACCCTCCAAGGTCGACATTAACCAGATGCAACAGCAACTGGAGCATTGCACCGATGATCGCGGTTATGCACAGCTTTGCTATGCGCTTGCCAGAGCGTTTGAAAAAAACCAAGATTTCAGTGAAATCTTTAGCTTTTTAACCCGCGGTGCTAATGCCAAACGTCGAACCTTACGCTTTAACATCGAGACAGATGTTGCTGAACATCAGCATATTGCCCGTGTTTTTAATAAAACAATAACCTCAACAGCAAACTCGCGGCAGATTTCAACCCCGGTGTTTATTTGCGGCCTGCCACGTTCAGGCACCACCTTGGTTGAGCAGATACTGTCAAGCCACCCGGATGTCAGCGCAGGTGATGAGCTATTTGAACTAGCACAAGCGACAGCTGATAGCCTACCGGCACAATTGAACCAGATTAAATTCCCATTGTGGGCAGAACATGCAGATACTGCCGTTTACCAAACAATAGGACAGCGCTATTTGCAGTTAACTGAACGTTTGCAAAAAACGCCCTACTTTACTGATAAAATGCCGTTAAATTACAAAGCTATAGGCGTTATTCGTCAGGCTTTACCACAAGCAAAAATTGTATACTGCCAGCGCCACCCGATGGACACTGTGTTCAGTTGCTATAAGCAGTTATTTGCCGACGGCATCGCTTTTAGCTATCAACTGGATGAACTGGCAAGCTACTACAGATCGCATCACAATTTAATGCAGCACTGGCTAGCGCTATATCCAAACGATATTATTGTGGTGACCTATGAGCAATTAGTCAGGCATCAAGAACGTGAAACACGTGAGTTATTGTGTCATTTAGGGCTATCGTGGGATCCAAGTTGCCTGCAATTTCATAAAAATAGTCGTGCCGTGTACACTGTAAGCAGTACTCAGGTTCGTAAGCCGTTGTATTCTCAGAGTATTGGATACTGGCAGCATTATGCTGAGCAGCTGCAGCCAGCGGCAACGCAACTGCAAGACCTTATTGACATTTATGAGCAAAGCTATGCGCTTTAAAGCTTTAAAACCGTTACTTCCCTGGCTACTTGCTTTAGGCGTTTTTTATGCTGTTTGGCTGTATTTGGTGTTGGGTTTGGGTTACTGGCAAGAAACTAAAGCACATTGGCCCATTGCGCTTGCAATGGCAATTGGTAGCTATGCCGCAGGGTCCACGCCTATGGGTGGCGGTACGGTAGGTTTTCCTGTGCTGGTACTGCTGTTTGACTTACCGGCAACCTTAGGACGTGATTTTAGTTTTGCGGTACAAGCTATCGGCATGACCAGCGCCAGCATTTTCATCCTGGCCCGGCGGCAGCCCATTGCCTGGGCCATGCTTAAAGGCGCTATGCTCGGCAGCTTAATAGGCACACCATTAGGCATTTGGTTTATTGCCCCTTATATACCTGAGTTATTGATTAAACTAGTGTTTGCTGTTGTCTGGGCCAGTTTTGGCTTATTGCATTTATATCGACTACAAGAAATTGCCCGGCACCATGGTATGACAGAGTTTAACGAGCGCTGGGATTTTCGTGCCGGCATTTGGATTGGTTTATTAGCGGGTAGTACAGTTGCAGCCGTAACGGGGGTTGGTATTGATATGGTGCTTTACACTGCGCTGGTACTGTTATGTCGCACAGATCTTAAAATCGCCATCCCCACCTCAGTAATTATTATGGCGTTCACCTCAGTACTGGGTGTCATTGTAAAAAACCTGACCACCGGCATGCAACCGGGCGTATTTGATAACTGGCTGGCTGCAGCACCTGTTGTGGCACTAGGTGCTCCCCTGGGCGTGTATATTGTGGCGCTGGTTGGCCGAAAACCAACATTACTTGTAGTGGCATTTTTATGTGTGCTGCAATTTATCTGGACCATGTATGCGGAATTTTCACGCCTTGGCGCCGTGGGTATTACCTTGTCGTTAATCGCGGTATTGCTATGCTTGCTTGGTTTTGAAAAGCTGCGGCAAAAAGGCGCATCACTAGTGCAATACCGGACACAAAGCTAGTTAAAACACGAATAGCAATATCGCACTATCCGCCAATACCGGCGAGATATTGCTGATGCGTCATGGTCATATTCAAGGCTTGCTGCACCCGCTGCTGCAACAGACTGAACGGCTTTTGTGCCGCATCACCCAACTGCATCTGCAATGCGGGATAGTGCTGCATACCATACAAAACAAAACGATAATTTTCATCGGTGAAGGTGGTGGCAAAACCGCCTGCTAAGTCATGATACTCACATATTTTGTGTTGCCACAGCGCCAGTTTTTCAACCAAACCATCACATGTTGCGGCAGTCTTGGCAGCGTTGCGCCAAAACTCGGTGTCGTCACGATTGGTCAAACAATAATGCAGCACAATAAACTGTTTTAAATCGTCATAAAAACCGTTCATTGTTTTGTTATAAGCATCACGCACAGGCTGTGCAATAACCCCGGTGTTTAAATGTGTGCCAAGTAAACGCGCCCCTAAATTTATCAAATGTAAGCCAGTTGATTCCAGTGGTTCAATAAAGCCACCTGACAAGCCTATCGCAATACAATTTCCCAGCCAAAACGCTTTACGACACCCTACTTTCATATGTAAATGGCGGGTTTTTAATACCTTTGACTCTGGCCCTAAAAACTCCCTTAGCTCTTGCTCAGCTTGCTCTGGGGTTAAACGGTTACCATCGTAGACGTAACCGGTGCCCTGACGTGACGATAAATCAATTTGCCACACCCAGCCATTGCTCAACGCGGTTGCCGTGGTGTAAGGCTTAGGCGTATACCCTTCGCCATGTTCGCGCTGCAACGCCACAGCACGGTTACAAGGCAAGGCATCGGCAAAGCTCTGCCAATTATCCTTTTGTAACGATTCAATCAACAGGCCAGAGAAGCCCGTAGCATCAATAAACACATCGGCGGTGTAAGTATTGCTGCAAGAGCATACTGCCGATATATTGCCATCAGAGGTAATAACGCGGCTAATGGTATCCTCGATATAGTTAACGCCGGCATCGATGGCATGTTCACGCAGATAGCGAGCCATCAAAACCGCATCCAGGTGATAGCCATAAGGTACAACGCCCTGATAAGGTAGCGAGCGCTCAGCTTTAGGGCTCTTTAGCGATTTAATCAGGTGAGCACTTAAGCTCACACCTTCATCGTAACGCTCTTGTTTGTAACGGGCGGTGAGTAACCAACTGCTTGAGATATCTATATCTTGTCCCAGTTGCTGCTGCTCAAACGGATGAAAATACTCGTGCATCTGCCCCTGCACCGGTTGCATCCAGTTGCGAAACAAAATACCGGTTTTTAACGTACCATGTGAACGCCGCATCAGTTCCGCTTCGTCCAGCCCCATGGCGGCAAAGAAGTAACGAATACTATGCACCGTAGCTTCACCCACACCGATAATGCCGATATCAGGGCTTTCGATTACGCTGATAGCAAAGTTTATCTGCTGACTGTTAAAGTACTTATTCAGATAGATCGCCGTCATCCAGCCTGCAGCGCCGCCGCCAACAATGGTGAGTTTTTTTGCTGTTTGCATAGTTATTTTATTCTTCGCTTAGTTTGTTCTTCGCATAGTTTATTGTTCGTATCGCCAAGTTATTCCCAATGCAACCTTAATTAGATAGCAGACAGCCCATATTGCTTAATGCGCTCAATTAATTGGCGATGTGGCAATAATACCTGCAGGGCTTGCTTTAAATACTGTTGATTGCTGGCAACTAACTGCGACGCACGTTCATGTTGCACTAACCGGTGACGCAGCATGCTAATGTCAGTATCAAAGTGCATGCCGTAAAGCACATACAAATAATTGTCGACATGGAAAATATCGAACCGGCCTGGGAAATCGTAAGCACTGGGTACCTGACACCGCCACTGCGCTAACTTATGTTGCAAACTAAGCGGAATGGTATTTTCATCACGATTGTCACGCCAAAATGCGCTGTCTTGTCGGTCAGATAAACAGTAATGCAGTTTAATAAAATCAATAACATTGTCCCAGGCACTGCGCACATGCTGATTAAACCGCGCCGCCGCGAGGCCAAACTGCTGAGAGTGCGCGGGTAAGGTATCGGCCAGCATTCGGGCACAGGCGTCATACACCAATAGCCCCGTCGCTTCTAGCGGCTCGACAAAACCTTGTGACAAACCAATCGCCACACAATTTTTTTGCCAAAAGTGCTCGCGATACCCTACATGCATTGGGATTTGCCGGTAACTTAGTGCATCGGCGCCTTTACCGATATAAGCCCGTAAAGCCGTTTCCGCTTCAGCGCTACTGCAGTATTTACTACTATAAACATATCCCACACCACGGCGTGTAGGCAGGCCTATATCCCAAATCCAGCCCGCAGATTGTGCTGTTGCCAATGTACTACTGGCAATGGGCGCCGAGGGATCGGTGTAAGGTACCTGTACCGCAATCGCACTATCACAAAACAACACGTCGTTTTTGGCAATAAATTTTACGCCCAGCGCCTGGCCAATTAACAAGGCCTGAAAACCGCTGCAGTCAACATATAAATCGGCTGTTAGCTTGCCCGCTGTGTCGGTGTCTATAGCTGCAATAGCACCATCTGCGCTAGTTTCAACCTGCTTTACATTGGCTTTAATATGGTGCACACCCAGTACGTTAGTGCCATGTCGGGTAAGCAGTGCAGCAAACTTTGCTGCGTCTAAATGATACGCATAGTTAGTTACGCCATCATATTCTGGCTGGGTAATCAGCTTGGGAGCCAAACCAAGATCACAAATCCGGCTTTGGATACCCAGAGTATCAGCATAAGACTGCTGACGTTGGGACAGCAGCCAATAAGGTGTCAGTTTAAAGTCTTGCCGCTCAGGGTAATCAAATACATGATGGTAGTAATGCGTTTTTCCTGCGGTAGGTGCCATCCAATCGACAAAGCGGATACTTTGCTTAAAAGTGGCATCGCAATGGCGAATTAAATCGGTTTCACTGATACCAAGATACTGCAAACTCTGCCGGATAGCGGGCACGGTGCCCTCGCCCACACCAATGGTCGGAATGTCAGGTGACTCAACTAATGTCACCTGAACCGCAGTGTGTTCCTTACAGCTAAGCGCCTTTGCCAGGTGACACGCGGTTAACCAACCTGCCGTGCCGCCGCCAACCACTAAAATATGCTTTACGGCGCCATCAGCGCTTGCAGATGTTGTCATGGTTACTCGCCTTGCTTGGCAGCCTTTTTCACCAAGCGTTCAATATTACGTAGCGACATTAAATGCGCATAAATTGGCGCTAAAAAGCCACGCTGGCGTAAACTTGAAAAGCTGTCTGTGTCTAACGCATTAAGCTTATCTTCGTCTAGCAAATACAGACCGTTTAATTCCTGCTTATTTTGTTGCACTGTCACGGTTAGCTTCTGTGGCGCGAGCAAGTTTAGTTCGGTGAGGCTGGTTATAAAGGCAGCGGTAACTTGGGTGAATTTTAAAAAGTCGGCTAGTTTTTGCTTACGTTGTTGTAAAAAGTGTGTTTCGTTACCGTCAGCATCAAACAAGGCGTCACCTTCACTGGCATTCAATAAGGTAGAACTCTCGTTAACGCCAACCAGCAATTGTTGCTCATCATTAGGATCTTGGATCAGCAATAAAGGATAATTACGCACCACCAGAGGCACGGCATCAGCTTGCCAGCCCTTCTCACTAAAATAGAGATTTTGCCCTGTGTTTAGCCCTGTTAGCAACACCGACTGAAATGCGCCAGTTTCCGCATTTTTGACAAACACAATGGCATACTCTAATGCCAAAGCTGTAAATTCATGCACGACCACAGGCAATAAATGTTCTGTTTTAACCTGAGGATAACGTGTATCGCTTGCCAGCTTAAACGTACCATGCACTTCTTTTGTTAAGGGGGTAATAGCGTTCATACTTCGCGCTCTTGTTCTTCACAGGTATGAATAACATACACTGTTGCGTATAGATGAAAAAGGGAAGTGCATGCACTTCCCTCGTTATTCACTTAGCAGTTTCCGTTAAAAACGGAAACTTGCACCTACAGAAATACGGCGCGCTAAGTCATATTGAAACACAGGGAACTGCCAGGCAAAACCATTGTAGTTGTTGCCTGCAGCGCTGCGGTTCTGACCAATTTGCTTAGACCCTTCTTCCAGTAAATTAACCGCATCGACTTTAATGTCGATATTGTCAGTGACTGACCAAACAATGCTCATATCCAACGAGCCATAATCATCGTGCAAGCGGTTACCATATGAGCCGGCTTCACGGATCATATATTCACTACGCCAGTTATATGACAAACGGGCCTGGAATACGTCATTTTCATAATAACCACTGAGGTTATATGAGTGACGCGAGCTGTCGCTCAGTACCGGGTTTAAATCGGCAAAGGTGTCGGCATCAGTTGATGTGTCGGTATAGGTATAGTTAACTATGCTACCAAAACCATTGCCGAAGTCTTGCTGATATTGTAATTCCATGCCCGTGATTTGAGCATCTTTACCGTTACCTTTCTCTTCAACTATCCAACCAAAGCCGCCCTCATCTTCACGTACCAGCTCAAATGGGATCTGATCGGGTGTTGCGGTGCTCGTGCTGATATTAACGAAGTTCTTCACATCTTTTGCAAACAAGGCTGCTGATAACAGCGAGTTGGCATTAAAGTACCATTCAATACCCAAATCGAACTGGTCGCCAACGAACGGTTTTAAACCAATGTTACCTACAATCCAACGCTGATTGTTTGGCACATCATCATCAATACCCATCACATTTGGGTTTACATACATATCAGCATACTGTGGACGTGCCATAACACGAGCTGCCGACGCTCGCACAATTACGTCCGGCGCAACATCAAACGCGATGTTAAAGCTTGGTAAGAATTCTGCGTAGTCAGCGCTGCTTGAACCCTGAACGCCATCTACGAAGTATGTCGATTTCGCATCGGTTGTAACATAACGCAGACCAAAGTTACCACGGATACCTTCAGTGCTGAATTTCGCCATCGCGTACATCGCGAAATTATCTTCATCAATTTCGCTGTACGCGCCTAAATCTTCAGTTTCACCAACAATACTAGAACGAGCCCACGCTTTTAACGCATCAGGATCAAACCGTATCATTTGGTAGTTTGCCGTACCAATGTCAAACGTACCGGTGTTTAAACCGTCGGTAGAAATAACCGGGTTAAAACCATCAGCCTGAATAAAATCAAATTTGCGACTCCAGGTATTGTGTTGCGATACCTTGGCGCCAAATTTAACGGCATTTATTGGGCCGTAATCTACGTCAAAAGTGATATCTGCCTGAGCATAGGTTTCTTCATCACTTTTTGGTGTACGATTAAAGTTGGCACCTGTCCCCATGGCTAACGTGCCCGGATCATAGTTTGTTAAATCGAAACCATTCACATCCCAGGTTTGTACATTACCGGTAAAGTCGTATGAGCCACCTGGAATCGGTGTGCCGCCAGTACCATCTTCCAACACCATTTCAAAATCAGTACCACCGGTAGAAGAGGTATCACCCAGCTGGAATTCAAGTAAGTAGTTCTCACCCTGATAATCTACTTTTAAATCGAAAACTTTCGATTTCATTGTCGCTTCACGCGGACGAGCCTGCCAAAATGCCACATTTAATGGGCCTTTAACCGGTGTTCTGGTATCTAAACCTGGGTAGGTTGTCCACGCTTCAGTCGCTGAAGTATCACCCCAGGTCGTATCTGCCTGGGTAAGCCATAAGGCGAAATTGGTATTGTTTGCTGCCATTTGCATATCCATGGCATTAAAAACAATGTTCAAAGCATCTGTTGGCCGATACTGAAAGGTTGCAGTTAGCGCGGTGCGTTCACGGTCTTGTTCAAAACCTACCGGACCTGCGCCCCACTGCCAGAAAGCTTCATTACCCTGGCGCTGCAGGCTGCGGTTTTGTAAAACGCCTGCGACTAACACACCAAAGGTTTCGTCATCGTTTTTCCAGCTACCTAAGCCAGAAAACATTGGGTCAGTCTCGCCTGAATCCGTTTGATATGCAGCTTCAACCGACGCATAAGCGGTCAGCGCGTCCAGATCAAGTGGCTTGCGGGTGTTAACAATAACCGTACCACCAACGCCACCTTCAGCTAAGTCAGCTTGAGAGCTTTTATAAACTTCCAAATCGCCAACTAATTCAGAAGGTAATAATTCATAGTTGAAGCTACGTTTTGCCGGTTCCAAAACAAACCAACCGGTAGAAGCCACATTCTGGCCGTTGAGAGTGGTAAGCGTTAAATCAAGACCTGCACCACGAATCGACACACCCGCGCCTTCACCAAACTGGCGCTGAATTGTGATACCTGGAATACGCTGCAGTGACTCCGCAACGTTCTTATCTGGAAATTTACCCAGATCTTCCGCAGTGATCATATCAACAGTGCCATCATTAAAACGCTTAGCGTTTAAGTTGGCTTCCTGTGATGCACGAATACCACGTATCTCGATTACTTCAACTTCTTGTGCTTTCTCAACTTCATCGGCGGCAAATGCTGGCATTGATAATGCTGCACTGCCCACCAACAAACCCAGTTTCACTGCTAAGGCACATTTATTTATTTTATTGTGCTGCATATGCTTCTCCCGTTCCTGATCTGTAATTTTGATGTTTCACTTCCCGGACACCCTATGACAACGCTGTCATTGGAAGTCAACATACACAAAAAAAATTACCATTGCAAACCAAATACGACGAAATTTTAAACGAAAATTGTAAGCGAAGCTGAACAATCATAATAAGGTAAGAAAAGCGGCCAAAGAATTAACACAGGTTGACATCACTCAACAAATTAAAAATTAAGTCATAAAAATCAACAATTTAAGTCATAGCCAAGCCATATTGGAGTGTCAGGTTGTATAAGCTAACGTATTTTTTTAAAATTAGTAATTGCCGTTTAGACAAAAAAAAGGTATCCATTAGTTCAAAACGATACAATTATTGACTAGCGCTGTCATACTTTCTCTAAGTTAAAGGCCGAACAGCGTAGTTATATACAGCACCGTCAGTTTCGGGGGGCAACTAACAGCATGAAAATAACCATCAATGATGTCGCACGCCACGCCGGCGTGTCCATTAAAACGGTATCCAGGGTAATGAACAATGAGCCCTCAGTACGAAAAGACACTATTGATAAGGTAATGGCTGCCGTTAATGCACTGCAATACCAACCGAATGCGGCAGCACGCAATTTGGCCAGTAGTCGCTCGTTCAGTATTGGTTATATTTACGATAACCCGAACGCCTATTACGTTATTGATATGCAGCGAGGCTTACTAGATGCCTGCCGTAAACATGGTTATGAACTCCTTATTCACCCCACCAATGCTAAATCACCCGATATCGTGCAGGAAGTTATCGATTTAGTGCAGCACTCTCGTTTAGCTGGGCTGGTATTAACACCGCCATTCTCAGAAATGCCCTCAATCGCAGCGGCGCTGGAAAAAATTGGTGTGCATTTTGTACGCATTATTTCCGGCTCTACGCCGTCGCCCAAGCTGAGTAACTGCGTGTTAATAGACGACTTTACTGCAGCATTTAAAATTACTAACCATTTGCTAGAGCTGGGCCACAGCGAAATTGCTTTTTTATGTGGTGACGAAGAGCATAGCTCCAGCGGTGAACGTTTAGCCGGGTATCAGGCCGCACTGGCCAAGCGAGGCATTGCCGCTAACCCTAAATTTATTGTACCGGGTAGCTATTCATTTGAATCGGGTGTGAAAGGCGCGCAAAAACTGATGGAACTGAGTAAAAAGCCCAGCGCCATTTTTGCCTGTAACGATGAAATTGCCGCAGGTGCCTTGTTTAGTGCCAGGCTGATGAATATTGCCATACCACAGCAATTGGCTATTGCCGGCTTTGAAAATAGCCCGTTTTCGCGCCAAACCTGGCCACCTCTAACTACGGCACACCAACCAAACGTTACCATAGCGCAACAAGCTGCCGAGTTGTTATTTCGTCATACCAAGCCCAACGCTACCAAGACGTTATCAGACAAACAACCAGTGTTTATTCCAGAGCTAGTGGTACGCGAGTCTACCGCTGTCAGCGAGTAATAAAAAACCGCACCTAAGTGTAATGCCGATCAGTTAAGAAATATTTTCCTGATC
>NZ_AUDG01000033.1 GCF_000425345.1 Rheinheimera baltica DSM 14885 | reverse complement strand
CGGTATCCAATCCGGCTTAGCCGCAGCAATCCGTTCCATCAGATACGTCTTGAAGGGGTCAAGTTTTGAAGCCCGATCAGCACGTTCACTATAGGCTGGCGTTTTAGCAATATCCCGCAGATACTTACGAACAGTATTGCGTGATACATGTAATGTTTTGGCGATAGCACGAATGCTTTGGCCTTGTCGGTGCAACACATGGATTTCCACTAATAACTCCTGAGTCAGCATTAAAATTACACCGCCTTAATTCAATTAATGTCGGCGGTAATTTTGCCTCAGGTGGGTCAATTTTAAATTGTCGTTAGTGGGTCAGTTTTACATTGCCGGTGACAAAAGAAAGCTACAAATGGCAACGCGCGTCAGAGGCCAACGCCGCGAGGATGGGAGAGCAGATGAGTTAGGTCATCGCAGTGTGTGACCGTGAGGCCGATATCATAGAGTACCTTCGCTATAAAACCGCAGAGCAACAACGCTTTATCGTACGCTCAATGCAAAGCCGCTGTATTGAACAAAGCGATGACAAGCTATACCGCTTCAGCAGCGGATTGAAAAGCGCCGGTGAGCGTATAGTTCATGTCCCACAAAAAGGGGGCCGTAAAGCCAGAGAAGTAGTATGTGACATTCGCTTTGCCCCTATCAGTGTGAAGACCCCAGCGAATAAGCGTGGTGATAGCCTTGCCTTACATTATGTTGGGTGTCAGGAGCAAGGTACAAATAGCGGTTTATGCTGGCACTTGCTAACCAGCGAGCCTGTCACCAGCGCAGAGCAAGCTCAACAGGTGTTGGAGCACTATGAACGGCGCTGGCTGATAGAAGACTTCCACAAATCCTGGAAAACGGGTGGTACACAAGTAGAAGACTTGCGCATGCAAAGCAAAGCCAACCTGGAACGCATGATAGTGGTTTTGGCTTTTATTGCGGTACGTATTCAGCAATTGCGCTACTTAGGGCGCAATGCTGATGAAGCAAAGAAGATACCTTGCGAGCGAATACTCAGTTCAATAGCCTGGAAAGTACTGTGGTTGAAAACAGAAAAAAGTAAACCACCTTCTAATATCCCTAATTTGCACTGGGCTTACCAAAGGCTTGGTAAATTGGCTGGTTGGAATGACAGCAAACGTACAGGTATTGTCGGCTGGGAAAGGTTATGGGAAGGATGGTTTAAACTGCAAACCATCCTGGAAGGTTACGAGCTAGCGCTGTCTCTTGAAAAGTAAATGTGATCAAGAGACAGCCATTAAGGAAGCTTTTTGCTAAGCAATAAGCTTAAGCTTTACGAAGTTTACGACGTAATCTTAAACCAGCTAATGGGACTAACAACAGGCTTAACCAGCCTAATGCACCACCGCTGCTGCTTTCTTTCTTATTCGTCACAGTCGCTGATACGCTAACCGCAGAGGTTGATACCGTACCGTCGCTTGCAACAACCGAGAACGTAACTGTTGAGTCGCTACTTACTTCAGGAGCAGTAAATGTAACGCTGTTAGACGTTGAACTTACGCTTACAGATGGACCTGCTGTTTGCGTCCAGGTGTACGTTAGCGTATCGCCGTCAATATCAGCACCGGTAACGCTCAGCGTAACACTCTTACCTTCTTCAACCGACTGTGATGCGCCTGCTGTTAAGGTTGGTGCATCATTCATTGGCGTTACCACTACGTTTACTACCGTAGGTGCTAACTCAGTGCCGCTTTCATCTTCAGCAGTGTACGTGAAGCTGTCAGTACCATTGAAGTTAGCGTTAGGCGTGTAAACTAACATGCCAGCGTCATCTACTGCTACTGCACCATTCATTGGCTCAGATACAATGCTTACGCCTGAGATCATGCCATCTGCAGCTACATTGATTTTGTTAACAGCGTGCAGTGATTCGCCGCCGCTCATAACTTTAATGTTGATTACTTTGCTTGCGTTATCAGCATCATTTGCCAATACATCAACAGCGTCAGATACGGCGTCTTCAGCAACAGTTATTGTGTCAGCAACACCTAAATCAAGCATGCCGTCAGTTTCTAACTGGTAACCTAGTTGCAGTGAACCACCAACGATGTTGTTTAGTTGCACTGCTGTGCCCGCAGCTGGAGCCGTACCCGTTCCGTTATAGAAGCGTGAAGTACCCGCACTACCTGTTGCATCTTCAGCACCAACGGTTACGTTTGCTGGTACAGAATCTACACGTAAGTAATCAAAGAACACATCTTGTTCTGTGCCACCTAGTTTGACCCATGTTTGGAAGGTAAAGCGACCAGCCGCAGCATTGTCCCACAGCTCAACATCATTCCATTCAAATACCACATAGTCAGACACTAAACCAATATGTAAAGTACCTGCACCGCTAGCACCGCCAGCTAAGTCAAAATCTGACCACATTGACGCTAACACATTGTTTGGTGCAACAGACGACGGCATTTGCTGGTTAGCAAAAGAGCCCGTTGTATCACCACCGCCAACAATAACAATACCGTTGTCACTTACAGTTATAAGGTCATAAACGTTACCGTTATAAACATAACCACCTAAACCGGCTAAGTTGAATGTTGCTGAGAACTCGTCACATTCACCTGGGCAAGCGTATGCGGTAACACCTAAATCTTTAATCGAGGTATTAAAGCCAGCGAAGCTCTGTGTGGTAAAGCGTCCAACATTCAGGTTACCTGTCCAGGCAACACGGTTTTCAGAGGCATCAAGTAAGAACTCAGCACCGTTTGACACCGCAGACATTTCTGAATCAGCAACAATCTTAGTACCTTGTGGAGCAGAGATTTCAACGCTGATTTGATCTTCGAAAGTTTTGTTGCTGAAAAACGCAGCTACATCAAGCGCTTTAGCTGGGCTAAGTGTGCCAGAACCCGCTGTTGCGATAGATGCTGCATCAGGAGTTTCTGATACATATAACGCAATTGGCATGGTCGCTGTTGGCACTGAGCTGTCGTTTGATGCAAAGTTAATGCGGCCAAACTGCCAGGTACCGTAAGTTGAAGAGGACGTATCTACCGCTAACATGAATTCAGCAGAGTCAGTGTCAGAACCCATTGCACCTAACGTAAAGGTATCATTGCTTAATTCTGCTTGAATAGCCGGGTCATCAAACTCTACTGTCGCTGTCCAAGTAGCAGCAGAATCAGCCATGTTACGCAGGGTGCGCGTTACATCACAGCTGGCTATACAAGGGTCTTGTGCCCAAGATGGTTTGTCAAAGCTTAAGGCTGCAGCGGTAGCACGTGTCAAATCTAAACGGCCTGCACCGATATCAAACGGTGTTGCTGGGGCTGAGCCGTCTTCTTTTTTCAAACCGTCGAAAACAGACGAAGAGGTTAAGGCAGTTTTAATTTCAACGGCAGTCCAGTCTGGATGCAATTGTTTCATAATGGCAGCCGCACCCGCTACATGAGGAGAAGCCATTGATGTACCGCTTTTCAAGCCGTACTTGCTACCTTCTGCATTTTCATCAGGTGAAGTCGCTGACAAAATTGAGCTGCCAGGCGCTGCGATATCCGGCTTTAAGCTACCAGAGTCACCGTTAGGACCACGAGATGAAAAATCACTCATCAGGTCAGCAAATTCAGTATCAACTACACGTTTGGTATTGCTTTCAATAACAACAGAAACTGCTGCTTCGCCATCGAGCATGGCTTCAATGCTCTCGCCGCTGGCTTTAGAAATCATTACTGCTGGTAACGTGGTGTCTGGTGCTGACATGGTAATAGGCACGCCAGCAGAACTGTTGTAAACCACCACGCCTGCTGCACCGGCATTCATTGCGTTATTTATTTTGTTGCTAAATGCACAGGCACCACGAGAAATTAATGCTACCGCATCCTTAAACGTTTCTGCCGGGAATGCTACACAGCCTAATGCATTTTCTGGGTCAGCCATAGCCGCAGACATGATTGGCCCAGTAATATTGCCTTCCAAACCTACAAAGCCTGAACCACTGCTGGCTACTGCTAGAATATCGTCGCCACCATTAATTTGGATTGTATTGGCAAAGAAACGACCGTGCGTGGTACTTGCTACTGATAAACCGCTTTCAATACATGACGGGCAACCAATAGTTTGTGCACCTGGGCCATCATTACCGGCTGCTGTAACAACAACTACGCCAGCATCTTCTGCTGCTTTAAAAGCAACTTGATATGGGCTGGTTGCTGGATCCGCACCGGCACCACCGCCCCAAGAGTTGTTGATAACGTCTGCGCCGTCTTTTACAGCCCAGTCAAGTGCTTCAAGCAACATCACGTTTGAACCACTACCACGTTGTGCTGGTGTTTGGAACAGCGCTTTATACGCCATAATATAAGCACCTGGTGCGACACCAGAAATAGTTACTTCAGAGAAACCGTCTTCTACCGGGTTGCCATCAGCATCTTTAGGTACAATGTCAGTTTGACCATTAAACTTAATGGTAACCGGGTTACCTGCAGCCGTACCCGCAACGTGTGTACCATGGCCGCCAAAACCTAGCGGACTCATATATTCGTCAGGGTGAGTTACAAATGTTGGCGTGCTGTAACGCGCTAAAACTAACTTATCATTACAGAATGCTTGATCAAATTCGCTACAGTAATCTGTGTCAGGTAAGCCATCTGGCTTAGTAAAGTTTTCACCTGAAAACATGGGGTTTCCCGGACGAATACCGCCATCGATGATCGCAACTTTAACACCTTTACCGGCGTTCATGCTGCCACCTAAGCTTTCCCATACTTGTTGTGCTTTAACAATGTTTAATGAGGCATCCATCGACTCATAGTACATTTCTTCTTTGTATACTGCGGTTACGCCTTTCATCGCACGCAGCGTATCGTAGATGTCTTTGTCAGAAGCAACGACCACGGCATTCATTACGGTGTCATAATGACGATCGACTTTTGCGTTGGGTAATGCCGATTTTAATGTAGACGCGAATGCAGATCTTTCAGCTTGTAATAAAGATGCTTGTGACTTGACGGCTGATGAGGTCATGTCAAGCTTGTTGCCAAGCTTCGCTTTGCTCGCAACGTCTGCGCTAGCCACTGCACTTAACGGTGACTGTTCTAATTTAACGATATAGTAATTTGGGAATGACTGTTTTAACTGAGAGCCTTTAATAACTTTATCGTTTTGCGTTGTTTTAACGATCTCAGGGCTGTAAGGCTTTACGTCGGTAAAGTCAATGGCGGACACGTGGCCCGAGATAGCAGCAGCAACGGAGACTGCAACTATGGATTTCAAATAGTTATTATGTGTTTTCAATGGTTATTCCTCTGGTTCCAGCAAAAATTATCTTTTTTATTTCCGATCATTAAATTACAAATGTAAAAAAGCAGATGGACTCTCGAGCATATCTCCATTAAAAAACAATTTAAAGCGATTTTTTAAGCTAAATTTCTTAATAAACAGGGCGAGTTGTAAACTAAAGTTGCACATTAGATTGCTCTTTGATGTAAAAACGCGATTTAACCTTTAGATTAAAGCCGAGAGTTTTTTTGTTAAGTGCTGTAATAAGCGTTGTTCTTGCCAATATTGATTGTGCGACAGCGGGTTCCAACTGGCCGCCAGCCATCCGAAAAAGCCGCCGCTGGCGTTCACTTCAATATCGTCAACTAATTCAGCATAGCCTGGCGATAAGTCAGCCAGGGGCCAACCCAGCACATCATCCTTATCGAAGTAGTTATGCCAGACAAAATCATTATTCGGTTTGTTAAACGGAATAATTTGCTCCATGGCGTGAGCGGCAACAAAAATAGGAATATTACACCCCGTGGTGAAAAGCGCTGTTAGACGGTCACCTCGCAAGAAGGCTATGTCATCTGCTGACAATGGTGTATCACCACTGATGCCCGCCTGATAACGGGTTATGTCCTGCCATATGCCTGCTGCAGGCTTAATGCCTTTTTTGGCTTGTTGCGCATCCCACAAATAACATGACAGCACATGACATCCCAAGGAGTGCGCTAATATCACCAGCTTGCCATCCTGGCTGAGTTGTTGTTTTGCCAGGTAGAGTGCGCGGGCAATTTTCAGCTGGCTGTAATGGTAAAGGCTATGAGGGTGTTCTTTTCGATGCTCAAGCGCCGCGGCATCAGCAAAGCCAAACAACATAAAGCGGCGTAATTTGCTCCAGCGTAGTTTAGAGCCTAGTGCCTGCCATACCCGTTGTTCGTTGTATTCTAATAAGTCTTGGTAATAAACGGTGTTGCAATATAGCTGATGCGCTTGCTGAGAAAGGCTTTGCTGCAGTCGCTGAAATAGTTCATCGGCATAATCAGGCTGGGTTTCTCCCATACCGTGTAACGTGACAAGGGCCACCGTTTTCATTGGCTATTGCTCCTGGCGTTGGCGACGTTGCTCCAAATAGGCATACAGGTGCTCGGTAAAAAAACCATGCATTAAGAACCGTTGTCCCAAATTCCAGGGCCCAACCAAATAATGCGGGTATTTGTTGTATGCCATTTCTGTCAGGGTGTTGTCGCCAATCAGATCCGCAATACGCTTGGCGATTGACTGATCCAAGTTAAAACCATTGATAGCATCGCGGTATTCTTCGCGGGTTAGTAACAGGCAAAATAAACACATAAAGAGTGCATGAGCGCTTTCAAAATCAAGCCACTGTGTGCGTTTTTCTGTTAACTGAAACGACGACATATCAATAGGTTGCCATTGTTGCCAGCTTAGCTCAGTGGGCTTTAGCGGCTGTTCGGGATGGTGCCAACTGCCCAGCTCAGCAAACAAACGAAACAGCTCTTGATCATGGTCTACGAAGCTGGCGTGCTGCATATCGGCAATGCTTTTAGGGTATAAATTTACAGGGTTAGCTGGGCTGCCAGGGCTGTTGGCAGCTAAAAAGTTAAGGATATTAGACTCTGTCGCGTAGTGTCGCAAAATTAACAGGTTAGCTTCACGGCTAACAAAGTGGCTGCAAAACCAGCAAATCAGCTTTTGCAGATGTTTGTGAGCGCTAAACTGCGGTAACGGTAAGCGTTTAAAAAACCAAATAATATGTAACAGCATGGCGAAGATAAATTGCAGTAACGGACGCACGCCCCAGCGCAGTGGGTTTTGTAAGTCTTTCAGCCAAAGATCGAGTGCCGCTTGCTCGATGGGCAATGAATTATCATTAGCAATGGCGTTTAAATACGCGCTGGTTTTTTTACTCATTTTCACTTTCTTCCAGTTGCAAACAATACAGCCGGGCGGTAACACGAGCGGTTCGCTCTATATCGCTCAACTGCTGTGGGCTTTGGCACAAGCGGTCTATTAGCTGATACAGCTTTTGCATATGGCCGTCGTCGTTGTTGCCGTGGTAGCGCATAAAACGGGTGTAACTGCCGTCACCGCCGGTAGTGTGATCAATTTGTGCCGCCCAGCTGCTGGCCATTTTTTGGCCCAGACCTTCAATAATCCTCATGGCACCGACAAGATCTACCGGGTTGGGTTGGCTAGCGCGATACATTAAAAAGCCATGCAAGGCTTCGGTGCCAATATTGCGTGGAGCGGTTTGTATTGCCGTTAACTGCCCACCGGCGGCAACATAATCTTGCTCCAGCATTTCATAATCACGGTGCTCTTCGCGGGCATGGCCAATGATAACAGAGCGTACATCGCTAAAACTGCGATCGAAGCTGGACGCGCAACGACTGATCCAACGCGAGCCTTCGATAACCTGTTGGCGCCAGTTGAGTAATAGCTGGCAGTAGTCCGCTTTACTAAACTGGCCGCGGTCCAAGCGCTAGATGAGTGGCACCCGGCCTAGTTGGCGTTCAAATTCAAACCAAACCCGCATTAATGATTGTAAGCATTGTTGGGCTTGCGGGGTTAAAACGTGTTCTGTCATTCAAGCCTCCACGACAGTCAGTTGCATATAGGCATTATTAAAGCGGCCACTTTCTGGCACCATACATAATATGGTGTCACCGGTACGGTATGTCTGCGTGCGGCGAAATTCGTCTAGCATAATAAAAATGGAGGCGCAGCCCGTGTTGCCGCGGCTGTATAAATTGCTGTACCACTTGTCTTCAGGGATACCTACGCCAGCGCGCTGCATCATGTCGAATATTTTGTCGCGAAAGTAATGTGACGAATAGTGACACAGTACATGATTAACCTTGTCTGGTTGCACTTTGCCCTCGCCAATCAAGCGTAAATAACCATCTACGCCAAGCTTAACGATATTCTCTAATAGCCTGACATCCTGGCGAATAAGCAAAGCACCGGCGGCCTCTGCCTCAGCGTAGGTGGGATAGTCTTGCCAGCTGCGCTGATCTTGCCCCGAGGTTGGATAACCAACACTCATGCACACCGGGTAGGCATCGGCATGGGAAAAACTGCGGATCCAGTCGATGCGAAAACATTGGCCGCGCGGCGTTTGCTCTAATAGCAGCGCGCCGGCACCGTCTGACAGCATCCAGCGCAAAAATTCGGCGTTAAAGTCAACTTCAGCACCAGCCGCCTCGTAGCGACTGGCTTTAAACAAACGTGATGTCAGCTCGCTGGCAACAACAAGTGCATTGTTTTGCTCACCGGCTTTTAAATTGGTGTAAGCGGCTTTTAGCGCCATCATGCTGCTGGAACAAATGCCATGGCTGCTATGCAGCTCAATATCACTGAGCCCAAGCTCGGCTTGTACCATAGAGCCAAAGCCCGGCAGTACTAAGTCGCCTTGACTGGTCGCGACGCTTAACATTCTGATGTGGCGTTTCCCCAGAAAGCTTTGTTGCAAACAATGCTCGGCGGCTTGTGCGGCCATGGCACTGTTAGATATAAAAGTGGTGTGATTAGCATCCATAGCGTAATGGCGGGTTTTGATACCATTGGATTGCAATATGCGTCTTTTTAGCCTGCTGGGCTTACCATGCACACAGCCTAATACCGTTTCAATTTGGGTGTTATCTATCGGCGGGCCGGGTAAAAAGTGGCCGCTACTGGTAATAAATACGCTCAAGCTGCTTCTCCTTCACGCTGTAAAGCCACTCGCAAACAGCGCAGATTTTCTTCCATATACGGCAAGACACAAACAATCGCCATAAAGCCCAGATAGTAGGGCAGATAGCCGTCACCGCCATGAGCATAAGGCATTGGAGTAAAGGAAAATTGTCCCTGCCAGTCCAACGTTATCAGCTTGATAAAAATGGGCCAGTTAATCACCACAATAAGCAACAACATATACAGTGGTAATGTAGCCAGATAATTGTGTGCATGCATTTCCCATACACTGATGTGGCGCTTTGGCGCGGCATAGTGCACGTCGTAATGTGCAACGGCTTCGTGTGCCAACCAGGCTGCAATGCAAATAAGCAAAATAAGGACATTAACCTGAAACAGTAAGCACAGCAGTATCGGCAACGCCATTTGCAGGCCCATCAAAGAATGCACGAGAGATTCTTTTAAGCCAGAAGTATGTTCAATGCGGGTTGCCCGATGGCAGCACCAGTCAACAAAACCGGCAATACCCCACAACGGTAAAAAGACGTACAACATTAACTGGATTAATAGCTGGCTGGTTTGCAACACCTTACTCCTTCTGGTGCAGTGACAGCGCAATACTATAACCTAAGGTTAACTTTTTGTAGATGATATTTTGCGGTTTTGCCACCTGGCCAGCCAGTAAAGCACCGTACCCAGTAGAACAAACAATGCTGAAACAATAGCCGATGATAAGCTGATTTGCAGCGCTAGCCAGCCACAGGCAGCAATGCCCAGCAGCGGGATAACATAGCCACCGGCTAAGACAAAACTGGTCGATGTAGCCATTTTTGGCCTCAGTATAGGCACTGCCGCACAGGTTAGGCTGTAGAGTAGTACGCGGGTTAATACCGTGGCGGCGGCCAGCCATAAAAAAGAACCATACAAGGTAAGTAACAACGCCAGTGCACCAAAAAAGGCAATCGAGTTTGCCGGCGTTAAAAAGCGTGCATTTACCTGACCAAACCAGGCGGGCAGGCTACCGTCTTCTGCCAGTGCGAAACTGGCACGTGGCGTGGAAAAAATAGCGCCCAATAAGTTCGCTGCAACAGATGCGACTACACCCAGCATTAATACTAGCGCGCCGACACTGCCAAACAAGGTGTTGGCAACATCCAGCAGCGGTGTGCTGGAGCTGGCAATAGTGGGCACGGCAGCAACGCTAACGAGTTGAATGCCAATATAGAGTAGAGTAACCATAGCAAGCCCCAGAATTAACGCGCGGGGAATATCGCGGGCGGGGTTAGTTGCTTCACCGGCAGGTACTACCACAGATTCAAAGCCAACAAAGGCATAAATCAGTAACAAGGTTGCTGCACCAAAATTATAAGTATGTTCACCACTAAACACACTGCCGATATGCATACTGGGCAATACCATAGTGCCAAGTGAGATAACGCCGGCGACGACAAGCATAACCAGCACCAGAAACTTAATAAGCGTTAAACCGGCCAGCGAGCGCATGGTACGCACGGAACCAACGATATTAAGCAGTGTAAGGCTGGTGACAATAAGGCTAAGTAACAGCCAACGGTTAATGCCTGTGGTGGCGTCAGGCCAAAAGTAGCCAATACTGTCTACTAACAGCACGGTGTTAGCGGCAAACGATACCAAACGGGCAATGTAATACAACCAACCGGCCTGGAAGCCAATAAAAGGTCCAAACGCCGCCGTACCATAGCGTACCGGGCCACCACTACCCCGAAAATAACTGGCTACTTCCGCCATGCTAAGCAGTATCGGCAGGATTAACAGAGCGCAAAAAAGGTAAATTAGCGGGCTAAATTCGCCAGCAAGTTTAGCTGCGCCGCCGGGTAAGCCAAAAATACCTGCGCCTATTAATCCATTTACTACCAGCAACCACAGGCTCCATACCCCCAAATTACGCGGCAGGCTGGCTTGGCTAGTATGGGCTTTGGAGGTGTCAGGCATGGCAAGTCTCTCAGGCGGTAACGAATGCGATAGTGGGCACTATAAAATGAATCATCACGTTATGCACCTTTAAGCGCGCTGGCGTACCGATGGCGTTATTGCATTTGTTTATAGTCCATTACCTGCCAGCGCATTTTTGTGCTGACTGAGCTGTGAATGAGGTTTCTATGAGCAACCACAAAGATCAATACAACGGCGAAAAGGCCAACCGAAGGCTGCTGGTGCGGCATTAACGCACTGGGGCAATTATTTCTGTCTTGGAAGGATTATATTATGAACACGTTAAATTCAAATTGGATGTTGGCAACGGCAGTCGCGTTGGCACTAAGCGGTAACGTTATGGCGGATGAAAACATGTCAGCTAAAGAACCGGGAGCGACGCTTGTGAATGCACGTCAGGAAGCACAAATTTGGACAACCTATGCGCTAAGTCCCTATCTTCGCTCCATCGACATTAGCGTGTCTGTGCGGGACGGCAAAGCCACACTAAGCGGTAACGTTGAAGAAGATGTGCATAAAGAGCTGGCAGGAGCCATTGCAGCCGGTGTTAACGGCGTAAAAGATGTCGACAACAAGATTAAAGTGGATGCCGATTACAAAAAGCCTGATCGTGGCGATAGCCGGGGTTATGGCGATGTCGTGGATGATGCCACCATTTCCACCGTAGTAAAGTCGAAGCTACTGTGGAGTAAGCATACAGAGGGTATGGAGACCGAAGTTAAAACCACAGACGGTAAGGTAGTGTTAAGCGGCACGGTTGCTAACATCCAAGCCAAACAGCAAGCAGAGAAACTGGCGAAAAATACTGATGGTGTGCGTTCGGTAGATAACAAATTAGTTGTGAGCAATAAAAAAGCCAGCCACAAAGGTGATGACAAAGATGATGCGGACGAGAGCACTTTGATTGCCGACAGCTGGATCACCACCAAAGTAAAATCCATGTTTATGTATTCCAGCAGTGTAGCCAGCTCAGACATTTCGGTTAATACCGACAAGGGTATCGTAACCCTAAATGGCACTGTCGATAGCGGCGTAGAGCAAGCACTGGCAATTGAACTGGCGCAGAATATTCGTGGTGTTAAATCCAGCCAGCTTGTTTTTTTAAGCGTTTTTTTCCATTAATGTGCGGTAACGCACATTAATGCTTAATGGTTCGCGTTATTTTTGGTTACAACAATTTAACTTGATGTTTGTGGCTTAACAGTAAAATGCCAGAGGATATTATGAATGAACCTCAGTATACCAACCTGCATGCGCTGCGTCATGTAACATTGCAGTTGAATTATGAAGCGTTAAGTGCAGAGATGATTCGCATGCGCTGCGAAGTATTACTGCAACATAATATTTGGTATCAGCAACAACAGCAGTTGCAACAGGATAAAGCGTTGTTAGCTGTGGCATTGCTTCAGGCTGGGGCGATGAATGCGTGTACGCAGACAAAATTGCAACAGCTGGCTCACGACAGCCAATGCGATGTGTTAACCCAAACACTTAACCGCGGCATTATGTTGGATCGCATTACACATGCCATCAGCGTAGCCAAGCGACAGCACAGCCAGTTTGCTTTGTTATTTATTGATTTAGATAAATTTAAACCCATCAATGATCAGTATGGCCATGATGCAGGCGATAGCGTGCTGCAGCAGGTGAGTAGCCGTTTAACCGATGCCATTCGTGATAGCGATGCGGTGAGTCGCCATGGTGGCGACGAGTTTTTACTGCTGCTAAATGATATTAAAAATAGCCAGGACGTCAGGCTTTTTACCGACAAGTTAGTCAAGGCGCTGGCGCAGCCCTATGTGCTGGCGCACGGCAATGTTACGGTGCTGGCCAGTATTGGTGTGGCGTTATTCCCTGAACATGCAGACACGGCAAAAACACTGATCAGCTATGCAGACGCGGCAATGTACCGAGCGAAACAACAAGGTGGTGGCTGCGCCTGTTAAAGTTCAAAACTCAGCTGATATTGCAATGCGCGCTAGCGCACCGACAAGGATGTTGGCCTGCTCTACAGTAGCGCAGGGTGCACTTTTGCTGCAGCCGGGGTTTATCAGGAGCCACCGATGAAAACATCCACTATTAATTCTGCATTTATTTCCTTTCCGTTATACCGAAGCGCTGCCAAAAGCAGTTTTTTGCTTGCGGCTTTATTGCTAGCGGCTTGTTCTGCTTCACCTAAGGTGCCGTTGGCAGAAATTGCGTCGGCAGAGCAGGCTATTGCTAATGCTGAGCGCGCTCAGGTTATTCGTTACACCAGTACTGAGTTAAATACTGCGCGTACTGAGTTGACGGCGGCGCGCAATGCGGTACTGGCAGACAACCTGCCGCAGGCACAGCGGCTTGCACTGCAAGCCCAGCTTAGCGCTGAGTTGGCCATAGCTCAGGCAGACTTGCTTAAAGCCCAGGCAGTTAATAAAGATATGCAGCAAAGCATTGATGCGGTGCAGCAAGAAGCTCAGCGAAACCTATCCGGAGGCACCCTATGAACGCCATTAAACATTATGCTAAAACCGTGTTGAGCTTAAGTGTCGTTAGCCTGTTTCTGGCGGGCTGCGCAACCGCACCCAGCAGGCCCGAGGGGGCAGCAAATGTTCGCCAACAACTGACTACGTTGCAAAGCAATAGGCAACTGGCGGTGTTGGCACCATTGGCGATAAAAGACGCGGAACTTGCTGTTATTGCAGCAGAAAAGCCAGAAAAAAATACCCTGCTGGCCAACCATAGAGTCATTATGGCAGAGCGAAAAGTGACGATGGCCAGCACAGAGGCGCAAACCCGGCAGTTGGAGTTAGAGCGAAGTGGATTAAGCCAGCAACGTGATGCGGTAAGGCTAGATGCACGGACGCGTGAGGCCGCCAATGCGCGAGCTGATGCTAATGATGCACGCAGTGACGCCGAGTTTTCCCGCACGCAGGCCAGTAATGCCAGAGCTGAAGCCACTAAAGCGCGTGAGGCCGAAACGGCAACCGCGTTAAAGGAAAAAATAGCCGAACTGAATGCACGACCTACAGATCGCGGATTAGTTGTGACCTTAGGGGATGTGTTGTTTGACACCGGCCAGGCTAGTTTGAAAAACAGCAGTAGCATTCATCTTGATAAATTAGCATTGTTTTTAAATGCTTATCCGTTGCGTACCGCGCAAATAGAAGGTCATACCGACAATGTCGGCTCTGAGGCGGCGAATATACTGTTATCACAGCGCCGTGCTGATAGCGTTAAAACCTTTTTGATGGCACAAGGCATTGCAAGTAGCCGGTTGAGCGTTGCTGGTAAAGGCGAAACCAGCCCGCTGGTCAGTAATCTTTTAGCGGATGGCCGTCAGCAAAACCGCAGGGTAGAAGTGGTTATTGCCAACCTTGATGAGTAAACAAAATGTGTCCGCTAAGCGCGCTGGCGCACTGAGCCGGCGTTTACATCAGCGCATACTGGTGTCTTGACAGCGACAATGTTGCCGTTGTTGCACCAGAGCGGAGTTTTTATGGATAAGCCACTAGATACAAACAGTACCAACAACACCCACAACACCTTTAGTCGTGGTGTCGATTCCGCATCAGGCAGTATGCACCGGGCGATTGACAGCGCTGCTGATGCGGCGTCACCGGCCATCAAACAGATGACCACCAGGGCACACAATACGGTGGATAAAATAGCAAATGGTGCAACTCATGCCGCCGATGCGTTGGCGACAAAAAGTACGCAACTACACCAGTTGCAGCATCAACTCACTGAGGGGACGCGTGCACAGGTACGTAGTCACCCGTTGATGTCGTTGGGCATTGCACTGGCAGGCGGCGCCTTGTTCAGTTTATGGCTTAGCCGTCGCTCGGGTAGCAGTAATGCCGGCTGATACAACAAAGGCACCCGCTTCGGCGGGTGTTTCTGCATCAACTGATATCAGTGCTGCCGCCGTTGAATGGTGGAAGCAGGCCAGAGTGTTGGCATACAATCAATTGCAACTGTTTACCCTTGAGGGCGAACGGGTAGCCATTAGTATGGTGGCGTTATTGGTGTTTGGCCTACTGGCAGGCTTGCTGGCGCTGAGCCTGTGGTTTGCGGTATTGGTACAAGTTCATTTATTCGCACTGTATTGTGGTTTTTCAGCATCTCAGGCACTGGGAGTGGTGATGGTAGCCTTGTTGCTAGGGCTATGGGTAGTGCTGCGCCGCTGTCGTTATTACAGCCGCTTATTGCGCTTTCCGGCAACAATGCAAAGCCTGAAGTCTGCTGTTGCAACAGCAGGTGAATAGTATGTCCAATCTCAATCTTCGTATCGACCAGTTACAACAGCAATTACCCCAGCAGCGTGAGCAGTTGATGGCACAAACCGCTTTGGTAAATGCGGCACTGCGCGCCAGGCTAACGTCACCAACGGTGCTGGTACTGGCAACGGTAAGCGGGGCCTTTATCGGCTTATGGCTGCGTAAACATGATGGCAGCGAGGCAGATATTGCTCAGCATAGCACTGGGCATACCCCGTATACTTCAGTGTTGTGGCAAAGTGTATTTCAGCACAGCATTCGCGAGCTATGGCGTTCCTTGCTTAGCTGACCGCCGTTGCATGTTATCTGCGGTGGGTTCGCCGAGTAGTCGCCGGTAGTCATCTTGCCCTGCCTGATAACATTCGCATGCCGCATGCTGCAGCGCATCACGGTTTAAAATACTTATCATCCCTCTACTGTAACTAATCAGTTGTTGCTGCTGCATAATGCCGGCGGCAACGGTTACACCACTGCGTCGCACGCCAAGCATATCGGCCAAAAACTGGTGTGTTAGGTGAAAACTGTGGCTATGTGCCCGGTCATAGCTCATTAATAACCAGCGTGCCAGGCGTGAATCCAGCTCATGAAAATGCGCACAGGCAGCATTTTGTGATAATTGCGACAACAGTACAAATAAGTACTGCTGTAATAAATGCTGTAATTGTGGACACTGCAACAGCAATTGCTGCAAGGTGGCAAGGTTAATACGCCAGGCAGTGCCAGCGCCTTGCACTATCGCCTGCATAGGCGCTGTAGTAATCCCCAGTGCCAGCGTAACGCCCAGCATACCTTCATTACCAATTAACCCCATCTCTAATGGCTTATGCCCGGTCACTTTAGTGACCAGTGAAATAAAGCCACTAAGCGGGAAATATAAGTAGCGGTAGTGCTGCTGGCTTTCGCACAACACACTACCAAATTCCAACTCGACAACTTCACAATGTTGCAATAGCAATATTCGTTCTTGCTCTGAGAGCAAATTAACCAAATGATTAGTGATCGGCGCATAGGGTAATGCCGACATGGCGGAGGCCTTTAGCACGGGCGTTGCCAAATTGGCACAAGACAGGTGCTGTGCCGCCTTGAAAGCTGATTATACGCCCCGCCATACTGGCGCTCTGTGCGCTACGGCACGCATTAATTGCTAACTTGCATGCGCCAGCTTAGCGTGTGGCTGTTGTTATCCAGCGCCAATATAATGCAGGTTGTGCTAACAAATATTGCTGAACCGGCTTCAACCACATTGTCATCCAGTGTTAATACCGCTTGTGTAGAAGTAAGCGTACTCTGCTGGCTAATATGTATTGTATAACGGCTGCTGCCAATATTAACGGTAGCGCTAAAACCAGGCCAATCTGCGGGTAAACAAGGTGCCAGGCGAATATGGTTGCCATGACGGGTTAAGCCAAGCAGGCTTTCAATGCCGGTACGATACATCCAGCCTGCAGCACCGGTGTACCAGCTCCAGCCACCACGGCCAATATGCGGTGCCACTGAATAGATATCCGCCGCGACAACATAGGGTTCAACTTGATAGCGGTTAACGTCTGCTGGTGTAAGCGCATGATTTAGCGGATTTAACATGCTAAACAGTTGATGGGCGGTAGCAGCTTGCCCCAGTTTGGCAAACGCCATGACAACCCACATAGCCGCATGGCTGTACTGGCCGCCGTTTTCTCTTAATCCTGGTGGGTAACCTTTAATGTAGCCAGGGTTGCGTGAAGTTTGGTCAAATGGCGGGGTAAACAGCAATAATAACTGTTGCTGCTGTTTTACCAGCTGTTGTTCTACAGCCGCCATAGCTTGTTGTGCGCGTGCGGGTTCTGCTGCCTCTGATAGCACGGCCCAGGATTGTGCAATCGAATCTATCTTACACTCTTCGCTATGCTGGCTGCCCAGCCAGCTCCCGTCGTCAAAAGTAGCACGTTTATACCAGTTATCATCCCAACCATACTGTTCCAGCGCATTGAGCAATTTGGTGCTGTGGTCTTGCCATACAACCGCGCGCGGGTCGTTGCGCGCCGTGGCTAGCGGCATAAACTGGCGTAATGTGCAATGCAGCAGCCAGCCCAGCCAAATGCTTTCGCCTTTACCCTCGTTGCCCACCTGGTCCATACCGTCGTTCCAGTCACCACTGCCGATAAGCGGTAAACCGCGATTGCTGCTAAGGACAATGGCTTGATCAAGGCCGCGGGCACAATGCTCAAACAGTGGCGCGGTGGCGTCGGTTGGCATGGGTTGAAAAAAGGCATCATGCTGGTGTGGCCCCAGCGGTGGGCCTTGCAAAAACGGGATCTTGTTATCTAACACGTCGATATCACCTGAGGTAGCAATATAGCGGGCACAGGCAAAAGCTAACCAGACTCTGTCATCAGAAATACGGCTGCGTACGCCTTGGCCGCTATGAGGTAGCCACCAGTGCTGTACGTCACCCTCAGCGAATTGACGTTGTGCCGCGCGCAATAAGTGCGCCCGGGTAAGTTCTGGTGCGCAAAAGCTTAGGGCCATCGTATCTTGCAGTTGGTCGCGAAAGCCATAGGCGCCACTGGCTTGATAGAATGCGGCGCGGGCATAAATGCGACAGGCAATGGTTTGATACAATAACCAGCCGTTAAGCATAATATCCATGGCGCGATCGGGCGTTTTAACCTGTACTGCCTGCAGTAATTGTTGCCAGTGTTGGTGCACTTGTGTCAATACGGCGGTTAAATCTGCTTGTCTATAATGCTGTACCAGCGCCAGAGCGCTGGCTTTGTCGGCCGTTTGGCCAAGAAAAAACACCAGTTCTATTTGTTCGCCGGGTGCCAGGTTAACGCTGTGCTGCAATACCGCGCAGGGGTCCAGCGCGGCACCACTGCTACCGTTAAGTGCGAGTTGCTGAATCAGTGCTTGTGGCCGACTATTGCTTTGGTTACGACCAATAAACTCGGCGCGATCGGCAGTCCAGCCAGACAGTGGCGTGCTACTGCCCAGCGCGGCGAAGGCGACTCTGCCGGCAAACGCGGTCTGCCAGGGGTTTTGTGCCAGCAACACCTTGTTGTCATGATCAAACTCACTAATTAAGTACGGCGTACTGGCGGCGCGATCGCGGCCCAACACCCATTCCGCGTAGGCAGTAACCTGCAGTTTTCGCTGTGTTGTGCCGGTGTTGTGTAACGTTAGACGGGAAATCTTTATTGGATGGTCCAGCGGGACGTATTGCAGCAAGCTAAGCCTGATCCCACTGGCCTGATGTTGAAAACGGCTGTAGCCAAAGCCATGGCAGGCACTATAGTGGCCACCGTCGTTAATCGGCGAGCAGGTAGCCGTAAACAGCTCGCCACTTATTTCATCTTGCACATAAAGGGCTTCACCACTGGGGTCGATAACCGGATCATTTGACCAGGGCGTTAACTGGTTTTCGCGGCTACTTTCGGCCCAGCAATAACCACTGCCACTAGCCGACACCTGAAAACCAAACTGGGCATTGGCAATCACATTTAGCCAAGGCATAGGCGTGCGTTGGTAATTATGCAGCAAGATAACGTATTCGCGGCCATTACTGGCAAAGCCGCCTAAACCATTAAAAAACTCTAAATCTGTACTCAGGTAGTCAGCGGTCGCACGGCTATATATGTTGCCCTGCGGATTGGCGGGCGTTGGTAGTGTTTTAACCGGCGCGGCAGGCTGCAGGGTTGGTGCGGCAGCGAAGCGCTGCAGTTGGCGCTGTAAAGTGCCACGCCGTGCATACAATACTACCCGGGCGATGGACGCCAGTAAGGCTCTGCTGCTCACGTTCATTAAGTCGCCGCGTAATGTATAGACATTGCCATTGGCAAGCTGCGGTGCATTTTCCAGCGGCATCGCTGTTGGCCGACTTTGGCTGCTGCGTACTAACGCCTCTATCGCCGATTGTAAATCTTGAATATAAGAATTAGCGCGCTCATTAATTATCACCAGATCAATAGGTAGCCGTTTCAAGCGCCAATACTCGTGTGCGCGCAACAACTGGCGCACGGTGTCCAAGTCTTCTGCATCGTCAATGTGCAGTAATACGATGGGCAAATCACCCGATATGCCATGTTGCCAGATGCCTGACTGTGGGCCTGCACCACGGCTTATAGCCGCAGGCGGTGCCCGAAAATGACTGTCGTGGTAAAGCAATGGCGCAGTTAGGCGCTGGAACAGTGCGGCTTCAGCCACGGTGATACCCAGATGACGCAATTGCACCTGTGCCAGTGTCCAGGCCAGTGTTGCAGCGCGTTCAAAAGCACTGTATTCGTTATGTTGGCTGATCAGTTGCAGCAGTTCGTCACGAGAGCGGGCAACCAAGGTCCAAAAAGCGACTTTCAGTTGTTTGCCAGGCGCCAGCGTTACCGAAGGGCGCAAACTGAGAATGGGGTCAAGTACCGTACCGCTACTGTTGCTTAATGGTTGGTTGTGTTGCATGGCATCTGCGTGTTGCAGGCTGGTGCCCTTGCCATAAAACTTTGCCCGGTCTGTTTCGTATTGCAATGGGGCGCTGCTGGAGCCTTCAAGCACGACAAAATGCCCCAGCCAGATTGGCTGTTCCTGGGCGGTTCTTGGCCGACGCGTCGCAATAATAGCGCCATATTCGCTGACAAACTCCGTTTGGACAAATAACTTAGAAAATGCCGGATGCGCGTTGTCGCTGGCGGCGCTGCTAAGCACCAGTTCGGCGTAGGAGGTAAGTTCCAGCTGCTGTTCTTGTTGGCTGTGATTACACAAGCTAATGCAGCGTACTTCACCATTGTACTCGGACGACACCACAACGGTGAGCTTGGCGCTAATATTGGGCTGTTGCACGCTAAATTCAGCACTGTCTTCGCTAAAGGTGGCCACATGTTTATGCTGGGCGGGGGCGTTGTTTGTCGGAAAAGGCTGTAGGCTGGCGGCCCACGCCAGCGCGTTACTACGCTGGCGCAACAAAATGTAGCTGCCGCAGTTGTCCAGGCTGCTGTCGGCGTGCCAGCGCGTTATGGCAATGCCACGCCAATGGCTGTAGCCACTGCCTGCCGCACTTAGCATTACGCTATAATTGCCATTGCTCAGCAGATGGGTGTGAGGTGAGCCTGGGGCTGTTGGGTCTAACCGGCGCTCGGTGAGCGACTCACTGCTGATGCCTGCAGCAATGGTTACCGCCTCGGCTTTGGGGTGAATGTTCAACACGTCGCGTGGTACGCGCTCTTGCAGCAACAGTTCGCAGGCGCTGATCATGGGTTCGCGATGGAACCGGCTTCGCATCACACCCTGCTGTAGTGTGTTCAATATGGCAATTAAGGTCATGCCTTGATGATGTGCCATAAAACTTTGCACCAATACCGGCTTTTCAAGATCAGGTAAGCGTGTGGGGGTATAATCAATAGCTTCAAAGAAACCATAGTCAGCAAGGGCGCCCATTTTTTCCAGCCTGGCAAAGTTGTCGCATGCAGCGGGTGCATCCACCATACTGGCTAATGCAGTGGCGTAAGGGGCAATCACCAGATTTTGCGCCAGCCCGCGCTTTAACCCCAAGCCTGGCACGCCAAAATTAGAATACTGATAAGTTAGGTGCAAATCACGGGCATTGTAGGCAGATTCAGATATACCCCAGGGGATATGGTGTTGCCTGGCATAGCTAATTTGCCGCGCCACAATAAGCCGGTTGCTTTGCTCCAGCAAACTGCCCACAGCAGCACGCATTACCAGTGAGGGCATAAGGTATTCAAACATAGAACCAGACCAGGATAACAGCGCTGCGCCTGCACCCAGTGGCGTAGCGCTTCGACCGAGCCGGAACCAATGTTTACTGTCGATATCGCCCTTTGCAATGGCAAATAAGCTAGCGAGGCGTGCCTCGGAGGCAAGTAAATCATAGCAGCTACTGTCGAGTTGATTATCGGGGACCGCATAACCAATCGAGAGCAAATTGCGCTCGGTATTTACCAAAAAGGCAAAGTTCATTTGCATTGCCATGTCACGGCTTTGTGTTGCCAACGCCGCTAAGCGCTGTCTTAAGCGGCGCTGCTCACCTTCATAAGCCTGATAATCCTGATGATGCTGATTAAGTGTCTGCACGAAAGCTTGCAAATAAAACTGCAGGTTATGGTTAGTATTGCTGCTGGCATCCTCTGTATGAACATCTGTGGCATGCTCGGAGTATAACGATAGCGCGCTGCTGGCTAGCGCCAATACGGTATTATGTCGCGCGGCAAGGTTAACGGGCGTAGAGAGTAAGTGTGCTAGCTGCTGCAATGTACGGTGTAACGGGGAGTAATACGCTACTTCGTGATCACCATCTTGCAGACTAAGTTGGGCTAATGCCAGGGTATCCGATAGTCCTTGCAGCGCCAGCGGTGCTGATAAATCTTGCTGCAAGTCTTCCAAACTATTCGCCAGCGCCAACAGATGCCCGGCTAAATTGCCGCTGTCGACCGAAGAAATATAGGCCGGGGCTAACGGTTGCAGGCTCTGGGTGTCATACCAGTTAAAAAAGTGTCCCTTAAACAAACTTAGCTGCTGCAAGGTAGCAAAGGTGTGTTCCAGTTTTTCTACGCTGGCGGTGGTGCCAAGCCAGCCAAAATCACGCGCGGTAATTATCGACAGCAAGTACATGCCAATATTAGTTGGTGAAGTACGGTGAGCAATAACGGGCTCGGGGAGTTGTTGGAAATTATCTGGTGGTAACCAATTATCTTCAGCAGTGACGAAGCGTTCGAAAAATCGCCAGGTACGACGTGCTACTAAACGCAGGTTATTCGCCTCATCGACTGACAGCGGTAGCGTTTTCTGCTGGTTTGTTGGCAGGCTAAGCCAATACATCAGCGCGGGAGCAAGGCTCCACAGCGTTAGAAATGGCATCAACAACACAACATTATGTGGCGCCCACCACACCACCATACCGCCACTTAACCAGGCCAATAACACTCCCGGCGTCATTTGGCGATAGTAGCCAGCCAGCGTAAGCCGTTGCTGAGCGCCGTTTTGCGCGGCGGTAACCCATTGCAGCAGATGTTTACGGCTAAATTGCAACCGCCACAGCGTAATGCCAACGGCATGGCTCATTCGCCAGGCTTGATCGGCAAGTAACACAATATTTAGCATGCTTTGCGTCAGCGTTTGAGCTAAGTCGGTTAGTAGATTGCCATACAGGCTGCGAAGCTGAATTGCGCCACCATTTTGCAGGATGCTATGGCGGGGTAATAGCGTAAAGCGGCGGGTAAGTATGGTAGGCAGTAGCAGTATAGCCAACACCACTAACGTGGCGTTAATCGAGACCGGCATTGGCAGTAAAAGTACCAGCAGCAGCGCAACAAAGCCGGCGGGGCTCAATAATGAGCGGCGCAGGTTATCGAGCATTTTCCAACGTCCCAGAAGCGGGATATGGGCTTTTATGCTCGACGTTGAAGCAAATATAGCCCGGCACAACCAGGGCAGTAATTGCCAATCGCCGCGGGTCCAGCGATGTTGCCGTTTTACCGCGACATCATAGCGGGTGGGGAAGTCTTCCACTACTTCGACATCTGACACCAAACCGGCCCGGGCAAATATGCCTTCAAACAGGTCATGGCTTAACATGCTGTTGTCGGGTACGCGGCGGTGCAGGGCGGCACTAAAGGCATCGACGTCATAAATGCCTTTGCCGGTAAAAGAGCCTTCAGTAAATAAATCCTGATATAAATCTGATACCGCGCTGGCGTAGGGGTCAATGCCCGCTGGGCTAGAACTTAAGCGCAAATAACGCGAGCTCTGGCCGGTTAATGCCAGCGCTGGAGTTACCCTAGGCTGTAACACACCGTAGCCAGCAATTACCCGTTGCTGCAGGGGACAAAACTGTGGCTGATTCAGCGGGTGTGCCATTTTACCCACCAGTTTAATGGCCGCATTTCGCGGCAAGCGGGTATCGGCATCCAGTGTAATGACGTAACGCACATCTGCCGGCACCAGGTTAGACAGCTGTGGATATTCTGCGCTGCTGCCACAAAACAGGTTTTCGCCAGTACCTCGCAATAGTAGGTTTAAGGCGACCAACTTGCCGCGTTTACGCTCGTGGCCCATCCAGGTGTGTTCACTGGGGTTATATTCACGTGTGCGGTGCAGTAATAGAAACCGCGGCCCGGCAAGGCCTATGCCATAACGCTGGTTTAACGTGACCATACCCGTTATTGCTTGTTGCAGCAGGGCATGGTCGGTTGACAGGTGTTGCGTTGGCGCGTCAGTAAAATCTGTTAGCAGCGCAAAGCTGATATCGCCAAGGCCAGCTGCCAGATAATGTTCTTCTAAGCGTTGTAGCTGTTGGCGCAAATCTGCGCTGCTGGTAATTAATGTGGGTACCACAAGCAGCGTACGCAGTGCTGACGGTATGCCCTCTGACAGCTCCAGTGCCGGTAGTAGTTTAGCACTGCTGTAGCGGCTGGTGATATTTTGCAGTAAGGCGCTGGCCAATTCACTAAGTGGAATGGCCGCAACCAGCACGAGCCAAAACCATTGCAGGCCCGTTGTGCCGAGTAACTCACCAACGAACAGTAACAATAGGATGCTAAGCAGCGAAAACACTGACAAATATGCTGCCACACCGCCTTTGGCAATGGCGAAGCGTAACCAAAATTTAATGTTGCGTTTAATGTTTAACTGGCGTGCTAATGCGGCTTTGCCGTTGCCAAGTAAATAGTAGCCGCAGTCTGCTTGCCGTGCTTGCTGCACCGGGTCTTCGCAGTGTATGGCGGCAATGCTGGCATTGTGCAACACGGTGGCGGTAACCTGTTGTTCTGTGCATTTTGCACTACGAGCCAGTTGTTCGATGGCGTTGCGATACAGATTACGGCTGGCAAAGTCCATTTCTGCAAAGCGACTGCCCGCAACCAGTTGTTGATCCACCAGACTTACGCTTTCAAACAAGTCAGCCCAGTCGATAGCGGAGATACGGCGCATGCTGGTAATAACATTTCGCACGCTGACATTGGACGCCCCGAGTCGTTGCTGGGCGCGAAATACCACATCATCGATACTGTCTTCGCGCTGGCTGAGTTGTTGGCTAAGCCAATGCAAAGCCGGGGTGACACTGGGATCTTGATCTCGCAACCGCTTGGCCAGTTGGGCGGCAAAGTTGTCGTTGAGCGGGATGTCGTATTTTTTAACTTCGTCTTGCCACTGTACACCGGCAATTAAGGCATCAGCGAGGGCGTCGGCCGCAGCGCGTTGTTGCAGACCAAGGCTAATTTGATCGGTTAATCGGCGTAGGTTTTCAATTAATACAATGCGCAGCGTAATGGCTATGGCCCAAAGTTCACCAATGCTTAGCGCTTGTACTTGCTGATAAGCCGTTAAAAAGCGTTTCAAAACAGCCGGGTCAAAATGGCTGTCGGTATGAGCAATAAATGCCCAGGCAATACCTAATACCCGTGGGTAGCCGCGAAAAGGGCCGTTGGCCAGTTTGGGCAGTTGCCGGTAATACCCCGGCGGTAGATCGTCACGAATTTCACGGATTTGTTGCTCAACAATATGGTAGTTGTCGAGTAGCCATTCTGCCGCTGGCACAATACTATGACCTTTTTGCAGTTCAGCCGCACTAACATGATATGCCGCTAGCAGAATATTGGCGTTCGCGGTAAGCCGTTGTTGTAATGCCGGGCGGCAGTATTGGCGTAGCTGTGGTAAAACACCCTTGTTGCTGTCAACGGGCTGTGCTGCAGCCAAACTGTGGGCGTGCTGCTCCAGGCGCTCAACGCTAAATAGCTCGGCACGTATCGGTGTGGTTTGCTGCCACAGTTCGGCAGAAAACCACAGCATGTTGTGTGTGCGCAGCACGAAGAACGGATAACCAAATACTGTGCAGACAGACCTCCACACCGTTAGGCTGACGGTTCGAATAAATAAAGGCATAATAACCTGTAGCGAATTGCGTTGAGAGAGGCAAAGTAGCTTAGCGCTGGCTTAATGCGCTGTCGGTGCGTTGTCGTACATAGTTAACGCGAGGGCAAAATACTTAAAGAAAACCTGCCAGTGCTAATTGGTTACTGGCGCTTTGGGCGGGGCGGGTTTGTTATTGCAGGCCGGTAGCAGGCGGTCTGTTTCGGCTTTTACAACGGCATAGCATTCGCAGCTAAGCGCTTCCAGTTTTTCCCGGTTGGTAACGGTAATATGGCCACGACTGTAGTCAATTACGCCTTGCTTATGCAGGCGACCTGCCGCTTCGGTAACGCCTTCGCGGCGCACACCAAGCATGTTCGCGATCAGCTCTTGTGTCATCACCAGATGGTTGCCTTTTAACCTGTCTAATGACAGCAATAACCAGCGGCACAGTTGCTGCTCAATACTGTGATGGCGGTTACATACTGCCGTCTGTGCCATCTGGGTAATTAATGCCTGCGAGTAACGCAACATTAAATGCAGCAGTTCACCGTGACGATTAAACTCGTCTTTCATACGCTGGCCCAACAAGCGATAAGCAAAACCTGCGCTTTGCACCAGTGCGCGGCTGGTAGTACTTTCGCCGCCCATAAACAAGGCTACGCCAATTAAGCCGTCATAGCCGACCACTGAAATTTCTGCCGAGGAACCGTTTTCCATCACATACAGCAAGGATACGATGCAGTCGGTAGGAAAATACTCATAGCGCAATACATCACCCGATTCATACAATACCTTGCCCAGCGGCATGGGAACTAATTCCAAATGCGGCAATAAGCGTTGTTGAACTTCAACAGATAGAGCGTTAAGCAATTGATTGTCCGTTGGCTTGTGTTTTACAGCAGCGTGATGCTTTAATGCTGTTTGTAGCATAACCTTTCCTTGTTAGTGTGGCTCATGCGTAAAAGTATAGTTGAACAAACTGTTAACTCTGTGCGTTAGCGCACATAAAACAGAAACAGATATTATTTAACCCGCATGGCATTTTTTACTGCCGTTACCCCTGCAACATCACCAGCGACGCGCACCGCGGTATTAATGTCTTCTGCTGAATTAACGAAGCCACTTAACTGCACCACGCCTTTAAAGGTTTCGACATTAATTTCACTTACTTTGAGCGAGGCGGTATTTAAAATAGCCGCTTTAACTTTGGTAGTGATTACCGTGTCGTCGATATATTCGCCAGTGCCTTCGCGGGTACTGGTGGCACCACAGCCTAGCAGTGTCAGGCTGAACAAACTGAGAAAGAATAACGCATATATATTTCGGGTTGTCATTAGCGGATGCTCATTGGTAAAAAACAGTAAGCATATCGGCATAATCGCAGTAGCTCTGTGCGCCATCGCACGTTCAACATTATTTGTGTTGTGAAGCGGTTTTGCTGCTGTTGTGTTGTGCAGCGCACATACAACGTTAACGCCGCACTGCATAGTTAAGCTTCATATGCCGTTAACAGGTAGAACTTTATGTTAGAAACCATCATTGTACTGCTGATTATTTTGTGGGCGCTGGGTCTGGTGTCGTCGTACACCATGGGTGGCTTTATTCATCTACTGCTGGTGCTTGCTCTGGTAGTGGTCGCCGTTCGTCTGATCCGTGGCCGCAGGATATGACCATATAATTATCCGGCTTAGCGCAGAAACTTTTGTACGTACCAGCAGCTGGCGTGTATCTGGTACTGCTGTGTCTTGGCCCAATTTAAACCATGGCGTACCAGCTGTTCTGCCAGGCCTTTACCGCGAAAGGCCGGTGGCACAAAGGTATGATGAAAATCAATGTTGTTACCGTGTAGTGTATAGTCCAGTAGGGCTTCGGCACTATCCAGTTGCAGCACAAAACGCTGCTGTGCCGTTTGATGCTGCACTTCAGGCGTGGTCATGCCTCATCACCCAGCCAGGGCGTTTCTGGCAGTTGGGCTAAATGACTCGCATAACGCTCCAAATTAAAACTTTGTTGATGCTCAATAACGTCAATCATCTCCGGCGCTAAGGCACAGGCAATCAATTCAATTGCCTCGTCGCGGCTATGGCCAGTCATGCGAAGTCGTAGCAGGGTTTCAGTAACTTGCTTAGGGTAGCTATCGGCCAGTTGGTTTTCTATAACTTCAAATAACATTGCCTGATCGAGCAGCTCTTCGCTCATGTTTACCTCGGTAATGTGGTGCAATATCGCCAGTATGGAAGAATTCCCCGTGCTTGCCAATCGGTAGAAGAAAAAAGCCACGACTAATAGTAATTAGTGATGGCTTTGGCTAAGCTGGGAAACAGAAATAATCATACAGAACAATAACGATGCAACAATATACTCGCGGCTGGCGGGGCCGCTTACACGCTTTAGGCCCAGGTGTGCTGATGGCTACAGCGGCTATTGGTGGCTCGCATTTGGTGGCGTCAACTCAGGCTGGCGCGCTGTTTGGCTGGCAGCTGGCGTGGCTAATTTTGTTGGTCAATATTCTGAAGTATCCATTTTTCCGCTTTGGTGTTGAATATACCCTCACGCGCAAAGAAAGCCTGCTAATGGGGTATCAGCGTAAGGGGCGAGGCTATTTTTACAGCTTTTTAGTGCTGAATATCATTGCAGCGGTAGTCAATACCGCAGGCGTGTTACTGCTTACGGCGAGTTTGTTGCAGTATGCCTTACCGGGCAATATTTCACTGATGTTGTTGTGTTGGTCAATACTGGCAGCGTGTTTGCTTATTCTGCTGCTGGGGCACTACAAGGCATTGGATAATGTCGCTAAACTGATTATGGTTTTGCTGACAATCACCACGGTTATCGCCGTTGTTATTGCCTGGCAAAACGGCGTGCAGGCACCGGCTGACTATGTTGGCCCTTCGCCCTGGACGCTGGCCGGTTTGGGCTTTTTGGTGGCGTTGATGGGCTGGATGCCAGCGCCGATAGAAATATCGGCTATTAGTTCATTATGGCTAAAAGCCAAACAGCGACATACTCACATAACCCGTGCTCAGGGCTTATTCGATTTTAATCTCGGTTATTGGCTTACCGCCGCCTTAGCGTTGGTGTTTTTGTCTTTGGGTGCTTTAGTGCAATACGGTAGTGAACAACCCATAGCGTTGGCTGGCAGTGCGTTTGCCCAGCAACTGATGCAAATGTACGCCAGTACTATTGGCGCTTGGTCTGAACCGCTAGTCGCCCTAATCGCTTTTTTATGTATGTTTGGTACCACCATAACGGTGTTGGATGGTTATGCCAGAACGTTACACGCGTCATTTGAGCAACTGGGCTGGATTAAACACAAAGCAGCATTAAATTTTTGGCTATTAGCGCAAGCCGGTTGTGGTATGGCGCTTATTTTGTTTTTTAAAGCTGCGCTGGCACCCATGCTAACCTTTGCGATGACGCTGGCGTTTTTAACCACGCCAGTGTTTGCCTGGCTTAATTACAGCCTGATGCGTGGCGATGGCGCCATAGTGCTAAACTGGCGGCTTAAACTGCTCAGCTGGGTTGGCTTAGCGTACTTATCGGGTTTTGCGCTGTTGTTTTTGGTTTATACGCTGTTTTTGTCAGCATAGCGCTTAAAACCATTTCACTATAAAGCTGTCGATTTTGTCGTTATCAGTAAAAGTCGCGTTTATTTCAAGCATGTCATGATAAACAACAAGTCTACCGTTAGTTTCAAAAGCATCAGGATGTTGGGTAATAAATTGCTGCCTGGTTGTCGGTAATGAAAACAGTGCCAGCAATTGCTGTAGTTGAGTTAAGCGGGAATTTTGTGTAAGAAGTGAAAACTGCACTTCGCTAAGCCCTGTTTCAGCATAAACCGCAGCGAGTTCAGGCCGATACAGCTGTAATCGTTTTTGCTCTTTAGTGGTGCTGTAGTTTGTTGCCGGTAAATTATTCAGCATTTGTTCCCAGTTGGCTTTTTGCAACGGTGCCATGGCCGGTTGTGTAGCTTCAGTGCTAATGTCTTTTAGTGTCGGTAATTGTAATGCAGGTAATGGTGGTAATTCAGCATGCTCAAGGCTGATGTCGGTCAATTTTATCTGTTGCTGGGAAGATTCAATATCCAGATACTCGCTAAATATTAGTCGAATAATAGCTTGCTGTTGCTGTAAAAAATATTCTGTGGCCGTTAGCTGGCTTAACGCTGTGGTGTAATGCGCCTTAAGTTCAGGTAATAGGCTGCGCTTGCTAAAAAGATTATCTAGTTGCCAGTCCGCTAATTTCGGATGGCGGTCAGCTAGCAGTTGACTGGTGAGGTCATAGGTAAAGTTTTCAGACGTATGCTTGGCCTGTACCAACTGATTATTTGCAAAAGTTAACCAGAGTTGATTGCCATAGGCCAGCATAAAATAATCGTCTTCATACTGGAAAAAGCTCTCGGCTGGTCCAAAAATGTCTTCGAGTTGTTGGCGGCTGCTACCAAGGGTTGCACCATGAAAGCCGGTATTTAAACTGATAGAGGCATCGTCGATCTCAGCTTGTTGCTTTGACGTGGCGGAAATAGTGGTATTGATAACCATCTTTATTGTGGTGTCATTTTCTGCGTTTCTATCAACCTGCCGCATGCCTTTGGTATCGAATGGCGTGGCTATAAATGGCTTAGAGTTGTCTTCGGTGCATAGCGAAATAACGTCTGCTCCAAGGCGGTAAATAATCTCTGTTTCTGCTTTTTCGTTGCTGAAAAATATTCTGTCTTTGGATAACTGCCCAATAACTTTAGTCAAAATGATGGCATCACCCTTACCTGACGCTTGTTGTTGAAGCTGTAACAAAGCGTCTTGCAGCACGTCAGCGCTTTTGCTGTTCGCATCTTGCTGGCTGCTGCCCGCTCTACTGACGGTTGTAATATGTTGTTTAACGCTATAATCACAACGTGGATAAACATCAAGTATTGGCACCAGTGCAGCAGCCGGGAAGGTTGCAGTGAACAGCGAAAGATAAATACTAAATACACTATTTAGCGTCATGATTGTTTCTTATATATTGCAGGCTATAAATTTACGTTAACATGTGGTTGTATTTAAGCCAACAGGGAATTTGCGTTTCCAGAATTGTGCAGTGGACAACAATGATCAATTTAGATCGTATTAGTTGGCGGGGATAAACGATTTATCCAAATTATATTGATTGATAACCTCAAACCACGCAGCATCTTTTTGCATTATTGCCACGATAAGGTTGAGTTCCTTGCCGAGTTTTTTATCACTGGTACTATACATTAAACGTCGTTTAACGTGCTCATGGGGCTGCTTGGCAATAAAGTAGCTATTCTCGTCTTCGCCATGACTAAATTTGTAGCGCAATGTAGATAAACTGGTGATGGTGAAATCGCCGCGGCCAAGTCTTAACATGTCTAGTACATTATCTTCTTGCAATGTATCTACCCGGGTTAATACGCCTTGCTGCTCCGCTGCTTCTAACATGACGTAACGATAACCTTGCACACCAATGAATGTTTTCCCCTTTAGGCTTTCTAAATCATCATTTGTCACCGGGTTGGTTTTTAAGGAAATAAACACATCGTCTTCTTGCAGAATCGCGGGAGTAAAACTGACTTTGTCAGCAAATTGTTTAAACCAAACTGGCTGAACACCTATAACGACATGGGGAAAAGGACGTTGCAGTATGGCATTGATTCTTTTACGCGGCATAAACTCGGTTTTAAAAAAATAACTCTCACTATGTTGGTTCATATAATTCGCCAGGTCGAAATAGAGACCTTTTTGCTCACCAAGGTCGACGATGTAAGGTGCTTTCAAATGGTAGGTTAGCAGCAGCACTTCTTGCTTCTGTTGTGCTACAGACGTAAAGCTGAAAAACAGCATGAGGGGAGAGAGTAATAGGTAGATTAATGCTGAGTGCATTGGCTTGTCCGTAAGTCGAGCTTACGAACAGCATAGCGTAGGCTGGCAGCGCAAGCCAGCCCGCACTATTTACGGTTACAATGTTAAGGTTTTTTCACCGCGGGCAATACCCGAAGCGCCGCTGCGAACGACTTCAAGAATGGGCGTTGCTCCCAGTGCTTGTATAAACGCATCCAGTTTATCGCTGGTGCCTACCAATTGAATGGTGTAGGTGACAGGGGTTACATCGATAATTTGGCCACGGAAAATATCAGCACAGCGTTTTACTTCTTCGCGTTGGCTCGCGCTGGCTTTTACCTTGACCAGCATGAGCTCACGCTCTATGTGCGCCGCTTCGCTGATATCCGATACTTTGACGACTTCAATCAGCTTATGCAGTTGCTTGCTAATTTGTTCGATGACCTGATCATTGCCATGGGTAACTAACGTCAACCGGGATAATGTGGGGTCATCTGTGGGGGCAACATTAAGTGAATCAATGTTGTAGCCGCGCTGAGCAAATAAGCCAACTAAACGTGCTAAAGCGCCAGATTCGTTTTCCAGCAGAACAGAAATAATATGCCGCATGTTAAGTCCTCTCTGTTTTGCTTAAGAACATGTCATTCATCGCGCCGCCAGGCACCTGCATCGGGTAAACGTGCTCTTTCGGGTCGATATGAATATCTAAAAACACCAGTTGGTCTTTTAATGCAAAGGCGCGTTCCAGCGCAGGTTGCAGCTCTTCCGGTGTGGTAACACGAATGCCAACATGGCCATAGGCTTCTGCCAGTTTGACAAAGTCGGGCAGGGAGTCCATGTAGGAACTGGCATAGCGGGATTCATAGTTCATATCCTGCCATTGTTTAACCATGCCCAGATAACCGTTGTTAAGATTGATGATCTTTACACCTAAGCCGTATTGCTTACAGGTAGACAGCTCCTGAATATTCATTTGAATAGAGCCTTCGCCGGTCACACAAACCACGTCGGCATCGGGGTAATTCAGTTTTACGCCCATTGCGGCAGGCAAACCAAAACCCATGGTGCCTAAACCACCTGAGTTGATCCAGCGGTTGGGTTTGTTAAATGGATAATATTGTGCGGCAAACATTTGGTGCTGGCCAACATCGCTGCAAACATAGGCTTCGCCATTGGTAATTTTGCTAACTTGCTCAATAACATATTGTGGTTTTAGTAGAGGTGCTGTTGTGTCATAGCGACCGCCATGTACCGTGCGCCACTGCTCAATTTGTTGCCACCATTGTGCTAATGCCGCGCTATCCAGTTTTTTCTTTTTCTGTTTAAGTATCGCCAGCATGTCGCGCAACACCGGTTGCACCAGACCAACAATCGGAATATGCGCATTCACGGTTTTACTGATACTGGCCGGGTCGATATCGATATGGATAATGGTGGCATCCGGGCAGAATTTTTTCGTGTTATTGGTTACGCGATCATCAAAGCGGGCACCCACCGCGATAATAACATCGGCATGGTGCATGGTTTGGTTCGCTTCGTAGCTACCGTGCATACCCAACATGCCAATAAACTGCTTATCACCGGCAGGGTAAGCACCTAATCCCATTAACGTATTGGTTACCGGCAGGTTTAGTAGCTGTGCCAGTTCGGTTAACTCAGTAGACGCACCGCCCATAATGACACCGCCACCGGCATATAAAATAGGCTTTTTCGCTGTCAATAATGCGCTTACAGCTTTTTTAATCTGGCCGGCATGGCCCTGCTGTTTTGGCTGATAAGAGCGCAAGCTAATGTCTTTGGGATAATGATAGGCATATGCCTGATTTGGCATAGTCATATCTTTTGGGATGTCCAGCACCACCGGGCCAGGACGACCGGTTTGAGCGATATGAAATGCTTTTTTAATTAAGTACGGAATGTCTTCCGGCCGGCGCACGGACATATTGTGCTTACAAATGGGCCGCGAGATGCCAAGCATGTCAGTTTCCTGAAACGCATCACCACCAATTAAATGGCTCATTACCTGGCCGGTTAACACCACCATAGGAATAGAGTCCATGTAGGCCGTAGCGATGCCGGTAACCGCATTGGTTGCGCCCGGGCCTGACGTGACTAATACTACGCCGGCTTTGCCGCTTGCGCGGGCGTAAGCATCCGCCATATGGGTGGCGGCTTGTTCGTGGCGAACCAGTACGTGTTTCACTTTATTCTGCTGAAATAAAGCATCGTAGATGTGTAATACGGCTCCGCCCGGATAGCCATACAGGTACTCGACACCCTCGTCGGCAAGGGCCCGAATTACCATGGCGGCACCGGACAACATTTCTGTTGGATTGGTTAAGTCGGTTGACTTAGTCTGGCTGGTCATTATTCCATCTCATAGTTTGCTGTGGCAAAGAAAACACCATACGGCTTTACAGGTAAAGTCGTAATGGATGTACCTTAAAACCACGTGGGTGGCTTTATATTGTTTGCTACGTGAACTGGTTAAACAGAGTAAGCTGTTAAACTCAAACTATGGCGCTATGGTTATTTGCTGCTGTGCAGTCATTTTTTGTGCGCCAGGTTAATTTACGTGATAGCGCAGCAGATGTCGATGCTTTTTTGGCGCTTAGTTCAGGTTTTACAAGGCTTGCAAAGACGTTACAGTGCCCACATAGTATTGTTAATTCTTTTGTTTTGGTTCATACAGGATTTTTCTTTCTTATGTCACAACCTATTGTTGATGTCTCAGTGAATAATGCCCGTGAGGTATTAGATGCCTCCATGGATAAATTGGTTTTGTTTCAGTTCTGGTCTGCACGTAGTGAGGGCTGTAAACAGCTTAGCCCTATACTTGAGCGTATTGTGCAGCAATACCCGCAACAATTATTGTTAGCCAGAGTTGACTGCGACAATGAACCTGATTTGGCGATGCAGTTTGGTGTGCAGTCGTTGCCAACGGTAATGATGATTAAGCAAGGCAGACCGGTTGATGGTTTTGCTGGCGTGGAAACGGAACAGGCCATTCGTGAAAAGTTAGCTGCGTACTTACCTAAACCGGAAGACGATTTACTGGCACAGGCAGAAGCCCTGTTAGCTACAGCAGATTACGCCGGCGCTTACCCGCTGTTAAAAGATGCTTTGACGTTAGCGCCACAGCGCACAGAAATAAAGCTTTGGCTGGCAGATACTGCGGTAAATTTAGGCCAGTTACCCCAGGCTGAAAGCTTATTGGCAGAAATTAAACTGGCCGATCAGGATGCATTGTATAAGTCAGTATTGGCTAAAATAGCATTGGCAAAAGAGGCGGCTGACACGCCGGAAATTAAGGCGCTGGAAGCCAGGTTAACTGCTGAACCTGACAATGCCGAGCTTAAAGAGAAACTGGCGGTGCAATATCAAGCCGTGCAGCGCAGTGAAGATGCGCTGGCAGTACTGTTTAGCATACTGCAACACGATCTTAACTTTGGCAGTAGCAAAAAATTGTATCTGGACATCTTAGCAGCTTTACCTAAGGGCGATGCGGTTGCTTCATTGTATCGGCGAAAATTGTACAGCCTGTTGTACTAAGACACTAACGCTGAAAATCTGTCCAGATTTGGCGGATCTGGTCAGATAGCGTCATTGGGTCGAATGGTTTTACTACTACGTCAGCGCCGCCGAGTTTTTTGTAAGACGCAACTTCGTTACTCTGTACTTTTGCTGTCATAAATACGACAGGAACTTTGGCCAAATCATACTTTTGCTGTAAATGTTGCAGTGTGGTTGGTCCGTCCATGCCTGGCATCATTACGTCTAACAAAATAAGCTGTGGCGCAACGTTGGGATAGTCCTCCAGCGCCTGCTGGCCACAACTGCAGGTATGCACAGTAAAACCGCCCACAGCTTCCAGCGCAATTTTAGCGACCTGTTGAATGGAAGGATCATCTTCCACATGCATTATACGTTGTAGGTCAGTCATAAAAAGCCTCAGATTGTTGTGCTGTCTCGATAGCTACGGGCAGACGAATATAAAACTCTGCGCCATGATTTAATGAAGATTCAAAGCCAATATCACCATTCATTCTGGTTATCAGTTGCTTGCTTATGGCGAGGCCAAGTCCGGTACCACCTTTAATTTTACTGTCTGAGCTGTCCGCTTGAGAGAACTGACTGAAAATAAGCGGTTTAAAATTGTCATTGATACCAATGCCATGATCTATCACCTTTACTGTTACCTTGTCGCTGTCGTGCTCAATGACAATATCAACTTCAGCATTTGGTGGAGAAAATTTAGCCGCGTTGGACAGTAAATTAGTCATCACTTGCTGCAAACGTAAACTGTCTACATTTACCCAAATATCATCTATTTTATCGCTTAAGTTATAGTGTACTTTAAACTGCTCAGCATAGTTTTTATTGTCCAACACTGACTTTTGCAGAATCGGCAATAACGGTTGGGTTTGCATATCAAACTGCATTTTGCCTGCGACGAGTTTATCCATGTCCAGTAGGTCATTGATCAGAATTTGTAATTTCTGCACATTCGCCATGGCCATACCGACCATTTCTGCGGCCTTTTCAGGTAAAACACCAAGAACCTTACCATGCAGCAGTCCGATGGCCCCAGCAATAGAGGTTAAGGGGGTGCGTAGTTCATGACTGACTGAAGAGACAAATTCATCTTTTAACTTTTCAATTTGTTTACGTTCAGTAATATCCGTTATAAAGCCATGCCAAAGAATACTGCTGTCTGGCTGTTTTTCAGGAACAGCCCTGCCTGCAACCCAGGCAACTTCACCATCCGGGTATTTTATCCGGTATTCAATTATCCACTTTGATAGCCGTTTTGCTGACTCAGAAATCGTACTTTTAACGAGTAAGACATCATCAGGATGAGTTAGGTCAAATACTGCTGAGGCGTCATTTAATACTTGCTCCGGCGTGAGATGATATATCTCTTTTATGCCATCGCTGCTATAAGGAAAGCTTGCTTTACCGTCAGGGGTTAGTTTGAACTGATATACCATACCAGGTAATTGGGCTGACACTTTTTTCAGTCGTTGCGCGACTTCTACTTGTGCATCCAAATAGCGACGACGCTCTAACACGCTGCCGATCCAGCGCGCTAAAAGGCTGATAAATTCGATTTCAAGTTGGCTAAACGGACGTTGCCTGGCTTCTGTAGATGAAAAGTTAACCGTACCATAAGGGCTGCCTTCTACTAACACTTGCACGCCAATATAGCTTTCTAACTTAAAATTGTTGTAACAAGGATGGCTGGCGTATTCGCTAGCGTGCATATGGTCAATGGCGATAACCTGCTTTGACTGCATAGTGATGCTGCAGTAAGTTTCGCCCAGGTCAAAATTAGCACCGTCTTGCAAGCTGTTATCTACGGTGTACTGCACAATAACCTGATAATTATTTTTTTCAATATTGCTGAGAATAGCTATCGGTAATTGCAGATAATCAGACGCTACATGCAGCGCGTCGCGCATTTGCTGGTGCCAATCTGGCGAAAAGCTGGCTGCAATATTATTAAGGATACTCAATGCATGTTGATGTTGTTTACTTTCAGCGGCTTGTTGCTGTTGCTTTGCCTCTTGTTCATAGCGCAAACGCGACATAAGTTGGCGTGTAACGCGCTGCATATCTGATAACAGCAAGAGTAACAGCAGTTCACTGACGAGATAAGCCACAGCCCATTTTTGTATGGCCGCCATGGTTTGCATTTGTTGATAATCAACCCACCCCAGATAAGAAAATAATGCCAATAGCAGAATGCTTCCTGCCCAGCTAATAAAATTGCTGTTACTGCTGACTCGTTGAATTATCATAGTAGCCTTTATATATTCGAACAGCTTCACTATAAAGCACAAGGTTGGCGCTGGCAAAAGGGTGATGGTATTTTATGGCGTTAAGCATTACGGATCACTTTCAACAACTCACGGCGTTGCTAAGTAATAACCGGGCTTTTTGGCAAATATTGCCATTTAATTGTGCTGAATTACCGTGGCAGCACAACGAGCTTAATGCCTACTTATGGTCGCTTAATGACACTGAAATCGCACGTCTTGATACTGATCCTAATGTACTGCAACAAGCTTTTTCCGCGTTTTTCCCTGCTGCGTTTGAGTTAACCAAGCTGCCGTCTCAGCCGATGCAGCAAGATGTTGCTGCGCTGCCATTTTGGTTAGCCAACGGAATTGGCGGGCGTAAGTTGCAACAAATTGACGCGTTATGTCAGCATTGGACTCCCAGTGCATTGCCAATTATTGAGTGGTGTGCGGGAAAAGGGCACTTGGGGCGTATATTAGCGCATCGTTTTACTCAACCGGTAACGAGTGTTGAATGGCAACGTGCACTTTGTGACGCGGGAGAGAAGTTGGCTGAAAAATATCAATTGCCGCAACGGTTTGTTTGTGATGATGTATTAACCCAGCCGCTGACTGCTATTTTGCAGGCAGAACAGCAAATTGTCGCATTGCACGCCTGTGGTCAATTACATATTACGCTTTTAGAGCAGATGGTGCAGGCGCAGTGCCGTCAATTGCACTTGGTGCCATGCTGCTATCACCTCATCCCCAATAGCCATTATCGACCGCTGTCTAGTCTAGCTCAGCAAGAGGATTTAACCTTATCCAAAGAAGATTTAAAACTTGCCGTGCAGGGCCAGGTTACAGCAGGAGACCGTATAGAAAAACTGCGCGCAACCGAAGTGCTTTGGCGGTTGGTCTACGATGAGTTACGTGCAGAGGTTACCAACGACAAGCAATATCGGCCATTGTCTTCGGTAGCCAAACATTGGTTTACACACGAGTTAAGCGATTTTGTTAGTTGGGCGGCAGCACAACACAGCATCAATCTACCGGATAACATTGACTGGGCCTGTTACATGGCGCGTGCTGAAAAGCGCGCGGCATTGGTAAAGCGTATTGATTTAATCCGGCATATTTTTCGCCGCCCACTGGAGCTATGGCTATCGCTGGATAAAGCGTTGTTTTTACAGCAGCAAGGTTATTGTGTGAGCCTAACTGAGTTTTGTGATTATCAGGTTACACCGCGCAACATTCTGCTGCGCGCTTATAAAGCCATCTAGCCACGAAGCGGAAGTTCCTGGCGGGAGCCAATCCGCTGGAACGCGGCTAAATCAAAAACTGGCAAAATGGCAAATAATCTATCAAAAATATCTGCCTGAATAGCTTCGTAATTCAACCAGTTCTTGTCGGCACTAAAACAATATATTTCGATGGGCAAGCCCACTTCGGTCGGTTGCAGTTGACGTACCATCAAGGTCATATTCTGATTGATATCAGGGTGCTGGCGTAACGTATCCCGCACATAGTATCGCAACAAGGCAATATTGGTTACATCGTCAGATGCCAATAGGTTTATCACATCGGGCTGCTCAAAGAAGGTTTGTAATCGGCTGCGCTGTTTTAACTGTTCTAACTCATCGCCTTTGATAAAACGGATAGTATTAATATCAATATTAATAGCGCGTTTTATTCTGCGCCCGCCAGATTGTTGCATGCCACGCCAGTTCTTGAAGGAGTCTGATATCAGGGCATAAGTGGGAATTGTGGTAATGGTATTATCCCAGTTTCTGACTTTTACGGTGGTCAGCGCAATTTCGATGACACTACCATCAGCACCATATTTCGGCATTTCGATCCAGTCACCTACATTAACCATATTGTTAACGGCTATCTGAATACTGGCGACAAAACCTAGAATTGCGTCCTTAAATACCAATAATAATACTGCGGTTAACGCCCCCAAACCACTAAGCAGTAATGCTGGCGATTTGCCTAACGTGGTACTGATAATTAAGATACTGAACAAAATAAAGGTCAGTAACTTTAGTAACTGTGAAATACCCTGATAAGGGATAGTTGGGTTAGTAACTAAATGAGCATAGCTTTTGCCAATTAAGGAGATGGCAGCGGCAATGGCCATACCGATAAAAAGATAGAGATACAGCAGTACCACAATAGCTAAAACGGAACTCAGATGTTCGTAATGGCTAAATAACAGAGGTGACAACGCTTGCAGCACTAAAGCTGGCAGTAAATGCGCCACTCGGCTAGCAAGCTTGCCACGCTCAAGAGCTGTTTCAGTGGTTAACCGGCCATCTAGTTTATCCAGCACCCGTGCTAATATCGGCCTTAAAAAACCTCTGGCAAGATAAAAACATAGCGCTACGATAACAGTTGCAATCACAATGTTGCAGCCAAGAATAAAGGCTTCTAACCAGGGTTCAGGCCAGCGAACCGCCTGTGCTAGTTGCATCAATACATCATTTAGCATGGTAATTGCTCCGTAGTTTCAGCCAGGCAGTTGGTCTGATGGTACTGATAGATCAGCTGCTCCTTATGCTGCCAACGCTGGTTTAACCACTGCTGAAAACCTTGCCTAAATTGCTCATCATTGAAATAGTCACCGATAATATGTTGGTCAATCGGCAAGGTTTCTACCTGCACCACCACGCGTTTAAGTTTGCCCATAAGCATATCCAACGCAGCGTGTTGTGGGTTATCGGGGTATAAAACGGTAAAATCTAAAATAGCGTTAAATTGTTCTCCCATACTAGCCAATGTAAAGGCAATACCACCGGCCTTGGGTGGCAACAAAAACTGAAACGGGCTTTGTTTTTGTTGTTTTTTAGTGTCGGTAAAGCGAGTGCCTTCAACAAAGTTGATAATCGTTGTCGGTACGGTTTTGAACTTTTGGCAAGACTTGCGTGTTGTTTCGATATCTTTGCCTTTTAGCTCAGGCCGTTTTGCTAGTTGTGCAGCGCTGTAGCGTTTCATAAAAGGCATATCAAGTGCCCAGCAGCCCGTGCCCAGAAATGGCAACCACTTCAACTGATCTTTTAAGAAGAATTTCGGTTCTGGAATGCGACGATGTGCAACAGTGCTAACAACTGGAATATCAAGCCAGCTTCTGTGGTTAGATATCAGTAAATACCAACTATGCTGCTCTAATGTTTGCGCACCACTGATTTGCCAATCAACTTGGTTGAACAGGTTAATGATCGCCGTATTGCCGATAGTCCAGCCACGATAGCAGCCTTTACCGGCCAAAGCCGTTATGCGATGGACAGGTTTAAATGGCAGAAGGAGTTTAATAATACCCAGTGGTGTAACTAACAGCCCCCACAATGCCAGATTCAAACTAAACAACGCAAAACTGAAGGGTAACAACAACCAGCCCGGTAAGAAATGTAACATTACTGCTTAACTCCCTGTTTTAGCTTACTCAGCTGGCTGTCTTTGTGTTGCCAAAGTTGGTTTATCCACTGCTGAAAGCGCTCACGGTATTGTATGTCGTTGTAATCGCCCAGTAACTCAGGTGTAATTGGGATGATATTAATTTGCACTGTTATATCACGAACTTTACCGGAAATGTAATCCCAAAAATTGGGAATACCCGTTGGGTAATGAATCGTTATATCAAGAATTTTGTGCAGTTGTTCGCCCATAGCACCTAATACAAAGGCAGCTCCACCAGCCTTAGGTTTGAGTAAATGCGAATACGGAGATTGTTGCTGTTGGTGTTTATCAACGGTAAAGCGGGTGCCTTCGACAAAATTCATGATCGTCACAGGTTTAAAGCGGAATTTATCGCAGGCTCTGCGGGTTGTTTCAATGTCTTTGCCCTTTAGGTGCGGGTTACGCTGTAAAAATGCTTTGCTATAACGCTTCATAAAGGGGAAATCCAAAGCCCACCAGCACATACCTAAAAATGGTACGTAAATCAGTTCTTTTTTTAGAAAAAATTTAATAAATGGAATTTTTCGATTAAACACATTCTGTAGTACCAGAATGTCTGCCCAGGACTGATGGTTAGCTAGGATCAGATACCAGTCTTTGCGGGATAGGGCTTCCAGGCCGGATACTTTCCAGCGAATTCGGGTAAACACGCGCGTAGTTAAATTATTTACACTGATCCACGCTACGGCACAGGCATCTAATAAGTAGCTCATCCAGCTTTGCCAGCGTACAACGGGTGGCAGTTTAAGAATGGCTAATAACATGATAGGAATGCACCAAAACAGCGTGTTAACGACATACAACAGTAGTGAAATAACGCCTGTTAGCGGGTGGGGCAAAAAATGTAACATAACAGCACCTGATATCCGTGACCGGTTAATATGTCTTCCGGTAAAAATAATAACAGCAGGCAAGCCTGCTGTTAACACATCTGATCAGTGGCTAGTTTACCTTAATCTTCAAAATAGGTGTAACCATAAACGCCGGCTTTTAGTTCATCCAGCAATTCATCTTTTTTGCTGCTAGCCATATCCAATCTTGCTAACTGTTTGCTGTAAGATGCAATTAGTTTATTGGCGTCAAACTGCACATAACGCAGAACATCAGCAACGGTGTCACCTTTAATGATGTTTGTTAGCTTGTAACTGCCATCATCCGTTAACTCAACGTGCACAGAGTCTGTATCGCCAAACAGGTTATGCAAGTCGCCTAAGATTTCCTGATAGGCGCCAACCATAAACATACCTAGCAGGTACTGCTCGTCTTCTTTATACAACGGCAGCGGCAAACTTGTTTCAATACCGTTACCATCCGCATAGCTTTTCAACTGACCGTCAGAGTCACAGGTGATGTCTTGAATAATGGCGCGGTGATTAAGTGGCTCATTCATTCGCTCTAGTGGCATTACCGGGAACAGCTGATCGATACCCCAGGCATCTGGCATTGACTGGAACAAAGAGAAGTTAACAAACAACTTGTCGGCCAGTTTCTCGTTTAGCTCATCGTGAATGGAACGATGTGAACGAGCGGATAAATCCAGATTCGCTTTTACCTTATTAATAGTGGCAAAGTAAATTTGCTCCAGCAACGACCAGTCTTTTAATGTCAGCAAACCGTGGACATACTGCGCATGTGCATCTGTAAAATAGTGTACAGCGTCATGATACGCTTCGATCGCAGTACGCGGCGTTACGTTTTGATATGCTTCCCACAAACCTAAAATTACCGTGGGCGAGTCTTCGCTGGGTTCTGGCAGGTTAACCAAGCCAGGAGCCCGTTCAATATCGATAGCATCGGTAACCAATACCGCATGATGCGCTGTCATTGCGCGGCCTGACTCGGTAATGATATTAGGGTGCGGTAAGTCGTACTCATCACACACTTCTTTTAAGCCGTTTACTACATTGCGGGCATATTCCATCATGGTGTAGTTCATGGAGCAGGCAGAACGTGATTTTGACCCTTCGTAGTCAACACCCAAGCCACCCCCTACATCAACGGTGGTGATAGGCACACCCAAGGTACGCAATTCAGCATAATGGCGTGCGCATTCGCGAATAGCATTATGAATGTCACGTATGTTGGCAATTTGCGAGCCGATGTGAAAATGTACTAACTGCAGTAAATCTAGCTTGCCGGCGTCACGCAGAACGTCGATGGCTTGTAATACCTGGGTGGCAGTTAAACCAAACTTACCTTTCTCACCGCCGGTATTTTGCCATTTACCTTTACCTACCGAGTTTAACCGGATACGGATACCAATGCGTGGCGCCGCGTTCAGGTTATCAATCTCGCGTAACAGGGTTTTTAATTCTGATAGTTTCTCGACGACGACATAGACGGTATGGCCCATCATTTGGCCAATAGTCGCCAGACGCAAAAACTCACTGTCTTTATAACCGTTGCAGACAATTTGCAGAGGTTGATCCGTCACACCTAAAATTGCCATTAGTTCAGGCTTACTACCGGCTTCCAAACCTACTTTACCACTGTCATGGCTGATTAAGCGCTTTACCACTGAAAACTGCTGGTTTACCTTTATTGGATATACCGCAGTGTACTGGCCTTGATAGTCTTTTTCGGCTTTAGCCTGTTGAAAAGATTTAATCAATGTATCGACCCGATGCTGCAAAATATCAGTAAAGCGCACCAGCACCGGCAGGGTTAAACCTTCGTCTTTAAATCTAGCAGTTAGCTCGGGAAAGCTAATGCCATTCTTACTGTGGTCTTGATCGGGATATGCCACCAGATCGCCATCAGTGTTGACATCAAAGTACCCATCACTCCATACCGCTACGTTGTAGGTAGAGCGTGCTTTTTCAGTGCCCCAGTCGGCCATTGTCGTTCCTTTAAAATTGAGATGTGCATAGTTTAAAGCCAATATGTTAAAGCTGCAGCAAAAAACATGGAAATATTTGTTCTTAGCGGCGTAAAAAGGCAAAATATACGGCTAATTTGTTTTGAGGGTAATACTATGTCTGGCGACAACAATTGGTTCACTGAAATTTTCGCCCCCAGCGGCAGCGCCTTTGGTTTGGCTATCACAAAAAAACTGGATGAAGTGCAGTCGCCTTTTCAGCATATCGAAATGTTTGAAACCACTCATTTTGGTAATTTAATGGTTATCGATGGCGTTATAATGCTTAGCAGCCGCGACAACTTTTTATACCATGAAATGTTGAGCCACCCGGTATTATTTACCCATGCTAATCCAAAAAACGTGGTTATCATCGGCGGCGGTGACTGCGGCACCTTACGTGAAGTATTAAAACACCCAGACGTTGAGACGGTAACTCAAATTGACATTGATGAGCAAGTTACCAGGATGTCTGAAAAATACTTCCCGGAACTATGTGAATCAAATAACGACCCGCGCGCCACATTGAAATTTGATGACGGTATCAAATTTATGCGTGAAGCAGCACCAGAGTCGGTCGACGTTATTATCGTGGACTCAACCGATCCTATCGGCCCGGGTGAAGGGTTGTTTAACCGGGCATTTTATGACAGCTGCCGCAAAGCACTGCGCCATGGCGGTATTTTGGTTCAACAAAGCGAATCACCGTTAATACATATGCCTTTACTAAAAGATATGCGCCAGGCCATGCAGGATGTTGGCTTTGACAGCTTGCAAACATTGCTTTTTCCACAAATGGTGTATCCGTCAGGTTGGTGGACTTGCACTATGGCGCGTAAGGGCGAAACCATAAATGGTTTTCGCGAAGCCGACGCAGCTGCTGCGTCATTCAGTACGGAATACTACAATGTCGCTGTACACCAGGCGGCTTCTGCGTGGCCAAACTTTATAAAGAAAGCATTGCAAAATGGATAAGCGCATAGTAGAAAAGTAAAATAAATAAATCGGTTTACTTGCGATTTTGGTAAGATTTCTGTACATTTGTTGCTCATAAGTGGGGTGTCGAATGAAAAAATTAAGTTACTTATTGGTTTTAGGCGCATTTTCAGCTCAAGCAGCTGTTTATAAGTGCGAAAATAATGGTGTTGTTGAGTTTAGCCAGTTCCCTTGTGCGGATGAAGCTGAACAAGTCGACATGCGCCCGCTCGGCACAGCAATGATTGGCACTCGCGGTGAATTTAAACAGCAAGTTGATGCTGTAAAACGGCAGGGCCGTTTTGTTGAGTTTCAAATTAGCAAACTTGAGCAGGAAAAGCAGGAGCGTTTGGATGAGTTGAAAGCTGACTTATACAAAATGCGCCGCAGTTATCCTAAAGCTGAAGAGCTTGCAGCACTTCAGCAAAAAATTGACAGATTAACTGAGCTGTACGATGAAAAAATCAGCACTGAGCAGGCAACCCTTGCTGGCTTAAAGTCTAAAGTTGTTGGTTTAGAACGTCAGTACGCTAAGAACTAAAACGCTACATTAGTTTAGATCAAAAAAACCTCGCAGTTGCGGGGTTTTTTTATGCTCTACATATACTTATTAGCAATTTATCACAAATAATGCGTGTTGCTTTGATGTTACTTTTTGTAATTTGTGCTAATTATTTATGGCTGCTTATGCAGCCATTGATAAAACAAATAAAAAAAGGATGAATATGAACACCTCACGTAAATACTCTCTTTGTGCGCTAGCGGTAAGCTCTCTATGTTACGGCAACTTAACTTTTGCTCAGCAGGGTGACACAGTCACAGGTGCGCAAAAGTTAGAAAGAATTGAAGTAACCGGTTCTCGTATAAAACGAAATGATTTAGAGGGTGCTGCACCGATCGATGTTATCAGCCGTGATGATATTGCTAAATCTGGTTTTTCCAATTTACAACAGCTGCTGGAACGCACGCCTGTAGCTGGAACCGGCACTTTCTCAACCCGCGGTAATAACCAGGACTCTACTGCAAATGGTGGGGCGGCAATCAGTTTACGTGGCTTCGGTTCTGATGCAACGTTAGTCTTAATTAATGGCCGACGGGTCGCCATCAGCGCTTTTGCGGAAAACATCGCCAATTCTTTTGTTGATATTAACTCCATACCGGTTGCCGCGATCGAACGTATTGAGATATTGAAAGATGGTGCATCAGCGGTTTATGGGTCTGATGCTGTAGCAGGCGTAGTTAACATTATTCTGCGTAAAGATTTTGACGGTGCCGAGTTAAGTGTAAGCCATGGTGGAACGACAGGCCCTACCTATGATGAAACAGCAGCAAGTTTTGTCTGGGGTACACAAACGGATGACACAAGCGTTGAGGCTGTAGAAAAACCTCTTTTCAGCTGTTCGAGTTTGTGATCAAATAGCGTTGTCTGATTAAAAAGTGGACAACGCCTAATGCCTAAATACATCCCTTACGATTACAACCAAAGTGCCATGGTGGTGATTAATTATCTCGACCAACTGCAGCCTGGCACTTTTGAACACGCCATCCATTACCTGATTGATAACAAGCTGGACCTGTCGATATTTCACAGCAAATACCAGAATGAAGATAATGGCCGTCCGGCGTATGACCCCGCTGTGCTGTTAAAGATTATTTTGTTTGCCTACTCCAAGGGCATTACCTCCAGCCGTGAAATCCAGTG
>NZ_AUDG01000032.1 GCF_000425345.1 Rheinheimera baltica DSM 14885 | reverse complement strand
ATTAGAGTGAATACCCCGGCCAATGCTGGTGACGGTAGCGGCACTGCCGTTTGCCAGGCTTTGCACGCAATCAATCACTGCTTTTTGTCTGGTTGCATGCATTTTGGGTGTGACAAATGAAACGATATTGGTCAAGATAGTACGAACATTCATGGCTGTTTGGTCTCAGTGATGTTTGGCGATTGATCTGATCACCGAACGCCATGAATGTTCCTTCTGAGTTCATCTTTTTGTTTTAGCTAATAATTTTGTGGGGATACCTCAGGGTCGGAGCTAATTAGCTTTGTAAAGTGATAACAATGATAAAAAATAATTTAAGCTACCATAGCCTTATTGTTTTCGGTTGGCGTGCACACTGATATTACAGTATCGATATATAAAAATATTATGTATGAAGGCAATAACCTGATTATAACTTACCTTGTAGATGAGGTTTAATATGTGCTGGAATGTTTATTTCGGTGACGTTATTAAAATTAATGGCAATACTCGAATTATATAATGTTACTTTTTGTATGAACGTTAATTTTTTTTGATTTTTAAATAGAGTTATTTTAAAATAATTTATATTTAATTTTAATTTGGAAATAATATGAAAATATATTTATCTGTTGCGGCATTGCTGCTTTCAACGAGTGTTTTTGCCAATGTTACTGTACAAGGTGAAATCGAGCGGATCTTTCCTAATCTTGGAGTGGTTAACTTTAAACTTAAAAATGACCGGTGTGGTAACACAGGCCAATACTATTATTTCCCTTTAACAAATGAAAGAGAAAAAGCGTGGTACAGCATGATTTTGGCCGCTGCTAATACCGGTAAACGTGTAGTCGTATCCGTGCCTCAATGTCCTACAAACGCGTATGTACAAGTACGTTATATTTATCAAGAATTTTAATGTTAAAGGGGAGTGTATTAATTAATTTAAGCAATAAATACATATTAATAATCTCCCCTATCATTCTTGGTTTTTTATTTAGTCAAACGTGCCTGTAAACTTGTTATTTATTAAATTAAGTTGAATTTTTTAATAGCAACATTACGTTGGAGTTTGCCTTTATTATGCTACAGGCTGTGTTCTGTATCATTAAACAGTATTAACTTTGTAAGCTTAAACCCCAATGCTTCAGGGGTTATTTGATACCACAGCACTAACAGCTAACGCAATGCAGCTAAATAACCACTATGGCAATACCCGTCGGCCAGCCCATCTCCTTGAATATCTATCTGGCTCCAGTCACCGCTGTGTTGCATGATATAGATTAACTGGTTGGGTTTTAGCGTGCTTTTAATGTCAAAGCTGGTACCCGGGCCGGCGCGCAGACGCAAACCATCCCGCGCTGTTACTCTGGCTTGCACGGCTTGTTGCACTTCCATTACGTTGTCAACCGAGAGCGAAGTGGCATTGCTAAGTTCGGGCCTATTGGGTGCGGCATCTGGCACCGGTGGCGCGCTGGGTGAGCCGCGCCAATCAAGTATGGCTTGTTGCAGGTTTTCAGCCCAACTGCTGTCACCTCCTGCCGGATAATGCCCTGCTTTTAGCTGCGCCAGTTGTTGACCTTTTTGTTGCAAATGCGGCAGCTCCCAACTAAGAGGCTCTAAGTCGACTGTTGCCGCAAGCTCGTGCAGTTTTTGCCACCATGCTTTACGTGGACCCTTATCGTCCCAGCTCCACTTACCATCGATGAACAACACAAAGTCTGCAGCCACGCCGTATTGGTGAAAAGAACTCCAGGCATCAGCATTGGTGACTTTGGCACCTCGGGTAGTGCGGCCTTGGCTATACAATTGATGTTGACGCTGTGCGGAACGAAATCCTTCAAATAAGCGAAACGGCAGGTCAGCCTTTGTTAATTCAGACTGCAGTTGTTGTACTTTTTGTCTGAATGTGGGATGCAGGTGCTCAAGGGCAGTATCTCTACTCATAACATGATCTCTTTAAAAAAATTAACCTGATACTGCGAGGGCCGAAGCAGAGTATAGCGGTTTAGTGGCAAGATGCTGTGCTGCCGTTAAAATTGTTGTTTCGATCTGGTTTATGGCTGGGTGTTTAACATGGTTAAAATAGATTGTTCTGGTAGTGCGGGCGCCCAATAGTATCCCTGACCTACATCACAGCCAAGCTGTGTTAGTAATTGGGCGGTTTGGGCATCTTCTATGCCTTCAGCAACTGTTTTTAAACCGAGGCTGGCAGCCATTTGAATGATAGCCTTCACTAAGGGCTCATCACGTTCTGACTGGCAAAGTGACATAATAAATGAGCGATCTATTTTTAATGTGGTGGCGTTAAAGCTTCGAAGATAACTAAGGTTAGAGTAGCCAGTGCCAAAGTCATCTATGGCAAAGGTAACGCCTAACGTGCTAAGCGCATCTAACTGTCGTTTGATAAAATCATCGTCATCAATAAGTAAAGACTCGGTCAATTCCAGCTCCAGGCTACTGGCTGGAAGAGCAGCTCGCTGCAAAGCCTGTTTTATAACATGCTCTAGTTGCCCGTTTTTAAACTGTACGTAGGATAAATTTACTGCAATGCGCAAATGTGGGTAACCTTGCCTACGTATACGTGCGCAAGCTTGACACGCCTCATCAATAACCCAGGCACCTAACTCCGTGATGAGGCCACTGCTTTCAGCCAGCGGAATAAACTCAGTGGGGCTTACAAATCGTCCATCTGCTTGCTGCCAGCGTAACAAGGCCTCCACAGAGGTAATCTGGCCGCTGCGTAGTGAGATTTTAGGTTGATAATACAGAGAGAATTGTCTTGAATTTATTGCCGACCTCAGGTTTTGCAGCAAGTTAAACTTGTCTACATTTGCCTGATCCATATGGCTATCATAAAAGCGAAAGGTATTGCGCCCATCTTCCTTTGCTTTGTACATTGCCATATCTGCTTTGCGGCAAAGTACGCTAAATTCGTCATCATCAGCGGAGGCTACCGCAATACCCACGGACCCTGAAATCTGTAGTTGTGTGTGCATAATATTAAAAGGTTTCACTGTTTCTGTAATAATTCGGTTGGCTAAAACAGTAAGTGAGTCAGTGCTTTGTTCATAAGGTACTAAAAATAAAAACTCATCGCCGCCAAACCGAATCACATGCTGTTGTTCATTCAAACAAGAATTTAAACGACTCGATAACTGGCTTAGTAAGATATCACCTGCAGAGTGCCCAAGTGCGTCATTGACCGGTTTAAAGTTATCTAAATCAAGAAATAATACTGCAAGTTGTAGTTGTTTTTCCTGACAGTAATTCAGCTGTTGTAGATATAGTTGCTCTCCAAATACCCTATTTGGCAGGCCTGTTAGCAGATCATAATGTGCTAGCCGCTCTATTTTTACTCGGCTGTGTTTAACTTTGATATTTTCCTGATGCAGTACCTTCATCAAATTTCGCATGTCTTTAACCATCAGGTAAACACTCATAGCAGTGACGGTGAGGATGATAAAGACAAAGATAAGGTCAAACCAACTTAGCACTTGAGTATGTGGAACTAACAGGCCGCTTAATGTTAGCCAGGTTAGCAAAGTACACGTTGCCAGGACAAACAACAGTAGCGAATAAAATAAGGCCACGCTACCCAGAATGGCGGCATACATTAGCAAGCCCGGATAACCCAATAACGCATAATCGAGCATGCCAGCGCCTAAAAATGCTAAGGCAGATAACATAATCGTCATAGACCACAGTAAAATGTAGGCTGCAGGGAGCGGTCGTTTGTTTACTGAGAATCCAATAGAGCAAATAAGTGCAATACAACCAGTTATAAAGATGAGTTGTGCGATGCCATATGAAATAAATGCAGCAATAAGCAAGCCTATTAAGGTAAACCCGGCTATTTGTATTAGACGGCGCATCCTAAACTGACTGAAGCGCTCGATAAGGTCAGGTTCTAGCGTTGGGCGAAAGTACTTTTTCAACATACTGCTTTAGCCGAAGTATTTTAACATAGTCGACTTACTGTAGCGCCAAACAGGCTAAACACCAAATGCCGTATGTGTTCTTGCCAGCTCTGTGAATTGGCACCACTAATTGTTAAGTTATTATCAGGTGTTTTCTGTATGTGCATGCTGTGGTTCAATATGAATGGTTAACGTTATTCCTTCTGCCATAAGAGCAATTTCGACCTCATCTGCTAGTTGGTGAGCTCGCTCAACACTCCAGTTTCCCGGAACTTGCATATCGACCTGAGCAAATTGCAATGTAGCTGCTGCCCGTGTACGCAAGTTAAGAAAGAGTACCTGCTGGTTGCTAAATGTGGTCAATAATTGATGTATTTCAACTAGCTTTTCATCTGGTAAGGCGTTGTCCATAAGGCCATTAATAGCTTTATAGAGAATTTGTCCGCCTTCAAACACGATATGAACCGCCACGGCAATAGCCACTAGCGGGTCTAACCAGCTGTAACCACTAATCGAAGCCAATGCGACGCCCGCAATAACGCCGGCTGTGGTCCAGACATCGGTCATCAAGTGTTTGCCCCCGCCTTCTAATGCTAGTGAATTATAGTGTTTGCCCCCACGCAACAACAAAAACGCAACACCAAGGTTTATCAGGCTGGCCAATACGATAAACGTGGTACCAATACCCAACGTAGAAATGGGCTGAGGATTAATTAGTCGTTCTAACGCTGTGATACAGATGGCCAGAGCGGCGAGTACGATCAGGCCCCCTTCAAAAGCTGCAGATAAATACTCTGCCTTGCTATGCCCATAAGGATGATTATCGTCTGCAGGACGGCGTGCTAAGGTGACCATAAATAGTGCAAAACCTGCACCAGCTACATTCACCAGTGACTCGATTGCATCAGACAAAAAACCAACAGAGCCGGTGATATACCAAGCGAGGGTCTTTAACGCCATGGTTGCAAAAGCCGCCAATAAAGACAGCATGAGTAGTTGGCGCGGTCGTAGGCTTTGCATAGAGGTTATTGGCACATTTCAAGGCGATAATTGCAGTCTAGAGCAGCGTCAGCGCAAAGTCACCTAGGGTATCTTGCTTATATAAGATAATTAAACCAAATTACTGCCATGACATTAAGATGACATCAAGCTAGTGGGGTCACAATTTTGTCATATTGCAGGCATAGACTTACGCTTAGTGAACACCGCTGAGGATTGACTTGTGCTGGCAAAACTGAAAATTTCTGGTCGGATATTACTGTTGGGTACTATACCGTTAGTCATGGTTGTTTTGGTATTAATTGCGGCATTTTTCAGTGTTCAAGAAAAAGATAAGCTTTTCAATACACTCTACAACGATCACTTGGCTATTTTGTCCGATGTCATGTCTGTACAGCAAATCCTGCAGCAAACGGCACTGCAAGACATACGCAAGTATCGTACCGGATGGGCATCTGCTCAGGCAACAGAAGAGGCGATAAAGCAACACTTGCAGCTGGCAGAGGCCAAATGGCTAGGCTATTACTAATAGTCGGCCAAAGCAAAACAATGCAGAACACTACGCAGAATTAGATCAGGCGTTTGAAAAATCCATTAAGCACTACCAAGAGTGGATAACCTATGCAGGCAGTGACGCGCTGTTGGTGCGTATTCTCAATGAATCTACTGTGAATAATGAAATTGAACTACGCATTACCGGTTTTACCAAGTTGGCCGAAGCCTTTATTCAAAAACAATTAGCCGCAGGTGCGGAAGTTCGTGATTCTGCGGAGCAATTTACTGCGCTGTTGGTCCAAGCCTATTTAATTGCTGGGATCATACTTTTGTTGTTAATCAGTGTGCTAATTTGGCGGGTACAGCGTTCAGTGTGTCAGCCATTATGGGCACTACGCGACATAGTAAAGCAAGTGCAACAACAGTCAGATCTAAGCTTAAGGGCAGATACCCGCGGCAAAGATGAAGTTGCAGAAGCCGCGCAGGCATTAAATCAGATGATAGCGCATTTTCAACAGTTGGTGTTCAGACTAGGTAGCAGTGCAACGGCGCTAAGTGCGCAGGCAGCAACCGTTTTTCAAAGTAGTGATGATGTCAGTAACAGTGCTGAACGTCAGGCTGATCAAGCTGCGCAGCTTGCTGCAGCAGTGCAGCAAATGAGCGCCAGTGTGTTGCATGTAGCCGGTAACGCAAAAAACGCCGCTGATGCTGCACAAAAAGCCGAGCAGTTGTGTAATGCGGGTAGAGGTGTCTCATCCGACAGTGCGAAAGGTATTGCTGCGCTGACGCAACAACTTAAACACAGTACTCAGGCTGTAAGCGAGCTAAAGCAGGAGTCAAGCCAGATTTCGACCGTATTAGATGTGATCCGTAAAATTTCAGAGCAAACCAACCTACTTGCACTTAATGCAGCGATAGAAGCCGCACGTGCTGGCGAAGCCGGCCGTGGATTTTCGGTTGTTGCAGATGAAGTGCGCACCTTGTCGGCAAATACACAGCAAGCAACTGAATCTATAGATAAGATGATTAGCCAGTTGCAGCAACGGGCGGTAAGTGCTGTCGACGCTATGCAACAGGCATATAGTGATGCTGATAACAACGTAGCCTTGGCGCAAAGTGCAGGAGAGCGATTTGCAGAACTGGCTCGTGCTGTTGAAAGTATTGCTGGGGCAAATCTAACTATTTGTAGTGCTACGGAGCAACAGCAAATTGTCTCAACGGATATTGCTAACAGTATTAACCTGCTAAACAGCGATATCTCACAATTAAGCGCAGGTGCTGGCCTTGCAGCTAAAGCAAGTGAGCAACTTAATCAACTGGCAAAGCAATTAAATGATGACTGGTTGGTGTTTGAGCAAAAATAACGCGAACATGTAGAGTCTCTGTGGCGGCAAAAGCGCCGCCAACAGATCTTGTATTGACTTAAGCTTTACGTTTAAGCAGCTTACGACTACCAATAAGCAATAAACCTGTAGCCAATAAAATCATTGTGCCAGATTCTGGAACTGGGTTTGGCTCAGCAGTAATATCGCCATTTCGGGCATTAAAAATATAACGCCCATCCATATTACTGTTTAGACGTCCGTCAATCAGCGAATTAGCACCACCATTTAACAAAGCGCCATTGATGGCTGAACCTTGCAATTCAAAAAAAGTGCCCGCATTGCCAGTACCATTGGAAAAACCGACCCTGGCAGACGAACCACCTAAGCCGTTGGCATCACTATCACTTGCCGTGCCTGCTTCCCATAAGATACTGTCATAGTTAAAGATAATGTCGAAATCGCCAACCGCAATATCATTGCGATTAACTAAAAGCAGTTGAAAGCTATTGAAGTTGGTATGAGTAATTGAGCTAGAAAAATAATCAACATTAACCCAATTTACACCAAATGCATCCATACCATCAAATGAGCCGTAGCCATAAGTGACAGGTGAACCGTTTTCGCTGGTATCAACATCACCAAAAAATGGCGCAATAATTTGCCGGCCAGTTGACGTTAAATCAAAAGGGGTAAAAGTAGACAATGGACTGTCAAAGGTAATGTTGGCATTGTTATTAACAAATAATTGGCTAAAAACCAAGCCAAAAAAATCTACATCAAAACCGATAGATACGGCTCCTGTAGAACCATCATCATTTGGATTAAGGGTAAAATCATTGAAACCAGCGGTAATTGCACCGCCAAAGGCTGGCGCGCAAAGTGATAAGGTCAAAATCCCTGTAGCAAGTGCTTTTTTTAACATTTTAGTCTCCATTAATTAATGTCGTGCTCGCAATGCAATAAATGCGCCATTAAAATAATTTATTTATTTCAAAGCATTACGTACCATCTGGTTTGTTGATGTAAAAAAACTGTCATTGCGGGGGCTAATATTGCGATGGATTTGAAAAAGCTATACACTTGCGACGCAACCAAGGGGTGCAATTGCTGAGATGCCGAAAGGCAAACCCTTAGAACCTGATCCGGATTATACCGGCGGAGGGATGGTGCTAACTCCTCAAGCTGGTGTGATCTCTGTTTTTTTGGAGATTCATACGAAAATGCGTTTTATACCGTCATTAATTACTGTTGCAATATGCAGTAGCTACCCTCTTTATGCTTCTGATGCTGAAACGGCCGTCGAACGTATTCGTGTGCAAGGCGATTTCCGTCAGCAAGCGTTACAGAATATCTCAGGCAGTGTTGCCGTTGTCGGTGAGCAAGATACTAAACGTACCTCAGCGCAGCATCTTGATGATGTGCTCAATCAACTTGCTAATGTAAACTTTACTGCTGGGGCATCTCGCGGTCGTTATATTCAGGTGCGTGGTATCGGAGAGCGTAGTGAATTTGTCGATACTATTAACCCTTCGGTAGGTATTTTGGTCGATGGAATTGACTACTCCGGGCTTGGGATTACCGGCATTAGCGATTTGGCACAACTAGAGGTATTTCGCGGCCCTGAAGCTACCCGCTTTGGCGCAAATGCACTGGCAGGCATGATAAACCTGACGACCAAGGGCCCAACAGCTGCTGCGGAAGGTAAAGCCAGTGTAACGTTAGCGAATTTTAATAGTCGTCAGTTAGCCGCACAGTTTAGTAATAGTGTGAATAAGCAAATAGGCTATAGCTTGTCACTTGAGCAGCAAAGCTCTGATGGTTTTATCGAAAATACCTACTTGAATCGTGATGATACTAATAATATCGACGAATTTACCGGGCGTTTAAAGCTGCGCTATCAAGCCTCAGATGCGCTTACGCTGCAGTTAGTTAGTCACTTTGTCGACCAAAACAACGGTTATGATGCGTTCTCATTAGATCGTAACCGAACCACCTTGTCAGATCAGCCAGGTCAGGATCTAATTCGCAGTAAGGCCATTGCGCTGCAAGCAGATTATCGCGGCCTGCCGTTTGCTAATGTGCTTGCTCAGCTGAGTTATTTAACAGCTGACAGTGACTATGGCTTTGACGAAGACTGGAGTTATGTTGGACTGCACCCCGATGAGTATTCTACAACTGACCGTTATTTACGTCAGCGCGACCAGTTAACGCTGGACTATCGCTTTATTTCTTCGCCTGAGGGCAAACTTGGTAACAGTGATTGGGTATTGGGGCTTTATGCAGCCAATAAAAGCTTTGATTTAACCCGCCAATTTTGGAATTGGGATCTGTGGCAAGCAGATGCTTTTGTTAGCGAGTTAAGCCGCAGCAATGCGGCGGTATATGGAGAAATAAACACGCCACTTTCAGACGGTTGGAGTTTGACATCAGGCCTGCGTCTTGAACGTTACGAAGATGAGTACAGCGATAGCAGCGGCGGCAGTATCAACAATGATGACACTATGTGGGGGGCAAAGTTAAGCTTGAACTATCAGGTAAACCCGCAAGCGTTAATCTATTTACTGACATCTCGCGGATATAAAGCCGGTGGTGTAAATGGCGATGCGTTAGCCAAAGCGGCGGATGACAGCCTTGCAGATCTAAGTAGCAAAGCCAGTTTTAAACCTGAAACGCTGTATAACGCCGAGTTTGGCGTGAAGGGAGTGGCGCTTGACAATAGTGTAAGCGCACGTGTTGCTGCATTTTATATGTGGCGTGAAGACATGCAGGTAAAAGGCTGGCTAAATCCGGATAGCGGGCCGCAGTTTGCCGGTTTTATTGATAACGCAGGTAGTGGCCGGAATTACGGTATTGAGATGGAAAACCGGCTGCAATTGCATGCGCAGTTTGCGTTGTCTTTGTCGGCTAGCTGGCTCAAAACCGAATTAGGCCGCTATATCACCTTAGATGGGGATGTTTTTACCGGGCGGGAACAAGCTCAGGCACCACGGTTTCAATATAGTGTAGCGGCAGATTGGTACCTAAGTGAAGCACTGCTGGTTAATGTCAGTGTACAGGGCAAGGATGAATTTTATTACTCAGATGGCCATAACGCCCGCTCCTCACGCTATGAGTTGCTTAATGCGCGGATCAGTTATCAGCTTGCACACTGGGAGCTTGCGCTATGGGCACGCAATATACTGGACAAAGACATTGGCGTACGCGGCTTTTATTTTGGTAATGACCCAAGAGACGGTTACGCGCCGCATGTTTATGAGCAGTTTGCTGAACCGCGCCGCGTTGGTATGAGCGCCAGCTACCAGTTTTAACGGAGACAATAATGCAATTATCAGTAGAAATTAGTAAATATCCGCTGGCCGATGACTATATTGGCCCCATCACTGGCTTTATTGAGCAGTTAAACACTTACGCAGACGTGACAGTACTAACCAACACGATGAGTACCCAATTGTTTGGCGAGTATGAAGCAGTAATGCAAGCGTTGCAGGAATGCATTAAATGGTCGTTTGAACGTTACGGTAAGGTGGTGTTTGTCTGCAAGTTTATCCATGGTGATTTGCGGCCATGAATGAGCTTATCACGCAGGCTATTGCACAATGGCAGCTAATGCATAGCCTTGAGCTGGTGGCAACGTTGTTGGCATTGGCTTATGTGATATTGGCATTGAAACACAGTTTGTGGTGTTGGCCAGCGGCGTTGCTGAGTACGCTGTTGTTTACCCATGTTATGTGGCAGTCGGCATTGCTGTCAGATGCGCTGTTACAGCTGTACTATGCAGGTATGGCGTTGTATGGCTGGTGGCGCTGGCAACAGCTGCGCCAAGCAACACCGGGTGCGAAGGGCTCGGTGTTTGAATGGCGTTGGCAATGGCATCTGGTGCTCATTGTCATAACCGCTTTGGCAGGCTGGGCGCTGGGGATGTTTATGGCAAGCTATACGCAGGCTGATTTTGCTTATCTTGATGCACAAACCACCGCGTTCAGTGTTATGGCGACATTTTTGGTTGCACGTAAACTGGTATCAAACTGGCTGTATTGGGTAGTAATAGATGCGGTATCTATTTACGTATATGCGCAAAAACATCTGTATTTTCTTACCGGCTTGTTTATGCTGTATACGGTTATCGCTATTGCAGGGTACTTTATTTGGCGCAGTCATTATCAGCAGCAGCCAGCAGTGAAATTGAGCGTGTAACGCGGTTATGCCAACGGCTGGAATTTTTTGTCAGCCAGCCACTGTTGCAGGTTAAGCCGCTGTCTCATGGTGAAAGCAATCAAAGTTATTATGTTAAAACCGCGCGTGGTGAGTATGTGCTGCGCTGCTATCCTGCTGATTCTATGGTTTGCCGGCAGCAAGAGTTGCGCTGCCAACATGCTGCTGCCGCACAGAATCTAGCGCCGCCTCCGTTGTGTTTAAACAACCATTATCAGATTATGCTTAGTGAGTATATTCCGTTAGGTGTGGCATTCGACTATAACCTGCATGGTGCAACGGTATTGCTTACGGCACTGGCCAAATTCCACCAATTGTCGGTGCAAACCCCGCTGCTGGAGTGTTCGGTTTATTTGCAGCAGTTAGTGATGGCGTTACCTGAAAGCGATAAACCGGATGCTGAACTTGTGGCACTATTATGTAATGCAGCAGAACAAATGCATATTTTACAAAGCGATACCGTGCTCTGTCATTTGGATTTACATGCCGATAATATACTGTTTGCTGGCCAACAGCTGTGGTTACTTGATTTTGAATACAGTCAATTGGCAGACAGCAGCCTGGATTTGGCGGCGATAAGCTTACATTTTAATTTAACGCCAGCACAAGAAATGGCTATGTTGCAGGAATATGTTGGCTTGCGCCAGCAATCCGAGCTTAATACCGTAATAGAAAAAAAATTAATTGCTGCAAAGCGACTGTATTGTGGTTTCTGTTGGCTTTGGTATTTGGCAATACCAGGCTATCAGCAACAGGCAAAGCGCTGGCAACAGCGCTTGCTGCAGTTATCTGTGTAGATATCAAAGCCCGCCGAGTCGTTCAGCTAGCGTTTTATAGCGTTTTACATCATCTTCATTAAACATGGGTTTGCCACTTTCGTCTTTTTCAGCAGGAACTAATAAGTTTTCCCGCGCCAGACGTTCAACCCTAATGGTTTGCACACCTAAAAACTCTGCTACCTGCTCAACCGTCATTAACGCCATTTTGTTTTCCTTTTACGTAATAAACCTAAAAGTAATAGCCTAAAATCAGCCATTTGTGAATAGGTTAAATTGCCCTGTGTATGATATCAGCAGATAAACATACTCCGTTACACTTTTTGTCACAAGCAGCTTCGCCAGTCTGTAATTTTCATGTTAATTTCTGTGCCAAACCGAATCGGAGAATTATGATGTATAAATATGCGATAGCCCTGTTAAGTTTAAGCTGTATAAATTGTGGTTGGGTCACAGCGGCTGAGCTGCCTGTACCTCTGGCTGTGCAGCAACCTTATGCGGTGAAATCAACGCACGGCGAGCGGCAGGACCCGTATTACTGGCTGCGTGACGACAGCAGAACCTCACCGACGGTACTAGACTATTTGCATCAGGAAAATAACTATTTTGCTCATTACAGTGCAGGCTATCAAGCACTTACCGATAAGCTGACAGCAGAAATTATCGGCCGCATTAAGCAAGACGATAGTTCAGTGCCTTATACCAAAGGCGACTACAGCTATTATAGTCGTTATGAAACAGGCAAAGAGTATCCAAAATATTTGCGAAAGGCACTTGCAGGTGGTAGCGAGCAGGTCATGCTTGATATCAATGAATTAGCTAAAGGCAAAAGCTATTACGCAGTATCAAACTGGCAGGTAAGCCCTGATCAGAATTTTATTGCCTATATGGAAGATGACAGTGGCCGTCGTCAGTATACGTTAAAAGTGCGCGATCTTCGTACCGGCCAGGATTTGTCAGATGTTATTGCCGGCTTATCAGCCAGTATTGCCTGGGCCAAAGATAGCCAGACGCTTTATGTAGTAAAAAATGATCCGGTTACCTTACTTAGCACGCAGGTGTTGCAGCACAAGCTTGGACAGGCGCCGGCCAACGCAAAATTGGTGTATGAAGAAACAGACAACAGTTTTTATATGGGCGTGGGCAATACCACCGATGATAATTATGTTGCGATATACACCAGTAGCACGGTCTCCAGCGAAATAAAGGTGCAAGATGCCAGCAAACCAGGCAGTGACTTTAAAAGCCTTGCACCGCGTGAGCGCGATGTAAAATACAGTGCTGACCATGTGAATGGCCGTTGGATTATTCAAACTGACTGGCAAGCTCCTAACTACCGTATTATGTCGGTAGCAGCAGACAAAATAGGTGACCGCAATAACTGGCAGCCCCTAATTGCGCACAGCGACAGTGTGTTTATTCAGGACTTTGTTGCGTTTGAAAACTTCCTTGCCATCAACGAGCGCAGCGACGGTTTACGCCGTATTAAGGTTATGCCATGGAATGCTGCTGACAAAGCGTTTTATGTCGCATCTGATGAAGCGGCTTATGTTGCAGGTTTTGAGGTAAACCCACAGCAAAACAGCAACTTTTTACGCTACACCTATACCTCGTTGACCACACCTGCCAGTGTCTATCAGCTGAATATGCAAACGGGTGAAAAGCTGCTGTTAAAGCAAACTGAAGTGCCCGGTGGTTTTGACAAAAATAATTATGTAACTGACCGGGTGTGGGCAACCGCGCGTGATGGTGTAAAAGTGCCGGTTTCGCTGTTGTATAAAAAAGACGTTAAGCGCGACGGCACTGCGCCGCTGTATCAGTATGCTTATGGTTCTTATGGTGCCTCAATGGATCCATCGTTCCGCTCAAGCGTATTATCACTGGTGGACCGCGGTTTTGTATTTGCCATCGCGCACATACGTGGTGGACAGGAAATGGGCCGGCAGTGGTATGAGGATGGTAAGTTATTAAATAAAATTAACACCTTTAATGATTACATCGATGTAACCGATTATTTAGTGGCTCAGAAGTATACTGCAAAAGACAAAGTGTTTGGTATGGGCGGCAGTGCAGGAGGATTATTGATGGGCGCGGTGGCGAATATGGCGCCAGAGAAATACCGCGGTCTGGTGGCACATGTGCCTTTTGTTGATGTTGTGACCACTATGCTGGATGAGAGTATTCCACTGACGACCAATGAGTTTGACGAATGGGGTAACCCTAAGCAAAAAGCTTATTATGATTACATGTTGTCGTATTCGCCTTACGATCAAGTGAGTAAGCAAGCTTATCCGGCAATGTTAGTGACGACCGGTTTGCATGACTCGCAGGTACAATATTTTGAACCGGCAAAATGGGTAGCCAAACTGCGCACTCATAAAACAGATAGCAACCCGCTGCTGTTTAAAACCACAATGGAAGCTGGGCACGGTGGTAAATCAGGCCGTTTTGCCCGTCAGGCACAAATTGCTGAGGAATATGCTTTTATTTTGAATTTGTTGGGCCAAACTGAGTAATTTTGACGTGGTTATCAAGCCGGGCATTGCCCGGTTTTTTATTGCAGAGAGTCTGCGACGATGGCAGTTAGTTGCTCAGTAAGTGGTGGTAGCAAATGTTGCCAACGGTTGTGCAACACATGACATACGTCGAAGCGTTGCACTTCTTGTTGCGTAATATTTGTTAAAACATCATGCTCGCGTAGAAACGTTTCTGCCGTAAAGCTGTCCTCAAGGACGATATCCGCTCTGCCTTGTAACATTAAGCCAAACGCCTGTTCGTCGCTGTTAACACTTATCCGTTTACCCGCAAACTCTTGCTGTTCGGCCATTTTAAAGCCACGAATATGGCTTATCAGATAACGGGGTTCTTGTTGCCAATTAACCAGTTTAGCTGGATCGAGGCTATAGGCATTCAGTGTTAGGTGCTGCAGTGGTACGGGGATAATTAATAAGTCATTGTATTGCGTTTCAATGTCACAAATACGGAATAAGTCAGCATCAAGTTCGCCATTTTGTAATAGTCTTAAGCGTCGCTCTGACGGCAGTGCGATAAACTCCGGCGTTAACTCAAGTGCCTGATAAGCGGTGGTCAGCTGTAGCTGAAGATTGGTTGTCAGTGTTGATTTGCCAAGTGGCATGCCAATACGCAAAGGTTTAGCCTGAGCGCAGTAACATGCAAGCAATAATAAAGCCGAAATAAGTATGTTCACCCAAAAATCCATGCATAAAACAATGTTGTATTATAGCTAACAATCACCCAAGCAATGAAATAACTCTGCAACGAAGCTGGCCAATTTGGTGCCAGACAATGTGCAGAGATCGCTGCCCCAACCCTAAATTAATGTTAGCCTGCCTGCTTATTACATATCGTTGAGTTGCTCCATGCTTCAACTTAGGCCCATGCTATTAACCTTTTTAGCTCTTATTGCTTTTGCTGGTAACTCATTACTGTGCCGTGCGGCGCTGGCGAACACTCAGATTGATGCAGCGAGTTTTACCAGTATCAGGTTGCTATCAGGTGCAGTGGTGTTATGGATTTTACTGGCGCTGCGTCGCAGAGAACATTGTGAAGGCGGAAATTGGCTATCGGCATTAGCACTGTTTGTCTATGCGGCAGGGTTTTCGTTCGCTTATATCCAACTGAATACCGGGATAGGTGCGCTTATCCTGTTTGGCGCCGTGCAAACCAGTATGATAGCGTTTGGCTTGTGGCGCGGTGAACGTTTTACAACAGCGCAGTGGCTGGGTTTGTTACTGGCTTGCGCGGGGCTTGTAGGTTTGTTATTGCCGGGGGGGTCGGCTCCGCCATTATTGGGCGCTGTATTGATGCTGGCAGCAGGTGTGGCGTGGGGGATTTACTCGTTGCGCGGTAAAGGTGCCGTTGCTCCGCTTCAGGTAACTGCCGGTAACTTTATCCGCACTATACCAATGGCACTGCTGCTAAGCTTCGGCTTTGTAAGCCAGGCGTCATTAGACAGCGCGGGTGTTTACTTCGCATTAGTGTCAGGTGCCATAACCTCTGGTGTTGGCTATGCTATCTGGTACAGCGCTTTGCCGCTGATAAAAGCTACCACTGCTGCTACGGTGCAACTAAGTGTGCCCCTGCTGGCAGCAATGGGCGGGGTGTTGCTATTGCAAGAGCCATTAACACTGCGCTTGTTGCTAGCCTCGTTGGCGATTTTGGGCGGTATTGCCTTGGTCGTGTTGGCTGTGAACTGCACACCATTTTCGCGCAAGCGTTAATAAAAATCCCCGTCGAAGCAGGGATTTTGTTAAGTCATAAGGTTTTGCGACGATTTCAATACTTCGCTGCGACACCTTCAGCAGGCAAGGCACCTAAGATAAACTCGCGTAAATCGTCATTCGACTTTTTCAAATCTTCACGGCGCAGGTACATCATATGGCCGCTGCGGTAGCCTTTAAAGCTCAGTCTGTCTTTCATCTTGCCGCTGGGGTCTAACTGCCACATATTGTATTTACCATCGAAATAGTTAGTAGCGCCGTCATAGTAGCCTGACTGCGTTAATACCTTTAAGTAAGGGTTTTGTGCCATTGCCTGACGCAGGTTTTCACCGGTTTCATCTCCGCTTCTATCCCACGGGTGTACCGGGCCAAACATATTGTATTTAATGTCGGTTTTGTAGTTCAGCTCTTCACGCAGGTAGTAGTTAATCGCTGGGGTAAACGAGTGCAACCAAGAGGTAAGTTCAGCATTGTAGTCTGGGCGGTCGCCCGCATCGCGCTTATCAATCCCTAAGTAGCGAGAATCTAAACGGCCAACAGTCTGGCCGCGGTCACGTAACAGCTCTTTCCAGTAATAGTTAGTGGGGATATCCAGATTGTTCTGCAGCACAGCTTGCAAGGACAGGCCAGAGTAAGCAGCGACTTGCTGCGCAATGCGCTGTTTTTCTTCGTCACTGATGGCGTTACCTTTGGCCAGTGCTGGTAAGTACTGGTTTAAAGTAAACTGCTCTACTTCCGGTAGAATGTCATATAAATCTTTGTGCTGCAGTTCGTTATTTAGTTGTTTATGAAACCAGGCGGTGGCGGCAAAATATGGCAAACGATTGGCCGATTTTACCGGGCCTGCGCGTTCTATACCTAAATCAGTGGGTGATACTAAGACTACGCCGTTTAAGTACATCCATTGCTGGTTTTGCAGAGCCAGTGCCAAGCCGGACACACGAGTGGTGCCATAGCTTTCACCAATTAAAAACTTTGGCGACTGCCAGCGCTCATTGCGGCTAACAAAGGTATTAACCCATTCAGCCAGGTATTTAACGTCGGCGTTAACGCCAAAAAACATCTTTTGTTGCTGATCTTTTGACGGCATTTTTCCGTCTTCACCAGGCAGTATGCGCGAGTAGCCTGTGTTTACCGGATTCACAAACACAATATCTGCCACATCCAGCACCGAGTAGGGGTTTGTCTGCACACCGTAAGGTTGTACCGGATAACCTTCGTCATCAATGCGCAGCGTCTTAGGACCGGTATAGGCTACATGCATCCACACTGAGGCGGAACCGGGTCCACCATTAAACGAAATGAGCAAAGGGCGCTTACTGCGATCTTTAATATCACTGCGTTGATAATAAGTATAAAACAAGGTTGCGGTTGGCTTGCCTTCGTCATCCCATACTGGCTGTGTGCCGGTGGTGGCGCTATAGCTAAAACGCTTGCCGTTAACTTCGGTTTTATGCTCAGTGACTACGTTACTATCAATTTCTATCTGGCGCTCCGTTGCCGTAAGTGTTGTGCTGCACAACAGCATTAGTGCGGCAAATGTTTTAATTAGCTGCATAAGCTCCTCTGGTATCGTTAATTAAATTAAATTTCGTCTGTCCTGTGTAACGCAAAAACTGAATAATTTCAAAGCACATGAGACCAGCATACTAAAATACGCTGTTATATCCTGTATCGAAAGCGAGAAGCGAAACAAGTTAATAACGCGAATCGTTATCAGTATTATGTTGTTGAATTTAAACATAATTTTGTTTTTGTTGCTGTTTTGAGCTACACTTGATGGCATATTTTCGCGACATAGAAAAGGTAGCACGATGAAAGGCAATCCACAGGTACTGTCAAAACTTAATGAAGTGCTGACAGCTGAGTTAACCTCAATTAATCAGTACTTTCTACACGCCCGTATCTACAAAAATTGGGGCTTAAAGGCACTGAATGATGTGTGCTATAAGAAATCGATTAAAGACATGAAGCAAGCGGATGAGCTGATTGAGCGTATTTTAATGCTCGAAGGCCTGCCAAATTTGCAAGCCTTGGGCAAATTGCGCATTGGTGAAGATACACCTGAGATGCTGCAGTGCGACATGGACTTTCAGATTGAGCAATTACCCTTATTACGCAGCACTATCGCTTTGTGCGAAGTGGAGCAGGATTATGTTAGCCGCGACATACTAACCGAAATACTGGAATACGAAGAAGAACACTTAGATTGGCTGGAAACACAGCAGCATCAAATTAGCAGTATGGGGCTGGCGAACTATCTGCAAGCTCAGTTAGGGGGCGAATAAAGATGAAAGGTAATAAACACGTTATTGATGCATTAAATGTATTATTGGCGAATGAGCTGGCAGCAATGGACCAATATTTTATTCATTCCCGTATGTACCACGACTGGGGTTTGCATAAGCTGTTCGAGCGTATTGATCATGAATTTGACGATGAAAAAGGTCATGCCTCTGCTTTGATAGAGCGTATAATCTTTTTAGAAGGTACGCCGGATATGACCAAGCGTGATGCAATTCACGTTGGCCACGATGTACCAAGCATGCTGCAGAGTGATTTAAACGTTGAATACACCGTGCAAAAGCTGCTGAAAAAAACCATGGCGTTATGTGAGCAAGAACAGGACTATGTTACCCGTGCTATGCTGCAACAATTGTTGGATGATACCGAAGTTGATCACGCTCACTGGCTTGAGCAGCAACTGAATTTAATTAAACTGCTAGGCATTCAAAATTACCTGCAATCGCAGATGTAAGCCGTTATAGCCTTGTTGTGCCATTTTCGGTGCAGCAAGGCGCAACCAAGCACAGTTGTGCATTACCAAATAGACCCACCCAAATATAGGCTGGAAAGTGAGTATGACTTTATTAAGTTGTAACAACTGCCCCCACAACCGACACATTTCATTACAATACACCTAAGTCTCAGGCTAGCCGCAGACGCCAGTTTTCATTACATTGAACTTCACAAAAAGTAACAAAATTTCTAATGTGGTGGAAAATGAAAAAAATCTTTGTCATTAGTGCTGTGGCACTGGCCGTGTTAACCGGCTGTGCAGTGGATAAGCAATCTGCATTAACAGTAACAGCGGCACAGCAGCAAGTGCAGGGCCAGGTTGTCGCCAGCCCGAATGATACCCGTGCTTACAAAACACTGGTACTGCCAAATAAACTGGAAGTGATGCTGGTCTCTGATCCGGTGGCAGAAAAATCCGCTGCAGCCCTAAGTGTCGGTGTCGGCTTGCTGCATGACCCTATGAGCCAGCAAGGCATGGCGCACTACCTGGAGCATATGCTGTTTTTGGGCACAGAACGTTACCCGGATACCAACGAGTACAGTGCCTTTATGACGGCCAATGGCGGCGCACAAAATGCCTACACCTGGCTTGATATCACCAACTATATGTTCAAAGTAAACAACAACGCTTATGACGAAGCACTGGATCGCTTTTCAGACTTTTTCAAAGCGCCGAAACTGTACCCGGAATACACCGACAAAGAAAAAAATGCGGTAAATGCCGAGTGGTCAATGCGCCGCGAAATGGACTTTTTTGGCCAGTATAAACTGGCGCGGGAAATGATGGGCAGCCACCCGGCAAACCGCTTCCTGATTGGTAACCTGGAAACGTTGGGCGATAAAGAAAATAGCAAGTTGCACACTGAAACGGTGGGGTTTTATAACAAATACTATTCAGCCAATATTATGAAGGCAGTGCTGCTGAGTAACTTGCCAATTAATGAAATGGAGAAGCTGGCGCTCAAACATTTTAGCAGTATTGAGAATAAAAACATTGCCAAGCCTGAAGTTAAAGACAGCTTGGATTTCTCTACTGCCAGTGCCAAACGCATCCATTATGTCCCTAATCAGGACGTAAAACAGCTGAAACTGGATTTCACTATCCGCAATAACAGTGAACAGTTTGCCAGTAAACCGAATGAGTTTATTACCTATCTGCTGGGATCAGAAATGCCGGGCACGCCTGCTCAGCAACTTAAAGCGATGGGGTTAATTTCGCGCTTAAATGCTACTGCTTCACCGGACTTATACGGTAATTATGGTTCGCTCAGTATCGATCTCGAGCTGACCGACGCCGGTATGCAAAACCGCGAAGGTATTGTTGCCACTATTATGCAATATATCGATCTGGTGAAAAAACAGGGTGTTAACAGCAAATACTTCAGTGAAATTCAGACCAGCCTGAATAACCAATTCCGCTTTCTGGAAAAAGGTGACGAGTTTGGTTATGTGTCAAACCTGGCTGATGCCATGCAAAAGGTACCGTCACGTAACGCCATTAATGCACCTTTCTATTATCAGCAGTTTGATGCTAAGGCTGTGAATGATGTACTTGCACAATTAACGCCGTCACATCTGCGCGTGTGGTACATCAGTAAACAGGAACCGCATGACTCAGCTCTGCATTTCTATGATGGTAAATACAAAATTGCCGATATTAGTGCAGAAGAGCAGCAAAGCTGGCAGCAATCACCGCAGTTAGCACTGAACTTGCCGGCGGTAAACCGCATGTTGCCGCAAAACTTTGATTTAATTGCAGCTAAAGCGCAGGAAAAGCCGGAAGTCGTGCTTAAGGAAAATGGCGTATCGGCTTGGTTATACCCAAGCCAGTTATTTGCCAGCCAACCACGCGGCGTGGTTGAAATTTTCTTTAACACTGACGCGCCATTGAACGATATTAAAGCTAAGGTGCTGCTGGCACTGTGGGATGATTTATACAGCCTGCAACAAAGCGCGCTGGCCACTGAAGCCGATATCGCCGGTATGCAGCTGCGCCTGAGTACAGGTACCGGTCTGGCATTAACGGTTGGCGGCTTTACTGATAAACAGCCAGAGTTGCTTCAACAAGCGCTGGCGGGTTTACAGGTGAGCACTGATGCACAAAGCTTTGCTCAGGCCAAAGATCGCTATGTACGTGGCCTGCAGAACATGGGGAAACAGTTTCCGTTCCGTCAGGCATTTGCTGCCTATAGCGGTTTAGTGCGCAATGGTAACTATGAAATGTCAGACTTAATTGCTGCAGCACAAAGCCTGACTGAGCAGGATTTACTGCAATTTATGAATACCACACTTGGCAACAACCAGCTGCGTATTTTCGCCTTTGGTAACTACGATAATGCCGCTGTTGCTAAAATTGCCAGCGAAGTGACGCAGGCGCTGCCGAAAAAACGTACTGAATTAGCTTACAGCCGCACTAAGTACTGGCAGCCGGCAAAAGGTGAAACCCTGGTGCTGCAGCGTGATATAGATGTTGCTGATGTTGCACTGATCGATGCCCACATTCACCCACAGCCGAGTTATGCTCAATTGGCCCGTGCCACAGTGCTACGCAGCCACTTTAGTAATATCGCTTTTGATAAACTGCGTACCGAAGAGCAGTTAGCCTATGCGGTTGGTGGCACTTCAATGCAGCTGGAAGACTACGTAGGCTTTGCTATGTATATTCAGACGCCGGTAAAAAATGTCGTTGATATGCAGGCGCGGTTTGACAGCTTTAAACAGCAATATGCTGCTGAACTGGACAAGTTAAACGAAGAGGAATTTGCCAAACTGAAAGCCAGTACGCTGATCACGCTTAAAGAGCCTAAGAAGAACCTGCGCGAAGAGTTTGGCCCGTTTATCACCGACTGGTACCGTGAAAAGTTCAGTTTTGACAGCGAGCAACGTCTTATCGATGCCGTTGAACAAGTATCATTGGCAGATGTTAAAGCGTTTTACCGTGAAACCATGCTAAACAAGGACGCAGCACGTATCTCGGTGCAAATGCGCGGCACGTCGTTCCAGAACCAACCGTTTGCAGATATACCGGGCCAGAAAAAAATAACGGATATCGCCGCATTTCATAAAGAAATGAAAAAGCAGTAAGTCGCTTGTAACAAAAAAACGCAGCCTGGGCTGCGTTTTTTGTCTTTGTAGGCTGGGGAAATAACAGCCTGACTAAAAATAATTCGAGTAATCACTTTAAACAACTTGGTTGTATGTCGGTAATGGCCGTTATAACAGCAAGCAAGGTGATTACGCTGATACCCAGCATCACAACTTTTTCACTAATGGGAAATTAAAACAACCGGTTATACCGCTGGCCTTGTCTTGCCATCTTGTGTAATTAATGCGCAGTTGCAATCGAATTGATCTGGTCTATATTGTGGGTGGAGTTGTAACCAGTCACACGGAAGAGACGCAAAATAATAACACTTTGCTCACAAATATTGATGGGCAAAAGCAGATAAAAAGACGAGGACAACCCAATGAAAAAATCCATTATCTTACTCATAGCAGGCTTACTTAGCGGCGCAACGCAGGCTGAAGTAAGTGGCTACCCTGTTGTACTGGTACACGGTTTTCAACCTGATAATTTGGCCAGCCGGCCAACAGGTAACCAGGTCACCACAAATGGCGCAGAATACTGGGCACAATACTGGCGAGACCGCGCTGATGTGCGCATTGACTGGCCATCACAGGAACGTGTCGCCGGTAAAATTGCCAGTGATTATGTTTGGCCGAAATTACAACAAATGTCGCGAAATGGTACCTGTGCCAGTGGCTGTATTTTTGTTAGTCATTCTACGGGTGATTTAGTGACCCGCTATATTATCGACAACCAGGCATTGTGGCTGCAAAACGCCGGCCTGCAACCGCTAAATATTGTCGCCAGTTTTGATTTTGCTGGTGCCGGTGGTGGTGTAGAGCTTGCTGACTTAGCGGTTAATGTTGCCAGTGGAGGTGGCTTAATTGATGGAGCGCTGCGGTTAGCTATTTCACTATGGTTGGGACAAATTCCTTCGCCATCAAATATTGGTGTGTTAAATGATCTGCGGGTCAATAGCGCGCGACAACTGGCTGCATTCCCTGACGATCGTGTCCCTCGTTTACGTTTTGTCGGCGCGGGTTCAGACTTCCTGGGCGCAACAGGTGGCTTTTTACCCGGAGAGGACGATGGTGTAGTCGCCAGCCACTCCAGCTGCGGTGCTTCTTCGGTGGCTAGCTTTAACAGTTGTTCTCGCAGTGTTGCGATGGACGGTAAACTAGCCTCAGTAAGCGGCCCAAGTAGCTTTATGCCATATCACTATCCCATGTTAATGAGCGAAGGCTATAGCCACAGCGATATGATTAACAACAGCGCCAAAGATGAAATAACTGCAGCAAATAGCCGTGGCAGTTATCTTAATGGCGACACTCTGCAATTTAATACCTACGATGAGAAACGCGGCTGGTGGATTTTTAGCTCGAGATATCGTGTGGTAAGTAACTCAAATAACACCAGTATGTCCGCTTTAGTGTATCAGGCAGCGAACTAAACCGATATGAAGTGGATGTTTGTCACTGCAATTTCCCTGCTGGCGTTGCTGGCAGGGTATGTCTATTTTAGCGCTGAACCGGCAAAAAATGAGCCTGCGCAGCACCTTTTAACGACTAAAGTGTTGGAGCCAGAAACAAAGCAAGTAGCCAAAAAGTCAGAGCCTAAACCAGCACATATCGAAGTAACTGAAACCATACCGGAGCCCATAAGCCAAAGCTTTCAATTACTGGCGAAAGCGTATGCCAGTGATCTTGAAATGCCTGCATACTCGCAGCCATTAAGCGCGGACGATAAGCATCTGCTTGAGCCCAATGCTTATGTGCCACAAGCTGTGACATTAGAAGGCGGCGCCAGTGCCAGTATTGTGTTGTCACAATATCGCTATAGTTATCCGCAAGCCATTGATGTCAGGTTAGAGGTGCAGGGGTTAGCCGTGTCCGCAGTTACTGTGCAACTGCAAGCGGAGTCTGTTGGAAGCGAGGACATATTAGCAAATGACGCCATGCTGCAAAGCACCCAAGGCTGGACGGCACAGCTTGATGCAGAACCTGAATGGGATGGCCCGCTGCAGGTCAGTGTGACATTTCATGCCAATGGTAAACAACAAACATTAAAAACCGGCATAGTGTATAGCAACCCGGTTGCTACAATCACGGGGGTTGACGCTAGCCAAAGTGGCGGTAGTGACATGCTGATCCCAGTACAACTTGACGTAAAACAAGCGGGTTATTATCGGCTACGTGCTAATTTGTATACTGAAGACAACCAACCTATTGCTTTGTTGACGAACACGGAAAAGTTATCTGCCGGTACAACTGAAATTACGCTACGTGCATATAAAGCGGTATTAAAACATCAAAGTGGGCCCTATTTACTCGGAAGCTTTGTGCTAGAGCGCCGTCCCGCGATCCCTGGTGAAGCGACCCGTTATGGCGATAGTGACAAGCCCTTTTATCAACTGGAATATTTTGCTTTAGAGCAATTAACAGATGAGCCCTGGCAACCTGATGCCGCAGAGCAGCAGCGCTTGCAGTTTTTACAAAAAATGGCCGGGCAACAGTAACGGATATAGTTTTATGGCCGGTGTTTGGCCAGTTTTCGTTGCAGGGTGCGCCGGTGCATGCCCAGCAACTCTGCGGTGCGGCTGATATTACCGTTTTGCTCGGACAGCACGCGGTTAATATGCTCCCATTCCAGTTGATCAGGTGATAGCACTGCGGCTGTGTCTTGCATAGTGTGGGTAATGGCTTGAGATTCACTACGAATGGCCTGTTCCAATTGCAACAAATCGACCGGTTTGGTCAGATAATCATCGGCGCCCAGCTTTACCGCCTGCACCGCATTGGCAATACTGGCATAGCCGGTTAGCAACACAATACGGCAAGCTGGTAGCGCCTGGCGCAGCGGCGAAATAAAGCTTAAGCCTGACTGGCTGGCAAAGCGTAAATCTAATAAATAGGTATCAGCTTGCTGTGCAGTTAGCTGATCTGTAGTAACGGCCTCTGCAAAGCTGACTACGGTAAAACCGCGTTGGCTAAAGCGGCGCGACAGCGCATTAAGCAGCGCGATATCATCATCCACTATGACCAGCTTCATGCGGCAGGCTCCGTGTGCGGGCGCGGCATCGTAATCAGTGTTAAGGTGCCGTTGCCAGCATTTTGCCGGCGCACACTACCGCTTAAGCGCTCAATCGACATATTGGCAAGAAACTGACCTATGCCTAAGCCTTGCTCACTTTGCTGCGGCAGTTTACCCAGTTCAGCAAGCCGGCTATCAGATAGGCCTTCGCCAAAATCGCGTACCTGCAGGCTTAAACCGCTGCTGTCCAGGCTTAGTTGCAGCTCTAGCTGATTACTGTTGTTAGCCAGGCTAGCGTCAGCCGCGTTATCGAGAATGTTTAGTAGCGCTGCTGTAAAACCTTGACTATCAGCCAGGCTAAAATCTTCTGCATGTAAATTACGTTGAATGCCAAGACAGATTTCCGGCCGGCTGTTAAGCCAGCGGGTAACCGCCTGCTCGATTTGCTGGCATAGCGGTGCGGTGCTGTTCTCTTCACGTAGACTGCCTGCATCGCTACGCAGTTGCTGTACTATCTGTTGACAGCGCTGTAGTTGCTGCTTTAACTCCTGAACTGCTGGCTCTGTCGTGTCCAGTTCATCGGCTAGCAGCTGTATAGTTTGTATAGGACTGGCTAAATCATGCGCCGCATTGGCAGCAAAGGTGGCTAAGGCCAGTATTTGCTCGTTACGAATTTGCTGTTGTTGTAACTCGCTGATCTTTCTTGATTTTACCCGGTTTAATTCAGCCTGAGCGCTGATAAACCAGCTAATTAGCAAGGCAGATATGGTGAAGGCCCACCACATTTGCTGCATATGCTGGCTAAAGCCGTCGCTGTTATGCTGCGCATGCATGCCATGGCCCGTGTGGCTGGCATGGGCGGCTTGCTCCGCGGTTTGCGTCAGCAACGTATCGATATCCGGAATATGTAAATCGCCCACTTGCAATAGCATGCTATAGCCAGCAATGGCCAGCAGAGCAATAAAATAACAGCTGCGTCCGGGCAGCATTACTGCGGCCACCGCCACCGGTAACAACAGCATAGCCACCAGGCCATTGCTAACGCCGCCGCTTAAGGTCAGTAAACAGGTGAGCAGCAGAATATCCAGCGTGCAGCACAGTAGGTAAATTACCTTTAACGGCATTTTACTGGCTGCCAGCCAGTAAGGCAGTAAATTGGTGCAAATATGGGTTAACAGTAACAAGCCTAGCAGGGGCCAGGAGCTTACCGGGTAATGTAGCAGCCAGCCAGCGGAAAGGGCGATAGTTGCAAACCCGAGCAGGCCCCAGCGAAACTGCACAAAGTGTTTAAGCTGATGTTGCTCAGAAAGTTCAGTGGCAATAATAAGTTGTCTGGCCATAGCGAAGCACTACCTGCTACGAAAAAATACGGCTGCCAGGCAGCCGTTTGCAAAATGTCAGAAGAGACTAAACCATTGCAGCGGTAATGTCATTCTGAGTGTGTTAAGTGTAACGCCAACAGCAGCTTATGTCGCTGCGGCAAATTGTCGCAGTACTTTAGCCAAGCTATTTACGCCGCAAGCGCATGGCGAAGCCCAGGACTGCCATTAGCAGCACTAACAGCATTATGCCAACCACCACCATGTCGCGGCCTTCACGGCCGAGCAGCGGTTGCAAAACGCCCCATTTATGCACAAATGAAAAACTGTAACGTTCAAACCGGCTGGCTTGGCTTTGCTGCTCGATTAACTGGCCGCTAACGGCATCGACAAACAGCCGGCCACCGGGATAGTCAAACTGCCATACCGGCAGGCGTTTATTGCGAAAATCATAATCAGGGCCGAAACGGCTAATCAGCGTTTGATTAGTCAGTTTATCTTCAGTTAAACCGGTAAAATTTTGTGCTAGCAGGCGGGCGTATTGCGTATCGTCCAACGCCGGTGCCGCTGGGTTTAGCGCTAAAAACTGCGCGCCTTGCTCACTTTGCTGGCCGCTAAAGCGGCTATGGCGGTCGGCCTGTAGCTGGGGGTTAAATTCGGACAAACGCCAGTACCAGTTGCCAGCGGCCTGCACCAGGCTGGCGCTGTTGTACAGGGTGTTGTTATCCAGCCGTTGGGTTAGGCTCAGGCTGGTTGGCAGCGGCCTAGCTGCGGGCAGGGTTAAGCCGGCATTGGTGGCGGCAATTTGCTTGTAGCTAAAGTGGTAAATACCGGTAAGCAGATACAACAGCACCGGCAGGGCCAGCATCCAGGACAGCACATAGTGCCAGCGGCGCAGGCCACGGCGGCGCGCGCTAAAGGGCAGTTTCAGCAACAGCCAGATGCCGCTCAGTACCAGCAACAGTGCGCTGCCAAGCAGCACTGTCATCAGCAGCACCTTTAACAGCGGTGTGCTATCCAGCCACTGCCAGCTATGCAGCTGGCGAAACACCGCCTGCACTGCGGTTTTATATGGGTTGGTAATGCCGGCCATACTCAGGCTTTCGGTATGAATATACAGGCTTAAACCGTTCTGATAATCGACCTGATACACCGGCAACAGCCGATTCACCGACGGATAAGCATTGTTAAAGCGGGTCAGCAAGGTTGTGCTGCTAACCTGCTCTGCCGGTAAGCCGCTGTAATGGCTGGCCAACCAGATAGCGACGTCCTGATCGCTTGCCGGTGCACTGCCGTCCAGTGTCAGATACTGCCGCTCTACACTCAGGCTGTTGGTCAATTGCAGTAATACCTTGTCCTTATAGGGCAACAGCTTAACCAAAGCCTGTGGCGGCAGTGCAGTGTTGTTTAGCTGCTGCATCGCCTGTTGTAAGGTTGCGCCGTCCAGCTGCAGTGCCGGCGGGCGCATGGTGACGGCTTGCGGCCCGGTCCAGCTCATCAGCGGGTGGGTGATACCGGTTAAGGCAAAAATCAGCAGGGTGGCGCCACCCAGCCAGAGCAGCAAGCGGTGCCATTTTACTAAGGTGAAGGTTTTCATGCTGGCCCCTAAAAATTAACCGTGGCACTGACAAAGACACTGCGCGGCATACCCGGCCGGTAGTCGATGGCACTGGAGCCAACCTGATTACTGGTGTAGGTCGAGTAGGTTTTATCACTGATATTCATCAGCCGCGCGGCCAGGCTAATATTATCCGTTAGCTGATAGCGGGCGCGCAGGTGCCATAAATCATGGCCGGGATAAGTGTTAGTATTGGTTTCGTCGGTAAAATAGCGGCCTACTTTTTGCCATTCCAGCTCTAGCCACAGGCCGGCAAGTTGCGCGGGCTGGTAGCTCAAGCTACTTTGCCACAGCTGTTTGGGTGCCTTGCCAACATCAAAGCCGGCAAAGTTGCGGGTTTCTGACACCGGCGGCACACAGGCCGGTGGGAAGCAGCTGTACAGATACTGAAAATCTTCATATTTCTGCCGGCTATAGCTGCCGCTGGCCTGCCACTGCCATTGCTCATTTAGTACCAGTTGCAGCATCAATTCAATGCCGCGATGGTTGGTTTCGCCGGCATTGGTCACTTTACGGGTATTGCCGTCGATATAGGTTACGACGTCATCTTTAATGGCTAAATCATAGATACTGGCATCAAGCTGCAGTCGTTTAAACAACGGGTTGGCAAACTGGCCGCGCCAGCCCAGCTCATGGTTTACTGCGGTTACCGGCTCCAGTTCAGTGGTGTCGCTACTGCTACCGGGGCGGAATACCTGGCCTACTGACGGCACCCTGAAGGCGTGGCGCCGGTTGGCATACAGCTGCTGATTGTCAGCGAATTTCCACACGATACCGGCCTTGGGGCTAAGCTGGCGGTAGCTGATTTTTTGCGAGTCGGGTCTGAACCAGCTGTTGCGGCCGATTTGTTCTGGTACATCCTGTGGCAAAAGATCAGTGTAGTCGACACTGAAATAATCATAGCGTGCGCCCAGGCTAATAATCAGCTGCTCGCTGGCAAACCACTGTAACTGCGCATAGGGTGACAGCACCGTTTGCTTGGCATCATAGTTATAGTTGGTGCGCCCTGTCAGGGCGTAATCAGTATAAATATCGCCGTCGCGACTTACACTAATTTGCTGCTCGGTAAAATTGGCGGGGGTGTAATCGATATCCAGACCGGTGGTCCAGTTAAACCGGTCGTTTAACTGCTGGCTGTACTGCGCCAACAGGCCATAGGATTTAAACCGGGTTTGCTGCAGCACCGGATCGTAGCTTAGCATCCAGCTTGGCATCAGATCGGAGCGGTTATCGCGGAAAAACGGCATCAGCATCAACTCGCTGTTATCCGACAGCTGATGACGCAGCTCGGCCGATAAACGTAGTGCCTGCACATCACGGGCACCCATGTCACCGTGATAGTAATTGCGCTCCGGGTTTTGTGTGTAATCTTCAAATGACAGGCCCGAGGTACCGCTTTGATCTACCTTGCCAAAGCTCAGCAGGGTTTTAAGGCGGGTGTGCTCACCCAGTTCACTATCAAGGCGCAGGTTAGTGGAAAAACGCTGGTAATCGGCCTGTTCGCGCGCGCCGTCACTTTTAGTGCTGTTAAGCTGCCAGAAGGCGCTATGCTTGTCGGCTACAGGCCCGCTGACACTGAGCAAACCACGTTGCCAGCCGTCGCTGCCAAGTTCTGCCTGTAGCCGGCCGCCAAACTGCGGTGCAGGCTCAGGCGTTAAAATATTAAAAATGCAGCCTATGGCATCGCTGCCGTACAGCGTCGAGCCTGGGCCTTTGGTCACCTCTACCCGGCCGGCGTTGGGGATATCAATTTCATACAGGCCATTATGGTTAAAAAAGCCGGTTGGTCGGGTGGGTAAGCCGTCTTCTAAAAACAGGTAAACACCACCGGTGGTAATCGGTTGGCGAATGGCGGTCATATGGCCTTCACCGCCTAAATCATTTACATGCACGCCGGATACGCGGTTCAGTAGCTCAGCTGGGTGGCCGGGACTAACATTTTTAATGGTGTCTTCATCCAATACCGCGACCGATTCAGCCAGATTAACCCGCGCCTGCGCCTGACGGCTGCTGGTCACCACCATTACTTCAATCTCTGTTGTTGCAAGTTGTTTGGCACTGGCTGTTTCGGCACTGACGGCAACCGGATTAAGTAGTAAAGGTAGACCAACCAGGGCCAAGGAAATGTTGTTGGAGGGCATATGCTCAACTCTGTTATTTAATTGATTTTATTCAATTAAGATAACAAAAGCCGGCGCAACCGTGGATGCGACAAATTGTCGCAGTACCTGAGCAAATGACTTAGACGCAGGTTTACATCGGATCCAGCGTCAGCAACACCCGGGGCGTGTCAGACGCCGGGGAGCGGTGCACTATGGCATTTTGTTCATTGCCCTCCCAGCCGGAGCCTTTGAGTAAAGTCACAGAAAATGTCCGGGCTTGTGCCGGCTTGCCATCTGTATCCAGCCACTCAGTGCCGGGGCCAAGGTAAGTGGCTACCAGACGGCATACCAGATGATCGGTATGAAACTTCGGGCACATGGGCTTGCTCAGGGTTTCCAGCCGCAGCCCCAGCTGCTGACAATCCATCAGGCAGGCGAACATCTGGCATTGCAGGGAAATATCGGCCAGCAACGCCGATTTCCCAGGCGCATCAGGTAGTGCAAAGCCAATATCCTGATGCACGCTGTCTGCGCTGACAATGCGTTTTAGCGGCATAGCGAAACTAAGCCTTCGGCAATAGTCTGTGATGGCTGTATCAATGCTGCGTTGCCAGCTGACCAAATTTACGTCGTTGGCAAAAATGCCGGTAAGCACGTGCTGATTTTTGTCAATCAACTGGCGGCTTGCCGGCTTAAACTCAGTAAATGATAAGGCACTCATGCTGCTTGGTCCGCAGTAAACGGGCTGGGTAGCTGCTGCCAGAGTTGTTCGCCTTGTGCTAACTCATCGTCGGTTAGCAGGCAGGCATTCAATTGTGCCAGCATGGCCGTTTTATCCAGTTGCTGGCCAATAAACACCAGCTCCTGGCGCCGGTCGCCAAAGGGTTCGGCCCAGCTTTGTATAATAGCTTCTTGCAGCTCTGGCTCTTGCGGCCATTGCTCTGAGGGCACGGCCTGCCAGAATAACCCGGCCATATTGTACCGGGCGATACCGCCGGCCTGATGCCACAACCAGGCATGTTGCGGCGTGCTGGCCAGCCAGAAATAACCTTTAGAGCGCAGCAGGCGGCCGGCAGGCCAATCCTGATGTAAAAAAGCATGAAACCGCTGCGGATGAAACGGCTTACGTGCAGTAAAGGCAAAGCTGCTGATACCGTATTCTTCGGTTTCTGGCGTGTGTTCGCCGCGTAGTTCCGCCAGCCAGCCTGGCGCTTGTTGTGCCTGTTCAAAATTAAATAAGCCGGTATTCAGTATTTGGCTTAACTCAACTTTGCCGTTATCGGCACGAATAATTCGGGCGCGGCTATTTAAGCTACGTAATATCGCGCTAAGACGTTGCAGTTGTTGTGACGTAATTAAGTCGGTTTTGCTGATAACCAACACATCACAAAACTCAACCTGCTCTATCAGTAAATCAGCGACGCTGCGATCGTCGTCTTCGCCTAAGCTTTCGCCACGCTCGGAGAGATCTTGGGCGGCGTCATAATCAGCCATAAAGTTGACTGCATCCACCACCGTAACCAGGGTGTCTAATCTGGCAATATCGGCCAGGCTCTGGCCGTCTTCATGCTCAAAGGTAAAGGTTTCAGCTATAGGTAACGGCTCGGAGATACCGGTCGATTCAATCAGCAGATAATCAAAGCGGCCGGCTTTGGCCAGTTTGCCGACTTCCAGCAGCAAATCTTCACGCAAGGTGCAGCAAATACAGCCGTTACTCATTTCTACCAGCTTTTCTTCGGCGCGGTTAAGGCTGACTTCTTTATTTAGCTGGTTGGCGTCGATATTAACGTCGCTCATATCGTTAACGATAACCGCTACGCGCAAGCCGTCGCGGTTATGCAGTATATGGTTAAGCAGGGTAGTTTTGCCGGCCCCTAAAAAGCCGGACAATACCGTTACCGGCAGGCGTGTATCGGGTGTGATGTTAGCTGGCAGCATCTTGTGGCCCTCGCAGTTTGTGCAGCAGTTTACGGTTAAATAAATGGGCGCTAATAAGCAGCAAACCGCCGCTTAGTGATAGCGCTGTTTCGGCTTCGTGTGGCGCAAGCAAGGAGGCAACCAGAACTAAGAAGCCGCTTAAGCCCAGTGCAAAAGGCGCTTTACGCTTGTGTACACACCAGCCGCCCGGCAGGCTCCATGCTAGTAACACACTAATTGGCAACAGCATCAGATAGTGAAACCACTCAGAGCTAAACATACCCAACAACAAGCCGGAACTGGCCAGTGCCAGCAGTACTGGCGTGGCCAGGCAATGCACAACACAGAGGCCGGATAAAGTAGCCGCTATCAAATCTTTCATACAACCTCGCTTAATACGGCACGGTTAGCAGCTATGCCGTTTAGATTATTCACCGTGCACAGTAGTTTTGTTGTCGTAAACATTGCAGCGCACTGCAAAAATGTTATAACATCACAATATCCAAAATATGTTATAACGTAACACTTAGATCGTCAAATCGATTGATCAGGTTGTGACAGCGAATGGCTAACATGGAGTGACAATGTTTAAACCGACTCTGTTAACCGCAGCAGTGTTTGCTGCTTTAACGTCAACGGCTTACGCCGACAGTATTAAAGGTACCGTTACAGATGCCGCCGGTAAACCAGTAGCGAATGCCCGGGTGCAGCTAATGGGCACTAATGGTGAAACGCGCACCGACGAGCAGGGGCGTTTTGTGTTGGCTAACGTCAATGCCGGTGAAGCTGAGCTGCATATAGAGGCTAGCCGTTTTGCTCATCGTGATGTGCATGTCGAGGTACCTGCGCAGGGGTTGGCTAACCTGAGCGTGGTATTATTAACCACGACTATTGAAACTATTGATGTAAAAGCTAGCCCGTTGCATGCATCGGTAACCGAATCAGCCTTACCGGTAAGCGTACTGGCTGGTGACGCACTGAAAATGCGTCAGGCGTCGACACTGGGTGATACGTTAAAAAACGAAGTCGGTGTGCATTCTAATTTTTATGGCGGTGTCGCCAGCAGCCCGATTATCCGTGGTTTAGATGGCCCGCGCGTACTGATTACACAAAACGGCCTCGATGCCGGTGATGCTTCACGCGTTGGGCCTGACCATAGCGTAGCGGCTGAAGCCAGCACGGCAACGCAAATTGAAGTGCTGCGCGGCCCGGCCACGTTGTTTTATGGTAGTGGTGCTATTGGTGGTGTGGTGAATGTGGTCGACGAGCGTATTCCTACTGACAACAGCACCCGCGCTGAATGGATGGTGCAGCGCGATTCTGTTAATAATGAAAAGCTTGCTGCCGGCTCTTTAGTGACCGGTACCGGTAATGTTGGCGTGTATATTGATGGCTTCTGGCGTGACAACGACAGTTATAGTATTCCTGGCTTTGCTGAAGCAGAGCCTGAGGCAGAAGCGAAAAAAGGTGTGGTAGAAAATACCGCAGCTACCGCCAAAGGCTTTACGTTAGGGGGCAGCTATTTGCTGGACAATGGCTATGTTGGCTTATCTTATGGCCGCTTAGACCGTGAATATGGTATTCCCGGCCATTCGCATGGTGGCCATGAAGAACATGAAGATCATAGCGAGCATTCTGATGAGCATGATGAACATGGTGCGGAAGAAGACGTTTTTGCTGATCTGACCCAGCACCGTGTACAGTTACTCAGTGAACTGAATTTTTCGTCTGGTTTTATCCGGGCGGTAAATACCCGTTTTGCTGTTACTGACTACGAGCATGCTGAAATTGAGCATGGTGCAGTGGGTACTACCTTTAAAAACCGCAGCCACGAAGCTCGGGTTGAGCTGCTCCACCGCACCTATCAGGACTGGCGCGGCGGTTTAAGCCTGCATTACAAGTACAGTGATTTTGAAGCAGTAGGAGCAGAGGCTTTTACGCCGCCGTCAGAAACGCAAATGCTGGCACTGGGCTGGATGGAAGAGCGCCATTTTGGCCCCTGGCTGGTGCAATTAGGTGCGCGGGTTGAGCGGGTAACCATTGATGCCAGCAATGTATTGCTGCCGTATTTAGAAGCGCATGGCGACGATGCGCACGACGACCATGATGATCATGACGACCACGACCACGGCCATGGCAGTGATGCTGAATTTATCCGTGTATTTGATGTTAGCCAGAAATTTACGCCATACAGCCTGTCTGCCGGCGCGGTGTGGGATTTTGCCGAAGGTTATAACCTGGGCGTGTCGCTGTCACGTTCGCAGCGGGCAGCCTCAGCATCTGAATTGTTGTCATTTGGCCCACATATTGGCACCGCTTCTTATGAAGTAGGTGCAATGTTTACGCTGGATGATAACGAATTTGTATTAAATACCAAACCGATTGAGCTGGAGGTGGCCAATAATCTGGATATTACGCTGCGTAAATTCAGCGGTAATACCGGTTTTGTCTTGAACGCCTTCTACAACCAGGTAGATAACTACTATTACCAGCAAAACACCGGCTTATTTGCCGAAGATGGCCATGATCATGGCGATGAACATGACCACGGCGATGAGCATGATCACAGTGGCGAGCTGCCGGTTTATCTATTTACCGCGGCGGATGTCACCTTGAACGGTTTGGAAGCCCAGTATGTCTGGCAAATTAATGCGCCGTTCAAATTAACCCTGCAAGGCGATTACATCCGAGCCCGTTTAAATGGCGGAGGCGATTTACCGCGTACGCCGCCGCTGCGTTTTGCAGCTGAACTGGCTTACGAACAGGATGCTGTTAGTGCCGATCTGCGCGCTACCCGTTATATGAAGCAGGATAAAACCTCCGGGCTGGAAACCGCAACTGACGGCTATACCCTGCTTGATGCCAGCGTCAGCTACCGGTTTGATGTTGGCTCATCACAGCTAACAGCTTACCTGAAAGGGCAAAACCTGACTGACGAAGATGCGCGAGTGCATACCTCATTTTTAAAAGATATCGCCCCGCTACCGGGCCGCACTGTTGCGCTGGGCGTGCGCGGTAGTTTCTGATTTTTTGCCGCAGGTACGCTGGTTCCTGCCCTGCGGCAACTTTTTATTTTACACGGAGATTTTATGTTACAAGCTCAATTAAAGGCAAAATTTAGTTTGGTTGCGTTGCTGGTCGCCACTTCCATGTTAGCTGCGTGTGGTGACAGTACCACTAACATCGTAGAAAAAGAGCCAATAGCAGTAGATGATGATCATGACGATGATCACGACCACGATCATGATGAAATTAGCAGCGCAGGCCGGTTGGTCATTTCGGCCAAGGATTCAAACCTTGTGTCGGTATACGAACTGGAAGATGGTAGCCTGTTAGATACTTTTGCCGTAGCTGATACGCCTTCTGCACTGGCCGCGTCTGCCGGTAAACGCTATGCCCTGGTCGTACAGCGCACTACCGACAGAGTAGAGTTTGTGGATGGTGGTTTATTCCAGGAAGATCATGTTGATCATCTGCATCCTTACCAGCAAGCACCTGCATTAAGCAGTTTTGTTCTTAGTGACAGCCGGCCGACACACATTACCAGTACTGACAGCCAGACTGCGGTATTTTTTGACGGTGATGCCGCAAGCTCTACACCTGCGGCAGTAGCGGTGATTACCGATGCGGATATTACTACCGATAGCAATGGTTATCCTGTGCTGAATTACAGCATCCATATGCATGGTGCCGCTCAGGCGCGCGGTGAGTATTTGATTTCGACGCTACGTGAGGCCGACAGCGCGACTACCTTGCCAGATAAAGTCGCGTTGTATCATTCGCATGATGATCACTTCGATGAAGAAATGGTGTTTGCCGAAACTTGCCCTAACTTACATGGCAGTGCGCAGAACGAGCATGTTATTGCCTTTGGCTGTACTGACGGAGTGTTAGTGATTACCCAGGAAGGTGAAACCTTTGCCGCCAGCAAAATTGCCAATACCGACGATTTTACCGGCACTATGCGCATTGGTACTCTGGTTGGTGCTGATCATGCCGAACATTTGGTGGGGTTTGCGGGTAGCAGCATGTTTGCTATTCATGCAGAAGATGGCGAAATGGAGCTGGTAGACTGGCAGAGTAGTGAGGAGGCCGGCGTTATAGGCTATGGCTTTGCCGATAAAGGCGAAAAATTTGTCCTGCTGGATAACCAAGGCTATTTGACCATTTTGCACTACCACGGCCACGAGCATGAAGGTGCTGCTACTGCGGCGGAAGAAGCGGCGTTTGAGTTTGCCGCGAAAGTCCAACTGACCAGTGCGGATCTTAGCACTATGCCTACTGGCAGCCGCTTTGAATTAGCTATTTCAGCCAGTGACGATAAAGCCTATGTGCTAAACCCGATTGACAGTAGCTTGTTAACCGTAGACCTTAAAGATGCTGAAGTTGTTACGACGAAACAGCTAAACTTTGTCCCGCACAAGCTTGTGTGGTTAGGCATTGCTGAACCAGCTGCCCATGACCATTAACTAGGTTGAGTTAAATTCACTACCTGCAAAAGCCGTTAAGCGATGTTTAACGGCTTTTTTAATGTAATAATCTGAATCTCGTTGAGAACTATTCGTATTTATGCTTATATGGCGTAAATTTTATGCTATCTATCTGCTGGGAGTATCAGTATGAAACCACGTTACGCATTAAGCTTATTGGGCGCCGCTATTGTTAGCGTATTAGGTAACATTAGCGCAGTGCAGGCAGCGGAGGTAAATATTTACTCTGCCAGACAGGAAGAGCTAATCAAACCACTGCTAGATAAATTTAGCCGTGAAACGGGCATTACTATTAACCTGATTACCGGTAAGCCTGATGAATTGATCAGTCGTATGGTAAGTGAGGGCCGTAACAGCCCGGCAGATATTCTGATTAGTACTGATGTGGGCCGTTTGTCCCGGGCAAAACAGCAGGGTGTGCTGCAAAGTGTCGAGTCGGATGTGTTAGCAGAAACTATCCCCGCATCATTGCGAGACCCGATGAATCAATGGTTTGGTTTAACCATGCGTGCCCGGCCTATTTTATATGTACCTGGCAAAGTTTCCCCCTCTGAGCTATCAACCTATGAAGATTTAGCCAGTCCTAAATGGCGCGGCCGTATTTGTATTCGTTCTTCTGACAATATTTATAATCAATCGATGACGGCAAGTATGATTGCCAATGACGGTGCTGATGCAGCGGAAAGTTGGGCCAAAGGGTTATTGGCTAATTTCGCCCGTCCGCCCAAAGGCGGCGATCGTGACCAAATTAAAGCCGCCGCAGCGGGCATTTGTGATATTGCCATTGCCAACACTTATTATCTTGGCGGTATGTTGGCCGATGAAAAAGAAAAAGTCGCAGCTGACGCCGTTAAGGTGTTTTGGCCAAACCAAGACGGGCGAGGCACACATATCAACATTTCCGGTGCCGGTGTGGCTAAATATGCGCCCAACAAAGCCGAAGCGGTAAAGCTTTTAGAGTACATGACCACCACCGATGCCCAACAATGGTACGCCGACACCAACCACGAATATCCTATTCGTGCTGATGTAAAGGCCAGCGAGATTTTACAAGGCTTTGGTGAATTTAAGGCAGACCAGTTACAATTGGAAAAATTGGGTGAATTAAACGCTGATGCGATACGGGTAATGGACCGCGCTGGCTGGAAGTAATTATTGAACGTTGTATGTTGTAGCAGGGCCCAGGCCAGATGATGCGCGGATGGCGTGATATCTGGCGGTGGTCGGTATTGTTGCCAGCCGCTGTGCTGGCCGTGCCGGTATTGGTTATTTTTGCCAGTATTGGCTATCCGCAACCTGACGTTTGGTTGCACTTGCGCCAAACCGTGTTGGCGGATTACGTTATAAACTCCTTGCTGCTGGCCGGTGGTACAGGCATCGGTGCCCTGTTAATGGGCACTTCAACAGCGTGGATTATTTCTCAATATCAGTTTATTGGCCGGCGTTATCTGCGTTGGCTATTGTTACTGCCCTTGGCGATGCCAGCCTATATTATTGCTTACACCTATACCGGGATGCTGGATTTTGCCGGGCCGTTGCAAACAATATTACGGGAACAGTTTGGTTGGCGTTATGGCGACTACTGGTTTCCTGAAGTCCGCTCACTAGGCGGCGCAATACTTATGCTATCACTGGTGCTATACCCCTATGTATACATGCTGGCACGCACGGCTTTTCTCGAGCAGTCTGCATCATTATTTGAAGCTAGTCGTACCTTAGGGTTTACGCCACGACAGCACTTTTGGAAAGTGGCCTTACCGTTAGCACGACCAGCCATTCTTACTGGTACAGCGCTGGCAATGATGGAGGCGTTTGCGGATTACGGCACAGTGCAGTATTTTGGTGTTACCACCTTTACCACCGGCATTTTTCGTACCTGGTTTGGTATGGGTAATCAGGTTGCTGCTGCACAATTGGCGGCGCTGCTGACCAGTTTTGTCTTGCTGTTATTAGTGCTTGAACGTTGGTCAAGACGGAAAATTCGTTACTACTATCAAGGCCAGCATCGTCATTCTCATGCAAGACGGCCAGTGAATCTTGCCCATCAGCTTTTGTTATTTACCCTATGTTTATTGCCGGTATTGTTAGGCTTTATTGTGCCAGCCATTCAGTTAATCAGCTGGGCGCTGACCAACTACCAGGTAACACTAAACCGTGAGTTTGGCGTATTAGTATGGAACAGCTTTACGTTAGCCGCCATGGCAGCCATTATTTCTGTGCTGCTGGCGCTGTTATTTGCTTATGGCAAACGGCTGCGTCGTGACGTTATGGTGCAAGTACCGGTGCGTATTGCTGCGTTGGGTTATGCCGTACCGGGTACTGTTATCGCAATTGGCGTAATGTTGCCGTTAGCCTGGGTAGATGGCCGCATAGATTTGCTGGCGGAGCAGTGGTTTGGCGTGCGCACCGGGCTTATTTTTTCCGGTACCTTATTCGCACTACTATTAGCCTACAGCGTGCGCTTTCTTGCTGTGTCACTTCACAGCGTTGAAGCCGGCCTGGAACGCATTAAACCCAGTATGGATAATGCCGCACGTTCTTTGGGCTATAAACCTTTGCACGTGCTGCAAAAAATTCATCTGCCACTGTTACGTACCAGTGTATTAACGGCATTGTTGCTGGTATTTGTTGATGTACTCAAAGAGTTACCCGCCACGCTTATTTTGCGACCGTTTAACTTCAATACCCTGGCGGTGCGCACCTACGAGCTGGCGTCAGACGAGCGCTTAGCCGATGCTGCCTTGCCCGCATTGGCTATTGTTTTGGTAAGCTTATTGCCTGTAATAGTATTGGCACGCTCGGTAGACTCAAGTATTAAAGGAAAGCCTTAATGTTGAATTTGCAACAGGTTGCTGTGGCATACAGTGGAAACACGGTTGTTAAAGACATCAGTTTATCGCTAGCCAAAGGCCAGATTGGCTGTTTAGTGGGGCCTTCAGGGTGTGGCAAAACTACTTTACTGCGTGCAATTGCTGGCTTTGAGGCTGTGTGTGCCGGCAGCATTAGCCTGCAAGGCAACATAGTGAGCAATGCCGAGCAGCAACTTCCGCCCGAGTTACGCCAGGTGGGAATGGTGTTTCAGGATTTTGCCTTATTTCCACATCTCAGTGTGGCGAACAATATTAGCTTTGGCTTGCGCCATGTAAGTAAAAGCGTCAAAGCCACCAAAGTGAAGCAGTTGCTGCAGCTGGTGGGGTTACCGGATTTGGGCCAGCGCTATATTCATCAGTTATCCGGCGGCCAACAGCAGCGCGTCGCGTTAGCACGCGCACTGGCACCAGAGCCTAACGTATTGTTACTGGACGAGCCGTTTTCCAGTTTGGACACCGAACTGCGAGAAGGTTTAGCTCGCGAGATCCGGCAAATATTGCAACAACTGCAAATCACCGCAGTAATGGTAACGCATGATCAAAATGAAGCCTTTGCAATGGCTGATATGATAGGTGTTATGGCTCAGGGACGTTTGCAACAATGGGCCAGCCCGTATGAGCTTTATCATAAACCGGCCAGCCGTTTTGTCGCCGACTTTATTGGTCGTGGCGTGTTATTACCGGGTACTGTTTTGGCCGCGCAGCAGGTTCAAACCAGCCTGGGCATATTCCAGCAGCGGTATGTCAGTAGTTTGCAGCCGGGTGACAAGGTTGACGTGTTAATACGACCGGACGACATTGTTCATGATGATAGCAGCAGTGTTACCGCACAGGTAGCAGACAAAGCCTTTCGTGGTTCACATATTTTGTATCAGTTAAAGCTCGACAGTGGCGAGCAGGTACAGTGTCTGGCACTAAGCCATCATAATCATGCAATGGGCGAGCATATTGGTATTCGGCTCGATTTAGACCATTTGGTGTTGTTCCCGAGAGACCATTAGTAAGGTTGTGCAGATATAACAACCGTGGCGAAGTGGCTTATTTCTCAAGATCAACAGTACATTTTGTCTGCTGTTTTGCCCGGAATTGTTGCGGCGATACACCATTCTCCCGCCGAAAGGCACGGCCAAAATTAGCCGGATCGGCATAACCAAGCAAAAAACCAATTTGCTGCACCGGCAGGGCCGTTGTTAACAGATAATGGGTCGCCATTTGCTGACGCCAGTCTGTAATTAGCTGGTGGTAACTGGTTTGCTCGTTGTCCAGACGTCGGCGCAGTGTGCGGCTGGACATGGCAAACTCGGCGGCAATTTTTTCTATACAGGGAACCCGCCCTTTAGTGCGGCCCAGCATAAGCCTGATTAACCCGGCAATACTCTGGCTTTGCTGCCAGCGCTGCAATTCTTGCTCGCATTGGGCGCTAAGTTGGTTTTGTACTTGCCGGTCAGCCCAGGGACAGGGGATTGCCAGGTCTGTGGCGTCAAAAATAAAGCGGTGTTGTGGTTGGGCGAAACGAACTGGGCAGGGAAAAAATGCCTGATACAATGCACTGTAGCCTGGTTCTGCAAAGGCAAATTGCACCTGACGCAGGCGATATTTGTGTCCGGTAACAAAGTCCAGCGTAGCATGCAAGGTCACAGCAAAGGTTTCTACCACAAATTGGCGAATGTCTGCCAACGGATGCAGTTCTTCCAGCGTTAGATGCACTTGCTGTTGGTTCTGGCGCATACTAAGTGTCAGTAGTGGGCTACGAGTGGCGGTATACTTGCAAATAAGTTGCAAGGCTTCATGCATGTTAACGCTGCTGATTGCAGCTAACCCCAACATACCATGAGTATTAATGGTTAGCTGGCTGCCCAGATAAAGTCCTAATGCCGGTTCATTTATTTCGTTACAGCAGAGCTGAATTACGGCATGAAACTGTTGCCAGCTTAGCGTGGCATTTATCTGATTTGGACCCTCTGGTGGCAGCCCTGCTTTAGCTAGCACCGCCTCAACGTTGCCACCACGGCTTTGCAGCAAATCCAGCAAGTTACGCACATAGTGGCTAGGCAATGTTACCTCATTACCGAGGGTATTGCTGTTAACGGCTGTGCTTTTTGCCTCGGGATGAGTAAGCCGATACTGGCTTAAACCGCTGCTACTTACCATGGCACTATGTAACCTCTTAATGCTGTACTCAAACCCAGTTTATGTAGTGTACCTTACTCGCTTTGATGTCAGTATTATTTGTCCGAAAATGACCAGAAGTTGGCTGCTATAACACTGCCGTTAGTGCTTACGATGTCATACGCTTATAGCCTGAATTCTTGCGGGTTGGCGTCGATGATAAAATATTTAAAATTCAGTTTGTTTCATTTGCTTACACTGCCGTTTTTGCTGGGTATCGGCTTGGGTGGCAATTGGATGGCGCTGGGCTTTATTGTGGTGTTGCTGGTTGTGGTGTTTGGCGATGTGCTAATGGGTGATGATCTTAGCGAGCCAGCGTATGCTCACACCTGGCTGTTAAATGCTCAGCTCTATAGCGCTTTAGTCTTTATTGCGATGATTTTTGTCATGTTGTTGTGGAGCGTGGCTGAAAATGACGTGTTTGGGATAGGACAGTTTATTTACCACTATACAGGCTACGATGCGTTGGCGGCACGTGCTGGTAATCAGTGGTGGCACTTTGTCCCGGTATGGCTTGGTGCCGGATTATTAATGGCTATAGTGGGTACTGTGCCAGCGCACGAGCTGACACACCGCACGGCAGATCGTTTGGCCATGCTAATTGGCCGCTGGTTACTGGCTTTTAGCTGGGATTGTGCTTTTGCAATCGAGCATGTGTATGGCCATCACCGTTATGTTGCTACCCTGCAGGACCCTGCAAGTGCGCCGCGAGGAAGAAATGTATATCAGCATATCGTTATTTCTACTGTTGCAGGTAATATCAGCGCCTGGGCAATTGAAAAGCAACGTTTAACACATTTAAACCTGGCGTTGTACAGTTACCATAACCGATATTTACGCGGCATTGTGATGTCTTTAGTATTAAGTGTAGTGGCTTTGATTCTGGCCGGTTTACCGGGGTTATTGTTATTTAGTGCTTGTGCTTTACTCGCCAAAGCCTTGTTAGAAGTGGTTAATTATATTGAGCATTACGGCATTGTGCGCCAGCCTAAGCAGCCTGTACGGCCTTATCATAGCTGGAATAGTACTAAGCGCATTAGCAGTTGGGCCAGCTTTAACCTAACCCGGCATTCACATCATCATGCCAGAGCGCAACTGCCGTTTTATCAATTAAAAGCCATGCCTGATGCACCGGATTTACCTACCGGTTATTTAGGGTCAATTTTGCTAGCGCTGATCCCGCCATTATGGTTTCATTTAATGACGCCAAAATTACAACAATGGGATGCACGTTATGGACAGAAGTGTGAGGCTAAGGAATAAATTGCAGCGCTGGGCACAACATGCCAGCGCTGCATCAAAACATCAAAAGATGTTAAACAACAGAGGTTAAATTACTTCGTCGGGCTCGGCGAATTCTGGGGTAGTAGCACGAACATGTTTGTCGCGTAATTTGCCTACTACCGAACTTAATTTACGTTGCATTTTGTCGGCAGCACCGGTTAAGGCTTGGTTTACTGTAGCGGCATGTTCGGTTATCGCTACCGGGTCCAAGCCTTCAAAGCGGGCTTCCAGCATGCAGCGTTTATCACTGCCATCATGCTTGGTGTTGCCATTCTCATCACTAAAATGCACTTCAATCCGCGTTATGTGGTCAGCAAATCGGCTGAGTTTGTTTTGCAATGTATTGCGAACAATTTCTGCCAGCCGCTCATCGGCCTGAATATTACGATCACTGTTAATTTGAATTTGCATAGCTTACTCCTGTTGTTAACTCTGTGGCGTGTTAGGCCTAACTAACAGACCTCGCCTACATGGATTAGTTTCCACTTGCTGATACATATCTGGAGACTATACGTGGCGTATTCAATAGCTAAATTAGCTTTTGTTATCGAGTAACGGATTAACATATTGCACGCACTTAAGTATTGGGGGAGTTAGGTATAAAAACAGGGAGCCCAAAACAGCAGCTCCCACCAGGAAAAGTTGAATGAAAATTACTGCAAGAAAAGTTGTATTTTATTCGCGACCGCTTCTATACCCACGACACCATCTAAATGGCCCCAGTCGCCCGGAATTTCAGCATATTGGGGCGGATTGCCTGCGGCATTCATAGCGGAAGCGCTTTGCTTACTAAGATAGGGCGGTAACAGTAAGTCACCGGTTGCCGGTAAGAATAACGTTTTAGCCTGAACTTTAGCGACCGCCTGTTGCCAGCTGTCCCCCATGCCAGCACGCCATAGCTGCGATGCTCTGACTAAATACAAAATGTGATTAGCATCCTGATAGGTTGCCCGAACTTTGGCATGTTGCATGAGTTCGTCCCACGCAGTAAGGCTGGCGCGAATATCTTGCAAAGCGGCTTTATCTGCAACGGGAGATGGGTAGCGCAGGTTAAAGCCCACCGGATGCACGGCATCCTGAGTAATATAGGCTAACGTCGTGGTTAAGCCCTGAATCGGTTGACCTTTGTCGTAGTAATCGCCATTGTTCCACGCTGGGTCGACTTTTATCGGGTAAGCCCAGCGCTCAAGTTTCACTGCGCCAAAGGTGTCAATAAAGGCACTGCCTATTACCGGTATTAAGCGCTCGACGCGCTCCGGGTATCGCACTGCCCATTCAATCGCTTGAAACGATCCCATTGACGGGCCAATAACGGCATACAATTTAGTAATGCCGAGGCTATCAAGCAGGGCTTTTTGCACCTCAACAAAATCGCCAATGGTAACCACGGGAAAGGTTAAACCATAAGGCTTGCCTGTAGCAGGGGAAATAGTCGCAGGCCCTGTTGTAATAACATTGGGGTCAAATACATTGGCATTAACTAAGGTATCACTGCTAATAACATAAAATTTATTCGTGTCGATGGCTTTACCTGGGCCAATAATGCTGTCCCAATAACCCGGTACGGCATCTGTTGCTTGGTATTTTCCGGCCGCATGGCTGGTGCCAGAGAAATAGTGGGTAATTAATATTACGTTAGACTTATCTGCATTAAGCTTGCCATAGGCTTCCCAGCCAATATTAACCGGGGCAATAGTCTGGCCATTCGCTGTAGTAAAGCTATCAAGCGTAAAGCGCTGTTTTTTTACATCTACTGTATTTGCTGCTGCCGTAAAGCCCAAACTTGCCGCTAGCAGTATACTTAATAAAACTCGCATCTATCTTCCTTAAAACCACTGAAATAACAGTATTGCCAGAGCTGTGCCTAATACCGGCACCAGCACACTCACAACGGCTACTGGCCAATACGCATTTTGATTACTCTCGCCACAGATTGCACGAATAGTGGTAACCACGTAACCGTTATGCGGCAACGAGTCTAACGCACCGGAGGAAATGGCAACGACACGGTGCAGTTGTTCGGCATCGACACCCCGGTCGAGATAATGCGGGGCAATTTCGGGTAACGCAATAGCTTGCCCACCCGATGCCGAGCCGGTTAAACCCGCGATAGCACTTACTGCTACTGCAGCGCCAAGCAATTCCGGCCCAGGCAGGTGGGTCATGTAATCTACTACATTGCTAAACGCCGGTGTTAACTTTGCAACAGAGCCAAACCCAACCACTGCCGCTGTGTTACCTATGGCTAATAACGCACCTAATACCCCTTCGTTAGTTGCTGCTGCTGGGTTATGTAAAAAACGAAAATTAAGCAAATACAAACTGACCACACCGCCGCTAAGCGCAACAATAAGCGCGGCTTGCTGTAGGCTATCGTGTAGCATATAAGACAACAGTAACACCACACCTAGCGGAATAATGCCCATTAGCGGGTTAGGCAGGGCGCGGGAGGTTATTTCCGGGTCACTGGCGCGCTGGTTAAACTGTTCGCCCTGTTTTACGGCGCGGTTTATCATCCACATCAGCAATGTATAGCCACCTATCGCCATAAAAATGGCCACCACGATGCTAACTTGCCAGCCAGCATAGGGCGAAGTATGTAAATATTGAATTGGGATCCAGTTTTGAATTTCCGGCGAACCAGCAGATGTCATGGTAAAGGTAACTGAGCCCAACGCCAGTGCCGCCGGAATAAAACGTCTGGGTAAGTTTGCGCCTTTAAATAAGCTCACCGCCATGGGGTAGGCAGAAAACGCCACCACAAACACACTAACCCCGCCGTAGGTTAGCACGGCACAGGCCAGCACAACGGCCAGAACCGCTTTACCTTGCCCTAGTTTTTTTACAATAGCCAGCGCCACTGCATCAGCAGCGCCGGTATGTTCCATGAGTTTACCGAACAAAGAACCGAGCAAAAACATTAAAAACCAGGCTGCGACAAAGCCAGAGAAACCCGACATATAACCGTGCACGAAGTCGAGTTTGTCGCTTACCTGCCAAAATGGAATACCATTGGTTACCGCCACCAGCAAAGCACACAATGGTGCAGTAATAAACAGGTTAAAGCCGCGCATGGTCAACACGATTAGTAGCCCAAGCCCAGCCATTAATCCGATAAGACTCAACATCTCGTTATCCTTATTTTCATTTTCGTTTAGTCTGATACAGGACTGCAGTCATCACCATAGTACTAAGGTACAGGTTAAAAATTCTGCGTTTGCGCCTACAGTAAGGCTACACAAATAAAAACAAAAGATGCGAACCCAAACAGCAGGAGAGCCAAGATGGCCCATAACTATAATACTGATGCACCGCACAAGTTTAGCCGAACCTTACTCAAACCCTGAGGTATCCCCACAAAATTATTAGCTAAAACAAAAAGATGAACTCAGAAGGAACATTCATGGCGTTCGGTGATCAGATCAATCGCCAAACATCACTGAGACCAAACAGCCATGAATGTTCGTACTATCTTGACCAATATCGTTTCATTTGTCACACCCAAAATGCATGCAACCAGACAAAAAGCAGTGATTGATTGCGTGCAAAGCCTGGCAAACGGCAGTGCCGCTACCGTCACCAGCATTGGCCGGGGTATTCACTCTAAT
>NZ_AUDG01000031.1 GCF_000425345.1 Rheinheimera baltica DSM 14885 | reverse complement strand
ATGTTATCGCAGACCGGGGCTATGACAGTGAGAAAGTACGGGAGCAGATCCGAGCGAAAAATGGCGTCCCAACGATACCGCGTAAACGTAATTCAAAAATTGGAAATGGCGATATTGATTGGTGTCTGTACAAATATCGCCATTTAGTAGAGAACGTGTTTGCCAGGCTAAAACATTACCGTTCAGTAGCAACCCGGTATGATAAATTGGCCCGGAATTATGCAAGTACACTTGCCTTGGCTTGCTGTCTATTATGGCTGCCAATGTGGGTTGGCTGAATTATAAACAGCAAAGATCAACAGGCCCTAGTTATGTTAGGGTAATTGGTAGCACAGAGGTAGCACCGAGCTATTTTCAGGCAGTAGGGTAAAACAATAAGCCTTTAAGAATGGTGGCCCCAGCTGGACTCGAACCAGCGACCGATCGATTATGAGTCGAGCGCTCTAACCAACTGAGCTATGGGGCCATGTGAAACTTTTTTTACATCTGCCAGTGTACATCCTGTAGCTTCATTCCGGCTCAACCATCCACGGTCTCGCCTTCGTGCTTTTTGGCGTGACGTTAAGTCACCCCTCATCGCCTTGCGGCGACCGCCCCTCAGCCAACTGAGCTATGGGGCCACGTTGCTTAATTGATTGCAGACGCAATACTAAGCGGCAGGCAGTATAAAAACTTTTGCCGGCTTTGTCATCCGGCTTGTTACGCTAAGTGTGGTAATTGCTGATTTTTTGAGCTTTATACTGCATAAATAACAAAAGCGCCGAAAGGCGCCTTTGTTTTTCAGCAACTAAACGACAAAAACTTACTCGTCTAAGAAGCTTTTTAATACTTCTGAACGTGAAGGGTGGCGCAGTTTACGTAGCGCTTTGGCTTCGATTTGACGAATACGCTCACGTGTTACGTCAAACTGTTTGCCCACTTCTTCTAACGTATGGTCGGTATTCATGTCGATACCGAAGCGCATACGCAGTACTTTAGCTTCACGAGCTGTTAAACCCGCCAGTACTTCGTTAGTGGCATTTTTCAAGCTTTCCATCGTTGCAGAGTCCAGCGGTGACTCACCGGTGGCATCTTCGATAAAATCACCTAAGTGCGAATCTTCATCATCACCAATAGGGGTTTCCATCGAAATAGGCTCTTTAGCAATTTTCAGCACCTTACGGATTTTATCTTCTGGCATTTGCATGCGTTCTGATAATTCTTCTGGTGATGGCTCGCGACCCATTTCCTGCAGCATTTGCCGTGAAATACGGTTTAGCTTGTTGATGGTTTCAATCATGTGTACCGGGATACGGATTGTACGGGCCTGATCTGCGATTGAACGCGTGATTGCCTGACGGATCCACCAGGTAGCGTAGGTTGAAAACTTATAACCACGACGGTATTCAAACTTATCTACTGCTTTCATCAAACCGATATTACCTTCCTGAATTAAATCAAGGAATTGTAAGCCACGGTTGGTGTACTTTTTCGCAATAGAGATAACCAAACGTAAGTTTGCCTCAACCATCTCTTTTTTCGCCCGGCGTGCTTTCGCTTCACCAATCGACATACGACGGTTGATATCTTTAATTTTAAAGATGCTTAAGCCGGTTTCTTCTTCAACTTTTTTCAGTTTTTCGATGCTGCGAACCAAGTCTTCCTGCATTTCTTGCAGTTTCGAAGAATAAGGCTTATTGGCAGCAATTTCGGCTGATAACCAGGCGGTAGAAGTTTCAAAACCGGTAAAAGCTTTAACGAAGTTTTTCTTCGGCATCTTGGCGTATTCAACGCAGTGTTTCATCACTATGCGTTCTTGCACTCGAACCCGGTCCATCATTTCGCGCATGTTTTTAACTAAGCGATCGAATTGTTTTGGTACCAGGCGGAAGCAGCGGAATACTTCGCTCAGTTTTTCAATTTCTTCTTTGGTGGTGGCGTGCTCACGACCATTTTTAACGATAGAGTTACGAGTAACCTCGTACTGAGAACGTAATTCACCGAATTTTTCCCGCGCCATTTCTGGATCCGGACCGGTGTCAGCTTCGTCTGAATCACCGTCACCATCTTCGTCGTCGTCTGAATCGTCGTCGTCATCCATTTGGTCTTCTGGTACATCAGAACCAATGTGGCTGCCGGCTACAGGAGCTTCGTCGATTTCGTTAGGGTCAATAAACGCAGTGACAATGTCGCTTAAGCGAATTTCTTCAGCTTCATACTTATCCCACTGCTCCAGTAAGTAAGTAATGGCTTCCGGGTATTCGGCCACAGAACTTTGTACGGTATTAATACCTTCTTCTATCCGTTTGGCGATATCAATTTCGCCCTCACGGGTTAGTAGTTCGACTGTGCCCATTTCCCGCATATACATTCGAACCGGGTCGGTAGTTCGCCCCAGCTCTTTGTCTACACTAACCAGAGCCTGTGCTGCTTCTTCAACAGCATCTTCGTCTGTGGTGGCATCAGCCATAATCAGATCATCGGCATCCGGGGCACTTTCAAATACCTGGATCCCCATGTCGTTGATCATGCGGATAATGTCTTCTATCTGATCAGAATCGATAATGTCTTGCGGTAGGTGATCATTCACCTCAGCAAAGGTTAAATAACCTTGCTCTTTACCTTTGATGATCAGGAGTTTTAACTGCGACTGAGGATTTTGCTCCATAGAGACTTATCTTCCACCAATTTGATTAATGTAAAATTGCGAACTAGTGATTATAACAAAGCGCGGCTTTTCTAGCCAGTCGCATTAGGTCGCAAGCTTTGGTTTTTTGCTTTTTAATGCCTGTAATAGCAATTTATACTCATGCCATTCGGCTTTTGTTAACTGTTGTAGCTTATCTTTTCGTTCCAACGCTTCTAGTCGTTGTTGTAAATATTGGTCTTCTATTGAGTGAAACGTATCCACAAATTCTTGCGATAGCTGTTCTGGCTCAATTTGATGATCCCATGCTGCCAGTGTCATTAAAATGCTGTGTTCGGGTAAATCTCGCCATTGTTCGAGCAATTGTGCTGTGGTTAAGCCCGGTTGCTTAAGTAAGCGTTGCTGCAAACTAAGTAACAAACCAATGCCCGGAATATCTGCATCAGCGAGCTCTGGCGCGTCAGGCATCACATTAGCTAAATTGGGGTACTGCAACAATAAACCAATAGCACGGCGCATAGGTGTTATTTTCATCGTTGCCGGTTTCACCCGATTACTTGCCCGGTTTACTGCATTTTTGGTGCGTTCCCGCGGTTTACCCAACAAATTAGCCAGCTTGTCTGTTAAACTCTCCCGATAAAATTCGCTTGGGATTTGTTTGATCAATTCCGCGGCTTTTACCGATAATGCCGATTTTCCTGCATCGGTATTAGGATTGTATTCTTGAACTAAATGTTCAAAAAAATATTGATTTAATGGCACTGCTGCTGCAATGCGTTGTAAAAAAGTGTCTTTACCTTCTTTTTGAACCAGTGAGTCCGGGTCTTCGCCGTCGGGTAAAAAGACAAAATTTAGCTCTACGCCATCTTTTAACTGCGGCAAAGCACTTTGCAGTGCGCGCCATGCAGCGTCACGACCTGCGCGGTCACCGTCGTAACAACACACCACTTTGGGTGTAAACCGAAACAACGTATGCATATGATCAGAGGTTGTTGCGGTACCAAGACAAGCCACGGCAAAGCGAATGTCCTGTTCGGCCAATGCGACGACATCCATATAGCCTTCAACCACTAATACCTGTTCCAAATGCCCGGGTTGCTGGCGAGCTTCGTACAGGCCATAAAGTTCGCGGCCTTTATGAAACAGCCGGCTTTCCGGTGAATTGAGGTACTTAGGCGTACCGTCACCTAAAACTCTGCCACCAAAGGCAATAACCCGGCCGCGTTTATCTCGGATAGGAAACATTAAACGGTCGCGAAAAAAGTCGTACTCGCGGCCATTGTCGTTGCGGTTTATCAACCGAAGCTCAACCAGTTGCTCGCGCAATGGTTTGTTATTCGCAGGGCTTAAGCGTTTCAGTAAATTATCCCAGCCATCAGGCGCATAGCCAATGGCAAAATCACTGAGGGTTTTTGCGCTAAGGCCACGTTTCGCGACATATTGTTGCACTGCTGCGGCATTGCTATGGGTTTGTAGCTGTTGTTGATAAAACTCTGCTGCTTGCTGCATTAGGTTGTAATCATCAGCTTGTGCTGCAGGGCGAGCGTTGCCTACGCCTTGTTCTCGTGGTACTTCAAGATGATGCTGTTGAGCCAGTTCTTCTATCGCTTCAACGAATTCTAACTGTTCAAACTCCATCATAAAACTGATGGCGTTACCATGCGCACCACAACCAAAGCAGTGATAAAACTGTTTATCCGGACTAACGGTAAAAGACGGTGATTTTTCGCTGTGGAACGGGCAACAGGCGGCGTAATTTCTACCGGCTTTTTTTAGCGGTACGCGCTGGTCAATCAGTTCGACGATGTCAGTACGAGCCAACAACTCATCGATAAACTGTCTGGGTATTTGTCCTGCCACCTTTTTCCTTCGGCGTTATTCAGAAAAAGACAAACCGTGCCTTGCGGGCACGGTATGCAGATGTCGACTTGCGATATAATCTTGGGCTTTTCAATGCTAGTGTTTTATCACCAGCAGATAGCACCAATGTCGCTAAGCAGGTACGTTAAGCGACTAGCGCTTAGTACAGCTTGATGCGACGTGCGTTTTCGCGAGACAGCTTCTTAGCATGACGCTTAACTGCTGCTGCTTTTTTACGCTTACGGATCCAGGTTGGCTTCTCGTAGAATTCTTTTGCGCGAACATCAGCTAAAACACCAGCTTTTTCGCATGAGCGCTTGAAACGACGTAATGCTACGTCAAACGGTTCGTTTTCTTTTACTTTAACAACAGGCATTAAATTCTCACCTCAGGGCCAAATTGGTTATCTCTGAACCAATACGATTAAAAATGGTGCGGCATTTTACGCAAAAAGACAGGGCGATGTAAAGCAGTTCTGCGATCTAAATCCGATCCTCTGGCTCTGCACGCGTTGAGCCGTTACAATGACCGCCATTTTAGCGGATTTGAGACACAGATGCGAGTTTTAGGTATAGAAACATCCTGCGATGAAACCGGTATTGCGGTGTATGACGGCGAGCAGGGGTTATTAAGCCATGTATTGTATAGCCAGATCCCATTGCATGCTGATTACGGCGGTGTGGTGCCGGAATTGGCCTCGCGTGATCATATTCGTAAAACCATTCCGTTAATTAAACAAGCATTGGCCGAGGCTGGTTGTGATGCTGCCAGCATTGATGGTGTGGCGTACACGGCAGGGCCGGGGTTAGCCGGTGCACTGTTGGTGGGCGCCGCTATTGGGCGTTCACTGGCGCTGGCCTGGAATAAACCGGCATTGGCTGTACATCATATGGAAGGCCATTTATTGGCACCGATGCTGGAGGCCAATCCGCCACAATTTCCGTTTTTAGCACTGTTAGTGTCGGGCGGCCATACCCAGTTGGTGGCTGTAGAAGGCATTGGCCGTTATCAATTGCTAGGTGAGTCGATAGACGATGCTGCCGGTGAAGCCTTTGATAAAACGGCGAAGCTAATGGGGCTAGATTACCCAGGTGGCCCTTTACTGGCAAAGTTGGCCATACAGGGTAATAGTAAAAAATATAAGTTTCCACGACCAATGACCGACAGGCCAGGGCTGGATTTTAGCTTTAGTGGGTTAAAAACCTCTGCCGCAAATGTTATTGCCAAGGCCGGTAACACTGAGCAAGTGCAGGCAGATATTGCCGCGTCTTTCCAACAAGCCGTGGTTGATACGTTGGTAATTAAATGCGATAGGGCATTGCAGCAAACCGGGTATACCCGCTTGGTCATTGCCGGCGGTGTTAGTGCTAATACGTCGTTACGCGAGCAACTGGCCACCTTATTAAAGCGTTATGGTGGTGAGGTATATTACCCGCGGAAAGAGTTTTGTACTGACAACGGTGCCATGATTGCACTGGCGGGCTATTATCGTTTAGCGGCTGGCCAGCAGCAGGATTTAACTATTGGGGTGACACCCCGCTGGCCAATGCAGGATTTGCCATCAATTTAATGGCTAGAATGGGTAGGTAGGAGTAATGCGTTGGTTGCAACTCCTGCCCTCATGCTTGTGCTTTTGTTCAGACACTCTGTGGCGCTCAGCTCGAGATTACAACCTCACTTTCTCGTTTTCCCAACTATTGCCTAATCTTACTCGCGAATACGCTTGGTTTTATCCCATACTTTGCTTTCTTTGCCTCGCCATAAACGGACAACGTTTTCGCGGTGGCGCAAAATAATTAAAATGCTTAGCATGAGCACCGGTACGGTATACAGCGGTTTAATAAACCAGGTAAAAACCGGCGCTAACATCACCGTTAAAATAGCCGCCAGCGACGAGTAACCGCTCAATGCGACAATAATTAACCAACTGGCAATTAGCAAACCGGCTAAATCTAAGCCTATTGGCATCATAGTGCCAAATGCTGTTGCAACGGCCTTACCGCCTTTAAAACCAAAAAATATTGGGAAAATGTGGCCAACGCAGGCGCAGATTGCAATTAAGCCAAGAAATAACGGATCGATTTTTAAAAAGTAAGAGCCCCAAACGGGGATTGTGCCTTTTAAAATATCAAAAACTAGCACCATGATGGCCGGCAACTTGCCACCAAGACGTAACACATTGGTTGCACCGGGGTTGCCAGAGCCATGATTACGAGGATCGCGTAAGCGAAATAGCTTGCTGACCAGCACTGCCGACGAAACGGAGCCACATAGGTAGGCTGTCAGCATCATAATTCCAATCAGCGGGGTCATTAAGGCGGTTCCTCAGCACCAGTTTTTACGTTAAGATTGCAGCCTGATTCAAGGCCAGCAGAGTATAGGGTTTTCGCGGTTTTACCTATCCGACCAGCCTACCTGAAACGAGAAATAACGCAATGCGGATGTAACTGAATGGACATAGTTTTTATAAAACAGCTACAAGTTGATACCGTTATCGGTGTTTACGACTGGGAAAAAGTTATTCAGCAACGTTTATTCCTTGATCTGGCATTAACAAGTGACCAACGTGATGCCGCGGCTAACGATGATATAAAGCTGACGCTGGATTACGCGGTCATTGCAGAAAAAGTTATCAAACTTATTACAGCACAACCGATAGAGCTGATAGAGACAGTCGCCGAGCGTGTGGCGCAGATGTTACTGGACGACTTTGCAACCAGCTCGGTGGATATCACGGTAAGTAAACCTGGTGCGGTGCCTCAAGCGCAAACAGTGGGCGTGCGTATTGTGCGGAGCCGCAGCTAATGGCGCAGATTTATATCAGCCTTGGTAGTAACAAAAACCGGCATTTTCATATTCAGGCGGCAGTCAGTGCCCTTAGCCAATACTTTGGCCCATTAACGTTGTCGTCGGTATACGAAAGCGAAGCGGTAGGTTTTGCCGGTGATCCGTTTTACAACATGGTTGCAGCGGCAAATACGGATTTAGCCATAGCAGACTGTGTGACCTTATTTAAACAAATTGAAGACAGTTACGGCCGTGATCGCACAGCCGCTAAGTTTAGTGGCCGCACCTTAGATTTAGATTTATTAACCTATGATGACGTCATTTGTCAGCAGCCTGTTGAATTACCGCGTGCTGAAATCACTGAGAATGCGTTTGTACTGTGGCCTTTGGCTGAAATAGCACCAGAGGTGGTACATCCGCTTACCGGCCAGACCTACAGCAGTTTATGGCAGCAATATAACAAGCAACAAAAACTATGGCCGGTGCCATTTAACTGGGAGTAAGCAGTGAGTACAGTGGAAGTTATTATTTTAGCTATTATTCAGGGGCTTACTGAGTTTTTACCTATTTCGTCGTCGGCGCACCTTATTTTACCGTCAGCAGTGTTTGGCTGGCAGGATCAAGGTATTGTTTTTGATGTTGCTGTACATGTTGGCACGTTGCTAGCGGTGATGTTGTATTTTCGTCATGATATAGGCCAGTTAACACTAGGCTGGGTGCATAGCCTTAGTGGGAAGCACAGTATGGAAAGTAAGCTGGCCTGGTGGGTAATATTGGCAACAATACCGGCAGGACTTGCCGGCTTGCTGGCGGCAAAAGCAGACGTAGTGGATACCTTATTGCGCTCTCCCTGGATTATTGCCTTTACGACTATCGTGTTTGGTTTTGCGTTGTGGTGGGCTGATGCAACAGCAAAGCAGCAACAGAGCATGGACACATTAAGCTGGAAACAGGCGTTGTTTATTGGTGTTGCTCAGGCGCTATCCATTGTGCCGGGTACATCACGCTCAGGCATTACGATGACCGCTGCAATGCTTATCGGGTTAGATAAGGTAAGTGCAGCCCGTTTTTCGTTTTTGTTATCCATACCTATTATTGTGTTAAGTGGCGGTTATCAAGCCAGCAAACTGTTGTCAGAACCTGAACGATTTGATGTGACGGGTATTGCATTAGGTATGGGATTGTCATTTATTTGCGCGTTGGTTTGCATTCACTTTTTCCTGAAAATTATCAGCCGTATGGGCATGTTTCCGTTTGTTGTTTACCGTTTGTTATTAGGTGTCGGCTTGATTATTTTCCTCGGCTGGTTTGCCGGCTAAGTATTTAGGCATTGCTGTTTAGCGGCTTTTATTGCCGCTAAGCGCGAGCGCTGCAAGCCTTGCTTTATCGCTTCACCTGTCAGGCCCTGAGCAACAAGCTCTTTTGCGCTAACCTTGCGTGCCGCTTGCGCCAGTATTTTCAGGTATTCAGCCTGTGCATATTCAGCAAGTTCAAAGCCTGTGCGGCCGCGTAAGTCGGCCATACAACAAAGTAAGATATCGTCCAGCCGCTGTGGCTTGCGCCATAAATCTACCGCATCAAATAGTTTTAGCACCGTGCTGCTTTTTAGCTGATTAGCGCGGTGAATAATCTGGTGATATTCGCAAACTAAAAGTGCAAGATCGCGACAGTCGTTTGGTACCCGTAAGCGGTTACACAACTGGTTGATAAGTGGCAAGCCGCTATGCTCATGGCCATGATGTGACGGCCAAAGCTCAGGTTTGGTAACACCTTTACCTAAATCATGCACTAAAGCTGCAAAGCGGATATCAATACGAGAGGATAACAGCGCCGCTTGCTGCAGCACCATTAACGTATGTATGCCGGTATCAATTTCCGGGTGCCACTGTGGTGGTTGCGGCACGCCCCATAACGCCGACAGCTCCGGCATTAATACCGATAACGCGCCGGTGTCATAGAGTAATTGAAAATACGCTTGGGGTGTTTGCTCGCTAAGCGCCTTAGCCGTTTCTTGCCAAACCCGTTCAGGGGTAAGTGTACTAAGTTCAGTGCTCAGCTGCTGCATCAGTACTTGGGTTTCTGTTGCAACACTAAAGCCTAAATGCGCGTAGCGGGCATAAAAACGTGCCACGCGCAGCACTCTTAAGGGATCTTCAGCAAAGGCTTCAGAGACATGACGCAGTATTTTTTGCTCAATATCTGCCACACCACCAAAAGGGTCAATCACACTATCATCATCGGCTTGAGCAATAGCGTTAATAGTTAAATCGCGGCGCAATAAATCTTGCTCTAAGGTGACATCGGGTGCGGCATAAACCGTAAAACCGGTATAGCCTTTACCACTTTTACGCTCGGTTCGTGCCAGTGCGTGTTCTTCTTTGGTTTCTGGATGTAAAAACACCGGAAAGTCTTTACCAACTTGCTGGTAACCCAAATCCAGCATTTGCTGCGGCGTAGCACCTACTACCACCCAGTCACGCTCGTGAAACGGGTAGCCTAAAAGACTATCTCTAACTGCACCACCTACCAGATATCGTTGCACCGGCTTTCCTGTTGCCATTTTTTTTGCCATTATACCCGTCGCCTTTCAAAATGCACGGTCGCAACAAATGGCAGCGCCCTAACCAGCAGGAAGCAGAATGTATACCGGATTTTTCGGCTTAACCAGTGCCCCATTTTCCATAGCACCTAACCCGGATTTTATGTACCTGAGTCCACGTCATGCCGAAGCGCTGGCACACTTGCGCTTTGGTTTGGGCGAGGCGGGGGGCTTTGTCTTATTAACCGGAGAAGTAGGAACCGGCAAAACCACCGTGTCGCGTTGTTTGTTGCAAGAATTGGATGAACGGGCTGAAGTAGCATTTATTCTAAACCCTACCTTGTCTGAGCTGGAGCTGTTGGCCGCTATTTGTGATGAGCTTAAAATTCGCTACAAAAAAAGTGATGCCAGCTTAAAAATGCTCGGCGATAAAATTAAAGCGCGCTTATTGAAAAACCATGCTGCTGGCAAGCATACCTTACTGATTATTGACGAAGCGCAGCATTTACAGCCAGCAGTGCTGGAGCAACTGCGTTTATTAACCAACCTTGAAACCAATACCCGCAAGTTGCTGCAAGTCATTCTGATTGGCCAGCCTGAGTTACAGCAATTACTTAAGCGCAATGATTTACGCCAGCTGGCACAGCGTATTACCGCGCGATATCACTTGTTGCCACTGGATCTGGATGAAGTAAAACACTATTTGAAGTATCGGTTGCAAGTAGCAGGTTGCAGCAGGCCCGTGTTCACCGACAGTGCAATTAAAAGGTTATATCAGCTAAGTGGAGGTATACCGCGCTTAGTTAATCTTATGGCTGACAGGGCATTGCTTGGTGCTTACAGTCAACAGCAGGCGATGGTAAATGACAAGCTGGTTAACCTGGCGGCTGGCGAAATATTGCCGTTGTCTGAACAAACACAAAAAGCGCCTTTGCCGCGCTGGTTCTGGCCAGTAATGGGGGTTTGCGCTATAGTGCTGGGCTTTAGTATGGCGTTGGTGCTGATGCCCTTGTTGCGCAGTGGATAACGTAAACGTGTTTATCGAGAACAACAATGTCAATTTTAATGGCTGCACTTAAACAGCAAACTCAAGCCAACCCCACGGCAGGCGATAATCATTCGTTTTGGCGAAAATTGGCCTTGGTGCTGGCGCTGTTACTGGCATTGATGACGGGGGCCGTAGTCGCATACCTGTTAACACCAGTATTGCAACCTGCGCTACTACCCGCAGCGGAACCGGAACCGGTTCAGGTTGCTGCCCCAGAAAAAATATTCGCAACGTTAAATGTTGATGCTAACCCGTCCCATAGCAATAGAACAAAGGTTCAACTTGAAGCTGAGTTAGCACAGGTGATATCTCCAGCACCAGCCCCTGTTGTTGAAACCTTAAGCGCAGCTCCGGCAATCAAAACCGTGACAGTGGGTACCGCAGCGGCCGAACCAGTACCACAGACGGCAGTAACGTCAGCAATAGCCGCAGAGCAAGAGCCAGTGGTTGAGGTGTCTGCAGAACTGCGAGATATGTTTGCCTCTGCGCTACAAGCCTCAGAACAAAACCTGAGACAACCCGCCGCGCCGCCACGCAATGCTAGCCCGGCTACGGATATTAATAGCCTAAGCCAGACTCTACAGCAGCAGATCCCGGCATTGCGCTTTGACGCGCATGTTTATGCCACGCGTGCAAATCAGCGTTGGGTTAAGGTTAACGGCAAAAACCTGCAGGAAGGGCAATGGATTACTGCCGAGATCCGAATTAAAGAAATTATGCCGCAGTATGTGTTGATGGAGCGAGGTGAGCTGTTATTTAGTATGGCAGCGTTATCTTCCTGGGCCGGTTAACTTTGTAAAATAAACTGATTAAAAAACTTATTTATATCAATGCCATATTCATCAGCATTCACCGCAGATTTAATGGCATCGTTACACTTAGCATTGGCAAGGTCTACCGTAACTGGTGTTAAGTAGCGGCGTTGTTTGACGTTGTAAAACACTTTTACTTTTGGGCAGGTTAGGCTGTTGGGATTATTTTCTAATACTAACGCCAGTTTTTCACTGTCCATGAGTACCAGAGTGCCCGGTGGATACATACCAACGGCGGCGATAAATTGCTTCACTAAGGCTAAATCAAAGTGTGACGGGCTGTCAGTGCGAAGAATCTTTAGTGCTTTGACGCAGCTTTGTCCGCTTTTATACACGCGTTGTGCGGTAATGGCGTCGTAAGTATCAACAATGGCAATCATGCGGGCGTAAAAAGAAATTTGCTCTTGTGCTAACCCTGCCGGGTACCCATTGCCATCCAGGCGTTCATGATGGTTTGCCGCTACATCTATACTTATCGGTGAAATGCCTTCGGTTTGCTGCAAAATGTCACGACTAAACTCAACATGCTTTCGCATAATGACAAATTCTGCTTCTGTCAGCCGTCCGGGTTTATTTAAAATAGTGTTGGGCACTTTAATTTTGCCAATATCATGCAGTAAGGCACCGGTTGCCAATTCAACAATAATGTCTTCATCTAGTTTCAGGTATTTGGCAAAAATACTCATTAAAATGGACACATTGACCGAGTGTTCCAATAAGTACGCATCTTTGTCGCGTATTCTGCTGATACACAGCAAGGCGTCTTGATTGCGAAATACAGAATCAATAAAACCTTCAGCGCAACGACGAAAGTCGGCTACGCTGACCGCCTTGCCGTTAGTGATATCAGCAAATGCGCGTGCTTGCAGAGATTTGGCTTCTGAGTAGAGTAACTGTGCATTTTTAAGTTCTTGCGCCATGCTGAGTTTTTTCATGCTCTGCCGCACGGAGAGTGATGGTGTGTCGGCTACTGATATGGCTTGCGTGAACTGGCTTTCCTCAGAACTGTCGAGTTCTAAGGCCTGTTGTTTGGATGAATCAATATTAAGCAGCCGCACACCTTTACGTCGAAGTTGCTCAATTTGTGTTGCAGACGTAATGAGGCCATTTACGTGTAAGTTTTTAGCACCTTGCGCATCGACAACGTACATGCCGCATATTAACTGGTCTATGGTAATGGTTTTCAAGTACTGCTCATATCACTCTGGCATCTGTAAACAAGAGTAGTTGAGCAAAATGGCTTATTCAAGGGCTTAGTTTAGAGAACATTAATGTTAGATGTAATTACGTACATCTAAACCAAATTTTTTCAAATCAATGCAACCGTCGATTTGTTCTTCCTGTTGGCGGGATAAGTCTACTACCTTGGCCGGGATATGGTGTTGATGCGCACTGTGATAAAACACTTTAACTTTAGGCAATAATGGTTTTTTAGCATTATTTTCCAGCACAAGCGCCAGTTTGCCGCTGCTAAGTTTTACCACCGAGCCAGGTGGGTAAATACCAATACATTTGATAAATAATTGTAGTAACTCTGCATCTAACTTATGTGGAGCACGTTCAAGTAACATTCGTGTTGCCGCTAACGTGCCGAGCTTGCTGGTTTGCGGTGAAGTGAGCTTTTCATAGCTGTTGACGATAGCCAACAGGCGGCTGCCTTTGTCTATCTGACTTGCGGTAATTTTCGGTGAGCCGCTGCCATCTAAGTGGGCACAGTGTTGGCTGATCCAAAGTGAAATTTTGCCGGATAAGTTTTCAGTTTTTTGTAGCGCATTTAAACTGGTTGGAATGGCGACATAATCTTCAGCATTGAGGTAATTTGGGCTTATTGCTTTGCCAATATCGTGCAGTAATGCCGCAGTAATTAATGCCTGCACTTTATGCGATGGTAAACCAATATAACGGGCAAATGCCGCCATATATACGGCGCAACTAATGCTATGTTGCAGCAGATTATCGCTTTGTTCAGCAATACGATTTAAGCAAAGCAAAACATCCTGATTACGGCTAATAGAGTCCGCAAGGCCTGCGCTCACTTCATCTACCAGTGTTAAATCAATACTCCCGCCGAAACGCACTGCATCCAGTACTTGCCGTTGAACTTTATGGCTTTGCACTAGCGCACGTTCTGCTTTGGGCCATTCGTCGCTGAAGGCAATTTTAGGCGGAGGCGTTTCTTCACTGATGCTTGCGGCTGGTAAAGGCGCTTTCGTCGTTATGGTTTCAGCTGATGGAGTCTCAGGTAGTTGTCTGGCAGGGTCAATTAAAAGGACTTTTACCCCTTTTTGCTTTAGCAAAGCGACTGCCTGAGCCGTTCTTACCCAGCCAGCATGTTTAACCACGACTTCGCCTGTTTGCTGCAATACTTGCACGACATAGCTGCCTGGTTGCAAATCGACGATGTTGACTTCCTGATAGGCCATTGTCTGTTAACCTTACTCCCGCTTTAAACTAAGGTGAAAATTATAACGCATCCTACTTAACCATAAATTAACAAAGAGGTGGTTTGTCATAATCTTGCGATAGCATGAGGTATACCATAGCATAAAGCCCGCGGCCGCGGGCTTTATCGTTTATTGGGCAGGGTAGGGTACTAGCCCGCGTTGTCGGCCATTGTCATCAGGGAGGCATTCCCCCCTGCAGCAGTGGTGTTGATGGTAATGGTTTTTTCGGTTACCAAACGCTGTAATAAACGTGGCCCGGCCGGGGCAGTAATTAGCGGCAATATTGCACCTTCACGTGCGGCGAGTAACTCTGCACATAAGGGTTTAACTGCACTGCTAACATCGACCATGGCACCCGCTAAGTCCTGATGCGCTAACAGTGTTGTTAAGCAATCTATTCGTACCACGGCGACTAAATGTTGCGGCATACCCGCCAACAGCAAAGCCTTAATGCACGCTTCAGCTTCTGCTAAATCAGTGTCTTCCACGGCGGTAATAACGGCATTACCTGCTGCCAGCGCGGTAATAATAGCTAACAGCCAGTGACTAAAAGCACTGCTATCATCACGCACCAGCGCTAATATGCCACGTGGGTCTAGCACCAATACGTTGGTTTCACCGGTGGGGCCTGGCAAGGTTATGGGCTTTTGCAAATCACGTTCTACCCGTTGCAGTTTTTGCTGAGCCAGGGTTAACACTTGCTCTAAGTCAGGCTCTTGTTTAGTAACCACTGCATTTGACGCCAACGATGCCAGAAACTGGCGTAACACTGAGGTACGCTGGTTAATGTTAGTTCTTGCCCATTGCTGCTGCGCTACGGCAGCGGTTGGCATGGCATAGGCCACGGCATTGCTGGTGGTTTCACTTAGCAAACGGTGGCGCTTTTGCTCACTGAGCTCAGCGCAGCAGACATCTACATTATCTTTAACTAACCGGGTTAAATACAGCGGGCCACCTGCTTTGGGGCCGGTACCGGATAAACCGCGGCCGCCAAAAGGTTGTACTCCGACGACTGCGCCAATCATGTTACGGTTTACATAGATATTGCCTGCTTTAATATCGCGGGCCACACGCTGGGTAAACTGTTCAATGCGGCTGTGAACACCCATGGTAAGGCCATAGCCGGTGGCATTAATCTGGCTGATAATGTTGTCCAGCTCGTCCGCTTTAAAACGGATAATGTGCACCACAGGGCCAAATACTTCGCGTTCCAGTACGGTTAAATCTGCAATTTCATACAGGCGTGGTGCGAAAAAATAATGGCGATCGCCTGATGGAATTTTGCATTCGTAATGTAAGGTGGCTTTATCGGCCAGGTACTGCACATGACTGGTCAGACGCTCGTGCGCCTTAGCGTCGATTACCGGGCCTAAGTCAGTGCTAAGCCACATTGGGTCGCCAACATGCAGCTCGGCCATTGCGCCTTTTAGCATGGTAATAATTTTGTCGGCTACGTCTTCTTGCAAAAACAGCACTCGCAACGCTGAACAGCGCTGGCCGGCACTTTGAAAACCGGAAGAAATTACATCATCCACCACTTGCTCAGGCAGAGCCGTAGAGTCGACAATCATGCAGTTTTGACCGCCGGTTTCAGCAATAAGTGGTACCGGTTCGCCGCCGCGTTCCGCCAGCTTACGGGCAATCCAGCAACCTGTTTCTGTTGAACCAGTGAACATTACCCCCTGAATGCGACTATCTGGGACAATATGCTCGCCAACTTGACGGCCTGGGGCAATAACCAGTTGAACCACATGCTCAGGCATGCCGCATTCACGCATAATCTCTAAGGTGCGTAGCGCTATCAGGCTGGTTTGTTCTGCGGGTTTTGCCACGACGGTATTACCCACAACAATAGCCGCCGCTACCTGACCTAAGAATATGGCTAGCGGGAAATTCCACGGGCTGATACATAAAAATACGCCACGTGCTTGCTGTGGTTGGCTGAACAGTTCTTCGGCGCGTGCAGCATAATAGCGACAAAAATCAATAGCCTCACGGACTTCGGCAACGCTATCGCCCAGCGTTTTGCCGGCTTCTTTTATGCAAAGTGCCAGTAGTTCATTGCGATGGGTTTCTAACGCATCGCCAATACGGCGCAGCAATGCCGCCCGTTCAGCAATATCGGTGGCAGCCCATGATAAAAAAGCAGAATCGGCATTGGCTAAAATATGTTGCATATGCTCAGCATCGGCATATTGCAGGTAACCTATTACTTCATCCAATTTGGCCGGGTTGGTTACTGGCACCGCATTGGGCTGTACGTTATTTTGTATTATGCCGTCAAACCATTGCGTCATGGCCGCTTTTACCGGTTCCAGCTGATCAATTTCAGTTAAATCCAGGCCGTTGGAGTTTAACCGTTCCGCGCCATAAAGCTTTGCAGGTAATGGGATTTGTTGGTTACGTTTTTTCGACCAGCCGCGCACAACTTCAACCGGATCGCTTAGTAAAGACTCTACCGGAATGCTCTCATCCACGATGTTGTTGACGAAAGAGCTATTGGCACCGTTTTCTAATAAACGGCGTACCAAATAAGCCAGTAAGTCGGAGTGCTCGCCAACCGGAGCATAAATGCGGCAAGGGATTTTATCGTTGATAACAATTTCGTCGTACAGTGCATCCCCCATGCCGTGTAAACGCTGGAACTCAAAACCGCTATAGTCTTTAGTCATTTCCATAATGGTCGCAACAGTGTAAGCGTTATGGGTGGCAAACTGCGGGTAGATGCTGTCACGGTAGTTAAGCATTTTTTTGGCGCAGGCTTGATACGACACATCAGTAGCAGGTTTGCGGCTAAACACCGGAAAATCGTTAAAGCCCTCAAGCTGGCTTACTTTAATTTCGGTATCCCAGTAGGCGCCTTTGACCAACCGCACCATCATTTTACGGCCTACTTTTACCGTGAGTTCGCGCAGCCATTCAATAACATGGATACCCCGTTTTTGGTAAGCTTGTACCGCCAGACCAAAGCCTTCCCAGCCATCAAGTGCTGGATCGCTAAAAACGGCTTCAATAATGTCCAGCGAAATATCCAGTCGGTCAGCCTCTTCGGCATCAATAGTAAAGCCAATATCATAGGCTTTGGCAGCCAGTGCCAGTTGTTTTACACGCGGTATCAATTCTTCCATTACGCGATCACGGTGGCTAAATTCATATCGTGGATGGATAGCCGATAATTTTACCGAAATACCCGGACTATTAAACGGGCCTCGGCCTTTTGCCGCTTTACCAATGGTATCGATGGCACGCATATAACTATCAAAATAACGGTCTGCATCCGCCATCGTGCGGGCGCCTTCGCCCAGCATATCGTAAGAATAGCGGAAGCCTTTACTTTCCATGTCAGTGGCGCGTTCCAGCGCTGCGCTGATAGTCGTGCCCATAACAAACTGCGCGCCCATAATTTGCATGGCGTAACGCACCGCTTGGCGTATAACGGGTTCACCTAAACGGCCACAGGTGCGTTTTAATAAACCAAATTGCTGTCTTTTTTGCTCATCGGAGTAGTTCACCAGTTTACCGGTAAGCAGCAAGCCCCAAGCGGAAGCATTAACAAAAACAGAGCTACTGTTACCCAGGTGCGAACTCCAGTCACCTTGCGATAGTTTGTCGCGGATCAACCTGTCAGCGGTGGTTTTATCCGGTACCCGCAACAGCGCTTCGGCCAGGCACATCAGTACCAAACCTTCTTCAGTAGACAGTGAGAATTCATTAAGTAGTGCGTCTACACCGCCTTTACCTACTTGGGCTTGACGGATAGTTAGCACTAACTGGCGAGCTCTCTCCCAGGCGCGGCTGCGCGCGTTAACACCGATATCGGCTTGGGGTAAAAGAAATTCCAGTACTTTATCTTCATCAGCACGATAGTAGTTACGAATGGTTTGACGCAGCGGTTGAGTAGCAACCAGGGAACCGTTATACAACATGGCAGTAAGCTTCCTGACAACAATTAAGAGAGCGGCATTTTATTCAAATGTCTGCAGTATAGGGTGGTTATTTTTGTCATATAACCCTATATAATTCTGACAAAATCACACTAAACCAGAAAAGTAGCTGCAATGAATATACCTCTGAAAAGTAAAGCGCTGGACCGGATCGATATCAGTATTCTTGATACCTTGCAGCGTGATGGCCGAATTGCCAATGTCGACCTGGCAAAAAAGGTAAATTTAAGTGCCAGTCCATGTATCGACCGGGTTAAACGGCTGGAAAAAGAAGGTTACATTGATGGCTTTGGTGCCAGGCTTAATGCCGCCAAGTTAGGTTTTGGCACTGCCGCTTTTATACAGGTTACGCTGGACAGAACCACCAGTGAAGTATTTGATCAGTTTCGCGATGCGGTGGTGCAAATCCCGCAGGTTGCAGAATGCCATATGGTGGCAGGTGGCTTTGATTATTTATTGAAACTGCGGCTACCCAATATGGATGCCTATCGGAATATTCTGGCGTTGATTGTCGACTTACCCGGTGTTGCACAAACACATACTTACGTGGTGATAGAGCAAGTAAAAAATGACCGCGGATTACCGCTTAAAGCAGCAGATAGCCCGCCAGCAGCGGGCTAAAGCAGATTACATCCAACGCTCGCTATTGCGACGTTTGGGCATGATTAAAGGTAACACTAACCCAAAAATGAGGCCGGCAAGTAGTATCAAAGAACCCAGTACCATGGGTTTTTGCCAAACGGACGTTTGGGTTGCTTCAACCTGAACTTTTAGTTGCTCATAAGCACGGTTGGCTTGCTCAAGTTGGTCTTGTGCGTTCTTACGTTCTGCAACAGCCTGATTAAGTTCGCTATTTAACTGGTCGCGCTGTTGCTGCAGGGCTTGCACGGTTTCATTGTGGTTAGCATATTCCGTTTTAAGCTGCTCCAGCTGATACACTAAACCTGGTGTATAGGTAACATATTCTTTTGGCAACCAGCCGGTTTTATTGTCTTCAAACTGTATCTGAGCATAGCCAGTATCAGCATCTTCACCTAAATAGGTAACACTTTGACCTGCGTTTAAGGTACCAACAATACGGTACTGGTTACTTGGGCCAGAATGAAGATAAACAAATAAAGCATCACTGATAAAAGCGGGTTTGGTTTCTGCCTGTGCGACAGCCGAAGTGGAAAGGCTTAACCAGCATGTAGAAAATAATACCAGTAAGGTGCTTTTAATTAATCTGAACATAGGTATCCTGAGCTTATTTTTATAAAACAGCTTTGCAGCCAACACCTTGGATGATAGGGAGTTGCGCGGCAATTGACAAGGTTTAATACGGTCACGCGCCGTGCGGCGCCCGCCATAGCAAACAGAGTAGCAGATGAGTACTGAACTTGAGCTGAAGTTTTTAATGGACCCAGCGCATTTAACACAATTTATTACCGCACTACCTCAACTAGGGTTAGTGCAAAGCAGCGATACGGCTACTTTACTTAATGCGTATTTTGATACGGCCGAAAAATGGTTTCGTCAGCATGATATGGGGCTGCGCAGCCGTTTAAAGCGCGGCCAGTACGAACAAACCATAAAGCTGGCAGGTACGCAGCATGGCGCTATGCAAATGCGGCCGGAATACAATGTGCCTTGTGCCAGCGTGGAGCCGGTACTTGGCCATTTCCCTGACGAAATCTGGCCAAGTGGCACCGACGTTATGGCGCTACAGCAACAACTAACCGAGCTTTTTCGCACCGACTTTAGCCGACAAAGTTGGCGCTTGTTGTGCAGTGATGGCAGCATTGTTGAGCTGGTTTACGACCAAGGTAAGGTTATTGCCGGTACACAGCAGCAGATTATTGCTGAATTAGAAATTGAGCTTGTTAGCGGAAACGCCCTAAATGTGTTTACGATGGCGCGTATCCTGTTGCAACAACTGCCTTTACGCACCGGGTGGCAGAGTAAAGCCGCGCGGGGTTATCGACTGGCGGCTAAGCAAGCTATCCCTTTGCCTGTGGTAGCCGAGGATACTTTATTAGCGCAAATTCAGACTTTGCAGCAAGCCGAGGCATGCTATGAACAGCATGCTGAGCAAAAAGCACTGGATGCAGCTATATTGGCACTAACGGTGCTGGCTGCATTGCTGCAACCTGTTGTGGCACTGCGTCCATTGCACATCCAGGCAGTAAAGTTTGCCAATGAACTTGCTACCGGAACAAGAGTGTTTGACCGCAAAGACTATAATTTGTGGTTACTGGCATTATCTGAATACCTTTATCGCAATGCCTGAACCGGAGTGAGGAATGAGTTCATACAATGTTGTTATGTCGGCGTACCTGTTACAGATTAGCAGTCGTTTTGATCTCACCTTACTGTCGGATGCGCAGCAACAGCAGCTAACCCGGTTGCTCAGTGCCAGTAGTTTTATTGGCCGCACCTTGCAGCAGCAACCAGAATTACTTGTTGAGTTTTGCGCCCCGTCTTCACTCGCGTCTGCGTTACAAAGCAATGCCGCGCTGGAAATTGACTTAAATTTACTCCCTGAAACAGAAGTTTTTGCGGTGCTGCGACGTTTTCGCAGTGCGCAGTTATGCCGTATTTTGGCGGCGGATATTTTGCACTTACACGACATTAGTGCCAGTTTGCATTATGTTTCGCAATTAGCTGACCGCTTGATTAATGCCGCTTATCAATGGGCGTACCAGCAATTGTCGCAACAGTGGGGCACTCCGCTGGACGAGCAGGGTAAGCCAATGCCGCTATTAATTTTAGGCATGGGTAAGCTGGGCGGCGGCGAGCTTAATTTTTCCTCTGATATCGATCTGATATTTACCTACCCGGCTAATGGAGAAACGCAAGGTGGACGGCGTAGTACCGAGCACCAGCAGTTTTTTACTAAGCTAGGGCAAAAGCTGATTGCCGCGTTGCACCAGGTCACCGCTGACGGTTTTGTCTACCGGGTAGATATGCGTTTAAGGCCTTTTGGCGACAGCGGCCCTTTGGTGCTGAGTTTTGCTGCGATGGAAGATTACTATCAGGAGCAAGGGCGGGAGTGGGAACGCTACGCCATGTTAAAAGCCCGGGTATTAAACCCGGATGGCGAACACAGTGACGAATTAAAAAAACTGCTTAAACCCTTCATTTATCGTCGTTATATCGATTTCTCAGCAATTGAATCGTTGCGACGAATGAAGCAGCAAATAGAACAGGAAAACCGGCGTTTAAACCGGCGTGACAATATTAAGCTGGGTATCGGGGGCATTCGCGAAGTTGAATTTATCGTGCAAACCTTGCAGTTGATCCGTGGTGGCCGTATTCCGGCAATGCAACAACCGTCGCTACTCAAAGCACTAACCGTATTGTCGGCAGAACACATTCTGACTACACAGCAGGCGGATGAGTTACGCGACGATTATTTGTGGCTGCGCACTGTAGAACAAGCACTGCAGGGGATAGACGATCAACAAACTCAAACCCTGCCGCAAGAGCCGTTGTTACAGGCACAACTGCTGTCTGCACTAAACCTTGTTAGCTGGGCGACGTTACAGCAGCAGGTTGATACCGCTATGGCAAGAGTACATCAGCAATTTAAACTTGTTATCGACAACGGTGAGGACCCCGACCAGCAGGAAATTACTCTGGGTAAATTGATTTGGGACAGTGAGCAAAGCGCAGATGAATTAGCCAGCCAGCTAGATTGGTTGACGCTTGAGCAGGGCAAAATCCTTATAGAGCAACTGCAGCAGTTTAAACAAGACTGCCAAAAGCGCAGCGTTGGCCCACGTGGCCGTGACTTTCTGGCTAAGCTAATCCCGCTGCTGCTGCATATGTTGCAACAGCAACAAGCGCAACCTACCGTTTTAGCCCGGGTGTTGGGAGTATTTAAGCAAATTGTTACCCGTACAGCGTATTTGGAATTGCTGTTTGAGAATAGCGATGCGCTGCAACAGCTGGTGTTACTGTGCAACCAAAGTGGTTGGTTGGCAGAGCAGCTAGCACGCTACCCTATGTTGTTGGATGAACTTATTGACCCGGCGCAACTTTATCAGGTAGCCACCAAAGCTGACTATCATGACCGGCTTCGGCAGCTTCTGCTGCGGGTTAGTGCTGACGACTTAGAATTATTGATGGAAACGTTGCGGCAGTATAAACAAGCGCAGCAGTTACGTATCGCCGCCGCCGATATTAGTGGCGTGTTACCGCTAATGAAAGTGAGTGATCATCTTACCTGGCTGGCAGAGGTTATAATGGCGCAGGTTGTCGAGCTGGCCTGGCAGCAAATGAGTGCACGTTACGGTGAACCTGCGAATGCTTCTGCCGACGACAAAGGATTAGCTGTGCTGGCCTATGGCAAGCTCGGTGGTTTAGAGCTGGGCTATGGCTCTGATTTGGATTTGGTGTTTGTGCATAATTGCGACAGCCAAGCGTCAACCGGTGGTGAACGGCCTATTGATTCTAAACAGTTTTATTTAAAGCTGGTACAACGTGTACTGCATCTTTGTACCACCCGTACCAACAGTGGCGTGCTCTATGACATTGACACCCGATTGCGGCCATCGGGCAATTCTGGTTTGCTGGCGATTAATATTGAAACCTATAGCCAGTATTTGCAGCAAGAAGCCTGGACGTGGGAGCATCAAGCGTTAGTTCGCGCCAGAGCAATTTATGGCAGTCAGGCATTGCAACAGCGTTTTACGCAGATCCGCCAACAGGTATTAAGTTTGCCAAGGCCATTAGCTAAGTTGCGCCAAGATGTGGTAGAAATGCGCGATAAATTGCGGCAACACCACGGGCTTGACGCTAATGATCCGAAACACAGTGTTGGCGGAATTGTTGATTTAGAGTTTATTAGTCAGTATCTGGTGTTGGCTTACGCAGCAGAAGATGCTGCTCTTTACCAATACAGTGACAATATTCGTATTTTGGCAGCTGCGGCTAAACATGGTCTGTTAGCAGAAGACCAAATGCAACAATTGCAGCAGGCGTATCAACTATTGCGCGGGGCTGGACATCGACAAACATTGGCACCGGCAACCTTACCGTCACTTGATAGCCTGCAAAGCGCCAAGCAGCAAGTTGAAAAGGTCTGGCAGCAGTTATTTACGCCTATCGCACCGGCGTAAATAAGCAGCAGCACTTCAATGGCACTATTTCAATGGTGTATTGGCTTTCATACAATTTAATTGCAAATGCTCGTTGGCTTTGTCGGTAATAATAGCGGCGCGCTCTCGTGGGCAGTAATAGGCCAGCACCGGGGTTGAGAAATCCGGCGCGATGGCAACGGCAATCTCATCGATAGTTTCTATCAAGCTTGTGTTGGTTTGAAAATACTGTTTAACCACATAATCTCGCGGCAGAGTCCAGTAAAGCTCTATGCCCTCAGCTTGTGCATATTCGGTAAGTTTGGTTTTTATGGTGTCACCTTCACGGAAGCGTCTGTCCTTAACCATACCTCGCCAGTTACTTTCCCCAGGTGGCACTACAGTGCGACGGCGCTCTAATTGCAGCGTTAGCTTGTCGCTGGTGTCAGGTAAGGTAATTTTAAACTTACCCAGTTCTTTAGCGCCATCTTCAATAGAGCCCCGAATTTTGCTGTAAAACTCACTAAAACCCTCGGCTGCGGCATTGACGGTGTCTTTACGAAACAAAAAATCGGGTTTGGTTAAAATGGCATAGGCTAACCCACCAAGTATCAGTAAAAATATAATATTGCGGATCCAAAACCCCATAACTTAATCTCCTTTGTACAATGATGGCATCCCGGCATCTGGTCGGGTTTTAAAGCGTCGGTGCAGCCACATATATTGTTCAGGCTGGCGTAGTATAGCTTGCTCCACCCATTGGTTAACCTTAATAACGTCGGCTGTGTCATCTCCGGTAGGAAATGGCGTTAGCGCAGGCAAAGCCTCTACTTGATAGCCCTTGTTGCCAGATAAACGACTGGTTATCACTGGTATGACGACGCAATTTGCAGCGTTGGCAAACAGCAGCGTCCCTGTAGTAGTTGCGGTATCTGCTACCGCGAAAAAAGGCACAAATAACGACCGGTTTCTGCCGTAGTCCTGGTCTGGCAAATAAAAGCAGACTTCTTGCTGGTTTAATGCACGAATTAACCCTTTTACGTCGCGTTTACCCACCATAAATTTATTGGCTTTAATTCGACCATGATACTGCAGATAATCCATCAATGGGTTATTGTGTGGGCGGTAAAACCCCACACTGGGATGCGTAAGGCCAAATACCCTGCCTGCACCTTCTAAATGTAAAAAATGCGCAGCCAGCAACAGTACCCCTTTTCCTTCGGCAATGGCGGCTTGTATATGTTCATGCCCTTTAAAATGGGCTAACTTTTTAACGCGGCAAGTTGGCCACCACCAGCCAATAACGGTGTCAAACAAGGCTTTACCGGTTTCTTCGAAATTGCGTTTCACTAGGGCATTTTGTTCTGTTTCAGGCATTTGTGGGAAACATAGCGCGATATTACGCTTAGCCACTTTGCGTCGTGATGCAAGTGTGCGATGCAACAGACGCCCTAAGCCCTTACCGAGTAACATTAACACTGAATAAGGCAACCAACTGATAAGCCAAAGTAAGCCTGCACCGAGCCACAATAACCAATATTTTGGCAGCAAAAAGCGCCAGCTAAACTGCGGAGCCTGAACCACGCGATACCCTCAGCAAAAAAAACCTGCGCTATTGTAGCGAAAAACGGCGGTAGCGATAGGAAAAACTGGTAAGAGGTTCACCGCAGGCGCGGTGAACCTGAACAAAGGCTAGTTAGTAAGCGCTTGGTTAACGGCCATCAAGTCTTGTTCAGACAAGTTGCCTGCCGCTTGTTTAAGTTGCAGCATGGTGACAATGTAGTTGTAACGTGCACCAGATAAGTTACGGCGTGCTTCGAACAGGTTGCGGGTACTTTGCAGTACGTCAACAATAGTACGGGTACCTACTTCAAAACCGGTTTCGGTAGCGTTTAATGCACTTTCTGCCGACACTACCGCTTGCTCTAATGCTTTGATAGATGAAATCTGAGCATTAACGCCGTTAAAAGAGCTACGTACCTGACGAATAACTGCACGATGATTAAGCTCTACCGTCTGGCTAACTTCAACATAGTTCGCTTTTGCTACTTCAACTTCTGCGTTAACTCCGCCACCACTGTATATCGGTACGGCTAACGAGATACCAGCAGAGCTACTTTCGCTGCGGTCCATACCCGATACTTTACCTGTACCAAGTTCAGCACTCAGAGACAGCGTAGGGTAGTGGCCGGTTTCTGCCAGAGTGATGTCTTTGTCCGCAATGTCTAATAACACACGTTGGCTTTTTAATGTCAGGTTGTTGTCTTGTGCCAGCTTAACCCAATCTTGCACTTGGGACGGGCTTGGCGTGCCCGGCGAAAATTTATCGGTGTTAAGTGAGGCTAAGCTCTCATGATACTGACCGGTAATTTCACGTAAAAACTCACGGGCATTTTCCAGCTCGTTTTCGGCAGCTATTTCGCGGGCTACGGCACTGTCGTACTGCGCTTGCGCTTCATGTACGTCGGTAATCGCGGTAAGACCAACGGCAAAGCGTTGCTTGGTTTGCTCTAGTTGACGCTCAATAGCGCGTTTCTCTGCCTGTGCAAAACCTAAATCATCTACGGCGCTTAGCACGTCAAAATAGGTGTTAGTTACCCGGACAATTAAGTTTTGCACTTCGCTGTCGTATGCTGTTTGTACTTGCAATGCCACTTGCTCTGCGCGGTTTAAGCGCTCCCAGCGGCCCCAATCGAATAAGCTTTGTGCTAATGAAATACTGGCGGAGTTGGCGTTGGGGGCATCTAATCCGTAACTACTGCTATCATTGCGACCAAAACTGGCAGAAGCTGTGATACTAGGTAGTAAACTTGCACGAGACACGTCTATACCACGGGCCGCGCGATCACGCGATGCAGCAGCACGTAACACCGTTGGGTCTTTTTGCGTCGCTAACTGATATATTTCTTGCAGGTCTGCAGCGGAAATCTGCAGGCTGAACAATCCAAAAGAAGATGCTAACAAAGTATTGAGTAAAGTTTTTTTCATGTCTACCAATCCTGGCCAGATAAAAGGAAACTGCATAAATGATACTCTGTTAAGGTAAACTAGGTAATCATTAAACCGTAAAGTTACCCGCAAGAGTGTAACAGAATGTGAGTATAGCAATGTCTAAATTCAACTTTGACCAGTATCCCTCATTTGGTTTGCAAGATCTTGATGTTATCGACAAAACTACGGTTTTTCAGGGTTTTTTTCGTTTGGAGCGTTACACCTTAAGGCATAAGCTGTTTGCTGGCGGTTGGAGCGAACCGATGAAGCGTGAAGTATTTGAGCGAGGTCATGCGGTTGTGGTGCTGCCGTATAACGCGCAAACGGATGAGCTGGTATTGATTGAACAGTTTCGCGTTGGTGCCGCCAGTAGCAGTGCCAGCCCTTGGTTATTAGAAGTTATCGCGGGCATGATTGAGCCGGGCGAAAGCGCTGAACAAGTGGCAATACGAGAAGCGGAAGAAGAGGCTGGGTTAACAATCAACGAGCTTTGGCCTATGCTTAGCTACTTATCTAGTCCGGGTGGCACGACAGAACGTATTCAACTGTTCCTAGGCAGGCTAACACAGCCGGTACAACCTGGCGTGTTTGGTTTGGCCGAAGAACATGAAGACATAAAAGTGCACGTTTTATCGCGTACTGACGCCATGCAGTTGCTGGCCGAGCAAAAAATTGATAATGCAGCCAGTGTCATTGCCCTGCAATGGCTGGCGCTTAATCTAAACCAGGTAAAACAACGCTGGGGAGACTGACGTGTGGTTTAACCGCAGTAAATACAAACCAAAATTGCCTGACTTTTTGGCACTGTGTGAGCGAAATTATGCACAGTTAAATCGCTATGTATCTCACGAAGCTGGTGATGGTCAGTCGACCGTTATTCAGGTGTCGGAACAACACAGTTATCGACTTACGGTAATTGACGTGGCACGCTTTACCACCACGCTACAAATAGAACTTGTTGATCAGCACGAGCATTATTTCCGGCCGAATTTTGTCGTGCGGTTATATCATGATGCCCGGGTCGCAGAAGTGCTGGCCTGTCAACAAATCAGCCGCTTTAAAGCACGTTATGATTACCCCAATACCGATATGTTGCAACCTGATGAGAAGCGGCAAATTAACTTGCTGCTGCGGGACTGGTTAAAATTATGCGCCGTCCAGGGTTATACGAATCAGGAGTTGGTATTCGGTTAATGGTATATCAGTTTTCTAACAAAGCGCGGTATCGCCTGGCTCAAATTACAGATTGTCATTTACTGGCAAATGTTAACGGCTATTATCAGCAGGTGCAGCCTGCGATGCACCTGGCGGCCATCGTCGAGCAATTAATTTTAGAACAGCCTGATGCTGTGCTGTTAACTGGCGACGTGACGCAAGATCACAGTGTTGCATCTTATCAATTGCTGGCGCGGTTGTTAGCGCCGCTGAGTTGTCCGATTTTTTGCTTACCCGGAAACCATGATGACACGGCTGAACTTGCACGTTTATGTCAGCACCCCCCCTTTCGCGCTGAACGCAGTTTGCAGTTGGGTGATTGGCAACTCTTGCTACTTAATACCAAAGGTGACACGCCTGCCGGCGCGTTTTCAGAAGCTGAACAGCGATGGCTGCAAACCCAGTGCGAACAAAGTACTGCATCAGCGCTGTGGTTGTTTTGTCACCATCACCCCAAAGCGTTGAACTGTTTTATTGACAAGCATGGCCAGTTGCAAGCACAGGCGTTGTGGCAAGCTATTGCTGCTGAACCTCGTGTTCTTGGTATTGCACATGGGCATGCGCACTATGCTTATCATCAGGTTCACCAAAGGGTCGATATTGTGGGTTGCCCCGCTAGCTCTGTGCAGTTCTTACCGACAGCAGATTGGCAAACGGTAGATCTGGGTCCACAGTGGTGCGACTGGGTGTTTAGTGCTGACCAGGGGGTTAGTTGGCAGTTTCGCCATCTTGAAATAATGGTTAAACATAACAATGAATAAAAAAGTAGTTTATTTACATGGCTTTGCCAGTTCCTCTCAATCTGAAAAAGCACAGCTAACAACCGCGTTTTTTGCCCGACATTACTCACACATTGATTTTACGGCGTTAGATTTACCTTATGAACCCACATCGGCGTTAGCATTAATTAAACACCATATTGGCACCAGGCGAGATGTGGCGCTGATAGGCAGTTCGCTGGGGGGCTTTTTAGCCACCTGTATTGCGGAGCAAATACAATGCCGTGCCTGCCTTATTAACCCTGCCGTTGCGCCCCATAAAGTGCTGGATAAACATCTTGGGCGTTATTTTCACCCCGTACTGCAACAGCATTATGATGTGACGCCTGAACAGATGACCGTATTGGCGCAGTTAATGCCGCCGCAATTGCTTCAGCCAGAGAATTACCTGCTTATGTTGCAAAGCGGCGATGAAGTGTTAGATTACCGACAGGCGCTTAGCTACTATAGAGGCGCTAAAATAAAACTGAGTGAAGGGGGTGATCATAGCTACGTGGGTTATACCAACGAGTTAGATGCTATTGCCAACTTTTGCCAACTCGCGTAAAACGCGTTTAATCCTATCAGCCAGTGACCGAGACTATGACATCACAACAGTACAATGCCGATTCGATTGAAGTGCTAACCGGGCTTGAACCCGTGCAGCGTCGCCCCGGAATGTATACCGATACCACCCGTCCCAACCATTTGGGCCAGGAAGTCATTGATAACAGCGTCGATGAGGCCCTTGCAGGGCATGCAGATGCTGTGCAGGTAATATTACATGATGATCAATCATTAGAAGTGATTGATAACGGCCGAGGGATGCCGGTGGATCTTCACCCTGAAGAAGGGGTTACCGGGGTAGAATTGATTTTTTGTCGTTTGCATGCCGGCGGAAAGTTTTCGAATAAAAACTACCAGTTTTCTGGTGGTTTGCATGGTGTGGGTATTTCGGTCGTAAATGCGTTGTCCAGTCGGGTCGATGTCACCGTGCGTCGCGATGGCAATGTTTACGAAATGGCATTTGAGCATGGTAATAAGGTATCAGAGCTAGTAATAACCGGCAGTGTGGGTAAGCGAAACACCGGAAGCCGTGTAAGGTTTTGGCCTACGCCGTCTTACTTCGATTCGCCAAAGTTTTCGGTAAGCCGAATGCTGCACGTGTTAAAAGCCAAAGCGGTATTGTGCCCCGGATTAACGGTTAGTTTTGATGACCGCGTAAATCAGCAGCAATACCAGTGGTGTTATCAGGCGGGTATTAAAGATTATCTGGCCGAATCGGTAAAAGACATGGTGTGTTTGCCGGAACAGCCTTTTGTTGGCAGTTTCAGTGCCAGCAACGAAGCTGTGGAATGGGCGTTGCTGTGGCTGCCGGAGGGCGGGGAACTGGTTACAGAAAGCTACGTGAACCTTATCCCGACCGCACAGGGCGGTACCCACGTTAATGGTTTACGCCAGGGGTTATTGGAAGCCCTGCGCGAATTTTGTGAATTCCGCAATTTGTTACCGCGCGGCATCAAGTTGTCACCGGAAGATGTCTGGGATCGCTGTGCGTACATATTGTCACTAAAAATGCAGGACCCACAATTTGCCGGTCAAACCAAGGAGCGATTATCGTCACGCCAATCAGCGGCATTTGTATCAGGTATTGTCAAAGATGCTTTTAGCCTGTGGTTGAATGAACACACCGATATTGCCGAAAACCTGGCAGATTTTTGTATTAACAATGCGCAGAAACGCTTAAAAGCCGCCAAGAAAGTTATCCGCAAAAAAGTGACGTCGGGTCCGGCCTTGCCTGGCAAGCTAACCGATTGTTCTGCACAGGATTTAAACCGCACCGAATTGTTTTTGGTCGAAGGTGACTCAGCCGGTGGCAGTGCTAAACAAGCGCGCGATCGTGAGTTTCAGGCTGTTATGCCCTTGCGGGGCAAAATTTTAAATACCTGGGAAGTAGACTCTGGGCAAATTCTGGCCTCACAAGAGGTGCATGATATTTCAGTTGCCATTGGTATGGACCCCGACAGCGACGACTTATCCGCATTACGTTACGGCAAAATATGTATTTTGGCGGATGCCGACTCAGATGGTTTGCACATTGCTACTTTGCTGTGTGCGCTATTTATGCGGCATTTTCGCTGTTTGGTTGAAACCGGACACGTGTACGTGGCTATGCCACCCCTTTATCGTATTGATATTGGCAAAGAGGTGTATTACGCGCTGGATGAAGACGAGAAAAACGGTATTTTAGATCGGATAGAGGCAGAGAAAAAGCGCGGTAAAGTTAACGTTCAACGCTTTAAAGGCCTGGGTGAAATGAACCCGCTACAACTACGTGAAACCACAATGGACCCAAATACCCGCCGCTTGGTACAGTTAACCATTGACGATGTTGAGCAAACGCTGGAAGTCATGGATATGCTGTTGGCAAAAAAACGCGCGACGGATCGACGGGAATGGCTGGAGCAGAAAGGCGATAAAGCCGCGATTACGGTTTAGGTGCTGCACACAGTGTTAAAGCAATTATATGTATAAGGCATCAATAGTGTGACGAAGTATATTACCTCTACACTGCTTTGCAGTGTGTTATGGCTGCAACTTGCTGTTGCGCAAACAGCAGAAACGGCTGATGAACCACCCGAGTGGCTTGCACAGGTTGCTGCGTTACAACGTCAGGAACCTGAGGCAATGCTAAAGCTGTTGCTACAGCACAAGGACGATGTGGGCAGTTTATCAGTGTATCAGCAAGCGAACTGGTATTTTCAACAAGCCTCTTTACTAGACGGTTTGGGGCGACATCAGGAACAACAGCAAGCCGCTCAGCAAGGCCTTAGTATTTTGGGCGACGAGCAATCCGTACTTAAAGTAAAACTGCTCTATACGCTGGGTTTCGCGTTGGAAATGCAAGCCAATTATCCGTTGGCGTTACAATATTATCAGCAGGGTATTGCGCTGGCGACATTGCTGGAAAACGATAAGCAAACACTCATGGGGCAAATTAATCATGCCGCTGTGTTAAGTGCCCAAAACCAGCAACAACAAGCACTGGCATTGTTAAAAGATACTTATCAACGTGCTCCGGCAGTAAACGACACTGAATTACTAGCCGAAGTGAATGCTGAATTGGGGCTGCTATATGCGTCTATGGCGTATGAGCAAGAGGCTATTGATTTGCTTAGCACCGCTTTACAGTTATATGAGCAACTCGGCTGGCAAAAAGAACAAATTGCGGTGCTGTTTAATCTGGCCCGCACCTACAGTTATTTGGAGCAATATTCTTTATCACTTGAGACGTACAACATGATGTTGCAAAAGAGTCTGCAGGTGCAGGACAATGTTAATTTGTACCATGCGTATTTAGGGCTTGCCATAACCAGTAGTGAAAGTGGCAGTGGTGATGCCGCGTTATCCTATATTGCCAAGGCCGAGCATTACTTACCTTTGTTGCAATCTACATTACACATTTCTACCCATCATTATGAAAAAGCAAAGATTTATCTAAACTTAAAGCAGGCATCGATGGCGATGCAGCAAGTGATATTAGCTGAGCGCGGTTTAACAGATGAAGGGGTCGAAGCGGATAGCCCAACCCGGCTAAATGTATGGTATCTAAAGGCGCAATTGCTGGCTGAATTGGGCGAATATGAACGGGCATATCGACAACTGGATGATTTTGTTTATGTGTTTGAGGGTGTCCGCAACAAAGAAAACGAGCTGGCAGTAGAACATCTGCGTATTGGCTTTGAACATGAGCGTCAGGTCCAACAGAACAGGCTGTTAGAACAAGACAACGAATTAAAAACACTACGCTTGCAACAAGCTGAGCGGCAACGTCAGGTGCAGTTACTTTGGCTGGCAATCCTCAGTTGCAGTACGCTGGTGCTCCTTGTTTTATTACTGTGGCAACTCACCCGGCAAAAACATAAACTCCGGGTAACCACCTCAGACACTCCCGGGCAAACAGGATAAGTTATGACAGAGACTGTAATTTCCTATGATGGCGTTGAACAGTTACCGCTGCGTCGTTTTACTGAGGAAGCCTACTTAAACTATTCCATGTACGTCATTATGGATAGAGCATTGCCCCATATAGGCGATGGGTTAAAACCGGTGCAGCGGCGAATTGTATATGCCATGTCTGAGCTGGGTTTGTCACATCTGGCAAAATACAAAAAGTCAGCCCGTACTGTGGGTGACGTACTGGGTAAGTTTCATCCGCACGGTGATTCTGCCTGCTATGAAGCCATGGTACTAATGGCGCAGCCGTTCTCTTATCGTTATCCGCTGGTAGATGGACAGGGAAACTGGGGTGCACCGGACGATCCAAAATCATTTGCGGCAATGCGCTATACCGAAGCTAAATTGTCTCGATTCTCTGAAGTGTTATTGTCAGAGCTTGGCGCGGGTACTACCGATTGGTTGCCCAACTTTGACGGTACTTTAGAAGAGCCCAAAGTGCTGCCTGCCAGGCTGCCACATATTTTGCTAAATGGTATTACCGGTATTGCAGTGGGTATGGCAACCGATATACCACCGCATAATGCGCGTGAAGTGGCACATGCCTGTGCAGCACTACTGGACAACCCACAAAGTACTGTACTGGATTTAATGCAGTACGTAAAAGGCCCGGATTACCCAACCGACGCAGAAATTATCAGCCCGGCAGTTGATTTAGCGACTATTTACCAGACCGGTCGCGGCAGCATAAAGATGCGTGCTGTATACCTGCAGGAAGACGGCGATATTGTCATAACGGCATTACCGCATCAAACCTCAGGTGGCAAAATACTGGAGCAAATTGCTGCGCAGATGCAAGCCAAAAAACTGCCCATGGTGAGTGATTTACGTGATGAGTCCGATCATGAAAACCCCACCCGTATCGTTATTGTACCACGCTCGAATCGCATTGATGTTGAGCAGCTCATGCAGCATCTGTTTGCCACCACCGATCTGGAACGCAGCTATCGCGTTAATATTAATATTCTGGGTCTGGACAATCGTCCGCGCGTGAAAAACCTGCTGGAAATTCTCAGCGAGTGGCTGCAGTTCCGCCGCGATACCGTACGGCGCAGATTGCAATACCGCTTAAATAAGGTGCTGGACCGGATTCATGTTTTAGAAGGTTTATTAACCGCCTTTTTAAACATCGACGAAGTGATCCGCATTATTCGCACGTACGATGAACCAAAACCAGAGTTAATCGCTCACTTCGGTATTACCGAGCGCCAGGCGGAAGCCATTCTTGAGTTAAAGCTACGGCATTTAGCCAAGCTGGAAGAAATGAAAATTCGTGGCGAGTTAGATGAACTCGCCAAAGAGCGTGACAAGTTACAGGCGATTTTAGGCTCAGAGAAAAAGCTAACTAAGCTTATTCGTGATGAGTTGTTAGCTGACGCAGAAAAATATGGCGATGATCGCAGAAGCCCGATAGTACAACGGGGCGAAGCGAAAGCACTGAGCGAAAAAGAGCTATTGCCCAGTGAGCCGGTTAGTGTGGTGTTATCTGAAAAAGGCTGGGTACGCTGTGCCAAAGGCCATGATATCGACGGCAATGCGCTTAGCTACAAAGCGGGCGATGCCTTTAAAGCCCTAGCCAGTGGCCGTTCTAATCAGCTGGCGGTGTTTATAGACTCCTCGGGCCGCAGTTTTGCCACCGAAGCGCATGAACTGCCATCAGCCCGTGGGCAAGGCGAGCCGTTAAGCGGCCGTTTTGCTGTGGTAGCGGGGGAAAGTTTTGACCATGTGTTATTAGGTGACGAGAAACAAGCACTGCTTCTAGCCAGTGATGCCGGTTACGGTTTTGTTGCGGAGTACAGCGACTTACTTAGCCGTAATAAAGCCGGTAAAGCAGTACTAAGCTTGCCATTGGGCGCCAAAGTCATGGCGCCAATGGTGGTGAAACACCCTGATACGGATCTGGTGCTGTGTATTTCTAATGAAGGGCGGATGCTGGTATTCCCGGTGGCAGATTTACCGAAGCTAAGTAAAGGCAAGGGCAACAAATTAATGTCGATACCGTCTGCCAGGGCCTCTAGCCGTGAAGAGTATGTTAGTCAGTTAGCCATAGTGCCTGCTACAGGCAGTGTTACCTTGGTTGCCGGAAAACGTAAATTAGGGTTAAAAGCAGACGATCTGGCGCATTACCATGGCGAGCGCGGCCGGCGCGGAAACAAATTACCTCGTGGTTTGCAGCGTATTTATGCGGTGTTGGTAAATCAGGTTGATGACACGGGTACTGAACCAAGTGGCAGTGATCAAACCAGCAGTACCGATTAAACCCGTTATACTGGGCGCCTGTTTTATGGCGCTTTTTTTATGCTGCAATAAACGTCAACAATACGCGGCAGCAATTTGGAGAACCTGGTGATAGCGGTAGTTCGGATAGTTTTATTAATCTTGTTTTTTTTACTTAGTACCGTCGCAGGTTTACTGATTTGCTTGGTTAGGCCATTTCATCCCAACAACGTGTATATTTTTTCACATTGGTACGGTTGGGCAGCATGGATTTTTGGCCTGAAAGTAGAGATCCGTCAGCATAACGGCGCCGACATTGGCCAACCTTGTGTTTACATCGCGAATCATCAAAATAATCTCGACTTATTTACCATCAGTAACGCGGTTGAGTTGCGTACTGTTACGATTGGTAAAAAAAGCCTGAAATTTATTCCTTTCTTTGGTCAGCTATATTGGTTAAGCGGCAATATTCTCATCGACAGGCAAAACAAAAGTCGGGCATTAGGTGCAATGTTAGGTGCTGCAGAACGTATTGGCCGTGACAAGATTTCAGTATGGATGTTTCCTGAGGGTACACGCAGTTATGGCCGGGGATTATTGCCATTTAAAATGGGCGCATTTCATATTGCACTTGAAGCCAACGTGCCGGTGGTGCCAGTGTGTATGAGTAGTACCCATGGCCAATTTAAATTAAACCGCTGGAACAATGGCAAGGTGATTGTGCAAATAATGGCGCCACAAACACTGCAACGTGATCAGGTAAATATTCGTGAATTTGCACAAAATATTCATCAGCAAATGCAGCAACAGATAGCGCTACTTGATAGCGAACTTGGCAACGACTACACTGCCAACAATATTAAAGCTAAAGAGTAATTTTATGGAAAACTGGCAGGAATTTACTGAAGACACCATCGCCGCATTATTAGAAGATGGCAGCGATCCAGACGCGCAGTACACTATTGAGCATCATTTTTACGACAAAGACTTCGCCAAATTAGAAAAATTGGCGGTAGAGCTATTTAAGTTAGGTTACGAAGTAACCGACGCCGAAGAAGTTGAGTTTGAAGACGGCAGTAATGCCTGGGTATTCGACGCTATACGCGAGCAATCGTTGGTAACTGAAACCATTGTTTCCGATGCGATAAAGCTGGAAGCACTGGCGAAAAAACATCATGTAGAATACGACGGCTGGGGCACCTACTTTGAAGGTGACGAAGACGATGTAGATTATGACGAAGACGACGAAGAATAATCGTCTTTAACCAATAAAAAGCCGCTGCAAAGCGGCTTTTTTGTTTTGTTAAATATTTAATAATCTTTAACAATTTTATTTACAATGTGAAATTTTGTAACTAGTATCGCAGCAATTTTTTTATTGGGGCAGCTTTGTCTAAGCAAATGCTTACAGGTGCCTGTGAAAATTGGAAGCAACATAGCCATGCTAGTGCCATTTAAGTTGATGATTAATAAATTTTTTACGCTATTTTTTGCCAGTGTTATTTTGTTCTGTTGCAGTATTAAAGCTACTGAGGCTAGTAGTGTTATAGGTACCGATGGTCGAGATATGATTGTTGCAGATTCTGTAACAACTCGAGTTGAGGCGGGCCGTGGCGATGATTTTATTATCGGTGGTGTTGGCGACAATACTTATGTCATCAGTAAAGATGACGGTGCAGACACTATTTACGAGCTGTCAGGAAATAACACTGTTGAATTTGACGCAGGAATTAGCTTTTCGGATATTGCCAGTGGCTTAATGAAGTCGGGTGACGATTTGGTGCTGCGCATTGGCCAAGGCGGTCAAACACTCACTGTGAAATTTTTCTTTTCACATAGCAATACCATCAACCAATTTCGTTTAAGCAATGGCCAGACAATTAGCAATGCCCAGCTGTTTGGTGCTTTTGGCATGGCCGCACCAACGGCAACCGCGGCTTTACCCGAGCTTGTCACCGCTCAGGCACCAGACTCAGAACTAACCGGCAGCGCTAATGCAGAAGTGCTGATTGCTCGTCATGGCACCTTGCTTATGCAAAGTTTAGCGGGTAACGATATTCTGGTTCCTCGCGGCCCTGCGGTAACCATGGAGTTTGGTTTAAACAGCGGCAAAAACCTGATTGTTGCTTACGAGGGTAACAATACCATTTTGTTTGGTGCTGACGTAGCTTTTAACGATATTGCTATGAACCTTCGCCGCAGTGGTGATGATTTGCAGCTTATTAACAGCCAGGATGGTAGCGAAGTAACGGTGTATCAGTTTTTTACCCGTGCTAATACCATCTCGCAAATTCGCTTTACCAGCGGCGGCGACATAGACGCTGCTCAGCTGTTTGGCCTGTTTGGCGTCGCTCCCCCAGAGCAAGCGCATCATTACTATATGGTAGCACCGGGCGTTAGCTTTGATAATAACGCACCAGGTGAAGGCAATGGTGACGGTGGAGATGATGGCGGTGGTTCTGGTGGCGGTGATGACGGTGATGGTTCTGGTGGCGGTGAAGATCCTGATCCCTGTCAGGGTGATAGCTGTGACACTGGCGATGAAACCAATTTTGTTATTATCGACGGCACTGCACAAGATGACTTATTAATTTCTGATGAGCGTGCTTCACTGTTCCGTGCCGGTACCGGCAACGACATTATGCTCGGCGGCGCCGGCAATAATCGCTATGTTATTGCTAAAGGTGATGGTGCAGATGTCATTATCGATACCGAAGGCAGTAACGAAGTGCATTTTGCCGCCGATATTGCCTGGAGCGATATTAGCAGCGGCTTAGTGCGCTCGGGCAACGATTTAATGTTGCGCATTGGCCAAAGCGGCCAAACATTAACGATACAAAGCTTTTTTACTCTGGCTAACACCATAGAGCTGTTTAAATTAGACTCAGGCCAAACACTTACCCGCCAGCAGTTGTTTCCCATTTTTAGCGCCACAGCACCATCGCAATCCTTACCAGCGCGCCAACTCATTTTAGGCCGTTCAGGCGAAACTCTGTTGCAAGGCACAGAGGGCGGCGATATTTTACTAAACCGGATGGCAGTCACCAGTATTGATGCCAAGGCTGGTGATGACATTATCATTGCGCAATATACCGCCCCATCATACGAAACTGATGCAGAAGGCACCGTTTATAGTTGGGATGAACAACGATTGACGTTGCAGTTCGAAGCCGGACATGGCAAAGACGTTGTCTATACGCTAGGCGATACTGCACTTAAAGTACATTTAAACTTTGCTGAGGGAGTTTCCCGCCAAACTGTGTTTCAAAATATGCGACGCATGGCTAATGATTTAATTATTAAAACCTATTCTGCAGCAGATGAACTGCGCTTTGTTAACTTTTTTAGCCATTACAATCATTTAGCAGAGATGAAATTTGCCGATGATGATGGCGTGAGTATCTATGACACTGATATATACGAAGGTTTTAATAGTGAGCAACCTGAGCAGCCGCTGCAGTTAGTAGTGGGTTTATCTGGCAATACGTTGTTGAGCTGTGAGGATTTATTTGCGCGCCATGACAGTGCAGCACTTTCTGATTTTCAGCATGATGTTGACTTGAACATACAGCCGCCATCAAATCTGGTGGCCAGTATACACCGCAAAACGTTCATTCCGTTTACTGTTGCCAACGCCAACGATGTACTGACGTGTTTTATGCTCGAATCTGCTCCGGCACAAATGACTATGCATCCAGACAGCGGCTTACTAAGTTGGGCACCAGAGCGGGGGGATATAGGTACTAAAGATATTACTATTACTGTCGTTACGGATGGTCAAACATATAATCAGGCACAGTTTACGTTGCTTGTGCCTGATCTTAACCAACCACCTGTATTTACCAATAATCCTAAAAATGTTGCTTTTGCAACGGTGTCATTCGAAGACAGAATAAGCGCGGGAGATAATGACAATTATAATGACGCAATCGAGTTTAGCCTTGTCACAGCGCCGGCAGGATTAACCCTTACCCCAATAAACAATACTCAGGCTGATATCCTGTGGCAACCTAACGCTGAGCAAGTGGGTACGCATGACGTTGTTATTCGAGCACAAGACAAATACGGTAAGTATTCTGAGCTATCGTACAGTATCGAAGTGAAGACCTTTCACACTCTGGCTAATGTGCCTCCGGGTTACTCCAAAGTTCCAAAGACTGGGGCCATTACATTTGATAGTGCACGGGAAGATGGATCAACCCGCCTGGGTACCGAGCGGGTATTTGAGCGGGATCACGCCAGAGAAGTGGTACGCGATAGAGTATCGGACTTAGTGTGGCAAGATAATGCCGAAGTGTTGGACCTTCAGACATCTTACGGCGGGGCGAAACAATACTGCCAGAACCTGGAGCATGGAGGGATAACGGATTGGCGTCTTCCTACAAGACTAGAGTTGGCCTACCTTCCGAACATGGACACTCGTAAGTATGAAGATGCTTTCAAATTTGGCTGGGTGTCATCGCGGTATGAAAAAAGTTTTCATGCTGAGAAAGTCTTTGGTACACACTACGCGGATACCCGTAGTTGGGAAACCATTGTTGATCGCATCCCAAGATCACTGAACATAACTGATCATGCTTATGTTCGTTGTGTAAGTGGTGCAAAGCCTTACCAGCCTAAATATGTACGCGCCACTCTATTTGATGTTGTCGCTGACTCTACACACCTACTACTTTGGGAAGATCAAGCAAGGATTTTGGGGCAGGAGAGTCTGGCTTGGGAAGAGCAGGCCCAGTACTGCGCAAACCTTGATCTAGCAGGTTTTGATGATTGGCGTTTACCGAATAACTATGAGTCGCAGACTTTGGCGTCTTTATTCGACGAAAATGGCGGTGGTCTTTTCAATGGTAGTGCAAGAATGCCATTTTCTTTCAAGTACTTACCGTTGATGTCAGGCGACAGTTTCGGTAGCTGGTTGTCAGCAAACAAAGGTACTTATTTTAAGTATCGGCGAGGAAACGAGCACTATGTGTTCGATATGACGGCACAAGTTGACCGAGACCCCAGTAATGGCGTACCTCTAACCGGATATTCCCGTTGCGTAAGGACATACAGCCCGGCTGTAGCTAAAGTAACTACTTTGCAATACGGGGTTTATGCCAATGACACTATTCGGTTAGATGCCGGAGGTACTTATGCAACTGAAAGCAGAATAGTTCGCTACCAATGGAAGAGCCTGACAAATCAGCAGATCTTAGGCGAAGGTGAAGCTATAGATGTCAGCTTTGATATGGCCGGACAATATCAAATTGAACTTACAGTTTGGGACCAGATTGGCCTTAGCGAAATTGCACCTGACATTGTCACCGTAAATGTTAAATCGCTACCAGTACCTGTTGTTACTATCCCTACTGAAGGCTTAACTGTTGGGCAAAACATAGTGCTTGATGCGTCGGGCAGTTATTTTACTGACGGTGAAATTAAAGCGTTTCGCTGGTATTCATTGCCTGACAACCAATTACTGGGTGAAGGTAACAATATCAATGTCACAGCATCACAGCCTGGTCTGATGCAATACCGCTTAGAAATTATCTACGATGATGGCCGGGTACTAAGCCACATTGTTGAGTTCACTGTTACAGCAGAACCACCTGTTGCTCATATTGCTGCTGTGCCAACAGCATTGCCGGTGGGGTCAGCATTAACATTAGATGGTAGCGCTAGCAGCGATGCCGATGGCGAAATTGTTGCCTACCGTTGGTATCGTTTGCCAGAGCAGACACTGGTTGGTGAACAAAATACCTTAGTCCTGAATGCTCTGACAGCAGGCTTACATCAGTATCGTTTAGAAGTTGAAGATAACTCTGGCTTAACCAGCGATGTTATTGTTGCGTTTACCTTCACTGCAGAACCTCCACTAGCCCATATTGCTGCTGTGCCTGCAGTGTTACCGGTTGGTTCAAATTTGACATTGGATGCAAGCGCCAGTAGCGATGCTGATGGTGAAATTGTGGCCTACCGTTGGTACCGATTGCCAGAACAGATGATGGTTGGCGAACAAAGTACTTTAGTGCTGAATACAATAGCAGCAGGACTACATCAATATCGTTTGGAGGTTGAAGATAACATTGGCTTAACCGGTGATGTTCAAGTGAGCTTCGAAGCGGGTTATGTGCCTGTTGCGGTTATCGACGGTACAACATCGGCGTATCTGGATACTGAGTTAACGCTGAATGCACTTAATAGCACTATCATCAGTGGGCAACTAAGTTACAACTGGCAGCTAGACCAGGAATACGTTTCTGATCAGGCTGTTGTTACCTTGAACTTATCTCAGGCTGGTACTTATCAGCTAACGTTGCAAGTTACTTCCGAGCTGGGTTTCTCTGATAGTAGCTCGGTGGCACTAACTATTTTACCTTCGCGTGAGTTAACAGTTTGCCCTGTGCAACCTGTTACTGATGATCGCGGATATAACGGTTTGTATCCTGATGACAATATCGCCTGGACCGGTGGCAATGCCGAAACGGTAGACGATATCGCCCGCGCTTTTAACTATGCCCGAAGTTTGGACCCTTCGGTACATCAGTATCTTTTAATGCCTGAGCAAGCCCAGTGGGATGCAATGAGTGTGCAGCAAAAAGGCCTGTATCTGGTTAATGCCGAGCGGGTAGCCCGGGGTATTAAACCTTATGCCGGTTTTGATGCAGCCATGGTAGAAGTGGCGCAAACGTATGCCACGTACATACAAAGCCGCAATCAAGTAATAGGCCATTACAACGATGGCCGCTCACCAATGCAGCGTATGCAGGCGCATAGCTATATTGGTGCCAATGCCGATAGCTTTATAAGCAAGCCAGAATCGGTAGCTGGTGCTACAGATCCAAACCCTATTAGCGACAATATTGCATTGGCAAAAGCCATTTATTTCTGGCTTTACTACGACAAAGACTGGTTTGTCGCCTTTGGTATCGACGGCACGCCGTGGGGCCACCGCAATCACTTGCTACAAACCGGCTTAGACGATAACCATGCTGATAATACCACCGAAGGAGTAGTCGGTTTTGGCCTGGCCAAAGGCTTATATCAGCCGGGCGTTAATCCAGTTATTAAGCATGGCGCAGTAACGGTATTTAAAACCATCGACCAGGGGCCAAGCTGGGATAACAGCCGCATTCAAACGGTGGATGTTAGCCAGGCACGAGGCTGCCCGGTGCATCAGCTGGAGGTGGATGTAAATGAAGCTGAACTTAGCGGTTTGCGGCAATTAACCATTACCCCAGCCAGCGTACATTTGGCTGTAGGCCAAAGCACCCAGTTAAGCCTAACCGGTATTTACAGCGACGGCAGCCAGCGTGATTTAACCGCCTTGGCGCAGTTTAAAGCCGATGCGTACTCGGTAGTGTCAGTACAAAATGGTGTGCTGTACGCCGAGCAAACAGGCGATACCACGGTATCGGTTAGTCTGGCCGGTATTGAATCTAACCGGGTGGTTATCAGCATTGGCGAACCTGCCGATACCACAGTGTTAAATGGCACTGAAGCTGAGCCATTAAAAGCTTACATAGCTGAAAATGCGACGGTGCACAGTATTAACCCGTTGGCAGTGGCGGTATATAGCGGTGTGGTGCAAGACCGCTATGGCTACCCAATGGCCGACGTGCAGCTAAGCCTGTTAAAGGCGCCGGAATACGGCTCGGTTAAAACCAATGCGGATGGCCGCTTTATGCTAGCTGGCCCGGCCGGTGAGCAAACCGTCGTGTATGAAAAACCGGGCTATGTGGTATTGCAGCGCAGCACTATTGGTGCCAGTAGCAGCTGGGCGGCATTGCCAAATGTCACTTTGCTTGAACGCGACAGCAAACAAAGCCTGATCGATTTAACCGCCGGTACAGCGCAGGTGCACCAGTCATCGGTTATAAGCGATGAATTTGGCGAACGCCGCGCTACGGTAGTGTTTAATGGCATTACCTCAGCCGAGATCCGCAGCCAAAACGGCGCGCGTCGGCCGATATCGCAGTTTATGTTCAGCGCCACCGAGTTTGAAACCCCGGCCTCAATGCCAGGTGAACTCCCTGCGGAAACCGCCTTTACCTGGGCGTCAGACTTACATGTTGATGGCACTCACTACACCGACTCAGTGCATTACAACGCTGACGTGGTACTGTACTTAGATAACTTCCTCGGTTTCCCTGTGGGTGAAATTGTGCCGGTAGGTTACTTCGACCGCACTATCTCGAAATGGATAGCCTCGCCCAATGGTGTGGTAGTGCGGCTGCTGGATACTAACGGCGACGGCACAGTAGACGGTGTTGATTACAACGACGATGGCATCGCCGATGATATTAATAGCGACGGCAGTACAGCTGATGAAGCTATTGGCTTAACCGGTTACGCTGCTGGCGATACGCTATGGCGCGCCGCGTTTGACCATATGACGCCCTATGATTTGAATTGGTCGGCCGGCTCAGACGGGCGTGACCCAAATAATCCGGATGCCGACGCCAATGGTGAAACCGAGCTGGATATTGAAGAATGTACCGCAGTTGGCTCTTATGTTACTCCTAAACCACTGGTACTGCATGATGATATTGGCATTACCGGTACGGGCATAGCACTGCATTATTCCAGCCAACGCACTGCAGGCTACCAGCACAAAATTACTGCCACGGTAAGTGATGATGAGCTGCCTGCGGGTGTAGTGGAGATGATTGCCACGCTGGAAGTGGCAGGGCGGTTGTTTGAGCAGCGCTTTGCTCCGGCGATTAACCAGCAGGTAGAGTTTATCTGGGATGGCAACAACGCCGCAGGTAAGCGGGTTGAGGGTGGCGTTCGTGCGCAACTGCGTATTGGTTATGCGTATCCTGCAGCTTACTTAAGCTCGGGCAACGCAGCCAGCAGTGGCCAGCCGTTAAGCAGCTTCCCTATGGCTTGGGCGCAGTGGGGCCAAACCGTTACCAATGTGGCCGGCCGTGAAAACGATGTGCGCTGGAGCAGTAACGTAGTGCCGCTGTTTAACATACCGCAAAGCCCGATAGCCAATGGTTGGTCATTGTCTGAGCACCATGTACTTAGCCCGTTCAACCGTATTTATTTGGGTGACGGCAGTACGATGGACGTTGAAGCCGCCGGCAAGGTGCTAAAAACCGGAATAACCGAAAGCCAATACCCGGGTGATGATGGTAGTTACCAGCAATTTGGTGCCGATATCAGCTATAGCATTACCAGCCATGGCACGGTACAGGACAATGTTACCGGTTTGCAATGGCAGCACCTAACCAGCCCAGCCGTGCGCTTTGCAACCAAAGCGCAGGCAAACAGCTATTGTGCCGCCTTGCCACAAAACCCGGATACAGCTCTGCCGTGGCGCCTGCCGACGTCAAAAGAAGTGGCATACACCATAGATAAAGCGGCTAACGTGCAGTTTATGGCGATGTACACCACAGAAATGCAAAGCTACTGGAAGCAAAACACCTATAACCCGGATAACCGGATGATCCCGGCGCTATGTGTCAGTGGCGAGCCGCTGGACGAAAAATACAGCCGCGAACTGCAAGCCAGCCCCGCAGATGAGGTGGTGGTAGACAGTGCCACCGGTCTAATGTGGCAGGACAGCCCGGCAAACAGCAGTTTGCAGTTTGGCTGGCAGCAAGCTATTGATTACTGTGAAAACCTAGACCACGCCGGTTTTGAAGACTGGCGCTTACCTAACGTAAACGAGCTTAGCTATGCCCTGCCAAACACTGTATTTTCGCATCAAACCAGCTTGCCGGAAATGCAGCAGGGCAGGCCCTGGTCACCTGGGGTTGACTTCCGTCGGCCTTACTGGGCATCTACGCCGAATGTTATGGCGGCAGCGACTCAAGCCTGGGCTCTGGAAAGCGCCGGTTACTCGCACCACCGCTATGAGCACACCGAGCAATACTACGCCCGCTGTGTACGTAACGACTTAACCAGTATCAAGAGCCCTTATGTGTTTGACCGCAGCGGCAAACATGTTCGTACGCTGGATCAGGTAACAGGCAAGGTGTTAATGCACTTTGACTACAACAGTGCCGGCCAGTTGGTGGCAGTGCGCGATAGGTTTGATAACAGCTTAACCATTCGCCGCGACAGCAATGGCGTAGCGACAGAGCTGGAAACCAGTGACGGCTATATCACCCGTTTAACTGTTGACCATCAGCACGACTTACGCAGTGTGCAGTACGCGGACAACAGTGCTTATAGTTTTAGCAACGTTAATGGCCAAATCATTGAAAAACGCGACCCTAACGGCCACCTGTTTAGCCGCGGCTACGACCAGCACGGCCGTATTAGCTACAGCGATGACAGCGAAGGCGGCATTTGGCGCTTCTTTAGTGAGCGAGATACTAACACCGGTAATTTACGCTACGGCTATACCACGGCAGAAGATAACCTGTATGAAACGCAGTTGTCTAAGCTTAGCAACGGCGATTTGCAGCAGCGTATCCGCTTTACTGACGATAGTTTGCAGCAAAGCATTCGCGCAGCAGATGGCCTGCGTAACAGCTACCAGAGTGCCGGCGTAAGCAGTGTGGTGGATAAAACCCGCGATGCGGTAACCGGCCAGCCAATACCGGCCAATATCAGCAATACCATGCCATCGGGCTTGCAACAGCAAACGGTGCTACAAAAGCAGTATGGCAGCAATGGCACTGACACCAGCCGGGTAACGGTTTCAATAAATACCAATGGCAAAGTCAGCACCATTCATAACGATGCTGTTACGGGGGTTAAAACCGAACTGAGTGCAGCACAGCGTGAAGTGGTGTACCAGTACGACCCGCAAACCCTGCTGTTAAGCTCGGTACAGGTAAGTGGTTTAGCAACCGAGCATTACCGCTATGACAGCCGTGGCCGTTTAGTGCAAACGCATGCGGGTGACAGGCTAACGCAGTTTGAATACGCCGCCCATGGCAAAGGTAATGTTACCGCGGTTACTGATGCAGAGGGTTATGTTACCGAGTACAGCTACGATGTAATGGGCCGGGTTACCTCAACCCGGTATCCGGACGGCACTGAACTGGTACTAAGCTACGACAGCAACGGCAACGTTAGCAGTTTAACGCCGCCAGGCCAACCGGCGCACCAGTTCCATTATAACGGTGTGGGTAACGAGTCGGCTTATACGCCGCCGGCAGTAGCCGGTGCCACTGTGGCCACTACGCATTACCATTACGACCGTGACCGCAAGCTTACCGGTATAACACGGCCAGACAGCCAGCAAATTAACTTTAGCTACGCTACGGGCAGCTCGCAGCTGCAAAGCCTGCAGGCGCCGCAGGGCGATTACGCGTACAGCTACAATACGCATGGCCAGTTAACGGCAGTAACTTCGCCGTATGGTATACACAACAGCTATAGCTACGACGGTAATTTACCGCTAACCGAAAGCTGGAGCGGGCTGATAAACGGTGAAGTAAGTTACAGCTACAATAATGACTTTGCGGTAACGGCGCAGTGCATTAACGGCACTGACTGCATTAACTATAGCTATGACGCCGATGGCTTAATTACCGCTGCGGGTAACCTAAACCTTACCCTGGCTGCGCAACAAGGCGGCGTGTTAACCGCTACGCAACTGGGCAATATCATTAGCGTACTTGAGCACAACGACTTTGCCGAGTTAAACAGCGTAACCAGCCGGTTTAACAGCCAGCCACTGCATAGCATGGCACTGGTGCGCGACAACCTGGGGCGGATAACGCGTAAAACCGAAATTGTTGGCGCAGACACCGTGGTAAGCGATTACCACTACAACAGTAATGGCCGCCTGTACAAGGTAGTGCGAAATGGCGACACGGTAGAATACAGCTTCGACGCCAACGACAACCGCCTAAGCAAAACCAGCGGCAGTGGCGTGGTAAGCGCAAGCTATGATGCGCAAGACCGGCTGCTAACGCATGGCACCTGCAGTTACAGCTACAGCGCCAATGGCGAGTTGCAGCAAAAGCAGTGCGGTGATGCTGTTACCCAGTACCAGTACGATGTGTTTGGCAACCTGCAAAGCGTTACGCTACCTGATAGCGGTGCAGGTGTTACCAGCATTGAATACCTGATTGACGCCAGCAACCGCCGGGTAGGTAAAACGGTAAATGGCACAGTGCAATATGGTTTATTGTATGGCGACCAGTTAAACCCGGTAGCGCAGTTAGATGCCAATAACAACGTGGTTGCACGTTTTGTCTATGGCAGCCTGGGCAACGTGCCAGACTATATGGTAAAAGGCGGTGTTACTTACCGTATTATTACCGACCAGTTAGGCTCGGTGCGGCTGGTGGTAAACAGCCAAACTGGCGACATAGCCCAGCAGCTTAGCTATGATGAATTTGGTATTGTTACGCAAGATACCAACCCGGGCTTTCAGCCCTTCGGCTGGGCCGGAGGCTTGTATGATGCCGACACCGGTTTAACCCGTTTTGGTGCGCGGGATTATGATGCCCAAACCGGCCGCTGGACCAGTAAAGACCCCATCCGCTTTGGCGGTGGCGATAGTAACTTATACGGTTACGTACTGGGCGACCCGGTAAACTTTATTGACCCCACCGGGGAGATACTGCAGGTTATCGTCGGCCGGGCGCTGTTTGGTGCCGCCAGAGAGTTCCTGTACCAGGTAGTCATAGAAGGCCGCTCACTGGGCTGTGTCGACTACTGGCAGGTAGGTGCGGCAGCGCTTCAAGGTGCGTTTACCGGGGGAGTGGGTGGAAATGCCGCACGAAGTGGCATTCGTGGTACCGCCAAATCTCAATATACGAATAAACAAGCGAGAGAAGCAGCAACCAGAAATGGCTATGTAGAGAAAGGCAGTAACTCACATGGCCCTATTTTCCACAAACCGAAAGCTGATCCAGCTTGGATTGGTAAATCAGATACAGGTCATGGTCCTGAAATGTTTAAAGGCTATGCAAATCAGAAGCAGGCTGAAGCCGGACGTAAGTCGAAAGACTCTAGGCTAGGTTCTTATGACGCAAATATGAATAAAATCGGCGGTTGATATGCAGTATTTTAAGGTTTGCAAATATGACTATGACAACCCGGATTATATGAGTGACTGGATGCTTGGATCAGAGCTTTTAAAAGCTGGACAAAGCCATTACCCAGAAGAGTATTATATTGTTGAGCAGCAATTTTTGGAGGTTGTATCTAATTTTTTCGAGTATTTTAATGAGGGAGAGTTTAATACCCATCATTTGAAGTTCTTCCTCGATGATGACGATTTCAACTCCCCTGATGAAAAAGTAGCAGCGTTCAGTAATTTACTTCCAAATATCGATTTGCCTTACTTAGTTGATAAAGAGTTTAATACGCTTAGTAATATTGAAAAAGTATATATATATCAACTTAGTCTGCGGGACGTCGTGCAGGTTGGAGTAAAAGATGTCAAAACAGGAGCATGTTTTTCAGATATGTCAGACGGCTTTTATTGGTTCCTAGCGTTACCGGATGATGTGCCGATTGACGAAATAGTTAAACCGCAGAAAGGTGTGTACGTTTACGATTGGTATGATATTTGGAGTGATGAGTAAATTTTCCAGCCAAAATAAAGCCGCTTAAAAGCGGCTTTATTTTGGTGACGATACCGGTTTAACCCGCTTTGGTGCACGCGATTACGATGCACAAACCGGCCGCTGGACCAGTAAAGACCCTATCCGCTTTGGCGGTGGTGACAGTAACCTGTATGGTTACGTACTGGGCGACCCGGTAAACTTTATTGACCCAACCGGGGAAATTCTGCAGGTGATCGTTGGTGCGGTATTTGGTGCCGGTGCCGATATCCTGTATCAAATGCTGGTGGAAGGTAAATCCTTTGGCTGTGTTGATTTTGGCGAAGTAGCGCTTGCCGCCGCCATGGGCGCAGTGGGCGGTGGGGTTGTTGATAAGTTAGGTAAGCTTAGGAAAGTTACAAGAGGGGTACCAAAGCCAACTGTTACAGATCCTAAATTGAACAACCTTGTTAAAGACTTGTATAAAGGCGCTGAGACAAAAAAGCCAATTGGTACTGGCAGTACTGCCGATGCTATTCGACACGAGGCCTTGACTGGTAATCCAGTTGGCGGGAAATTTCACACTGCTAAAGGTGAACAATACGCCAATGCACTGAACAAATGGTTGAAGAAAAATCCAAATGCTTCACCGTCAGATCGTAGTGCCGCTCAAGCAATTTTGAATGATATAAACAATGCTCTTGGAGGCGGGAAATGATGTCACTGACAATCAACTACGATACATTTATTACACTGCTTCTTGAAGCCGTTTCTGAACTTTCGATTGTCTATGCGGAGCATATTGATGACTATGATGAGCTGATTGAACATGTGTTTATTGGAGAAGTAACCAGGTTTTCTGAAAGACTTTATGCCGGAGATCCAAACTCGGTAGTTTTGAAACGATTACTTGATTTTATCGGCTGCGCTTTTGCTGCTGACGATGAGAAATTAAAAGAACTTATTTCAGTGTCGTTTTTGGAAAATCTGTCGCGGGATGGGGACAGTTTCGAGGGTATCAGGGTGCTGTTGAGTGCTAAATTGTCCGAAGAACTATCTAAATATGACTAGCTTTCAATTTGCTACAAATTGAGTGGGGAAGTTGGTTTAGTTTGATCCAGCTGGAAGATGTTATTTGGTAGGGTATGGAAATGTTATCAGGACACGACTTTGTTTATCTATCGTTTGGAGAGCACATTGCCAGAGAGTCATGCCAAATTACGCCGTCAGTCTGTTTGTTGATTGCTGATTGCGCGGTAGATGAAAGTTTGGTTGCCTCAAGTGTTAAAGATGCAATTGCCATTGGCTGTTCGTTTTTTATGTTTTGGGGCTTGTATGCAAACACACTGCACGATGTTATAGATGAAATAATCGAAAGCGGCAGCGACGAATGGTTAGATATCATTACTACGTCTCACGAAGGTGAACCATTGTGCGATGTTCTGGACTTTTTATATACAGGAGCTATGCCAGGGAATAATACGTTCCGTTGTCTTATCATTGGCGACAAGTCTGCTGATGAGCTGCAATTGATGATTTCTAATTGTAGTACGCAATAACCATGTAAGAGTGTGACTATTAGCCATGCTAGCTAGAGGGAAGGCTTTCAGGCCTTCGCTGGGCCGGTGGCTTGTATGGTGCCGACACCGGTTTAACCCGCTTTGGTGCGCGCGATTACGACGCCCAAACCGGCCGCTGGACCAGCAAAGACCCCATCCGCTTTGGCGGTGGCGACAGTAACTTATACGGTTATGTACTGGGTGACCCGGTAAACTTTATTGACCCAACCGGCCAATTTGCTCAGTTTATTGTTGGTGCGGTATTTGGTGCCGGTGCCGGTGCCGATATCCTGTATCAAATGCTGGTAGAGGGTAAATCCTTTAGCTGTGTTGATTTTGGATAAGTAGCAGCATCGGCCGCCATGGGCGCTGTTGGTGGTGGCTTGTTTGATAAGCTGGGTACCCTGAAGAAGGCTTCAGGGAAAGGACTGGGAAATCCATTTAAAAATAAGACTGCTAAGGAAATTGACAAAATGTTTATGGACAAAGGTTTCCGTAAATCAGGACCTGATCCGCTCAATGGTTATGGGGGTTATGTAAACCCGAAGACTGGTCGTTCATATCATATTGATCCTAAAGAAAATGGAAAATATAGGGAGCCAAACCATGTTGATGTTAATAGGCTTCGTGATTACAAAGGGGGGCTTGATAAAAAGAAGCTCCCTTATAAGGGGTAGTGTACTG
>NZ_AUDG01000030.1 GCF_000425345.1 Rheinheimera baltica DSM 14885 | reverse complement strand
ACTGGAAACCGGCGATGAATCAGTTCATTATCATGTATGGTGACCGTGTATCGCTATGAGAAACAGCCACTTACACAGAAAATTTTACATACTCGCCTTATTTTTTCCATAACATCAGCCCAGTGTCCATCTAGACCCGCTTGGTATATTTGACCTATTAGCTCAGAAACAATCGGTAATGAAATGTTAGTTATTTTTGTAATGTCCATATTCTTATATCTAGTTATCATCACTAGTAACAATACTAAGACTATATATTTTTACAACACTTCGTCAATTTTCAATTTTTTATATAAAATAGCGAAGTAAACAAATTGAAAATGGCATAAAACACAGATTTAGTGGTACCTTGCTTACCCAACAGGATAAAACCAGGCATTAAGTATTAAACCTTGCTTTACTTCGTATACCACAACAACGTCATTTGGCTGTTCAGTCATACCGTAAACTCTTTCATGATCTATCACTTTGTTACCCACCACCATTCGGTTTAATACTTCGGCGCGCAGCGCGGCTATGGTAAAGCGCTCGGTTTTATAAAACGCTTCAAGTGCAGCGCGGCCTTTTAAGGAAGGTTCCGGAGCCGGCATGCGGTAAATGGCAATATCGTTGTGGTAACAAGCAATAAAGGCAGCTAAGTCTTTTGCGTTGTAGGCATCAAGCTGTTGCTGCACCGGTTGAACAATATTTGCATTTGACATCGAGTGTTCTCATCATAAATACACTATTGGGGTCTTCCGGTGACGTGGCATACATATCATCTAAATACCCCTGCAAGAGCTGCACAACCGTAGCTTACTCCAGCATACCGGGAGCAATTTTTAGCATAATTTAGTTTACCGTTAAATCGTAAACCGCATTCACGGTACTTTTAAACGTTATTGTTGCCTGCAAATAACGTCCAGCGCTAGCATTGATATTACGAGAATCTACTCTGGACCCTGTAACTTCTATGCGCTCATAACGGCCTTGCTGATGCTCAGTGTTAGAATTAATGCTATACACTTTGCCCAGTGTCGCATCAAAAGCATTGGCCATCGCTTCGGCGTTAGATTTCGCATTTTCAACTGCCAGGGCAGCAACTTTTTTACGTAGTTCATTGTTTTTTGTTGAGTGCAATCGAATATCTTTCACTTCATTTATTTGTTGTTCTAAAGCAAAGTTTAACAGGCTGTTTAATTGGTCAATATTTGTCAAACAAACTGAAAGTGAACGACTGGCACGATAACCACTTAGCAACTCGTTGCCATCGCTATCGTAGGTATAGTGCGGTTCAGTCAACAAATTAGTGGCCGTAACACCTGCTGTTTGTACAGCAAAAGCATCCAGTCCATCGAGAAACTGGTTCACGCGTTTGTCGACATCGTTTTTTGCATCTAACGACGTGGCCTGCTGGCTGCTTACCATAAAAGAAATAACGGCAATATCCGGTGTAGTAGTCAGTTCGGCGCTGCCCCTTACAGCAATATGGCGGTTTGCGGGTAAACTGTTGTCGGCTAATGCACAAAAACTGCAAACCAGTAATAGCGCACCAAACAGGGTTTTCATAATTTATCCTTATTATCAATGACGACTGTCAGTCTGCATTGACAGCATGGATAAAAAAATAGCGACCGACAACATTTTTTTTCCTGCAAATGTTTAAAAAATCCTGTATATTGTCGCACTATTTTCAAACCCCTAGCTTATAGAGATGACTATGTCAGCAGATTTATCCTTATACAGAAACATTGGTATCTTCGCCCACGTTGATGCCGGCAAAACCACGACTACCGAACGTATCCTGAAACTGACCGGTAAAATCCATAAGTTAGGCGAAGTTCACGAAGGTGAATCAACCACCGACTTCATGGAACAAGAAGCTGAGCGTGGTATAACTATCCAGTCAGCTGCTGTTAGCTGTTTTTGGAAAGGCTACCGTTTTAACGTTATCGATACACCAGGACACGTTGACTTCACTGTTGAAGTATACCGTTCACTGAAGGTATTAGATGGCGGTATCGGCGTATTCTGTGGTTCAGGCGGTGTTGAGCCTCAGTCAGAAACAAACTGGCGCTACGCGAACGACGCTGAAGTATCACGTCTGATTTTCGTAAACAAGCTGGACCGTATCGGTGCAGACTTTATCCGCGTAACCGAACAGGTTAAGAAAGTATTAGGTGCTAACCCACTTATCATGACCTTACCTATCGGCCGTGAAGACACGTTCTCTGGTGTTGTTGACCTGTTAACTCAAAAAGCTTACATCTGGGATGAAACTGGCCAGCCAGAAAACTACACTATCACTGATATCCCTGCCGATATGGCTGACGACGTTGAAATGTACCGTCAACAGATGATCGAAACTGCTGTAGAGCAAGACGACGACCTGTTAATGGCGTACATGGAAGGTGAAGAGCCTTCAATAGAAGACATCAAGCGTTGTATCCGTAAAGGTACACGTGACCTGGCATTCTTCCCAACTTACTGTGGTTCAGCCTTTAAAAACAAAGGTATGCAATTACTGTTAGACGCTGTTGTTGATTATCTGCCAAGCCCAACTGAAGTAATTCCTCAGCCGCTGACTGACGAAGAAGGTAACGAGAACGGCCAGTTTGCAGTTGTTTCTGCTGATGAGCCTTTCCGCGCCTTAGCATTTAAAATCATGGATGACCGTTTCGGCGCCCTGACCTTCGTACGTATATACTCTGGTGTATTGAATAAGGGTGACACCATCCTTAACTCATTCACGGGTAAAACCGAACGTATTGGCCGTATGGTTGAGATGTACGCGAATGACCGTATCGACCTGACAACTGCACAGGCCGGTGACATCATTGCGCTTGTTGGCATGAAGAACAATACGCAAACAGGTCACACCCTGTGTGATCCTAAGCACCCTTGTACACTTGAACCAATGGTATTCCCAGAGCCAGTAATCTCTATCTCTGTTACACCAAAAGATAAAGGTTCAGTAGAAAAAATGGGTATTGCTATCGGTAAGATGGTTGCTGAAGATCCAACGTTCCGTGTTGAAACTGACGTTGACTCTGGTGAAACCATCCTTCGTGGTATGGGTGAATTGCACTTAGATATCAAAGTAGACATCTTAAAACGTACTTACGGCGTTGAGTTAGTAGTAGGCCAGCCACAGGTTGCTTACCGCGAAACCATCACTCGCGAAGTTGAAGATAGCTATACGCACAAGAAACAATCTGGTGGTTCAGGTCAGTACGGTAAAATTGATTACCGCATTCGTCCGGGCGAGCAAAACTCTGGCTTTACGTTCAAATCAACTGTAGTTGGTGGTAGCGTACCAAAAGAATTTATGCCTGCAATCGAGAAAGGCTTCGAGTCAATGATGTCAACCGGTACTCTTGCTGGCTTCCCGGTACTAGACGTTGAAGTTGAAGTATTCGACGGTGGTTTCCACGCCGTTGACTCATCAGCCATCGCGTTCGAAATCGCTGCTAAAGGCGCTTTCCGTCAGTCAATTCCAAAAGCTGGCGCCCAGTTACTTGAGCCGATCATGAAAGTTGACGTGTTCACGCCAGAAGATCACGTAGGTGATGTTATCGGTGACTTAAACCGTCGTCGTGGCATGATCTCTGGTCAGGAAGCTGGCGTTACCGGCGTACGTATCAAAGCTGACGTTCCACTGTCAGAAATGTTCGGTTACATCAGTACACTGCGTACTATGACGTCTGGTCGTGGTCAGTTCTCTATGGAGTTCTCGCACTATTCACCATGTCCTACTAACGTAGCTGACACGGTAATTGCGAAAGAGAAAGAAAAGAAAGCTGCCGCTGCTAAAAACTAAGCAGTAAGCTGACAAAAAGCCCCGCCAGTGCAAACTGGCGGGGCTTTTTTTATTGCATCTATTTAATGACTAGGTGTTCATTTAAATATGTTGTTATAAAACTACGTTACATCTCAATCAAAACCGGGTATTTCAAATACTGCTGGTCATAATATGGCATCTGACGGTAGAACCAATTGTAGCGCTCACGTGGGTTATTCTTGAGCGCTTCGTCTTTGGCTAATGCCTGATCAAACTGTGTTTGTAGTTCTGGGTGTTGCACTAACATACGCGCAATTAATGGCTCTATGGCATAGGGCTCAAAATATTCGGTCCGCTCAAACATACCGGGGAAAAAGCCCCAGCTGAAGAATGAATCTGGTGCTGTTGGCTCCAACAAAGCAACAGCTAAACGCCCCAATGGCTGATCGGTACTGACCTTCATCCAACCGGCTGGCAAAGTACGGTTAACAGTCGCGCGGCTAAACATTGCCTCTGTCAGCATAAAACGGCCTTCAAACGGTTTATCGGCAAATTTATAGGCAGTTACGCCAAGCTGCTGTGCGCTGACTTTTTGCGGTTTTTCCAACACGCTGACATCAATGCCGTGTAATTTAAGCCGTTGCATTACACTGTATTGCTCCGGCGGCAGCCAATAAGCTTGCGGTATGGCTACCTCTTTATCTGTCACCTTGTCCCAATACACAGGCAACTGGGGGTATAGTTGTGGCTTACCGGTCCAAGCGACATAGCTGTCACCACTGATTGACGATTGGCGCAGCTCGTAACTCATGCCATTAAAATCGATAACATCGGCCTGTTCAGCGGTTTTAAAACTCAGTGCCATGCGTTTGGGTCTGGCTTGTAAATCGGCCTGGCGGGCTAATATCAGTGCTTTGCCCTGCTCGTTTAACAAGGTTAAACTTTGTTCCAGCAATACATAGGTACCTAGTACACGCTGTCGATAGGGTTTTAGGCTGTGGTTTTCAACCAGTACCGTTGGTAAATGCCGCACATCACCATAGCCATTGGAATAGCGCGGACTGGCCGTCCAGCCATTAATGCCTTTACTGAAGTCCTTACTGTCTACTCCAAATACCAAAGGGCCAGGAATATGGCCTGCTAGCTCCAGGGCGGCATTAACAGATGGACGATACAGTTTTGCCAACCAGGTTGCGCCATTCGGGCTAATAGCCGCGAAGGGCTCATTAAAGCCATAGGTTATGTCGTACTGGTAATCTTCGCCGTCAGTGACATGCACATCAATATATAAGTCTGGTTGGTAGCGATTAATCAGTGCCAACATAGCCTGCATTTCAGGTGCATCGGCTTTGGTATAATCTCGATTCAAATTCAGGTTTTGTGCCGTTGCACGCCAGCCCTGTTGTACCGGTCCGCGTTGATTCATTCTGTTGGTCGTTGAACGACGCTCGTGGCCATCGGGTGAAAATACCGGTATAAACAATAAATCTGTATTAGCCAATAAATGCGATTTACCGCCGTGGGCGATATCACGCAACAGCATTAAGCCGGCATCTTTGCCATCAATTTCGCCGCTATGAATTCCAGCCTGCACCAGTAATAAAGGCCGCTGAGGGTTTTGTGCAATTTTGTGTAATGCTTTACTGGCTTTGACAACATATAACGGCCGTCCTTGCGCACTTAAACCAAACTGCTCTAGTTCAAGCAAGTCTGAGCTATCAACCAACTTACGCAAATATTCCAGCGTGGTTGCATAATCCGGACTATCCGCTAAACCCGATAATTCGGCTGGACTAACCCAAGGGTTTTGCTTAGTAGCAATTAATGCTTCACTAGCTCCGCGCCATGCTGGTAAAGGGGGTAACCAATCATCTGCGCTATAACCACCCGCACTAAAAAGCAGGCTACTGCTTAGTAAAAAACTCCACGACTTGTTCATATTAGGCATTACCTGTTTTTATTTTAAATACACTACAATACAACACTGGTAAAAACAGCAGTGTCAGTACAGTGGCGAAACCTAAACCAAACATAATGACCACCGCCATACTCGCGAAAAAGTCATCTGCTAATAACGGCAGCATACCTAAAATGGTGGTAACCGCAGCCATCGCAACGGGTCTAACCCGACTCACTGCACTGTCGAACACCGCTTGGTAAGCCGCTTTACCCTCTTCCAGTTCAAGCCTTATCTGTTCTATCAATACAATTCCGTTTTTAATTAACATACCGGACAAACTCAAAAAGCCCAACAAGGCCATAAACCCAAAAGGGGCACCCATAATTTTTAAACCAAAGCTAACACCAATAATGGCCAGGGGTACACATGCCCAAATCACCAGTGCACATCGCATTGAATTAAATAGTAATACCGTGATGATAAACATCACCAGATAGCCCATGGGTAAAGAACCAAACAGCGCTTTTTGTGCTTTTTGCTGCGCTTCAAACTCCCCCCCCCATGTCAGGAAATAGCCCGCTGGCAATGGTATTGCCTCTATTTGTGTTTTTACGCGTTTTAACAAGTTGGCGGCGGTGTCATCACCTAAAATGTCGTGATCAGCCATCACCGTGAGAGTACGTTTACGGTCTCTGCGCTGCACTTGAGGGTCTTCCCATTGCAATTCAAAACCATTAACAACCTGCGTAATAGGGATATATCGTGCCAGTTTACTGCTGTACACCTGTATGTCATACAGGGCATCAACATTATCTCTTTCACTTAATGGCGAGCGCACAACGATAGGCAATAAATGCGTACCATCACGATAAACACCGAGTGTTTTCCCCGAAATACTGGTTAACAACACATCATCAATATCCTGCTTACTCACCCCTGCCCGGCGTGCCATCGCTTCATTAAAACGCGGGCGAATAATTTTCTGCCTGTCGCGCCAATTGTCGCGCACATTTCTGGCGCCATCGTCAGCACGCAAAATTGTTTGTGCCTGTTCAGACAAGGCTCTTAGTACGTCAGGATCGGCGCCGCTAAAACGTGCTTCAATTTTTGCCGGTGTCGAAGGACCTACCTCCAGCCGCATCAGCTTAGATTCTATCGCCGGGTGTTGCTGGTAAATATAATCACGCACCTGAGCCATCAACAGCGGTAGCTTATCTTTATCGTCCATCCGCACAATCAGCTGACTGTAGCTGGCATACATTTTTTCCGGTTGATAAGTCAGCATAAAACGTTCAGCGCCGCGACCAGAGGTTGAGGTAACATTGGTTACCCCATCCTGCAGCAACAGATACGCCATAATTTCTTCTGCTTGTGCGGTAGAATGACGGATGTCACTTCCGGCAGGCTGCCATAAATCGACCAGAAAAATTGGCGTATTTGATGGCGGGAAGAACACTTGTTTTACCTTACCAAACACCACTATGCTGCTAAGCAGTAACAACGCAGTCAGCACATAGGTTAAGCCACGATAACGCATGGCGCCGTGCAGCAAGGCACGATATACGTTAAAGATAACCCCCTGGTATATATCATCGTTATTATCTTGCTCAACCGCATCAGGCTGCGTTTTGTCTTTAAATAAAATACTGGCAAAAAAAGGTGTCAACGTTATCGCTGTTACCCAACTTAGCAGTAAAGACACTAACAACACCCAAAATAAGCTTCCTGCAAATTCACCGGTGGCATCACTGGATAAACCGATGGGAGCAAAAGCGGTTACAGCAATAACGGTTGCGCCTAGTAACGGCCACTGAGTTTGTTTAACAATAAGTGACGCAGCATCTGCAAATTTCAACCGGCGCTGCATGCCAATTAAAATGCCTTCGGTTATGACTATGGCGTTATCAACTAACATCCCCAATGCAATAATTAACGCGCCCAGTGACACGCGCTGCAGTTCAATCTGCATTTGCCGCATAAAAATAAAGGTCCCCAGTACCGTTAGCAGCAAAATCAGGCCAATTAAAAAACCACTGCGCAGTCCCATAAAAACCAACAGTACAACTACTACAATAACAACCGCTTCTGCCAGGTTAATGATAAAACCACTCACTGAATTAGCGACTTCATCCGGCTGGTTATAAATAGTATGCAGTTCTATACCAACAGGTTGATTATATTGAAGTTGCTTCAGGCGCTGTGCTATTTGCGCGCCGGCATCTACCACATTAACGCCCGAGGTAAAAGAAATGCCCAACGTTAACGCATTTTCCCCACCATGGCGAACCACCTGCATTGGTGTTTCCGTGGGAGCCCGATGAACCGTAGCAATATCACCCAGGTAAATCAGCTCACTGGCTGCAGGGTTACTAATAATCAGGTTTTCCAACTCAGACACCTGCTGAAACTCGCCAGTCGGAAAAATGCGCAGCCGTTCAGCACCGACCCGAATTGATCCGGCATTAGATACAACGTTTTGACTTTGCAGCAAACTGGCAAGTTGCCCGGGAGAAATGCCCAGTGCCGCTAAGCGCGAACGCGACATTTCCACAATAACTTGCTCTTGCTGCACACCACCAACGGCTATTTTGCCCACTGCAGGCACAGTGACCAGCTCACGTCGTAAGAAATCAACGTAATCGCGAAGTTCGTCATCGCTAAAGCCTTCACCGGTTATCGCATACAAGATGCCATACACATCACCAAAATCGTCCCGCACGGCGGGCGTGCCAACCCCTGGCGGTAACTGGCCTTGTAAATCGGTGATTTTGTGTCGTAATTCATCCCAAATTTGTTTTAACTGCGCCGCACGGTAAGTGTCTTTCATTTCTACCATGATTTGCGACTGCCCCGCCGTAGACACTGACGTAACGTGATAAACATAAGGCAGTTGCTGTATAGCATTTTCCAGCGGATAACTCACTTCCTCTTCAACCTGCTGCGGCGACGCACCAGGATATTGTGTCACAACCATCGCCTGTTTTAAGGTAAACTGCGGATCTTCCAGCCGGCCAAGCCCGCTGTAAGCAATAATGCCGCCAATAAACAGAATGCATGCAAACAGCCAGGATGAAGTCCGGTTTTTGATAAAATAACTGGCGACATCCATCGTTATAGCCCCCGCTCACGCACCCAGGGCCGCACTTGCTGGCCATCTTGTAGCTGCTGCACACCTGCACTCACAATTTGCTCACCGGGAGCTAAGCCATCGGTTACAGCCAAGCCTGCGCTTGTTAATTCGCCAACACTCACCTGACGAAGGGCAACGAGATGAGATTGCGGGTTATAGACCCAGACAAAGCTGTCTTTATTCTGCACGCTTTGCTGCGGTGGGCTAAAAATAGCACCTGCGGGAATATAACTGACATGGTTTTCAATGCGGCTAATTTTATCCATCTCAACAATCACATTTGCCGTCATGCCTGCCAGTAAATTAAACTCCTCTGGATTTGGCATACTAAACACGACCTTATAACTATTGGTCGCAGGATCGGGCCGGGTATCCCATTCTTTAACTTTGGCGCGGTATCGGTATTGCGGATGAGAGTCGAACACCACTTCTGGTTGATAATCCAGGTCTTTTTTTACATTTGAAATTACGTCTTCCGGCACTTGAATAGCAATATCGATACTGCCGCGTAACTGCAACTCAAGAATAGGTTGCTGAGCTGCAACGTTCTCATGATTTTCAATCAGTTGCCTCGAGATAATGCCGGAAAACGGCGCATGTAATTCAGTGTAACTTAGTGCGGTATTGCTGGTTTTCAAGTCGGCGGTTGCCACCTGAAATTGCGCTTTGGCTTCATCATATACAGACTGCGATACCAGTTTTTGGTTAATGAGTTGCTCTGAGCGTTCAAACTGAGTTTTTGCCAGCTCATAACGGGCACTGGCTTGCTCCATCTTTAAAGCAAAATCGGTATCATCTAATTTGGCTAACAGCTGCCCCTCTGTCACCGCCTGGCCTGGCCGAACCAGCATTTGCGTTAATTTTCCACTAACCCGAAATGTCAGCCTGACATTTTCACTTGGCTCTGCCACCGCGGGAAACTGCCGTATTACACCGACACCACCCGAATTGACCGTAAACAACTTTACAGGCCGAACCAAGGGTTCAACGGGCTGCTCTGAAACCTGATCGCAGGCTGAAAGAAAAAATACCGACGAAAAAACCACGGCCGGGAAAAGAGAATAGTGAGCAGACATAGTAAACATTCCTGACTTTAAATTTAACAGGCAATGGCCGCTGTATTGCTATATTTATTGCAATAACAGCAACATAAAGAGTACGAAACCAAACAAGTATAAACCCGTTGTTAAAATTCAGAAAGGAAAAACCTGTGCGCTAAATCTCCAGTAAAGCTTGTTTTAACAGCTGCACTTTGTCACGTAACTGTGCGGCTTGCTCAAACTCTAAATCACGGGCATGCTGCAGCATCTTCTGCTCCAATTGTTTTATTTCAGCCTCAACCTGATAAGGCGTTTTACCTTTAACTAAGCGCACCTTTTCTGCCACCATGGGCAATGTGGCTTTGGCGTCTTGCCCCAGATCCATCACGTCACCCACTTTTTTCGTAATCGCTTTGGGTGAAATACCATGCTCAATATTGAACTGCTGTTGTTTCGCCCGCCGCCGATCGGTTTCATCAATGGCTCGTTGCATTGAACCGGTAATACGGTCGGCGTATAAAATGGCTCGGCCAGACAGGTTCCGCGCTGCACGGCCAATGGTTTGAATTAACGAGCGTTCAGAACGCAAAAAGCCTTCTTTATCGGCATCAAGAATAGCCACCAATGACACTTCAGGGATATCCAGGCCTTCACGTAACAGGTTTATGCCCACCAAGACATCAAAGACACCAAGGCGTAGATCGCGAATAATCTCCATTCGCTCGACGGTATCGATATCAGAGTGCAAATAACGTACTTTAATACCATGATCGTGCAGGTACTCGCTAAGGGCTTCGGCCATTTTTTTGGTTAACGTGGTGACTAACACCCGCTCTTTACGTTCTGCACGAATAAAGGCCTCAGACAGTAAGTCATCCACTTGCGTTGCAACTGGCCGAATTTCAATTACAGGGTCAACCAATCCGGTTGGCCGCACAACCTGCTCAATAATATCACCAGCGGATTGCTCAAGCTCATATGCAGCTGGAGTTGCTGATACATAAACACGTTGAGGTGCAATGGCTTCAAATTCATCAAATTTAAGCGGCCTGTTATCCAGAGCGGAAGGTAAACGAAACCCATAATTGACTAAGTTTTCTTTACGCGAACGGTCACCTTTATACATAGCGCCAATTTGTGACACCGTGACATGCGACTCATCAATAAACATTAATCCGTCGGCTGGAAAGTAGTCCAGTAAGGTTGGTGGTGGTTCGCCATTGGCTCGACCAGATAAATAACGGGAATAGTTTTCAATGCCCGAGCAGTAACCCAGTTCTACCATCATTTCAATATCAAACAAGGTACGTTGGCTTAGACGCTGCTCTTCTACTAATTTATTATTCTGTAACAGCTCGTCGCGACGCTGTTTAAGCTCAACTTTTATGTCATCAACAGCCGCCAGAATTTTCTCACGCGGTGTTACGTAGTGTGTCTTGGGATAAACGGTGTAACGGGTGACCACTTTCTCTACTGAACCAGTAAGCGGGTCGAAAATACTGATGCGTTCAATCTCTTCGTCAAATAACTCTATGCGTACGGCAACATCGTCAGATTCTGCAGGGAAAACATCAATAACGTCTCCCCGCACCCGATAAGTTGCACGTTGAAATTCAATGTCATTTCGCGTGTACTGTAGTTCTGCTAAACGGCGCAATATAAAGCGCTGGTCGACAATGTCCCCTACTTTCAAATGTAACAACATTTTCATATACGATTCGGGATCGCCCAAACCATAGATAGCGGACACAGAAGCAATAATAACTACATCGCGTCGCTCCATCAGAGCTTTAGTCGCTGATAAACGCATTTGCTCAATATGCTCGTTAATTGACGCATCTTTTTCTATAAAAGTATCCGTCGATGGCACATAGGCTTCTGGCTGATAGTAATCATAATATGAAACAAAGTACTCTACCGAATTATGAGGAAAAAACTCTTTCATTTCGCCATACAGCTGCGCGGCCAGCGTTTTGTTATGCGCCATAATAAGTGTTGGTCTGTTCACGCGGGCAATAACACTGGCCATAGTAAAGGTTTTTCCGGAGCCGGTAACACCGAGCAGTGTTTGATGCGCCAATCCAGATTCCAGCCCCTCGACCAGTTTATCTATGGCTTGAGGCTGATCGCCTGCAGGTTTATAAGGTGATACCAGTTCAAATGCGCGTGTCATAACAATGCCTCTTCAGAGGTACGCCGAAGCGCCCGGTTAAACCAATTCCAGGCTAAAATAGCGGTAAAAAGGTTGGCAATAACACAACCAACAAAAAGCCCAACTACGCCATAAAGTTTGCCACCCAGCCAGGCGAACGGTAAATAAAACACAAACAAACGTACCAGACTGAGCAACAGCGCACTGCCAGGCTGATGCAAGGCATTGAAAGAAGAATTAGTTAAAATGGTAATGCCTTGCAAGCCATACGCTAACGGTAATATCCAGATAAACTGTCGTAAAATGGTCAGTACATCAGGTTCATCGCTAAACAAGCTTGCCAATGGCCAAGCCAATGCTGCCATTACCAGGTAGACGCCTAACTGCCACAACATGACAAAACGTCCACATAAACGATAAGCTTGCTGCACCCTGGACATTAGTCCAGCGCCGAAGTTTTGACTGACGAAAGGCGGTAACGTCATCGATAAAGCCAGTACAACCAGGCAAGCAAGGCTTTCAAGACGGGCGCCAACACCAAAAGCTGCGACGGCAGCAGCACCATAACTGGCCATAATAGCGGTTAATACTCCCATTGCCAGTGGCGTTAACATGTTGGCACCCGCCGCTGGTAGTCCGATACGGAGAATTTTGCGGCACACACTTAATAGCAACGTTATCGAAATCCAGCCGGTACTGATAAGATCACGCTTCACCAGCAGGTACAAGATCAACGTAGAACCAAATATCCACGATATTAATGTCGCAATAGCAGCACCTTGCATCCCCAACGCAGGCAACGGGCCAACACCGAATATCAGCACAGGGTCAAGTACCGCGTTGACCAAGCCTGAACTGGCCATAATGATACTAGGCGTTTTAGTATCGCCGGCAGCGCGCAGCACTGCATTACCTACCATCGGCAGTACAAGCAAAACCGCACCACAAAACCAGATATCCATATACTGCCGAATGTAAACCAACACCTCTTTCGACGCGCCAAGTGCCGTAAATAATGGTTCAGTTAATAAATACCCTAGCAGAGCAAGCGCAGCAACTAACGCTGCCGACAACCCCAGCGCAACCTGACCATCAGTTCGGGCTTCTGACAATCTTCCGCCACCCAGCGCTTTGGCAATTACTGCTGAGGTCCCAATACTTAATCCGATGGACAAGCTAATAAGAGCGAAAGACACTGGAAATGTAAAACTGATTGCAGCCAACTGCACAGTACCCAACATACTAATGAAAAAGGTGTCGACCAAATTAAACGTCATCAATGTAATCATCCCCACAAGCATGGGCAACGTCATTGATACCAGGGTCGTTTGAATATTGTCTTTCGTTAGCGAAGCAGGAGATTTGGCGTTTGTCATAGTCACAGCTTGAATTCGGTAATGGGTCATTGTAGATAAAACAAGGGCTACAGGCCATGGTGTTTTGGTACGAATTGATAAATTGTACCAATCTTCAGCTTTATATCGCCAACCAGGCAAAACAGTTCACAATTTCAACGTGATTTACTGCTACCTTTCTGTTTGACACGACGACCGACAACCAAATACTTAAGCCATTGTTTATATTGAATATAAATTTTCATCGCAAGTTACTTGACCTGCAACAAAACCAGTGAAAACAAGCCTTAGCCAAAGTAACACTCACACCGTACACAGAGTTATCCACAGATTCTGTGGGTAACTCTGTGTAATCCCTGCCAGCAAAGGGTTGATCGATAATTGGAATTGTCATTTTTTTCTGTCGGCTTTTTGGCCAAAAAATGCTCCTAGAATCGACGCTTTGTTCAAACATTATGCAAGTGATGCAACTTAGCAAAAATCCCTGTGGCAAAGTGTTGACAGGGGGTATAGCTGGCATTAGTATTGCGCCCCGTTGAAAGCTGTTCCCTAGTAGCTCAGTTGGTTAGAGCGGCGGACTGTTAATCCGTAGGTCACTGGTTCGAGTCCAGTCTGGGGAGCCACCTGTTTTTAACGTTACTGATTCACCCTTCCCTAGTAGCTCAGTTGGTTAGAGCGGCGGACTGTTAATCCGTAGGTCACTGGTTCGAGTCCAGTCTGGGGAGCCACCTTTACTTAACGTTTTTCCTCCTTTCTGTCTTATTTTGTATATTTATCACTATTTTGATTTAATTAGCTTTCTATTGCGCGTGCCTAAAACTATATTAAGCGTTAGGACAAGGAAACTGGTTTATCTGGTGGTCATTGCTTATGAGAATATTGCGTACTTTATTTATTAGTCAGCTTTTGTCGGCCACTGTGCTGGCAGTTGCAGCTATGGCTGTTTTGGTGTCTTACACTCAACAAGAGCTTTCAACAACAGAAGAAAATAGCCGGACGACAATCAGTCAAATTTTAGCGCATCACATTACTGGTGATGCAAAAGTGTTAAGTAGACAACTCGATCGTAGTTTTACGCTAAAAAATCTGCGCATAAGCCAAACGGATGGCACTGTGCTACATGAACAAAATGTGTCTGACAATAAGGCTCCTTTTGCGGTTTGGCTGTTGAAGATGTTTGGTTCAGAATTTAAACAACAAACGCTGCGTAACCAGGAAAATAACATTCAAGTCAGTTATCAGCTTGATTTCGGTCAACGACTGGGACAGTTTCAGTTAATGTTGTTTATCCTAATGATAATGCCGTTTTTACTTGGTTGGTTCCCTGTTTTACTTAGCAAAAGTAGCATTACCCGCAGCTATCGCCGCACCACAACGGCAGTCAACGATCTAATAGACCGCTTTATTCAAGACCCACAAAAAGCGGAACCAGATTGGGATAAAATCCCCGCAGAATTTACCGAAATTAACACTGCGTTGCAAAAACTAGCCAATTATACCCGGTCGCAATACAGTGAGATGGCATCAAACGCCCATCAGATAGCTGAAGAAGCCTATAAAGACCCGGTAACAGAGCTACCCAACCGTAATCGCTTTGTACAATTCTACGAAGAAACTATCCGACAAAGCGAAACCAATGATTTTGGCATTTTTGCCATCACGCGCTGCACTGAACTACAAACACTTAACCAAACACGTGGCTTTCAAGAAGGCGATAACTACGTAAAAGAAGTCGCAGACCTGGTGAAAAAGCTGTGTGGTACTTATACCGGACATAAAGTTTACCGCCTTAATAGCTCTGACTTTGGTATTTTGTTACCGCGGGTTACCCCCAAAGAAGCTGAAAATTTTGCGCTGCAGCTACAAAGCCGTTTTAACGAGTATCAAAAAACTGCAGAACTGGACTCTGTGGCGTATACCGGTTTGGTAAGCTACGAATCTGGCAAAGCACTTGGAGAACTACTCGCGATAGCGGATACGTCGATTAGTTTGGCACAAACCAAGCAGCCAAACGCCTGGCATTTACAGAAAGAATCTGCTGGATTAGAGATGTCTAGCAGTGGCTATGGTAACCAAAACTGGCGTAATGTCATCGATGACGTGTTAACTAATCATCGTATTTCATTACTGGCGCAGCTCATTCAACCGTCAAACCGATCCGCCAAAGCTTATTCTGAAATTTTGGTTCGTTTTAAAACCCAAGAAGGTCAGATATTACCTACCGCATCCTTTTTGGCTATGGCCGAAAAATTAGACCGAATTGTCGCTGTAGACAGACTTATTATTGAAACAGCGTTAACAACGATTAAAAATAAAAACCTTCAAGACCAATACTTTGGCTTAAATTTATCGGCTCGTTGCATACATGATGATCAATTCATTATCTGGCTGGAACGACGTTTATTAAAAGACGCACACATTGCAGCCAAGTTGGTATTTGAGGTTACTGAATTTGGTTTACAACAAAATCTAAAAACATCAAAACGCTTTATTGATATGGCACACAGGGCAGGCGCACGTGTCACAGTAGAAAAATTCGGTGTTGGCATTACGTCGTTTAAATTTTTCCGTGATTTAAAACCTGACTACGTCAAGATGGATGGCAGTTACACCCGACATATTAACGAAGACAAAAACAACCAGTATTTTATGCGTTTAATGATTGACCTTGCACACCGTATAGGGGTTGGCGTATTCGCTGAAAGTGTTGAAACACAAGAAGAGAAACATATGCTTGAATCGTTGTTTATTGACGGTAATCAAGGTTATTACGTCGGTAAACCCGCCGCACTTTAATTCACTACAGCGGCTGAGATTTACACTTGGCCGCAATACCCTCACGCTTTGTCTGGTTGTGTCTGGTGCCGCTTAATAGCATAATATAGCCCTTATTTTCCCCTGAGCGATACGATGACTGAATTTCTGCTGTTGTTAATCAGTACCGTACTAGTGAACAATTTTGTGCTGGTGAAATTTCTCGGCCTATGTCCGTTTATGGGCGTGTCCGGTAAACTAGAAACCGCTATAGGTATGTCGCTTGCCACGACCTTTGTTCTAACCCTTGCCTCTTTATGTAGCTATTTAGTCGACCATTATTTGCTGGCACCGTTAGATTTACTCTATTTACGCACCCTTGCATTTATTCTGGTTATCGCTGTAGTGGTACAGTTTACTGAGATGGTCGTGCATAAAACCAGCCCAACCTTGTACCGTTTGCTCGGTATTTTTTTACCCTTAATCACCACTAACTGTGCCGTACTTGGGGTGGCCTTATTAAATGTTAACGAAAGGCACAACTTCATTAATTCGGTGGTGTATGGGTTTGGAGCTGCAGTGGGCTTTTCTCTAGTATTAATTTTATTTGCTGCCATGCGCGAACGCCTTGTTGCTGCCGATGTGCCAGTGCCGTTTAAAGGCGCAGCCATTGCCATGATCACGGCGGGTTTAATGTCACTGGCATTTATGGGCTTTACCGGTTTGGTGAAAGTCTGATGACAATACTATCTGCACTTATTTCCATTGGATTACTGGCGCTGGTATTCGGCGCGGTACTGGGTTACGCCGCTATTCGATTTAAAGTAGAAACTGACCCATTAGTTGAGCAGATTGACGACCTACTGCCACAAACACAGTGTGGTCAATGTGGTTATCCAGGCTGCAAACCTTATGCCCAAGCCATTGCCGATGGTGATGATATTAATAAATGTCCTCCAGGCGGCGAGGCAACCATTCGTAAATTGGCCGATTTAATGGGCGTTGACGTAAAACCATTAAATGAAGCTCAAACAGAAAATGTAAAACGCGTGGCATACATTCGGGAAGATGAATGTATTGGTTGTACCAAATGCATTCAAGCTTGTCCGGTTGATGCCATTGTTGGCGCCTCAAAACTAATGCATACCGTTTTGGTTGACGAATGCACCGGTTGTGATCTGTGTGTTGAGCCTTGCCCGGTAGATTGTATTGATATGATACCGCTACCGGCGACAACAGATCGCTGGAAGTGGGACCTTACAGCAATTCCTGTAAAAGTGGTGGAGTAAAGTCGTGCCAAGTTTATTTAAGCAAATTCAGGCCGGTACCGTATGGGATTTTCATGGCGGTATACATCCACCTGCACGCAAAACACAAACCAACCAAAAACCTATTGCCACTCTGCCGATGCCAGATCGTTTGTATATCCCTCTGCGACAGCATATTGGTGTACCCGGGCAATTATTGGTGCAGATTGGCCAACGAGTATTAAAAGGCCAAGCGCTTACCAGCGCAGATAATTCAATGGCAGTGCCTGTTCATGCCCCTACGTCTGGCGTGGTGCTAAGTATTGCCCCGCATACCAGCCCTCACCCGTCAGCACTGCCTGAGCTCACGTTAGTCCTTGCTCCAGATGGTTTGGATGAGTGGCGAGTACGTGAACCATTAAATATTAGTCACTGTGACAAAGTTCAGTTACTCAACCGTATCCAAGACAGCGGTATTGCTGGCATGGGCGGCGCAGGCTTCCCAACACATTTAAAAAGTGGCGTGGCGCAGCCGGTCGATTATTTAATCATAAATGCAGTAGAATGCGAACCTTACATAAGTGCTGATGATTTACTGATGCAGGAAGCCGCCACCACTATCGTTAAAGGTATAGACATTCTTTGCCGGCTGTTAAGCCCCAAAGCAGTGTTAATCGGCATAGAAGATGATAAACCGATTGCAACCGCAGCCATGAAAGCGGCTTGCAGCCAACGCGAGCATTATTATGTTCGCACGGTACCAACGAAGTACCCGTCAGGTGGTGAAAAACAACTGATCCAGCTACTTACCAATAAAGAAGTTCCCAATGGACGGCGCCCTATAGACATTGGTATCGTTATGCAAAATGTCGGCACCGCGTTTGCTGTTGCTCAGGCTGTTTTAGACGACCACCCGCTAATATCCCGTATTGTTACAGTAGCGGGCGATACGCTGTCCCAACAACAAAATGTATTAGCTTTGCTAGGCACGCCCGTTTCAGACTTGTTAGATGCCTGTGGTTTTCAACCTGAACATAAACAGCGCATTATTATGGGCGGCCCTATGATGGGCTTTACCCTGCCCGATTTAAGTGTGCCCGTGGTAAAAACCACCAACTGCATTTTAGCTCCTACCGTGGCAGAACTCCCGGCTGCAACAGAGGAAATGGACTGCATTCGCTGCAGCGCTTGTGCAGATGCATGCCCAGCGTCTTTATTACCGCAGCAACTGCTTTGGTACAGCAAAGCACGAGACAATGAAAAACTAGCAGAATATAACCTTGCCGACTGTATTGAATGTGGTGCCTGTGCATATGTTTGCCCCAGTGAGATTCCGTTGGTGCAATATTATCGTGTTGCCAAAGCAGATATACGCGAGCAACAACGTGAAGCGTTGAAAGCCGAGCAGGCCAAAGCACGATTTGAAGCACGCAATGAACGATTAGAACGTGAAAAGCAGGAGCGACTCGAGCGAAATCAACAGTTAGCTGCTGCACGACAACAGCAACAAACATCCGGTGCTGGCAATGCCGTCGCTGACGCTCTGGCGCGTATTAAAGCCAAGCAAGCTCAAGCTGCACCACAGGATGAGCAAAATAAAGCACAAATACTGGCCGAGCGTGAATTGAAAAAACAGCAGGCTCGCGAATATCAGCAGCAAAAAGCGCAACAGCAAGCCGTTGAAGAGCACGCTGAACAACACAGCCAAACGCCTGCTACAAGCAATAGCACTGACAGCAAAGCCGCTGCTGTAGCCGCTGCAATTGCCCGCGCTCAGGCTAAAAAAGCAGCGCAAAAACCTGAACAACTAATAAAGCCGGCTCAAAGCGTTGACGAAATGAACAAACCAGTGCGAGCAGCTGAGGCTGATCCACGCAAAGCAGCAATTGCTGCAGCTATTGCACGGGCTAAAGCTAAACAACAAGCGCAAACTGAAACTGAAAGTGAAACTAAAACTGAAACTGAAACCACTGCGCCACTAATTGCAGCAGATGCAGTAAATAAATCAGCCGTAGAGTCTAACGCAGCTTCAGCAATAGAAGATCCACGCAAGGCTGCCGTCGCCGCAGCTCTGGCTCGTGCTAAAGCTAAAAAACAAGCCAATGCCGAACCGACAGAACAAACCGAAGCCAGCACAACTGACCCGGTTGTGCCAGAAACAGTTGTGGCAGAAACGGTTGTAGCAGAAGACCCGCGTAAAGCCGCTATAGCAGCGGCGATAGCGCGAGCTAAGGCTCGTAAACAAGCAGATAGTGAGAACTCATGAGTTTTAAAATAGCCAGTTCACCGCATCAGCATAACCAACGCAGTACAGCTCAAATTATGCGGTTAGTGGTGCTTGCGTGTTTGCCTGGTATTGCAGTACAAGCCGTTTTATTTGGCTATGGTGTATTAATTCAGCTTTTATTAGCCATCATTACAGCTTGGCTTAGCGAAGCATTGATCCTAGTCCTGCGCAAAAAAGCAATAATGCCACGCCTTAAGGACAACAGCGCTTTGCTAACCGCAGTATTACTTGCCGTTGCCATACCGCCCTACGCCCCATGGTGGATAATCGTTATTGGTACCGCCTTCGCCATCATTATGGTTAAGCAGCTATATGGCGGCCTTGGGCATAACCTGTTTAACCCCGCTATGGCAGCTTATGTTTTACTGTTGGTGTCATTTCCGTTGCAAATGACGCAGTGGTTACCGCCAATGTCACTCCAAAGTGTTGATTTAACACCACTAGATGCCGTATGCAGTATTTTCACCCAGTTTAGCTGTAGTGGTTTTAGTTTAACGCAACTGCAAACTAGCGTAGACGGCATAACAATGGCAACGCCGTTAGATACCTTACGCACCGATCTCAGCCGCGGCTTAACATTAAGTGAGTCCATGCAACGACCGGTGTTTTTTAGCTTTGCCGGTACTGGTTGGTTGTGGGTCAATTTAGCTTATCTTGCTGGTGGCATATTATTGATCCAGCAGAAAATCATCAGCTGGCGCATTCCGGTATCTATTTTAGCAGCACTGTTTTTGTTGTCTGGTATTGCAAGTTTGGCATCTCCTGACACTGTTGCCGGCCCATTATTTCATTTGTTTAGCGGCGGCACTATGCTGGCGGCTTTTTTTATTGCCACAGACCCCGTATCTGCATCGACAACAAACCGTGGCCGACTGATCTTTGGTGCAGCCATTGGTGTAATCGTATTTTTAATACGTAATTTCGGCGGCTATCCAGATGCTTATGCGTTTGCTGTTTTGTTAGCCAATATGGCCGTGCCACTGATTGACTACTACACCCGGCCACGCACATACGGCCATCGTACCCGGAGCGAACTAAAATGATCAGAGTAGTCAGTAAAAATGCTCTGGCACTTGGCGCAGTAGCCATATTTTGTGTTGCTATTCTCAGTGTGGTTAATCAGCTAACCGCGCCACGTATTAGCGAGCAAAAACTAGCCAACAAAATGGCCATATTGGCAGAAGTGTTACCGGGTGTTGAAATTAACCAGGCTCTGCTGCACGACTGTGTGATGGTGACCGATGAAGAACTTCTCGGCCGATCAGAAGCTCAAACAATGTATCGCTGGCGCAAAGAAAACGAGCTGGCAGCCTACGTTATTGCAGCAACCGCACCAGCTGGCTACAGCGGTAATATTGATTTAATTGTTGCGATAGACCCTAACGGCACCGTGCTGGGCACCAGAGTTTTAAGCCATCAGGAAACGCCTGGCCTTGGAGACAAAATAGAAAGCCGCCGTTCGCCATGGATACTTAGTTTTAGCGGTAAAAGTGTGACTGAAGACAATGCACAGCAATGGGCTGTGCGCAAAGACGGTGGCAATTTTGACCAGTTTACAGGCGCAACGATAACGCCGCGTGCTGTAGTCAATGCAGTTAGAAATGCCGTGTTATTTGTACAACAACATCCTGAACTGGCCACATTGACTGCCAACTGCCCCACGGAATAAGGTGCCAAAGCGTATGAGCCAATTGAAAGAATTAACCCTACAGGGTTTGTGGAAAAATAACCCTGGCCTGGTGCAATTGCTTGGCCTGTGTCCGCTATTGGCTGTCACCTCAACAATAACAAACGCGTTAGGGCTAGGTTTAGCAACCTTACTGGTATTACTTGGATCTAACGTTGCCGTATCACTGGTACGCAATCATATTGCCAATGAAATACGGATCCCGGTGTTTGTTTTGATCATTGCCAGCTTAGTCACTGTTGTTCAGCTAATGATGAATGCCTATACCTTTGGCTTATATGAATCGTTGGGGATTTTTATTCCGCTTATTGTTACCAACTGCGCCATTATTGGCCGGGCAGAAGCGTTTGCCTCAAAAAATGCCGTACTGCCCTCAGCGTTGGATGCCATTATGATGGGTTTAGGCTTTTTACTGGTATTGCTTATCCTCGGTGGTATGCGTGAAATACTTGGTCAGGGCACCTTATTTGATGGCGCTGATTTATTGTTCGGCAGCTGGGCGAAGGGGCTGCGCATAGAGCTATTTACTGTCGACAGCCATTTTCTGTTGGCCATGTTACCGCCTGGCGCGTTTATCGGCATGGGGCTACTTATCGCGTTGAAAAATGTCATCGATAACCGGATCAAACAACAAAACGCTATTGAAAAAGGCAGTATCGCCCGCGCCCGGGTTACCGGCGCGGCGCAATAACGCAACGACCTTATGAATAAACAAAAACGTATTGAAATATTAAGCCGGCTTAGAGCACAAAATCCACATCCAACCACCGAGCTTGAATACAGCTCGCCGTTTGAATTGTTGATAGCCGTGCTGTTATCCGCACAAGCGACTGATGTTGGGGTAAATAAGGCGACCAAACATCTGTTCCCTGTCGCTCGCACCCCCCAGGCAATGTTAAATCTGGGTGTTGATGGTCTGAAGCACTACATTAAAACCATCGGTTTATTTAACACCAAAGCTGAAAACGCCATTAAAACCTGCCGTATGTTAGTAGAACTACATGGTGGTAAAGTACCCGAAAACAGGGAGGCCTTAGAAGCCCTGCCCGGCGTTGGCCGTAAAACCGCAAATGTGGTGCTTAATACTGCCTTTAAATGGCCAACTATCGCCGTTGATACCCATATTTTCCGCGTATCCAACCGCACCAAACTGGCACCGGGTAAAAATGTCGACGAAGTCGAACACAAATTGCTTAAAGTGGTGCCCGCCGAGTTTAAACTCGACGTACACCACTGGTTAATTCTTCACGGACGCTACACCTGCGTGGCACGTAAACCGAAATGTGGCAGCTGCCTGATTGAAGATTTGTGTGAGTTTAAAGATAAAACCGAATAATTACAGTCAACATAATTGCTTCAATACCACGCTGACAATCTGGGTTAACCGCGTTGACTGTCAGACGCGACCAAGCATGCATTAGTTGCCGAGTGCCATATTAAAGTGCTTCTGTCTTCAAAAACTACAGCAACACCTTATCATTTTGCTTTTGACCGCTGCCCTGCCAAGTTTGTATTCATAATACTAATTGCGCCAATTTCGGTCTGCGCTTGGTATCTTAAGATGGCGCTTTCTGCCCGCCCCCATCTGGCGTGGGTTGATTTTTCTTGCTGCCCTGTTTAATGGCAATAAATAAGGTTAAAGCAGGACCTGCGTTAAGGGTAAAGAGCAGCAGTATTCTTAACCGTCGTATTTTTATCTGTATAGCCCACACAGGAAGCAGCTTTAATCTGGCAACTCAAGCTATCGTTATTACAAATCTACCGCTTTTTTAGCGCCAAAATGTTTGATTAAATTTTTTCTCAATTTTTGGAGTTCTTTAACACTGTAATATCGTTGCATTTCAGGCGTCAGTAAAATCTTATCGATAAAATCAATAATCGTTTCAGGCTCGCCATCAACATATTCGACTGCGTTAACATCAACCTGCTTATCTTTAAGTAAAAAACGATAGAAAAAATTACTGTCTTCCCCAAGATTAATCATACGTTTTAGCAAGTGCTCTGACTCGCGGTATTGTGTATTGATTTTCCCCAAACAAATAAAATCGTTTTGGTTGGTATTCCAAAACTGGGTGACCTTGGTTTGATAGTCTGGGTCAGTGACGTTAATGCCTAGGTGTTTGGCAAATTCGTTTTTAATCAGGGTGGGGATGTCTTCGCCTGACATGTTTCTAGCATGATGCACAGCAAAACAAAGGTCTTGTGCAAACTTTCTATTCTGCTCATTTTTAGCCAAGGAGACGGAGGTAACACTACCCATGTTGTCAGTTGTTGCGGAACTTGATGATTTAGCCAATGCTGCTGAGTTAGCAGCCAGTGCAAAAATAACACTGCATAATAAATGAAGTCCTTTGCTGTAAATTGCCATATATGCCCCTGTTATACCTTAAATTGACGTTACAACATCAATGCTAATGATGCCTAAAGCTTGCAATCTCAGCAAAGACGCGAGAAAGAAACACTCAAAATTTGAATCTTTCGACGCCAAAGTTGGCTACAAATCTACGGCTTTTTTAGCGCCATAGTAATCGACTAACATTGTTCTCAATCTTTTGAGTTTGTCAAAACTGTAATACCGTTGCTTTTCAGGCGTCAGTAAAATCTTGTCAATAAAGTCGATTACCGTTTCTGGTTTGCCATCAACATTTTCTAACGCATTAACCCGAACATTCATATCATCAAGTAAGAAGTTATAGAAAAAATTACTGTCCTCATTCAAGTTAATCATACGTTTTAACAAGTGCTCTGACTCGCGGTATTGTGTATTGAGTTTACCCGAACAAATAAAATCAGTTTGGTTGGCATTCCAAAACTGGGTGACCTTGGTTTGATAGTCTGGGTCAGTGACGTTAATGCCTAGATGTTTAGCAAATTCATTTTTAATCAAGGTAGGAATGTCTTCGCCTGTTGCATTTCTTGCAAAATGAATTCTTGTACACAATGTCTCTGCAAACTTTCTATTCTGCGCTTGTAGGGATTGCTTGGTATTGCTAGTTGAGTCAGCGTGCACGCTAAAGGTGATACTTGCCAATATCAACGCTGACAAAAAGGACAAAAATCGCATAAGTAAAATGCCTCTTGCAAAATGAATAAAATACAACAGCAAAGACTAAGTGCCAGGGGTGTTTAGTGCAACTGATGGCGTGATAATACGCTCAGTCTTGCTTAAATATATCAATAATACCGCTGCAGCCTAAAGCCTCTGGCTTATCACAGCCATTGCTATCTAAAAACCTTATTTCGGCCATGCCGTTATCATCCAAGCTTTCTAAGCTGGCAATAAAATAGTCTGAAATCACCGCAACAGGCTTAACAGTTGAGGCGTTGCTTAAATACGCATCTGTCAGGTAAATAATAAAACTGGGGTGGCCTTCTTCGGCTTCACCCATAATGGTGTATTTACCCCCTGTTGAAAAACCATGTAGCCACATCAATGCTATATCGCCATGTTTAGCGTGAAGCAAGGTTAATTGCTGTTGTTTATCACGATGATAAAACACCACATCGTTTACGGGGTTAAACTTGGCTTGTGTGGTGGCTACACATATTTGCTCATGACGAGTAGGAATGGTTTTACATTCAAGCGGCAGATTTACTGTGGCACTAACTGTGGCAGGTAAAAAATCTGCAATATCAGCTTTTTCTCTCTTTTGCACTGCGCAGGCCGTCATAACAACTAGACTGATACATATCAGTGACTTAATCATTCTGCTCATCCTAATCATTCTATTTACATTCCACTTTTAACCTAAAGGCAGAAAATTTGATTTTATATTCATTAATGGTTATTAGTATATTTTTTGTGCCGCTAGTCTTAATTAGTGATGCTCGACTGATATTACTGCTCGTTAATTACCAACGAGCTTTTTTAAAATAAGAAGAAAAAATGCTAGAAAAATTCAAGCTTAGTATTGCAAGAGTCATCGCCATCACCTGTTTGGCCGCTGTATTTACCTTACCAACGTTCGCAAGCTCAAATTGGGACGATTATGATAGTAAAAACAGTGAAGATTACAGCGCCACCATTCAGTTAAATGCCAATAAGCGTTTTCACGGGCAAATTAAAGGCTATGGTGACTTTGATTATATGCAGGGCTTCACCTTACAATTCCAGTGGTGGACTTCCATGGGCGAACCCATTGAACTTTATGCCTTTGGTTGGAAATCCCGCGATAACAAATACCCTTATGGCGATAAGAACCAGCCTACTTTTTTAAAACGTGCAGATTTACTTGCCCACAAAGATTTATTGCATCGTTTTGATGTAATCAAACCAACTAAAATTAATCTTCGACTTGAAGGGACTGCGCGCAGAAAAGAGGGAAATTCGGGTTATGAGTCTGAACATTTTTTCTATGACATACCGGATAGTAAACTGTTGTATGGCGGCAGTGGTCAGTTAGTCAGCGACCCTGTACCTGGTAGCCCTCAAACTTGGAATGATTTTATACATTACCACTACTCCGCCAACTCACTAAGCAGGCAAAAAGCCGATCCGAAAGAATTTGATGCCCTCTCAGCGACTCAAAAAAAAGCGCGTTTAACTAGCCTTAAAAACAAGTTCATCAACACTAACCAATTGATTGGCGTAAAAGTTTCTATTACTGAGATTCAATGGCCTAAATCTGAAATCGCCGCTATCGCAAAAGCCTTGCAAGAACGAAAAGACAAACAAAACAAAACGAACAAAAAAGACGATGACTTTTGGAGTGGTGAAGATGATACCGCCAAAACAGACTCCCAAAAAGATGATGATTTTTGGTCGGGTGGCAGTGACGCACAAGTAAGTAACAGCAGTAGCAAAAAAGATGATTTTTGGGACGGTGCGGACAGTAAAAACGATAAATCCAAAGACGGATACTGGTCTGGTGAAGATGGCGCTCTCGACAAGGATGATTTTGCAATAACCAAAAAAGACGGCAAACAAGGCGTAGTGGCTAAAAATGGTAAAGTCCTCATCCCCTTTCGGGATTGGCAGATTGTTTCGTACCGGGATGGCTTGGCCGAGGTGGAATTTGACTCAAAGTGGGAGCAAGGCGAAAAATGTGAGTATTGGGGGGATGATGAGTATTGGTCTTACACAGTCTTTATTCGTAAAAAAGCCATGGTATCAAAAACAGGGGAATATTTAACCACCCCAACGATGCAGGTGAGTGGAAGAGCCGGAAATCATACTGGGTTTTATTTAACGGTAACAAATGACAACTGCGACCAAGCTTGCAAGCAAAGAAGTGCAAATAATAAGGCGGAAAAATCGCAACAGTGCAAAAACAGAGTAATGAACGACATGGAGAAAGTTATTCAAGATTATGTGCGCCAAGGCTACAAACGGCAATAGTCAGCTTATAAACCTAAAAATACACAAGCACAAACTAAAGAAAACAAAAAAACATGGAGAGTCACCCAATGAGAGTAGTTAACACCCTGCTTATCGTCATAATTCTGAGCCTTGCGCCACTTAGCCTGCACGCGCAATCCTCGAAAGACAATCAAGCCAAGGCTTATTATTTTGTCGCCCTAGAAGCCTTTGAAGCAAAGCAATACGATGAAGTACTGGCATCGATTAAAAACGTCGAGGACCTGCTCGGCAGCAGCAATGCACGATTGTCTGCCTTAAAGGTAAAAACCTACTTTGAGCAAAACAAATTGGATAAAGCCAAAGCCGAACTCGATACTTTTTTTAGTTACCAATCAAGTGATGAGCAAGGCCGAGAAATGGCCTCTTATTTGCGTAAAATAGAGAGTGCTAAAGCGCAAATAGAAAAAGAGAAGGAAGCAGAGGCAGCAAAGTTGCTGAAATTAAAAGCAGAAAAAGAGGCTGAAATAGCTAGGTTAGTCAAAACACTGGGGATGGTAACCATCCCTGCAGGCAGTTTTATGATGGGCAGTAATTATGATACTTATTATTTTGGTATTCAGGACACAAAACCTGTTCACCAGGTAAATATAAACACTTTTAAACTAATGGAAGGCGAGGTCACATTTGCCCAGTGGGATGCCTGTATCAGTGCTGGGGGTTGTTGGCACAAACCGGATGATGAGGGTTGGGGTAGAGGTAACCGCCCGGTTATCAAAGTCAGCTATAACGATATCACCCAGCAGTTTATTCCTTGGCTAAATAAACTTACCGGCCAAACCTATCGCCTGCCGAGCGAAGCGGAATGGGAATACGCCGCGCGCGCAGGCTCCACCACAAAATACAGCTGGGGCGATAGTATTAATTGCTCACTGGCTCGATATGGTCAGTCTTCTTATAAAGACGGTGGCGAATGCGGTAAAGGTGGAAAAACCGTGCCGGTCAAAAGTTATCAGGCTAACGCTTTTGGTCTTTACGACATGCATGGCAATGTGGGGGAGTGGATCCAAGATTGCTGGAACGAAAATTATAACGGCGCACCGAGCAATGGCCAAGCCTGGACAAGTGGAGACTGTGCAAAACGGGTTAAGCGCGGTGGCTCCTGGGCCATGGATTCGAACTACCAGCGTTCTGCTGGTCGCGACTACATTTCCTTAAAGACACGTCTCTGGGGTCTCGGCTTTCGTTTAGCCCAGGACATTCAGTGAGCAACGCGAGCGTATACTTTTGCGTGCAGCGCTTTATTCTGTATCTCTAATAAAAAGATAGTAAAAAGAAAAACACGGAGAGTCACACAATGAGAGTAGTTAACACCTTGCTTATCAGCATACTATTAAGCCTTGCACCACTTAGCCTGCACGCGCAATCCTCGAAAGACAATCAAGCCAAGGCTTATTATTTTGTCGCCCTAGAAGCCTTTGAGGCCAAGCAATACGATGAAGTACTGGCATCGATTAAAAACGTCGAGGACCTGCTCGGCAGCAGCAATGCACGATTGTCTGCCTTAAAGGTAAAAACCTACTTTGAGCAAAACAAATTGGATAAAGCCAAAGCCGAGCTAGACCGGTTTTTTAGCTATCAGTCTAGCGATGAGCAAGGCCGAGAAATGGCCTCTTATTTGCGTAAAATAAACAGCGCAATTGAATTAGAAAAGAATAGTGGCGCATTAAAAAGTAAGTTTGGCATTGGCATGATAACCATCCCCGCAGGTAGTTCTATGATGGGCAGTAATGATGGTGATGCTGACGAACAGCCCATCCATCGAGTAACTATCAATGCTTTTAAATTAATGGAAAGTGAAGTGACCTTTGCCATGTGGGATGCCTGTGTGGCCGCAGGGGGCTGTAGCCACAAACCAGATGATGGAGCCTGGGGCAGAGGTAATCGCCCGGTGATAAATGTGAGTTGGAATGATGTTACAACGGAATTTGTTCCTTGGCTTAATCGCGCCACAGGCCAAACCTTTCGCCTGCCCAGTGAGGCAGAGTGGGAGTATGCGGCGCGTGCGGGTAGCACCACTCAGTACAGTTGGGGCAACGACGTAGGGCGTAACAATGCCAACTGTGATGGTTGTGGCAGTCAGTGGGATGACAAACAAACAGCGCCGGTTAAAAGCTTTAGGCCCAACGCCTTTGGTTTATATGACATGCACGGTAACGTGTGGGAGTGGACACAGGATTGCTGGAATGACAGCTACAGTGGTGCCCCCAGTACTGGCAGCGCCTGGCAAGCTGGCGATTGTTCACGCCGTGTGGTGCGGGGCGGCTCCTGGTACAATGCTCCGTCCGGCTTGCGTTCGGCTTTCCGCAACTGGCCTTCGGCCTCTGTTCGCTCCTCCTCCCGCGGCTTTCGTTTAGCCCAGGACCTTCAGTGAGCGCAGCGAGCGTATCCTTTTGCGCGCAGCGCTTTATGCTTTGTCCTTTTTTAGATTTAAAGCGCAGTAGATGGATAATAAAACAAGTTTGAACAGCATACCCGCGTAGCGGGTACGATTTTTCACAGGAAGATGATGCCCGCTGAGTTACAACACTTTGGGTTAAGGCTCCACCCGCATGAAGGGCGTGAGCAGGTGTTTGAGTTATTGGTTGATTACCAGCCATATTTACCTGTGCTGAGTGATTATGAAACCGCTTTTGCTGGCAGAATAGCGGGCGACTACCAACCAGGCTTAAGTTTAAAATCACTTATTGATAACAGTAGTAAAGTAGTGCCCTTTGTATGCACCTGCCCCGACCCATTTTGTTGGTTTATCACCGTAACCGTTGAGATAATAAAAGACATTAACGCCGATTATGTGATGTGGCACCGCTGGCGCAATCCGTTTCGTGCAGATAAAAACAAAGCCTCGCAAGGCCTGTTTTGGAATTATTCAGGCTTACCGCCTTTGGTGTTTGCCTATGATCAATACCACGCTGAAATAGAACGGGCGCGTCTGTTAGTCACTCAAGGCGAATAAAGTAGAAGAATATAAGCTGCTTATAAGCCAGCGTGGCTGCTAGCTTTTTCGCCAGCGGGCAATCAGGCTCCAACTGCCCAGGACAATAACACCGGCGACAAATCCTGTGAAACCGTCAAATAACAACGATATAAACCAGCTGAGTGCCGGGGCGGCTTGCAGCACAGCTAATGACAGATGGAGAAGCACGGTAATGTTATGGCTAAGGATACCGCCACCGACCAGAAACATCGCCAGAGTACCTATAATACCCAGCGCCTTCATCAGTAGTGGCGCCGCTATTAGCAATCCCCGACCCAGCATGCGTTGTATGTTATTCCACTTGCCGCTAACTGCTTTTCTAAGCAGGTATAAACCCGCGTCATCCATTTTCACTATTGCCGCCACCAGACCGTAAACGCCTATAGTGATCGCAATACAAACAGCACTGAGCACGCCTACCTGAGTAATAAAATCGGCTTGTTTTACGCTGCCAAGTGCAATGACCACAATCTCGGCAGACAGAATAAAGTCAGTACGAATTGCGCCTTTTATTTTTTCTTTTTCCAGCGCAACAATGTCGATATTGTCATCTGCTAACGCCTTAAGTCGGGTTTCACGCTCCACCGGCGATTGATGCAGGAAAAACCGGTGTATAACTTTTTCTGCGCCCTCATAACATAGATATAAACCGCCCAGAATAAGCAACACGGTGATGAGTACCGGTAAAAAGGCGCTTATCAGCAATGCTGCTGGAACTAAAATAAGTTTGTTGAGAAAAGAACCTTTTGCTACCGCCCACACCACGGGAATTTCCCGCTCAGGTTTAACACCAGTCACCTGATTTGCGTTTAACGCCAGATCGTCGCCCAGCACACCTGCGGTTTTCTTAACTGCCACTTTTGACAGCACGGCGACGTCGTCAAGCAAAGTAGCAATGTCATCAATGAGGGCGAGAAGATTAGCTGCAGCCACAAATAAATCCTTTTATTATCAATAAATATTTCAGCATAATGAGGTTAGCCGGATTTGTACATGTTATGTTGCAGCTATTGGCGACATGGCACATCACGGTATATTACGGTTATAGCTGTGTTGTCCGAAAACCACGTTGTGGCAATTATAATATTGAAAATATAGGTAAGTTTAGAGCCAAAACCGAATAGGAGTTTGTATGCGAATGCTACATACCATGCTACGCGTGGGTAACCTGGAAAAATCTATCGCCTTTTACACTGAAGTATTGGGCATGAAACTATTACGGCAGTCGGAAAATACCGAATACAAATACACGCTGGCCTTTGTTGGTTATGGCGATGAAAGTGAGCACACTGTGCTGGAGCTAACTTACAACTGGGATACCGACAGTTACGATTTAGGCAATGCTTATGGCCATATCGCGCTGGAAGTTGAAAATGTGTATGAAGCTTGCGATAAAATTCGTGCCAAAGGCGGCGTAATAAGCCGTGAGCCCGGTCCGGTAAAAGGCGGCAGCACAGAAATTGCTTTTGTACGTGACCCCGACAACTACGCTATTGAATTGATCCAAAAGAAAGAACGTTATGAAACGCTATAATATCCGCCACAGGCCAGAGATTCTATGATCTGTGGCCTTATCATAAGTTTTTACGCATCTTCCAGGGTAATCAGTACTTTTTCATTTAGCGACATCGCCAGATTATTGTCGTAATACGCCGCTTCGTTAATAAAGGTAGGGTACACCGTAACATCGCCGTCGTAACAAATTTCAGAGCCGTCAAACAAAGTAAATATTGGATCACCCGGGTTTATCGGTTGGTAGTCATTGTCTTGCACATTTTTATGTACCATACCAATACGTTCGCCTTTTTCATTCATCGGTAATTTGATGCTATGTAAATAACGAAACGCTTCAGTGTGCTTGGGTAGTTCAGGCAAACTATTACTATTGTATAACTCAACGAAATCGAGGATATGTTGTGTCATCGTGTGCATCAATTCCAGAATATCCTGACGCAAAACGGATTGAGATTGCGGCCCTACTTCAACCAAAATCCCATAGCGGCCTACTGTACACATTAACGCATGGTCTTCTGCGGCGAAATGATCTTCATCCCGTGAGATGATGGCTTCTGGCATCACCATTTTGACATAAGCCGCCAGCCGATTATAAAACGGCCCGGCTTGCGTTAAAATTAAGCAAGCGCCCATATTGCTGGTGGTGTTATGTAAATCGATCAACAGATCAGTTTTGGCGTTGCCCTTAGGCCCCAACTGCGCATTTAATACTTTAGCGCGGCTTTGTTCATAGTTGGCGAGCGCCGGATTACTTAAATCAGCATTTTTGAACTGCCGATTTAAATCTGCGTGCAAATAACGTTTATTGGCGTAATGCGCTTCAGGGTTAGCCCAAACAAGCTCGGTATTAAAGCTGTTCCGTGTGGCGAATCGAGGAAAAGCCTGGTACTTTTTAATTAAATAAATACCCGAAAATTCATTGCCATGCACCCCGCCAACAATAGCGACCTGATTAATTTTGTCTGTCATCGTAATTACCATTCATTCGTGTTGAGCTAAGCATTAAGCTTAGCCTAAAGTATTGAAACGATTATGAACAGCTTTAAGCAGAAAGAGAATAGAAGTTGAATTTAAATTCGAATTAAAAGAATATAAATTCAATTATGCTGCAGGTTGGGCTAATTTGAGATCACTGTCAGACAAACGCACTAACTCGTTGTGAATAATTTGCGTTGCCTGGCATGTACATTTACCGCATTGACTCCCTGCCCCCGTGCACATTCTTAACTCGCGCATAGTGGTTATACCATCAGCTACTTTTTGCTTTATGGTTTTATCAGTCACCGCTTTACAAAGACAAACGTACATAATAGTGCCTCATCAGTTAGACAAAATTATTTTAATACTATTAAGAACTATTATCAATAGTATTTATAAACTGGAGCTATTCGTAATAAAAACGCCAGCGAATGCTGGCGTTCTGTAATTGCAGTTAATTTGGTTTGTTTTAACGAAATAACACTTTTTCTTGTTGAAACCAATGCACGCAAAATGCAATTGCCGCAGTGGCTAACGCAATGGTTGAAGCAAAAATTAACGCTAACAAACCATAATCAGCGGTGCCTTTTATTAACTCTTTAATGGCCAATGCCACATTCATAATAGGCACTAATGCGGTTATGGCCGTTAATTCAACACCGGGCATCATTGCCGCAACTAACGGCAAAAATATGAAAATTGATAATGGGCTAATGTAATTTTGCGCTTCTTTAAAGGTTCTGGCATAAATAGAAATAGCCAATAACAGTGCCGCAAACACTGCAGAAATGGGTAGCAACAACGAAAATATTAAAATAAGCTCAGTAATTGCGATTGCGGACATAGCCTCTTGCACCACCGCCATACCGCCTAAGGAGCCAATAACTGCGCCCCAAATACCAAAGCTGGCAACGGTAATAAGCGCCCCCACTAAGCCCGTTGTCAGCACGGTTAAAAACTTACCTAAAACAATACTGACCCGGCTAATTGGACAAATTAGTAAGGTTTCCAACGTACCACGCTCTTTCTCGCCGGCCCCCATATCAATAGCCGGGTACGATGCTCCTAACAAACACAACGGAATTAAAATATACGCAATTAGCGCACCGAACTTTTCACCGATATTTTCGCGTTTAGCAGCGGTATCTACCTTCTGAACATCAACAGGTTTGATAATGGCGCTTAATTTGGTTTGATCTACATTGAGCTGGGTTAATGCCGCACGCTGTAAGGTTTCATTATAATCAGACATCATTTCGTTAAAGTAACGATACATAAAATCGAATTGTGATGACTGGTTATAAATAATTTGCCATTTAGACTGTTCAACTTGTTGGCGCTTAGTCGCAAAATCAGCAGGTATCACCACAGCAACATCAAACTCATCATTGCGTATGGCTTCTATTAAATCAGCTTCAGATGTTTTATCTGAGTTAACTTGTTTAAAATTTTTATGATAAAACACCTTTTCAGCAAAATCAGGCGCTTGATCGGCATTTACAATGACATAGCGGTGTTCTTCCTGCATTGCTTTACTGGTCGTGCTAGACAACACTAATCCCATAACACCAAAGATAACCGGGAAGATGAAAATTGGTAACAAGATTACAAAAATCAGCGTCTTTTTATCCCGCATTAGTTCGGTAAGCTCTTTAAAATAAACCTGCCACATTATGCTGCTCCTTGCTGTTGGGTTATAACACTGCCTTGTAACACGGATAAAAACGCATCACGCAAATCGCCATTGTCAGACAACGCTCTAAACTGGCCAATGTCGCCACTAAACGCACTTACGCCTTTATCAATTACCACCACCCGGTCACACAAGGACGCAACTTCGTCTAAATGATGAGTAGAGAAAATAACGGGTGTACCAGCAGCTTTTAAGCCTTTGATAAAATCCAATACCGTTTGCACGGTCATAATATCCAGCCCTGTTGTAGGCTCGTCCAGAATAACGACTTTAGGCCCGTGCACAACGGCACGCGCAATAGCGGTCTTTTGCTTCATACCCGTAGACATATTATCCGCGCGGCGATTGGCAAAGTCATGCATGTTTAACAAGGTAAATAGCTCATCAATACGTTGCTTTAGGGCCTCTTCTTTCATGCCATGTAAACGGCCAAAATAAGCAATATTTTCAAAGGCAGTCAGCTTGCCATATAAGCCGGTGTCGGCAGATAAAAAGCCAATTTGTTGCCTGGCTTTAACGGGCTGCTTTAACACATCGACACCATTTAATAACACTGAGCCAGCATCTGGCTTTAGTGCTGTTGATAGCATACGCAGCGTAGTGGTTTTACCGGCACCATTTGGCCCGAGCAAACCCAACACCTCACCCGGCCCACAGCTAAAGCTAACATTACGCACTGAATGAAACGCGTCTTTGCTATAACGTACATCTTGTTTTTCGGTGTCAGATAATTTGCTGCTTTTACCAAGCGCAAAAGCCTTGGCTAGCTCCTGAATTTCTATCATGTAACCATCCTGTCGTTATAATTCTACATTTAATTATCAAGAAGACTCAGATCAGAAGCAATTAGTTGATGAAATTTAAGGCAAATAAACTGTAAGCAGTTGTTTGTAATTAGCCAAGTTCCATACTCACTATGATAACGGGGCTCATTGTACTTTAATAAGTTCCATCAATAGTGTTAACTTACTATTAGCACACGTACTGCTATCATTACACCCGTTTTAGAGCCATGCGTAACCCAATAGCTATTTGTTACTCGGTTTCTACTTTTACAACGTCTTTTAAAAAATATAAGGACTGTTATGCGTTTTTTGTTACTCATTTTACTATTTTTAACCAGCACTGTGCTTCTGGCCGAAGTGGATCACCCGCTGGTAGGGGCTTATCCCGGAACTTCGATTAAAAGCTACGCCGTGACAAATTATGCTGAAATAGTGCTGCCACTTAATAAAATCACCGACAACGCCGAATTTAGTAGCAAGTCAATTCTGGGTAAGCACACCGGCCATATTTACTTTATTGAAGGCGAACATTCGCCACTGCAAATAGCTGAAAATTATCTCGATGTTGTAAAACGCTTGGGAGGAAAGCTGATTTTGGTTTGTCGTTCTGACTGCGGAAGAAATTTTTCTGATGAATTATTAAAAAGCCGACATTGGACACGTAACGTTTTTCTTAGCATGGCTACCTTTTCGCAAGGCAGTAACGAGCATTATTATATTCTGGCGCAGCTAGGGCCTGATACACATCCTACTTACATACAATGGTTCATTAGACAACCTTATGGCGACAGAGTTGAAATTGGCCAAATAATTAGCGAGCCTCAGCAATTACAACTGGGGCTGGTAACTATTTCGCCTGAAGCATTAAGCAATTCGCCAGGTAGCAGCCCAGCTGCAACCAGTTTAGGGCCAGATAGCGCTAAAGGTGGTGACCACCCGCTTATTTCACGTTATGCCGGCGCTAAGCTTACCCACCGTACTGACACCGAATATACCGAAGTGCGGCTACCAACCGGTATTGCCAATAATAACAAGCAGGTTCCACATTTAACGCTGGCAGGTAAGTCTACCCTGTTGCACTACGAAGCCAGTAAAGATCAGTCTACCTTGCAGGTGTTTCGTAATTACCAACAGGCGCTTAAGGATGCTGGCTTTAACATTTTATTTAGCTGTGAGCACCAAAGCTGTGGCGATGAACAACGTAAATTATTGTGGCAAGGCAGCCCCGATTGGAATCGTTTTAAAAGTTATTTAAGTAATAGTAACGATAAAGATGATGACTACCGCATGCTAACAGCCCATAAAACAGTAAACAAACAAGACATCTACCTGTCGATATATGTACTAAAAGCGAGTGGCTCAACCAATGTGAATATCGCACACGATATTGTTGAGCTAAGCAGCATGCAAACTAACCGCGTCAGTATTGACACCGCCTACCTGCAAAACGAGCTAAGCCGCAGCGGTAAAGTGGTATTGCATGGCTTACATTTTGCCACCGACAGCGCCAGCTTGTTGGCAGAATCGGATACTGCTTTAGCAGTTATTACCGACTACCTGAAAACCCATCCATCGCAGCAGTTTTATGTGGTGGGCCATACTGATAACAGCGGTAGCCATAGCCACAATATACAACTGTCTAAAGCACGCGCTAACAGCGTGTTGCAGGCTCTAATTAAACAAGGCATTAGTACCGAGCGGTTATTAGCAGAAGGTGTTGGCGCCATGTCACCACAGCAGCACAATGCCAATACCGAGGGTAAAGCCGCTAACCGCCGGGTAGAGCTGGTTTTACGTTAAACGGTACTGTGCCGCTTGGGGCGAAAGTAATCCTGATTACTATAAAATTGCGGCTGCTGGTTGGCCGCATACCATAGCGGCACACCTAACAACGGCAAAGGTGTTAACTGTGATTTATTTAACAAATCACCTTGGGTTATTTGTCTTACTAACTGCTCATCCACATACGCATAAGCTTGGGGTAATGGCCATTGGCAAAAACCGCTTGGTACTTCAACAAACAATGCTTTTGCCGTTAAGCCAATAAAAGGGGCTGTCGCCATTTCATATAGTGCATGGCCAAAAATCATTGGCCGTATGCCTTGCCACCAGTCGTGACGTTTATTAATAAAACTGTGCTGCCATTGATGTTCTCGAAGCAGGTTAGCATGTTCATAAGTACTGGGTTGCAAACAAATGACTAAGCCGCATTCATCAAACAACGTGAGCTTATTACGTAACTTGCTACGTTGCTTTAATCCGTGTTCAGTTATTTCGTTGATATGCAGCTTATTGAGTAAACTTTTGGTCTTTGGAAACAAACTCCAGATTAAAGCACCAAAAAAGTCATGCCAATTTTGCCGCCGGGTTGGCACCCGCTTAGTTGCATAAATATATTCTTCATAATAGCGACCATCTGCACTGAGCTCATCGTTATCAACAAAGGTAACAGCGGTATGTTGCGCGCATTGGTTCAACCAGTTTAGATCTGGCCAGTGCTTGAGCTGGCAAACATTAAAACACTGACACAGGTCGTTAAAGATGCTGTTGCTATTTAACACAGTGGCATCCCAGTGCAGTGGTGGCATAAAACGGTTTTTTACATCAGTTTTTTGCATAAGCATTATTTTCTGTTGCTGTGGCTGAAAGTTCTCAGCATGAATTACTTACAAAAAGCGCGAAAAAGCGCTTGCAATTTTACCATGGCATGGCACATTCAAGGGGTGCGTTTAGACGTACATACTGCCAAATTACCCGCGTAGGTTGAAATCTATAGGGTACAAAATGTGTTTACACTAAATTAATTAATAGAGGTTATCATGTGTTCGATATTCGGGGTGCTTGACATCAAAACTGATGTTAAAGCCTTGCGCCAACAAGCGCTACAGTTATCCAAGTTATTACGTCACCGCGGGCCAGATTGGTCTGGCGTGTGGAATAACGACAATGCCATTTTAGTGCACGAGCGCCTGGCAATTGTAGATACTGAAAATGGAGCCCAACCCCTTATCAATGATAATCGAAATCACATTCTGGCAGTGAATGGTGAAATCTACAATCATAAGGCGCTGGAAAAACAACTTGGCGAGCCTTATCCATTCAAAACAAAGTCAGATTGTGAAGTGATATTACCACTGTATTTGGAGCATGGCGTCGAGTTTATTGACATGCTACAAGGGATGTTTGCATTTATTCTGTATGACGCAGAGCAAAACCGATACCTGATAGCACGCGACCATATTGGTATAATTCCACTGTATTATGGCTATGATGAACATGGTCAATTGTTTGTCGCCTCGGAGCTAAAAGCATTAGTACCGGTTTGTAAACAAATTAAAGAATTCCCGCCAGGCCACTACTTTGATAGTAAAGTTGGTGAGCTACGCAAGTATTATCAACGTGACTGGCAAAGCTTTGATGCAGTAAAAGACAACCCTGCCAGCCTGGAAGAGCTTAAAGCGGCGTTGGAGAATAGCGTTAAAACGCATTTGATGTCAGACGTACCTTACGGGGTATTACTGTCGGGGGGCTTAGACTCGTCGTTAACGTCAGTTATTGCCCAGCAATACGCCAAACGCCGGGTAGAAGATGACGACCAAAGCGAAGCCTGGTGGCCACGGTTACACTCGTTTGCTGTTGGCCTTGCCGGATCACCGGATTTAATTGCCGCGCAAAAAGTCGCTGATGCCATTGGCACAGTGCACCATACGGTGCATTTTACTGTGCAAGAAGGCTTAGATTCATTACGCGATGTGATTTACTTCCTGGAAACTTACGATGTAACCACCATTCGCGCCTCTACCCCTATGTACTTAATGGCGCGTAAAATTAAAGCCATGGGCATTAAAATGGTATTGTCGGGTGAAGGCTCAGACGAACTATTTGGTGGTTATTTGTACTTCCATAAGGCGCCGAATGCGAAAGAGTTTCATGAAGAAACGCTGCGCAAACTTGACCGGCTACATATGTTCGACTGCAACCGTGCTAACAAAGCGATGTCGGCTTGGGGTATTGAAGCCCGGGTACCATTTTTAGACAAAGAATTTATGGACGTGGCCATGCGCTTAAACCCACAAGCCAAAATGTGTGGTGGCGGCAAAATGGAGAAACACTTTTTACGCCAGGCGTTTGATGGTGTGTTGCCTGACGAAATACTGTGGCGGCAAAAAGAGCAGTTTTCAGACGGTGTAGGTTACAGCTGGATTGATAGCTTAAAAGCCCATGCTGAAAAAGAAGTGTCGGATCAGCAAATGGCTACTGCCAGCTTCCGTTTCCCCATCAATACCCCAGATAGCAAAGAAGCTTATTACTATCGGGTCATTTTTGAAGAGCACTTCCCACATGCGGGCGCTATTGCCTGTGTACCTGGCGGTAAATCAGTAGCTTGCTCTACGCCAGAAGCCTTAGCGTGGGATGAAAAAATGGCACAAATGACCGATCCATCAGGTCGTGCGGTGCGGGACGTTCACACTCAAGCTTACTAAAGCTTAACCTTATACAAAATCAAAGGCCACGCTATTGCGTGGCCTTTTTGCTTTAGATTTTTTAATTACTCAATTTGAGCAGAGCCTAATCGGGTATCTTGTTTTTGCTCTTTGCTACGAAACAGGTTTTTCACATCTTCTAGTATTACGTACAGCGCCGGTATTAGCACTAAGGTAATTACAGTCGCAAACAAAATACCAAAGGCCAGGGATACTGCCATCGGCACCACTATTTTAGCTTGCAAGCTACGCTCTAACACAATGGGTGCCAAACCTACAAAGGTAGTCAGCGATGTCAGTAAGATGGCTCTAAAGCGCTGCGAGCCGGCTTGAGACACTGCATCTCGCACTGATAACCCCTCTTCCCTCGCTCGGTTAACAAAATCCACCATAACCAAAGAATCGTTCACGACAACGCCAGCGAGGGCAACTAAGCCAAACACTGACATAATACTCATGCTCAACCCCAGTACCATATGGCCAATTACCGCTCCCACCAAACCAAATGGAATGACACTCATTATTATCAGCGGTTGGCTGTATGATTTTAACGGAATAGCCATTAACCCGTAGATACAAAACAGTGCAAAGATACCCGCTTTAATTAAGTCGGCTTGCGCATCCATTTCATCCTGACTTGCACCGTCTAGCTCACCGGTTACCCCTTCATATTTGTCACTAATTTGCGGAATAAAGTCGCGTTGCATCTCGCCAATAACTTTACCCGGTTCAACTGTCGCCTTGTCTACAGCCGCGGTTACGGTAACAGCACGTTCACCATTAACACGATTTATTGCGCTATAGCTTGGCTGCAAGGTGTAACTGGCAACCTGAGCAAACGGAATTTCACCACCCCCGGCAGTACGGATACGCATATTTTCCAAGCTGCCAATAGAGCTTCGCTCATTGCGTGGATAACGCACCATCACTTTTACTTCTTCGCCATCGCGCTGCATACGCTGTGCTTCAGCACCATAAAAACCATATCGAACCTGACGTGCAACATCAGCTAGTGTTAAACCCAACAAATGCGCTTCCGGTTTAAGCTCTAATACAATTTCGTCGTTGCCGCCAAGCAAATTATCTTCAATGTCATACACACCGGCATATTCCGCTAACTTTGCTTTTAGCTCTTCCGTTGCCAGTTTAAGGTTATCCAGGTTTGAACCTCGTAGCTGCAATGCTACATCACTGCCACCACCGCCACCGGTTGCCGCATCAATTTTAAATGCTTTTAAACCCGGAATTTCTGGCATTTCTTCGCGCCAGCGATTGGCAATTTCAAAACCGTCGATTTCACGACCTTCGCTTTTCTCAAGCTCCACCACCATTTGACCGGCCGTGTCACCATTTAAGAAAACTAAACGGTGCTTAACAATATCTTCATCAAACTCAGCATTGAGCTTTTCGTTAGCTCGCATAAGCGCAGCTTCAGCTTCACGCATGGCATTTACGGTTGCCGCATTTGAAGACCCGTCCTGCATCGTCAAGTTTGCATTGATAAAATCACTTGGGATATTGGGGAAAAACACCCAGCGCACAAAGCCGCCACCCAGTACACCAAACATTAAGATCAGCATGGCAAAAAAAGCGGCCATAGTGACATAGCGATAACGAATGCAGCGTTCAACAAACGGCTGGTAGGTATTGTAAATAAAACGATTCATCACATTTGAAACCGATAGGCGAACGCGTTTTAAGCCATTGCTGCAGGCACGGCCCATGCTGTAAAACAGGCCTTTGCGATCCGGATCCCACGGTTTAGTGTCCATATTGACAATGTGTGATGGTAGAATCATTTTTGACTCTACCAATGAGAAAATTAAACACAGCACAACGACCCAGGCAATGGAACCCCAAATAGGCGCCTGTGCCCCACCGACCATAAGCATTGGTGTAAAGGCTGCAATAGTGGTGAGTACACCAAAAGTGGCGGGCATAGCGACCTTTTTCGCACCGGCTATTACGGCCTCAGCTGACTTACCACGTTTTTCAATTTCACTGTAGGCACTTTCCCCGATAATAATGGCATCATCCACCACTATCCCCAACACCAGGATGAAACCAAATAAACTGATCATATTGATAGAAACATTAAACAACGGCAGGGGTAACATCGCCATTGCCCCGAGGAAACACACTGGGATCCCAACCATTACCCAAAAGGCTATACGAAACTCGAGGAATAACGTTAATGCAAGCAATACCAAAAAAGCTCCCATTAACAAGTTATTGCTCATCAAGTCTAACCGGCCTTGAAGGTAATAACTTGCATCGCCCCAGTGCGCTATGGACACAGACGATGGCAGGTCTTTTTGCTTTTTCTCAACATACTGTTTAACTTGTTCGGCAATTTTAAGGGTATTGTCATCACCGACAGCGTCAACACGAATAGATATCGAGTTTTTACCATCAAAGGTTGATAAATCTTCGCGCTCTATAAAGCCATCGTTAATCACGGCAATGTCGTTTAACGACAAGCGCGTACCATCAGCAAAGGTCAGCAGCACAATGTTTTCAAAGTCTTGGGCAAAATATGCCTGACCTTTAGTACGCAGTAAAATATTACCACTTTCTGCTTTTATTGAACCGCCTGGCAAATCGACCGAGCTACCACGAATGGCCGTTACCACCTGGTCAAAAGTTAAGCCATACTCTTTAAGCTTGGCTTCAGAAAGTTCAATAGACACTTCATAATCGCGCGCGCCAATAACATCTACTTTGCTTACGCCGGGAAGCTTTTTCACTTCATCACGTACGTCTTTTGCTAACTCTTTTAACGTGCGCTCGCTGGCATCACCATATAGCGATAACCACATAACATTACTTTGAAAACGAACCCGATAAACTACCGGCTTTTCGGTTTGCTCTGGCAAAGAAGAAATGGCTGAAACTTGCGTTTTAATCTCATCCATAACCTCTTGCACGTTATAGTTACTGGCAATTTCAGCCCGAACCGTTGCTAAACCTTCTACAGCAGTAGAACGAATTCGCTTGATACCATTAACCCCACGTAAACTCTCTTCTATTTTATCAATAACACCCGTTTCAACCTCTTGAGGTGCAGCCCCTAAGTAAGGCACACGGATGTTAACTTGCTCCAGCACAATTTCAGGGAAAATTTGTTTTTTAATAGTAAATAAAGATGCTACACCAGCGACCAAAATAATCGCCATTAGCAGGTTGGCTGCGACGCTATTGCGCGCGAACCACGCGATAATGCCTTTGTTAGTATCCATACCTTACTCCTTTACCTGACTGGTAAGCGCTGTGGCCTCCTCTGAAGCGGCGTCGTCGGCAACCTGTTCATCCGTGTCGCCCGAAACACGCACCACAGTTCCAGCCAGTGGGTTAGCAATAGCAGACACGGCTAAGCGGTCACCGTCTAAAAAACCACTGCGTACATAGGCATGACGTTCGTCACTGCGCTCTAAAACAACAGGCCGGAACTGCAGTTGACTATCTTTATCAACCACCAAAACCTGTTGCTGTGCTAATAACAAATAGCGCGGCACTACAATAACATTGGTTGTGGCATCACCCAGAATCTCTGCCTGAACAAAGCGGCCAAAGCGAAGCGGTGTTTTGTCTGGCGAATTACGCTGATACGGGTCTTGCACTTGCGCTACCGCATAGATAACGCGGCTGCGTTCATCTAAAACACCCTCTGTACGCACTAATTTCGCAGGCCACTGCACCACTTCACCAGAAACCGTAGCGGTAAGTGTGACATCAGGCTTAACTGAATCGTCTGCAAAGTCGGGTAGCTGAATAAAACCTGCATCATTGTCCGTTAATGGTAAGCGAATTTCGGCTACATCAGTGCCATAAATGGTGCCGACACTGCTACCACGGGTAATGAACTGTCCCAGGTTTGCATTTCGGCTTTTCACCAAACCTGCGTATGGGGCTCTGATTTCGGTGCGGGCCAAATCACGGTTTGCACGCTCTAACTCTGCCTCAGCAGAACGAACGGTTGCTAGTGCACTGGCTAATTGCGGGCGGCGTAATCCTAATTCTGGCGCCGTTCCATCAGTAAATGAACGCCATTCTTCTTCTGCTACACGACCACGGGCTTTTTCTTCCTCTAAAGCCGCTTGCGCATTAGCTAAACTCGCCTGTGCTGCCTTTACATTGGTTAAATAGTCAGATTGCTCTACCCGAACCAGTAAATCGCCTTCGTTAAAAAAACCGCCCTCGATAAAATTGTCCGCCACCTCAACAATGCGTCCATTAACCTCAGAACTTAAATTAGTTTCTAAACGCGGTTTTACGGTACCTTGCGACCGAATTTTATAGACCAAATCTTCGGTTTGGATAGTCTCAGCATTAACCAGAACAGACTGACGCTGCTCCTCTTTTTTCTCAGGTGGTTTACGCATACTTATTAGGGCGCTTGATGCCACCACAGCCAACACAATGATGACGACTGGAACTGCAATTTTGATAACTTTTGATGCCATGACAATTTCCATGATGCTATTTACTTAGCGCTATACTAAAACGCTTACCTATTAAAGTAACCTACTGAATGTTACGCTTTGTATCTGTAGAGTTTAGGTTAGGCTGGCAAACCCGGACAGTTGATGCATAAGATCATTGCAGGTTGGCATCATCACCCCCAGTGTTTTCAAGCTTTGAACACAACAAAAAGACAAAAACCGTCTGCATCCCCATCCTGCTGAAAACACATTTAAGTAATATCTTGTTACAACTGCACTTAAAAAGTTTCGCTTTATGTATCATTAAAATCAGTTATATCGTTCACTCAAACTATTATTTGCACTGGATAAGAAAATTCCCTATGGTATTTCAACCAGCGGCATGTTCATATTTTCACCATAATAAAACCGCATAATTTCAAAGACACTGACAGACGTATTGAATTTTAACCATTATGTTGAGGGAATAATTATGAGTATTAATAAGCAATATCTAAAAACCAAACCGCTGTGCAAAGTCACTTTTACCCTACCTGCACAGAGGCTGGAGAAAATAGAGAACGTCGCTTTGCTTGGAGAGTTTAACGACTGGGATCCGCAAGCATTACCGATGAAAAAAAGTAAATCGGGTGACTTTACTGCAACGTTAAATTTGGAAAAAAACAAAGAATACCAGTTTCGCTACCTGGTCAATGGCGGTACCTGGCTAAATGATGAAGCGGCTGACAGTTACCAACCCTCGCCGGTATCTTACGATAACAACTCTGTCGTTCGACTTTAGATGCTAACGCAATAGAAAAAGGGCGCCGCAGCGCCCTTTTGTTTATCTGCGACCTGTTAGCACTTTTGTAATACTAAACACCCCACTGAATATCCGGCACCAAACGAACATAAAATGGCAAAATCGTCCGCGTTGAGCCCTTGTTTATTTTTATGAAATGCAATAATTGAACCTGCCGAAGCTGTATTAGCATACGTGTCCAAAACCAGTGGCGCCTCTTCGGGCAAAGGATCTCGGCCCAGTATCTTTTTCGCCGCAAAAATATTCATATTGATATTGGCTTGATGCAACCACAATCGTTTTAATTGCTCAGGGGCAACGTGTTGCGCGGCCATCTCACCAAGAATAACATCGGCTACGATTGGCAGTAGCTCTTTGAACACTTTTCGGCCTTGTTGTTTAAAAAAAGGCACCATCGGATCTGCGGGCAAACAATGCTCGGTATAACCCACATCGCATCGTATGTTGTTGGAAAACTCTGTTTTTAATCGCATACCGTTAATTCGCCACGCATTGTCACTGCTGCAGGTGTCTTCGCCTTCAATAATGGTCGCAGTACACACATCGCCAAAGATAAAATGACTGTCGCGGCTACGATAGTTCACCTGAGGTGAAGCAAATTCAGGGTTAACCACCAATACCACTTTGGCGGTACCACCTCGAATGGCATTTACGGCATTACTAATAGCAAACGTTGCAGACGAACAGGCCACATTCATATCGAATGCATAGCCTGCAGCACCCAGTTGTTGTTGTAATTCAATAGATAACGCAGGATACGGCCGTTGTATGTTGGACGCGGCACAAATAATTAAATCGATATCAGCTGCTGTTTTGTTTGCTTGAGCCATGGCTTCATGCGCGGCAACCAACGCCATTTCAACCATTTCTGGCAGTTGATCTTCATTACGTCGTTCAAACACCGGACGCATAATAGCGGGGTCAAGAATACCGTCTTTGTACAACACGTGGCGGGATTTAATGCCAGAGGCTTTTTCAATAAATTCGCAGCTGGAATGCTCCAAGCTTGTGACGTCACCTTCAGCAATCCCGTTGACATTTTCCTGATTAAACTGATCAACATACTGATTGTAGCTGGACACCAGCTCCTCATTTGTAATCGTCTGCGCTGGTGTATATAAGCCAGAACCGCTAATAACCACATTCTTCATCTCTAGGGCCTTGTTCTTGACAGCATTTGTTACCATCTTATATGTGTGGGCAGTATAACTGAATTTAGGTGACGATATAAAACGCTGAAATAACAACTCCAGTATTCAGTACCCGTTTATGCAAGCTGGTATACAGTAACGCCATGTCTGAGCCGTAATAGGCTCGCTTTTGCTTTTTTCATGATTTTCAGGACAACACTCTTCTTATGTCGATGACCCGCTTGCTCAATAGTACGTTGCTGCTAACCATGTTAACAGTAAGCGGTATGGCTATTGCACAGGCTAAGTTAACACTGCAAATAAAAGGCGTTAAGGGCCCGTTAAAAGCGAATGTAGACATTTATTTGCAAAAATTTCGTGACACCGAATTTAGCGCCGGAATGCGCTTTTATACTGAACTGGAACAAGAGTCCCGAACAGCGTTAGAAGCATTGGGGTATTACCATAGTAAAATTAGCATAGATGCCTCTCCCGAATCACCACATGCTTTAACAGTAAATATTGAAGCCGGAGAACCCGTTCGTATTGCACAGGCTGATATTCAGTTACTTGGCGAGGCGTCCTCCGATGCTGATTTTATACAAAATCTGCAACAACAAGGCCCTGCCAAAGGTCAAGTTTTACATCATGGTCAATACGAGGGTTTTAAGCGTGCCTTGCAAAATCTGGCACTGCGAAAAGGCTATTTTGACGCACAGTTTCGCCTAACCCGAATTGACGTTGCTGCAGAGCTTAATCAGGCATTTGTGCATGTACATTTTGATGCCGGCAGCCGTTATCAATTTGGTGAAGTGCGTTTTGAAGGCAACCAAATTGAAACGGCACGCTTGCAGTCTATGCTTCCATTTTCCACTGGAGACAAGTACCAAGCTAGTAAATTAGGTGAATTAAATCAAGCACTCGCTGCAAGCGCCTGGTTTTCCTCTATTTTGGTTGAGGGAGAAACAGATAATATGACCCAGTTTGCTTTACCTATTAAAGTTACACTGGAACCTGAGCGTCGAAATATCATTGAAACCGGTATTGGCTACTCGACTAATGACGGACCACGATTAAAGTTAAACTGGTTAAAGCCCTGGCTAAATAAGGCAGGACATAGCCTACGTTCGGACTTGTCCGTGTCTGAAAAAGAGCAAAGCATTGAGGCCGGATACAAGTTGCCTCTGGCGTCGGTAGCCACAGATTTTTATCAATTGCAACTCGGGTTTCGACATCGTGATCGTGATGACACTGAAAGTCAGGAATTGAATCTGTTGCTTGAGCGTTACTGGTTAATCAGTGATGACTGGTATCGTACAGCATCCATCCGCTGGCTTTATGAAGACTTTATACAAGCTGATCAGCGCGACAACATCAGCCTGATTATGCCTGGGATCAGCTATAGCCGCAGCAGGCGAAAAGGCGGCGCTTTGCCCTACTCAGCTGACAGACTGTCTTTGCGGGTTGAAGTATCGAATGAAGCCTGGGGTTCTGATGCCAGTTTTGTCCGGCTTCGTGGCCGCGCAGGTTGGATAGGCAATGCGGGTGACAATCATCGCTTTGTCACCCGACTCGATGGTGGTGCCATTTTAATGGAGACGCTGTTAAACCTACCGCCTTCATTGCGCTTTTTTGCCGGCGGAGATAATAGTATCAGAGGCTATGGCTATGAGTCGGTTGCGCCGCGAAATGAAGCAGGCGAACTTACCGGTGGCCGTTACATGTTAACTGGTACGGTAGAATATCAATACCGGTTAACAGGCAATTGGTGGCTTGCCGCGTTTACTGATTATGGTAGCGCCTGGGATGATACACCCGACTGGGTGCGCGGTTTGGGTGCAGGTGTGCTCTGGGCCTCCCCTATTGGCCCGGTTAGACTGGATTTTGGCTTTGGTCTTGATAAACCCAACGGCGAAAGCGCATTTCAACTGCATTTTTCGCTAGGGCCTGAAATATGAATTGGCAACGCACTACACATCTCACTAGACGCAGCCTGAAATGGATGCACTGGACAGTTGTCCTGCCTATTCTACTGTTGCTTCTGCTAGTTGCCTCATTATTGTTTAGTGCACCGGGCTTGCGACTAAATCTATGGCTGGCCGAGCACCTGGTTGAAGGATTTACCGTAGAAAGTAGCAGCGGAAGTTTGCTTGGCGGGCATGTACTACACAATATACGTTTCCAACAAAATAATATTGAGTTTACCTTGCAGCGCTCTGCATTGCAGATTAACAGCCGCTGTTTGCTTAGCTTGTCTGCTTGTGTAGAAAGGCTATCGCTATCAGGCTTAACATTGACGGTCTTAGCTAATGACAGTACCACTAACCACGGTACCTTCAAAGAGGAAGCCCCAAGCACAGCAGCAACTATCCCCTCGTTATGGTTACCCTTCCCACTCACTATCACACAATTTACGGTTGACGATGCCATCGTTACGACCCCGTCAATGCAGTTAACATGGCAGGGCTTTAATACGGGGCTCGCCGCATGGGGGGATAAAATTCAGCTTAGCCGGCCAACCTTTGAGCAAGTCCGACTAACCTTACCTGAGCAACCAAAAACGCCTGACACTGTGCCATTTCGTTATCAACCACTGGTGTTACCCGAACTTACTATGCCAATGCGGCTATTTATCGACCACTTTACGGTGCGCGATGCGACATTGGTCCAACAAGGTCGTAAACAACACCTCACGGAACTAAACCTATCGTTACAATGGCAGCAACAACAACTACAAATACTGCAACTGGATGCCTTTCATACCGACGCAACATTGCATGCCAACGCCGCAGTAACGACAACAGGGCCGTATTCACTTCAAGCCGATGTTAGGTTGTTACTGACCAACGCTGATCTCAACGGCCAACAGCTTTCACTAACTTCAAACGGTGATCTGGCAACGCTCAATCTTAGCGCCCGTTCTACCGGGCCTGTTGCTGCAACGCTTGATGCAACACTTAACTTATTGCAACCCGACCTACCACATCAATTAAAGGTGTATAGCGATAAAGTACAATGGCCCATTGTGTCTTCACAGCCAGATATTGTATTGCAAGGCACTGAGTTTGCATTACACGGTGACTTGCAGCGTAGCCTTTTTAGTGGTCATACTGATGCAATTGCTAATAGTGCGCCTAATGTTAACGCTGAATTTGCCGGCACGGCCGGGCTTAATGGTGTTGAAATTGAACAACTGCTTTTAAAGACATTAGACGGGCAAATTACCACCAGCGCACATCTTGATTGGCAAAACGGTATTCAATGGCAGGGGCAGGCCACAGTAAAACAGGTAAAACCCGGCGCTTACTGGCCAGAATATTCCGGCTTACTCAATGGCTCGATGCATTTTACCGGCCAGCTCACCGCCGACAATAGTTGGCAAATAGCGTTAAACCAATTGAAGTTAGATGGCACCTTACGTGACTATATATTTAACCTGGATGGCACTTTTTATGCCGAAGATAGCAGCGGCACGGGAGATTATCAGTTCAGCACCCCGGGTTTAACACTGCGACATGCTGACAATGCCGTATCCGTACAGGGGCGCTTGCAACAAGACTGGCAACTGCAAATTAATGTCGATATTCCTGATTTAAAACAGTCACTTAATGCAGAAGGCGGAGCAGTAGATGGTCAATTTACACTCAGTGGGCCACGTGCACAGCCAAAGTTTAATGGCGCATTAAACATTGACAACCTGCTGTGGCAAGACCTTAGCATTACGCAATTAAGCCTAACGTCTGACATATGGCTGGATAATGCCAGAAAATACAATGTAATCATTAGCATTGACGCCAGTGATGCAAAATACCAACACCAATTACTGCAGCAATTTAGTCTAACTCTAAACGGAAATGAGCAGCAGCATCAGCTTAATATGGCGTTGATAAGTCAGGAACATCAAGCTGAACTTGCGCTAGCTGGCTCGCTGTCTTCTGACCAACAGCATTGGCAAGGTGAATTGCTACAGGCAAAAATAAACAGTTTACTGGGTGCCTGGCAGCTACAGAAAACAGCGCCGATGCAGTTTTCGCTGCAGCAGCAACGCTTTGAACTTGCAGCACATTGCTGGCAACAGCAAGATAGTAATATCTGCCTAACCAAGCCCCTAAGTATCAGTGAATCTAAGTTTGATTTAGCACTTCACATTACGGAGTTTGATTTAGACACACTCGCTGAATTAATGCCTTACGGTACTGCCCTTAACGGCGATATAAATGCGCAGTTAACCGCGAACTGGCAGAAGAATTCACTTCCCAAGGCTACGCTAAACCTGACCGGTAAAGCAGGAGGTTTTAGTCAGCAGCTGGATAAACCGTTAAGGTTAGACTGGCGCCAACTCACGCTCTCCAGCGCTTTGGCTAACGATAACATTAACAATACACTACATATCAATTTTAACGACGAATCGACACTGAATAGTGATGTGAAAATTAGCGGACTGCAACAAGGTAGCCGGCAATTGCAAGGCGAGTTGAAGTTACGCCAGTTCACCCTACAGTTTTTACAACCTCTGTTGGGGGAGTTAACAGAACTCAGCGGTGTGCTATCAAGCGATATAAAGTTGGCAGGAAACGTGGATACACCAGAAGTTACCGGTGATATCAACCTTAGCCAGGGACGAATTAAAGGCAAGCTAGCACCGGCTGATATCGACAATGCCGAGATTGCATTAACATTTGCTGGCCAGGAAGCTAAAATGGCAGGCCTACTCGACACGCCCAGTGGCCGAATCGACATTACTGGTAGCGCAAGCTGGCAGCAACTATCGGATTGGCAGGCATCGGTTAATATTAAGGGTGATACGCTTAAATTGCAGGTTCCGCAAGCCAGATTACAACTAGCGCCCGACTTAACTCTGCACGCCAGCCCTCAGCTAACACGCCTGACCGGTACAGTAAATATTCCGACAGCAACAATCAATATCAATAGCCTGCCCAAAGAGGCGATAGAGCTGTCTGACGACGTGATATTAGTGGATACCCAACTACAGCCGTTACCGCAAAATGCTAAATCGACTTTTATGTTCGAAACAGATATCAATGTGTTGCTTGGAAACAACGTCAAACTATCCGCTTTTGGTTTAAAAACGTTGTTAAACGGTAACCTTCGTGTGCGCCAGCAAGCACAACAACCGCTGTTGGTGCATGGTGATGTCAATTTACGCAACGGTACGTTCCGCGCCTATGGCCAAGATTTGCTGATCCGCAAAGGTAAAATGACTTTCAATGGACCATCTGATCAACCCTTCTTGAACATTGAAGCCATACGCAATCCAGAAAATATGGAAGACGATGTTATTGCCGGTATCCGGGTTAATGGTTCGGTGGATGATCTTAGCGTTGCAATATTTTCAGAACCGGCAAAAGCACAGGCTAATGCACTGTCGTATTTATTGTTGGGACGAGATATGGAAAGCGGCTCAGGTAGCTCAGGCAATGCAATAACAACTAGCCTGATCGGTATGACACTCGCATCAAGTAGCAAGGTTGTAGGTGAAATAGGTGAGGCATTTGGCTTACAGAATCTCACGTTAGACACCGCCGGCGCGGGCGATGATTCTAAGGTGACAGTCAGTGGCTATCTATCCCGCGATTTACAGGTTAAATACGGCTACGGCATTTTTAATGCCGTAGGAGAGTTTACTCTGCGTTATCGTGTAATGCGGCGATTATATCTGGAAGCCGTTTCAGGCTTGGATGAGGCTGTAGACTTACTCTACAAATTTGAGTTTGATTAGGGCTTGTTGATCTTTCGAGATGGATTATTAGACAGCATGATGGGCTGGTACAATTACTTTCGCCAAAAACTAACCATGACAACCCATCATGCCAAGGACAATGTTAACAGACGAGTGCTGGTCAAAGCTAATCAGATTGATGCTTAAAACAGGCCGCATTTATGACAAACCGGAACACAGAAATACTTTCGAAGGCATTTTGTACCGGATGCGGGTCGGTTGCCCATGGCGCGATGTGCCAGAAACTTTTGGAGATTGGAGCGCCATCTACCGGCGTTTTAACTTGTGGTCTAAAAAAGGC
>NZ_AUDG01000029.1 GCF_000425345.1 Rheinheimera baltica DSM 14885 | reverse complement strand
TGGGTCGTTAGCTCAGTTGGTAGAGCAGTTGACTTTTAATCAATTGGTCGCTGGTTCGAATCCAGCACGACCCACCATGCCGATTCACTGTCTTTTATTACTTTCCAGCGCTATACTAGCCGCCATTTTTTCAGCCAGTGGGTGAGCCCTATGGAACAAGCGTTGTATTTCACAGAGCAAGACTTTGCCTTTCCCCAAAAGCCGGTGCCACTGAGCAGCGACGATAAACAAGCCTATAAAGATCGTATCAAGGCGTTGTTACAACAAAAAGATGCGGTGCTGGTAGCGCACTACTATACCGATCCGGAAATTCAGGCTTTAGCCGAAGAAACCGGTGGTTGTGTGTCAGATTCATTAGAAATGGCACGTTTTGGTAATGAGCACCCAGCAAAAACCTTAATCGTCGCTGGCGTTAAGTTTATGGGCGAAACTGCAAAAATTCTTACACCGAATAAAACCGTGTTAATGCCAACATTAGACGCCACCTGTTCATTAGATTTAGGCTGCCCGGCAGAGCCGTTCTCGGCGTTTTGTGATGAACACCCGGATCACGTGGTAGTAGTGTATGCCAACACTTCAGCCGCAGTAAAAGCCCGCGCCGATTGGGTGGTTACTTCGTCTATTGCACTGGATGTTGTTGACCATCTCGACAGCCTGGGTAAAAAAATCCTCTGGGGCCCGGACAAGCACTTAGGCGCTTATGTGCAAAAGCAAACCGGTGCCGACATGCTACTGTGGAATGCGGCCTGTATTGTACACGACGAATTCAAAGCCAATGCGCTTGTCGAGCTGAAAAAGCAGTATCCTAATGCTGCCGTATTGGTTCATCCTGAATCACCTGACAGCGTAGTACAACTCGCAGATGCCGTAGGCTCAACCAGCCAGCTGATTAAAGCCAGCCAGACCTTACCCAATGACGTATTTATTGTCGCCACAGACAAAGGCATCTTTTACAAGATGCAGCAGTTAATGCCGAATAAAACCTTTATTGAAGCCCCAACCGGCGGTAACGGCGCGACGTGTAGAAGCTGTGCACATTGCCCCTGGATGGCAATGAACGGCTTAAAAGCCATTGAAGCGGCGTTAACTGACACCACCGGGCATGAAATCTTTGTTGATGCACAGGTAAGAGAAAAAGCGCTTATTCCGTTAAACAGAATGCTTAACTTTGCCACAGCGCTTAAAACACAAGTAAAAGGCAACGCTTAAACGGTTTTGTCTATTACCTGTTTAAAAAGCAGGCAAAAGCAAAGTGCTACGTTATATAACAGTTGCAGCGCAGGCGATATTTCCCTAGTATAGCCGCGCTTGCAACGCAAGTTCCGGAGAGATGGCTGAGTGGCTGAAGGCGCACGCCTGGAAAGTGTGTTTAGGTTAATCCCTAACGAGGGTTCGAATCCCTCTCTCTCCGCCAGATAAATGACAAAGGCCCACGCCAAAAGCGTGGGCCTTTTTCATTTATGCGGCAGAGATCGAGGATTTGATGAGAACCATTCGGTTCGACCAACTTGTCAGGAACAAGTTGGAACGCACTTTAGTTGTAGCCGCGCGATTAGTTTGAGAATTTGCGCAGGGCAGTTTGAGAATTAAGCCGGGCGTAAAATCGCAGGGTAGTTTGAGAAACAAAGGGCAGGCATTACCTGCCCTTTGCTGTTACTGCTGATAATGAATTGGTTGGCTGCGCAGCTGGGTGGTGCAGGGCAACATGGGCAGCAGCATCGAGCAGAAGGTTAGCCCCACTAAGGTGGTCGACTCCTGTTTCATCTTGGCGATACAACAGCTCTTTAGCTGATGCAAGGAATGACAGAGCCTGTGGCTGTTCGCTTTTTGGCATGGCGTCTATCATGTCCTGGATCACATTGATGCGGTTGTATGCAGCGTTTAAACCGCCAATAGACCGGAAGAAATTAAACCCGTTAAACAAGCTTTTAAACACTCTTTTAATGTTAGCTAATTGCTTCATTACACCACTTTCCATTCCTATCGGTAAAAACAGTACCGCCAGTATAATTGCATTGTTAATATTGCTTTGGGCTGAGTACCAATACCACAGCCACCAACGGTCCTTACTCCAAAGCACATTAGGATCACCCCAGTCGTCTAAGCCCATTATATTTTGGTCAATGTGCATGAGGCTATTGCCCAACATGTCTATGGCCAGCACAGCAAACACAACATACGTAACCCAGTAGAGTCGGGTGTTAGTAAGGTAGCGATATACTAAAGCTGCTATGACAATCAAGGCGCATGCACTGCCCCAAAGGATGTATTGGAACGTCATGTGCTCCCTGAAAGACTTACCATCAAACAAGTAAGCAGTTACAGAATGATTCAGCGCGTACACTGCTGCCAGTATCGCTGCCAGCCAAATAAGAGGCTTTAGATCGGCACGCCTGGCGATGTTGTAAATCATCGCCAGGCAGAATGATACGATCCAAATTGTATCCAGCAAAAACGCTGTAATGTTGTCCATTAAATTACCTTTTAAACTACTTAGGCTTTTAAACTACTCAGGGACCTTCTGTGGTTCCTTTGGTGGCTCATCTTTGCCACCAGTGCCACCTGAGCCGGGGCCCATTGGTTGCGGCTGAGGCGATGGGGCCGGCGCTAGTACCAAACAGGAAAGCTTTGCTACCGGGTCGGTAATCTGCTCGCAAACCTCGCTTGCATTTACGTCAAAGTTGACAGTAAAGCAGGCCAGCAAAGCTAATGTTAGAAAACTGCGTTTAACCATGTTGAGCTCCGATTAAGTTGTGTATTAATTACCAGATAATCTATTAGTAAACTACTGAGTAGTACCGATTAATCCCTTACAAAAAACTGATATCTAAGTATTTAGTTTATTTCTTATACAATTAAGTCGTTTTATACCTCAATTTCGCTGTATGGCAGGTCTGCAGCCTGGCCGACAATTAACCCTCCTTCTATATAAGCTTTGTTGGCCACTTCAACATCCTGGCCAAGTACTGTGATAAATGCACCGCCCATTAACTGGACTGTGCTGGTGCCATCCGGGTTGTGACTGGTTACGGTGGCCACTGTGCGGGGTTGGTTTTGCGTTAGCGAACGCAGGCGGCGGTAGCTGTTACTCATAGCTGCGTAGCACTCCTACATTCTGCCTGACAGTTAACGTACCGTTTTGGCCGGTCTGCGCTGTTATGGCAATGCTGTCGACCAGCGCCTTATAGGTTTCAGTTTGCCATGTAATGCCAAGCACTTGTCCTGGTATCAGAGGCGGTAGCAAGTCCATTATCACCAAGTTTAACTGCAATGCATCTTTGCGGCCTGAGTTAGCCAGTTCTGCAGTTCCTCGTTGGCGCAGTGCCAGGCTATCGACCATCAAAGGACCAACTATATCCGCAGCGACATTATCACCGGCCGAACCGGTGCGCTTAACTTTTGCTGATAGGCCTTGTTGCTCACCGCGCACAAACACCGCGTTATACAGTGGAGTGCTGGCAGGGCTGCTACTTAGTGCCTGGATCACATCATCATGCACAGCAACATCTGGTGTGGCTAACGCAATGGCCCAAGGTGTTACTGGCCACTGGGGCCGAATATGCAGGGTCTTGGTTTCACCGTCTGGATAGACCATGCCGCCAATGGCTGCTGCGATTTGGGCAATCGCTTCGATTGGGGTTTTATTGGCGTAAGAGAATACGCCTGCAGGCACGTTGAACTGGTTCATTTCAAAATCGTAGCCCCAGCCAGTGCCAATTAGCTCGTCACTTATTAAAGCTGCAATGCCTTTAGCTGTAGGGTTTGAATAAGACCGTGCTGGTGCGTGTGGGCTGGCCAGTATGGCTGCGCTACTGCGTGCCTCTACTGTATAGCTGTTAGAGCCAAATGCCCCTGAGTAGTTAAATGATTCAGCCAGGCCGTAGAATTCAAAGCCGTTTATAACCAGTTTAAATTCCTGCTCTATACCGTCAGCGAAAAGCAGGTCCTTGTCGCCCTTGCTGCCGCACTGCAAGCTGATAGTGGCACCCCATTGGCTGCGCGATATGCTCCAGCTGGCGCCGACAATATTGATTTCAGTGTTATCGCTAACGCGATAGCAGCGTAATTCTGGCCGCATAATGTAGCTCCTGCGCCTTGGTGGCGTAATAGGCTTGGTAGTGTCGATGGTTGGTAAATCTGGCAATGGTGGTATCAGCCCACCGCCTATGTCGAGTTCGCATATCAACGGGTTATGCTCGTTGCTAAACCGGACAGTAATCACACCGCTGGTTGGTGCGCCTGGCGTATGAAAACGCACTTTTACAACGCCTTTAGTTGGCCAGGCATCTTTACTGCAAATATAGCTTGGTGGCCGTGGGCCATAAGGCAGTTTGTAGCCCTGGGTAAGGTCGGGGTTGTAGTTGTAAAACAGGCTCGTTAACTGCTCAGTAATAGCTGTGTGCTGCCAGCGGCTTTTTTGCTGATACCTCTGTGCTTTTATAGTTGGTAGCCAGGTGGCTTGTAACTGTCTTCCGACTACTGGCCAAACAGCCCAGCTTGTTAAATGCTGCGTTGCTTTTAGTTGCCAGCCACCCCAGTTAGTTTTTTGCTGCTCTGTCACCAATGGCCAGACGGCCCAACGCATTAGTTGCTGCTGAGTTACTAAATCCGGGTTTGCATTCCAAATAGTATGAACCAACTTAATTGTCGCCGGATTTGACGACCAACGAACCTTTACCGAATTAGTGATATCGCCACTTTGCCAAGCTTTTTTAGTAAACCGCCCCAAATGGCCAGCGCCACGGCTAAACCTACTTACCATTGCCATTGTGATATTTGGCGCTGCAATAGGCAGTGGCGGTGGCGGCTCGTCCCCTTCAAAACGGATGGTTACCGGGCTAACTACGCCAGGACCGCTCCGGGTAAAGCGAACAACTACTGCAATCATGGATTAAGCGTTATCAGGCGCGCGTCTACAACCCGGGCTTGTACTTTATCGTTGCCAGCAACGTAGTAACTTGGGGTGCCGCTATCGTCGATATTCAACACCATTAAGTTAAAATTATTGGTGTATTCGAATGGGACGATAATCTTGGCAGGGTTTGCTGGGGGTACCGGGCCATTCCATAACATTGTCATACTTGCACGGTCTAATACAGCATATCGCTCAGCAGCGGGGTCGAAGTCTAATTCAACCATACCCCTGTTTGTTTCTGGCACTATCGGTTTAAACGAAAGGATCATGCCACGCCCCTAATTGTAATAGAACAGCAGGGCTACCCTGCACTGATCGCATCATCCAAAAGTCATTACCAGCATGTGTGATGATTTGCGGCCAGGTCAGTTCAAAAGAATAGTGATTTATACAATGGTGTAACCCAGGCATAAAACCCCTGAACCCTGGCGATACAGGGTCGTATGCGGCATCATAAACCCCAAAACCTGTACCAAGTTGTGATTTTGCATAGTAGCAGGGACCTAGCATCTGAGGGGTAACTGGCGATGAGTTCCTATTTGTACTTGCTTGATAATAACCCAGGCTATAAAAATTATAACTTGCCGATACATTGCTATTATCGCTGCCCCATATTTTAGCACCACCAACGCTACCGTTTGTTGATAAGTAATCTAAAGTGCTTAAAAAACCGACACCTGTGGTATCTGCAGGACCACTTTGACCGGTGTCAGTTATAAATCGACCAGCATCATTAGGTGTAGACGAGAATAAATCACCTACATACATTGACGGGTTGTAGTCAGCACTACCACCCATCGGCATGTTATTCCGGGTAATTATGAAAAAGAATCCGATTGATGTACCTATTAACACCCATTTTGTAAATTGACGATTACCAGTCGCACTCTGTACTTGAAAAGCCTTTATTGCACCCTGCCCAATGGGCGTGTCGATATCAACCATACTTTTAGCATGGGTTAAACGCATCAGGTTATATTCTGCATCGTTAGCAGTATTACTGTATAAAATTGCATAACCACCACTACCACCGTCAGCAACAATGTTGCGATAAACTGCACGTTGGTTTACTGCATCGTAAAACGGGCGAGTCCATCCCAAAGGTAACTGGGTGCCATAGCCATCAACCAAACATTTTTGCCAAATGTCGATTATGTCACTTGCGCGGCCATTTCCGATTTGCGGTGCACCCGGATCATCCCATCGATAAACTGTTACTGGCTGTGTCATGTTTTACTCCTGACTTATTTACTGGGCGTTGCCGCTGAAATGGGCTCGCATTGAATCCTGATTAATTGCTCTGTGGCCTGCTGACACTGAACGTACAAGCACTGCAGGTTTTGAGGATGCGACACTTGTTCCGAACAACGCGTTACCTGGTTGCCATACACCAACGCCGCCCCAGCCTTGTTTGCGAACAATCATATAAGGCAAACCAGTTGTCGGGTTTATCGGTGCAAAATCATTCAGAATATCGCCGGTACCTACCTGGCCGACGTTCTCACCGATGCAACGAAATGCTGAATCGCTGGTAAAGATAAATGCCCAGCGTTCATTGATTGCCGACTCGTTGATCACTTCAATGGGGTAAGCGATGTTGTTATAAGTCGCCGCTGCCGGTTCTCCTTGGATCACATCTGCCCAGGTACCGTTCCAGGTAACTTGATCAAACACATTGGTAAACCGCGCTTGCAAATCACCCAACTGGTAAACACTGCTGACAATGCTGCCGGCAGGAAATGCACCTTGCAGCGCTGTAGCTATTTTTAGCTGGTTAGACTCGACGGCTGTTACCAAAGCCAATTCGCTTAAGGTGTCGATGATTTCAAACGGGGCGGTAAAAGCACTGGTATCAACAATGGTGATTTCGCCAGTGTCTTTATCGTATTCGTAGTGGGTGTTATTGGGGTGCCACAGGCTTTCACCGGCACTGTCTACTATGTCGATAAAGCTGTTTGCCCTGGCATTAATTACCTGAGCCGCTGGCAGGCTGGCCGCGTCTTGATAAATATTATTGGATACGCAGATAACACCAAATGGCCGGTATAGTTTAACTTCACCGCCATTTGGCAGACGTAACGGGTTTATGCCAAAAAGGGTTGCCGGTGGTACCAACTCAACAACTTCGTTGATGCTGTATTCCAAAGTGCTTAGTTTTACCGGCTCGGCGAACACCAATGAAACGACATTACCGGTTATGGTACCGGAAACATTTACGCCGGTAATAACGCCGCTAATGTCACCGCTGGCAGTTAATAAGCCTCCGGTTACCCGTTGCACAACAACATAGAATGTATCGGGCAGCACCTCGTTAAACGGCGTTACAAATTCAGCTGTGGTTGCTGATTCGCCAGCGGCGGCATCGTTTTCCAATACCGCCGTGTACTGCAGCTCGCTGTAGCTGTTGAAGTAAGTTGGCGTGCCGTTCTCCAGGTCAAGGATGACTGCCAGAGTAGTGCTATTGCCAAAAACGGCGCTTGAGATAAATACCTCAAAACGGGTTGGATCAGTTTCATCCTGGCGAAGGGTGTAGCGCTCATTGGATGTAGCCTTGAGCGCAGAGCCTCTTACCGTTAAAGGCTGTAGGGTATAGCCAGCAGGTATCACGTCCGGGTAGTTATAGATACTGTAACGATTAGTGCTGAAATAACGCACCTGTATTTTGGTGTCAGGATCAGGCGTGCGCTGTATGGCGAAGTCGAACTGGCCGGCCGTTATATACGCATTACTATAACTTTGTTTATAAACTTTGCCGCCTGAGATGTAAGACACTCCTGGCGCGCTTGAATAGCCAGGCAGTTGAATAAAGTCTGGAATTGGCAAGCTATATGAAACACCCGCAGCCGGAATTTCCACCAACTTAGTAATAAGCCCGCTTTCTGCTTCAAATGGTTTGTTGGCAAGGTGCTCAACAGATTCCGTAATACGCGGTGTAACTCTGCCAACGGTGTTTTCAACTTGCAACGTTGTTCCAGCAGCCGCATCGGTCAACTGGGTAACACCATGATAAGTCACACCCGAGCCAGTGGTAATGTCACGCAATACAGTGCAACGGTTTTGGCTATTTACGAGACGGCTGCGGCCTGGGGCAGGGAATGGCAACGGAGGTTCAAACCGGATGGCGGTGGTTTCGATTGCGGTGACTTTAATAAAGTGCTGATAACGCGGCCAGTCAACGTCTTCGCTGCCGGTGTACTCGACACTGATCACATAAATGCCACCCATACGTAAAGTAACCGTTGGCTGCTCGCCACCATCGGCTGCGGCTTGGGTTAAATCTAAGGCATTAAGCTGATCCTGACCGGCTATCATTTCCGACAAACCACGGCGAAGCGTTAAGCTCGGCACTACGCTACTTTCAATGGCGTTAATTATGTCAACACGTTCACTGCCGTCGTTGATTGCGTCAGACTCGATGATCATGATATCGACCTTTGCATCGAGAGGCGGCTCGTTAAGATAAAAGTGTCCATCTTGCAGCAGGGCTGTATTGGCAGTGGATACAGCCGGGTAAATCTTTACAATATCAAACGCCGATTGCGCGTGGTCGATATCACTGATATTGCCAAACACCTCGTTTAGCTTGCCATTAATAACCTCAATAGCTGTGCGCTGGCCGCCGGCGTCGGCCTGCTGGGTCATGCGCTCACTTTTAAAAATTTTCAGGTCGGTGCGTAGCATTTAAATACCTTTTAAACAGTTATAAAACGTAAGGTAACGGCCATTAAAAGGCTGTTATTGTCCGGGTCCACTTCATCCAGGAGCGGTGTTGCAGTAACAGGCGGTGCGCTGTAATCCCACATCACGGTAAAGGTGCGAGCATCACCCAGAGTGATATTAAAGCTTCCAAGCGTGGCTTCGCTGTGGGCCAGTAGCTGGTTTACTACTTCGCGGGTAAGTAAGTCTTCTTGCAGCACAATGGGCCGGCCAGCTTGTTTTTGTGCCGGTTCAACCAGCAGTGCGCCACTGCCGGCATACTGTGTTGTAGCTACCCAACTGGACCAGGTGTATTCGTTTGTCCAGGGCATATCTGGCACTGGGATAGTGTCAATCATCATAGTGATGTACTCGCTTCACGCTCTATTTGCCGCATCAGGCTGGCAGCGTCATTACCTGCCATTGTCGCGGTGTAAGTTTTTCCTGGTAACGCCAGCTCCAGGCGCACTGTGTTAGCGCCGCTTGTAGCACTTGTTCCGGTTGTAGCGGGCACCGGGGCAGCTGCTGGTTGGCGGGCTGTAGTGCGCGCGGTTGGGGTGGTGGCTTGTTGCTGGCCTGTGCCGGCAGCGGCCTGAGTGGATTGTTCTTCTTTAAACTGAGCGGTTTTAATAGCGTAAATCTCTTTGGCCAGGCGAAGCGCTTCCTGGGCAGTGGCAACTGCTTGCTTGTCACCAGTGGCCTGAGCTTCTTTTAGTTTTGCCTGCAGCTCAGCCAGCTGCTGCTGATAACGACGCTGCTCGATGGCTGCCTGGTCATTGTTGAGCCGGTCCAGCTCGTCACGCAGGCTGTTAACGGTGCCCTCTAAGCTATCGCGCATTGATAGGATGCGGCGCTCAGCGTCGGTAATGGCGTTACGTAACGGTGCCAGCTCATTGTCGCCAAGCTGTTTGAATTGCGAACTTAACAGCATACTGATTCGGTTCACGTCCTGCATCGTTGCAGCACTGCTTTCCAGTTGGGCGGTGTACTCTCTTACTTTCAGGGTTTCGCTGATGAACTGCTGTTCGCGGGTAAAGGCCGCATTACTGGAGCGTGCTAGTTCACGCCACCATTCGTTGTGGGCCCGGCGGTTCTGATTAATAAAGCCGGTTAGTTCGTCGTAACGCTTAGCTAAGTCCTGGCTGCTGGATGAAGAAAAATCGAATTGCTTTCGCAGCCATTCCTGAGCACCTGCATACAAGCTGGTGTATTTGGTAGCTGTATCGGTATCTTCAGACAGACTCTGCAGCGCAGACGACTGCTCTTTAATCGACTGGTTAGTTCTGTCTACCTGTTGACCAGTGTTTTGCTGGGTATCGCCATGTTGCTCGGTATCGTCTTTAACATCTGGCACCAAATCCTGCAGGATTTGGATCAGCATTATCTGGCGTTGCAGCTGCTGGTTGTATTGCTCGGTGCTGAGTGTGCCAGCCATGTAAGCCTGGGTAATTTGCTCTGCTTTGAGCTTCGCGTCTTCAAGTGCCAGTTGTGCTTCAAAGAAAGTTTTGGTTTTCAGTTGCTCAACTTGCAGCAAAGCCTCAGCCTGGCCTTGCAGCAGCTGCTCAGCTTCCAGTAAGCGCAGTGTCGCCAGGCGTTTTTCTTCAATACTGGCGGTGGAGCTATCAATCGTCTGTTTATAAAACTCTATTGATAACTTGGTTTTGTCGAACGCTTGCTTTAAGGCATTGAAGCTCTGTGACTGTTTGTCAGATAGCTCAAACGAAATACCTTGTTTGCTGGCTAAATCATCCAGCGCAGAGGTTAAGCCCAGTGCGGCAGCTTGTGCCCGGATTTGCTGAGGAACGGTATCGCCGGTTGCTTTGGCTGCAGCCAGGGCAGCATCAGCCCATTTTAAAAACGCCTGGCGTTGCTGCTCTATTGGCTCGTCGCCACTGGCGATAACTTCGTAAGCAGCCTGGGCGTTTTCAGCTGCAGTTTGCAAGGCAGTTGTTGACGCAATACCCAATGCCCGGTAAGCCTCTTCCGTTTGCTGCACTCTGGCCTTTTCAGCTTCGGCTACAGAGTCAATGGCCTGCTTTTGCTTGTCGGTTTCGGTTTGGACAATTTGGGTGGCGGTTTGGTATGCCTTGGCGGTGGTGGCTTCTACCTCTCCAGTTATTTGCGCCCAGGCGGCTTTAATATCTTCGCCGTCCTGGACAACCTGATCCAGATACGCTTTTGACAGCTGCTGCATAAAATCAGCGGCATTCTTAAGTCCTCTGCTGATTTCGTCCCCACCTAAAGCAGCAACCAGGGTTGCATAACCGTTAAGCATTACCGAAAATGCACCGGTAAAAGCAGCTGCTAATGCCGATACACCAGCACTAAGGCCATTAAAAATAATACGAATAGTGCCGGATAGCGCGCTTACTGCCTGAACAAAAGCGGCAAAATTGTCCAGGAACGCACTTAAACTACCACCGCCACTTTGCACAATTGACGATAAGGAATCGCTTATCTGCTGGGCAATTTGCTGCAAGCGACCATCAGCGGCCATCTGCTCAAACTGCAAGTTAATTTGGGCTATTTGCTCTTTAAGGACATCCATCACGCCTGAGGTAGCGATCAGATTGTAAAACTGCTGCATGTTGTCTTTGGCGTTGGAAATTAATCCAGACAGTAAGCCCATATTGGCAGCAGCTGAGCCGGCAGCTTGCTTGCCTATTTCATCCATAAGCTGGCGGATAACGTCACGACCTAAGCGGCCCTGTTCGCTTAACTTTTGCAGCTCAATGGTATTTTTACCTGTTGCCTGGGCCAGCAAGTCCCACACAGGCACGCCGCGTTCTACCAGCTGCAAGATCTCTTCGCCTTGCAGCTTTTGTTTGGCCCACGCCTGACCAAGGGCCAGACTGATGCCTTCTACTTCCTGGAAGCCTCCGCCTAACTTTAAAGCCTGGTCGGTAATGGCCTGTAAGCTGCCATCCATTGGATCAAGGCCGAAAGCCTTTAACCTTACAAAGGCCCGGCTAACTTCTTCAATCGATAGCGGGGTGTTTTTGGCGAATTCTTTTACCCAGGCGGTGGCCTGTTCACCACCCGCGAAGCTGCCCATAAGGGCAGTAAACTGCACTTCGAGCTTTTCAAATAGTATGCCGGTGCTGAAAATGTTAGTAATGACGTTATAAAGGCGGTTTAAGCCAAGATAAGTACCGGCCAGTGCAACAAGTCTGCTGGTTAAGCCAGCTGCCCCCTGGGAGAAACTGCGCTGCTGGCCATTAGCCCGCAGGTAATCATTACCCAGCTTTTTAACGTCGGTTGCAGCACGTCTAAACTCTGTTTGAACCCGGCGTTTTTCTTCTGAAAGTTTGCGAGTATCAAGGCCAGTTTGTTTTAGTTCTGTCTGCAGCCGGTTGTGGTTCTCAGCTTGCTTTGCCAGTTCCTGGCGCATTTGCTCAAGCTGGGTGTCTGCTGAATCAATGGTTTTGGCCAGCTCAACAAAAGGGGCACCCGTTTGCTTAGCTTCAAGCTGCAGCTGTTCAAGTTTCGTCGCTACTGCAGCGGTTGCTATTTCGTGGTTGCGCAGTGCCTGGCTGCTGTCGTCGAACTCTTTAATTAATTTGGTCTGGTTGGCCAGCTTATCCAACTCACTGGCCAGTGCTTCGGTTTTTGGATCTGCCTCGGCAGCACTGTCGCCAACATCGCGCACAGAGTCAGCCATCCGTGCCAGGTCTTTATCACCGGTAACGGTTGCCGCTATTTTAAGTGCTAGTTCGAGGTTCTTGCTCATGCTGGCATATCTCTAATTTTTGCGTCTTGGAAAAAGTGAGGCCGGGCGGCCTCACTTGTGTGGTCGCGTCTCTAATTACAGATCGTGGTATTCAAACGGGGCGTCTTTGCCATCCACCAGTTTGATTTTGCCAGCCAGTGTGGTGGTAACGAATTCTGATGCCATAAAGTCAACAGCATTCGTGGGTGCCAATGATGCTTCCGGGATATCCAACTTAGCGTTTTTCCCTGTAGCCAGGTTTTTCATATCGCCAATGATGCGGGCACGGATTTGCGGGCGCACGCCACCTTTAACGGCCATGCCGCTAATGGCATTGTATTGGTAGGTCAGGGTAACTGCGCCACCCTCTTCAACAGCACCGCCTTTACGCGCGCGCACCAAACCAGCTGCATAGTTAATTTCGATATCAGCTGCAATGGCCAATGGTCCTGCTGGCGCTACAATTGCACCCGAAATACCTTCAGCTGCTAGATTGCTATGGGCCAACTGCACCCAGCGCTGGTTAGCTGGAAGGGTTACGGCTTCATCGGTAGCAGTGCCGCTGGCCTGGTTAATCACAGACGTGTCGCCGAGTAACGCCATTGCTAATAACTCAGCGGGCTGGTCATCAAAAGCGATGGTCACTTCGGTAGGTTGCGCCGTTTTAACAATGTCCAGCGCCTGGCCATAGCTAGCCTTTTTCTTGCTGGGCCGCACAGCTTCGTTGCTAGGTGTATTGATAGCCAATTGGGTTACGTTGATTGGACCAATTAAACCAGTGCTGGCACCGGTGTCGGTCAAACGATCAATAAAGATGTCACCTGATAACATTAAACCGCTCATGGGCGATCTCCTTTTATTTAACTCGGAACCTGACTTCAAACGCCAGGGGGTAATAACCAAAGCCGCTTTTTAACAGGGGCCTGGCGGGAGCGTTTACTCTGTTCAGCGGGCCAATGCCCTGAACAAAACTGTTTTGTTGAATGCCGCGCAGCGTGCGTGCCAGTAACTTGCCAGCTTCCTTGCTGCTGTCGGGGCTAAGCCTTACGGCCAGCACGACTAACCATGTTTGTGTTACGTGGATCAGACTGCCGGCCTGAACGCTTTCCGGTACCTTGTCGCCCATGTAGATAACGTGGGCGCATGGGGTTGCCTGGGTTTTATCGGTCACTTCGGCCATGTCGGCACTACAGTAAACCTTTCTTAACCCCTCAATATTTTTCAGCACTGCCTCCAGGTGCTGCTCGGTGGCCAGATAGTCTTCTGCAATGTCCAACATCAGATAAACCCTTTGCTGTTTTTGCGGTTAAATATCTGGCCATCAGCCTGGATCATGGCAATGGTGTCGCTGGGCTCAGCGGGGGTGCCTTGCGACAGCCCCAAACTCAGCTCGCCTTTGCCAACTTTAACCAGGTAGCTAATAACGCTGTCGTAACGCTTTTGCACCGATTCCGGCACGCGGTCACCGCCGAGCAAGTAACGAGCGATGTCACAGCAGTGGCGTACCAAAACATCAGGTACCTGCGCCAGTGGCAACTCGTAACGCCCGGCGATATAGCCATTAATTTCGGCACTGGCGTCAGCTATGGCTTGTTCGATAACGGGCTGATTAAGCTCACCATCGGCAGAGCCTTCGCGCCAGCTCAGCAGGCTTAAGTCCTGCTGGCCATAACGGCTTACCATGTCGGTAACAGTGCAGTAGGGCATTACTCAGCGCCTTGCTGGTTGGTAGCGCTTTGCTTGGCCACAAACTCAGCCCAAGCCGGATCACGCTCTGCAGCTTTAACTGGCCGCGACAATAAGCGCGACAGTGCATCCAGTTGCGGCAAGCCGGTGGCAGTAAAGTGGTCATTGTTGCTCTTGTCTAACAGGGCGAATGCCTGGTCCAGCGTTTCAGCTGTTGGCGCATTGCCTTCACCTTTTTTCGCCTGGCCTTTTTCATTCGCTTTACGTGCAGCTGCAGCTTCCAGCAGTCGGGTATCAACTGTTTCTGGTACAGCGCTGGCTTCAACTTCACGCACAGACAAGCGTTTTTCTGCATTGATGGCGTTAAGCTGCTCGGGGCTGAAATGACCTTCCGGGAAAGCGACGCCCTCAGTGGTAAAGGTAGTGCCGGCCCGGCGAAACGTACCGGCCAGAGCTGCCACCGCATAAATAACTAATACTTTTGACATGGGTTTCTCCTGCTCGCCCTGGCTAACTACTCCAGGGCGGCAAAGTTAGGGTTAAGCTGGCTTACAGGAAGTCAGCTACCAGGACGTCGAACTTATTGCGCAGTTCGTTGCTAACGGTGGTGGTACCGTCGCTGATCTGCTCACGTTCCTTAAGCTGCAGCGCAAGCTGTTCCATGCTAGATGGCACAACCAACAGTAGCTTGCCTTTACCCAGGCCTAACGGGCGGCCACCATCGGCTTTAAAGCCTTTCATCAAGCTGATGGCATCCCACAGGCTCTGGTAAGCCAGGGTTTTCTTGACGCCAACCGCCATTTGCCAGAAGCCAAAGCCAGCATTACCGCGAACATCAACGCCATAGCGGAACATCTTGCGCATAAACACCGCTTCGTCATTCGGGTTGTCCATTGCCGTAAACACTGGCTTGGTGCGTTCCTGGTAAATAATTGGTTTAAGCGAGCGGCTAACATCCAGCAGGAACCAAGGCTCGCCAACGTAGGCACCGTCAATGATCACATTCGATACTGAAGTGTCTGCGCCGCTGCCATCTACTGCGGCATTTACTGGGTGGTCGGTGTCAAAGTAGTACTGGCCGTCATAACACTCGGTGGTAAAGCCAGCTTTTAACAATGGGAAACAAAGCTCGTCGGGGAACACGGCAGAGGCATAACCCATTTCATCCATCATCGGCGCGTACACACCTATGTTGTCGTCCTGGATGTCATCACGATCAACTTCAACAGTTGTTTCATAGCTTTTGTTGGTAATGGTGTAGCCATGTTCTTTCATTGAATTCAGAACACGATCACCAATCCATTCCCGGAACTTAGGGAATTGGCCTAACCAGCCATAGGTATTGCTCTTTGACGAGCTCGGAACCACCGTAGCAATTTGGCTAACTTGCGGCTCGGCGCGGGAAACGCCTTCCTGAAACTTTTTGCTGAACGACACCCGCAGGGCGTTCAGTACAGCGCTGTTAATTAATGCCATGTGATTAGGCTCCTAAGTCTTTGGCCATATCGTCGTAGCTGATACCCAGCTGGTCGGCGACAGTTTTTTGGTCAGCGGTTAACGCTGCCACGGTGGGTTTATTTACATCGTCGGGGGCCTTTCCTTTTGTCTGTTTCCCCATTAATGCAGCTACAACCGGGCGCGAATCCAGCGACGCTTTCAGCGCAGCCAGGCTTTGCTTGCCCAGGCTTTTCAGATAGCTCAGCTCTGCCGGCACAATTAACTTGCCGTCGTTCTGAGCCTGCTCAATTACCTGGTCAACGGTGAGTACATCGTTGTTGGCTTTGAGCGATGCCAGCTCGGCATGCAGCGCGTGGTAAACATCAACCGGCACGTATTTGCTGTGGTCGATGTTGCCGGTGTCAGCTTTTAAGGCTGCAATTTCTGCGGTTAAAGCAGCAACCTTATCCTTGCCGGTGTCCATTGCGGTTAAGGCCGCTATGGCGTCGTTGATGTTCTGCTCGGTTGGTTCGGTACCGTCGTCAATGACAATGCCCAGCCGACTAAGCAGCTTTTTAAGCAGCTCATTCATGGCTTTCTCTCTTGGGTTGGTGGTGGGTGAGTCGTTACCAGCGGTACCAAACTGAGCAGCGAGGCTGGCAAGCGCTTGCATGCCGTCCAGTCCTGGATAGTTGGTTAGTGCGGCCATGTTAATGGCCAGGGGTTCGCCGGTGGTTCTGTCGTATGGAAATACAGCAGATAAGTATCGGTATTCGCGGTTGATAATGCGCTGCTTAGCGTCGGCCACCCAGGTGGGTTTTACAAAAAGACCTTTGCCAGCACGGTACTGCATTTCTTTAAACCAGCCCGCAGCAGGGGCTGGCTTGCCATTATCAGCCGCTTTAAGGGTTTGATGCTCGTAATCAATTGGCAGCTCGTTAGCACGCAGCTGCACCTGGCTGATTAAACGCTCTGCTATTTCAGCGTTCATTTTCCACTTGCCACCTGGTACGTCATGCGGGCGACCATCAATGCTGCTGAAGTCACCATCTGGCAACAGCTGCACCCAGCCATCGGTGGTATCTATTTGCTCGCTAAGCACGGCAACGCCCAGGCCTTGGTTCGCCTGTGCAATAGCTGTCAGTACAGCAAGTGAGGTAGTGGAAGTTTTAAACATTTCAGCCCAGGTAAGTGATTAGCCTGGGCTGATTGTGGGGGATTAGGTTGGCGGTTGTAGATTAAAGCGCTTTGCTAATTCAAGTTAACACATTGAAAACTTGTAAAGCGCGATAAATTTCAGCTCTTTGATGTTCAACTAATTCCAGATCTTCTTTTAAATAATCAGCTAAAAAATTCTGGCGATGCGACTCCTGAGGAATTAATTCATCATATTGAAGTTCTTCCATGATTTTTAGTCGCTCTGGCAGCTGAGTTGCAGGACTGATTAATAATGATAGAGCTTTGGGCTTTGTTAGCTTCCAGTACATCAATGCGGCTACCTCATCGTGACTTACAATGTTTAAGGCTTTATTTAGTTTTGTATTGTTGGTCATTAAAAAAAGAGAGGTATATTGTTGCATTTGACGTGGTGTCATTGGTGCTACGGTAGCTCGTTTTGAAATGCTGGAGATAACACTGATTAAGATACCAGCATTGGTCAAATTAGAGCCGTGCATTTCGACTCTTTCTTCCATAAGTCTGCTATTGGCAGAACGAAGTTGAAAATTATCCAGTGTTGGGAACGTAAAATTTAACGATACAAATTTTTGCAAGTACTCACCTGCCTTTATATCCTTTCCGTATACATGTTCTACCAATGCTTCCAACTGGTCTCTGTTGTAAGAGAACATGAAAATAAGGCCCTCAGTATTCAACAAATGATGAGTTGCCTCTAGAACTTTTAATGCATGATGGGGGGTGCACCTGTCGAGCTCATCAATTATGACAAGTATTTTCCCAAAATTAATCGAAAGATTGTTAGCTAGATTTTTGATACTCTTTTGAAATTCAGCTTTGACAGCTTTATAAGATTGTCCGTTCTTTAGTCTTTCCTGAAGAAATTTGGTTACTTCTTTTTCAAGCTCAATTGACACAGATTCATTTAAGGAAGATGACTCTGTAATTTTGTCAACCAATTCTTCTAAACCCTCTCTCAGCAACAGCTTAGTCCCAGCGTTTAATGCGATACCTCCAATAGTTGTAGCCACTTTAGCGGTCTTTTTTACAAGATTTTGGATAGCTTTATTGTCGCACTGACTATCCGACGCTAAAAGTTGAGACTGCTCGAGAATAGAAGTCATTATGCTTAGAAATACATCATCTTCTTTCTCATGCTCGAACGCGTCATATATTAGACAAGGAAAATGTTTCTTTGCTTCTGGCCCAAGGACGTTATTAATAAAAAAAGTTTTACCCGCTCCCCAATCAGCATCCAGCGCGAAAGAAAAGGGAGTTGGAAGAGATTTGACCATTTCAATCAGGTCAACTGCGAACGGTGCTCTTTGAAAATGGTCTACCTGGCTCATTTATGCTTCTCTTTTGTTTATCAAACCCCCTTTAAATCGCTCTACGATCGTTTAAAGGGTTTCCCTATGAATGACGGTAGCTTAAAACCCTATTGAGTGGCTTACAAGCGATTTGAGCGCGTTTTAGCTAAAGCAGGTGATCAGACAGAATAACCAGGATAAAGGCTTCATCGTCCCAGGGGCCGGTAGTCAGGCCTAACCATTCGCGGGCGGGTATGCCATCTGCTTCGCGGCCGAACTGGTGGGTTGCTCCGTATTCCATATTGGTACCCACAAGCAGCATGTCGTCACTGGCGTCGTACAGGATGGTGTCTACCAGCATACTGCTTTGGCGAAGGATACGGCTATCGCCGTTCTTGCGTTTGATGGTTTCCGGTGCCAGCGGGTCCCATAGTGAACCATCAGGAGCAAGCTCTAACTGGAACCTGTCCTGAGTGGCCTCCACCAGGTACTCGCCAATCTGTGATAATGCAGGCTTGAGGTTTTGGCCTTGCTGTACCAGTTGCTCTAACACATCGGCTATGGCATTGGCGTTGCCGGCATCGATGCTGATATTGCTGCCGGCCATTACAGCAAGCCCTCGTCAGAAGCCTGGCTCAATACCTCGTCGTCAGCGGCTGCATAGACACCTTCCCACAGGTCAGCAATGTAATCATGTTCGTGACCTGCAGCTTTGTTCTGCAGTTCAGCAAGAGTGCGGATTGCCTCTATCGTTATTTCATCGGCCAGTAAGGCCTGAGCCTGCTGCAGTAACTTCATCGGGTTTTACTCCTGGCCTTAGTGGCTTTTTGTATTTGCTGTTCCAGATGGTCATAAAGCTCAGGCTGCCATTGTTTTAAGGCTTCCGGTGCCAGCATCCAGGCGGTAAATGCCTCAGCAAAGCTTTCATATTTATTGGTGGCCGCATAGTAGGTTACCCAGCTGGCACCTGCTGGGTAATCAGGTGCCCCAGCATAGTAATGCACCTGGTGGCCAAGCTCATGCAACCAGGTAGAAATTAATCTAGCACTTTCGCCCAGCCTTTTCTCTACCAGCTCGCTAACTGTCCAATGTCGTTTTAGCGGGTTATCTGCAGTGCCAAAGATATGCGGGCCTTTATTGCCTGCTGCGTCCTGGATAACCTCGCTGGCAACTTCACGCACTTTAAGCATATCAACTTTGCTCAGGCTGTCATTGGCTTTCGCCTTTACAACAATATGCTCCCAGCTCATCGAGGTAAAGCCGCCAACACGGGCAGGGGAGCGGCTGGTAAATTTCATCTGTGCATAAAACTCGTCAACACCAAGGTACTCGGCTATCGGCGCGGCCAGCGCAGCCGACTTTTTGCCCCGGCTCATTTCGGTTTGTTTAACAAAAATAGTTTTGGTCGCTTTGGCTTTCATGAAATCGTTAAGCGCCGTTAGCTGGGGTGCATCGAGTTTTCCCAGCAGGCCATCAATCCCTTCAGCGGTAACACCCTTAATTGTACTAAACGCACTTGGCACAATTCGCTCTGGTAAACGCTCTGCCAGTTTAGGTTTGGCAGCGACCTGGGCTTTTACCTTAGCGACTTGTGACGTGCTACCTGGTGCGTAGTCAAAACCCGGATCAATACCCACCGGCACCTGTTGTACCTCGCCGGTTTTCTTGTCTACCCAGTCGCGGTATTCGATAGCTGGCTCAGCGCTAACAGTCAGCCCTTTTCGCTTAACGCTGGCTGTAGTTTCGCCGAACACTTTGCATTTGCAGCCCCAGCCATTGGTAGGGAACCAGACTTGCCAGAACGGGCTGGCTTTAGGTAACACCAAGCCATCTTTGCTTAAGTGATTCAGCCTCGGGTACTGACTGTCACCGTGCTTATAACGCCAGAAGTCAAACTGCTGCAGCTGCTCGTAACGGCCTGCATTGTAAGACTGACGCATATTGGTACCGTAGATCACATTAGCGCGCCACGCAGCTTCGCCAGTGTGGTCCCAGCCATGGCGTTTTACCATGTCTTTAAACTGGCTTTTAAACCAGGTTAAACTTTTGCCATTGGCAATGGCCGCATCCACTGCGCCGCGCATATCAGCCAGTAAGTCGGTTTTCATTGCACCTGCTACGGTAAAGGCAACATCATGTTGCTGCCGCCAGATATCAGTCCAACGCTCGCTTGGCAGGTTTACCTTTTTGCGAAAGTACGCAATAGCCGCATCAAAGGGCAGCGAACCATACTCAGCCGTGGCCATTAGTCGCCTTGCTCCACATCAAACCGGCCAGCCAGCTCGGCAGCGGCAAAGGCCTGCTCCATCACTTTGGCCAGTTCGGTCTCGTCCAGGGTATCCTCCAGCGTTAGTAACTGGTCCAGCAATTCTTCCAGGCTATTGGCATTGTCTACCATGTCCTGAATGGGCTTTATCAGTTTATCTACTGCTGGCTTGGCTTTGCTCTGCAGCTGTTTAAGCAGCATATCTGCAGTATCTGGTTGCTCTTCGGTTTGTGCTTTAAGGGCTGCAAATCCTTTTAATTGTGCCGGCAGCTGCGGTGCGTTATCCAGGATCTTAAGTACCGGTTCGCCTTCTTTAGGCTGGGGGATCTTTGTTTTTTCATGCAGCCAGCTGGTACCAATTTGCATTCCCATGCCAACAAAGGCACGCAGTGGGTATGCCAGATCGCGCAGGTCTTCTGGCTCTGTAGTGTCAAATACAATGCGGGGTTTGCGTCTTGGGTCGCCGGTATAGCTTTTGCCGTTAAGAAGGTGCATTGGCATGATCAGATCACGGTTAAGCGTGCCAGCTAATTGGCGCAAGTCATGGTCCCGAATATCCAGGCGAATACCATCATGCACGTTACCCAGTGCCTGGCTGCCGCTATTACCCACTTCCGCGCTAAGCGTTTGCCCCAGGATGACTTTACTTTGAATGCGCTCACACCAGGCAATCATGGTCATAAACGGTTCGCCACCGCCTTTGGCCGCTTCGTGAAAATCCAGCTCCATACCTTTTGGCATAATGCCGGCTCCGTTATGGCCAACGCTTAGCACGGCATTCATCAGGCTGTTTTTCTCTGGATCGGTTGCGCCGCTTGGGTACTTACCTACGCGAATTGGGATGCCGTAAATTTCAAGAAACTCTGCCAGATCCCTTACGGAGTAATTTTTAAATATGAATGGCCAGGCTAACTGACGCACTAAGCCAAGCCGGGCAACGTAGCCTGACTTAGCCGGGTGTTTATGCTGCAGCCAATTAAGCGGCCGCATCTCTTCACCCATAGCGCCGTTACGTAACAGCAGCTTGTCCTGGTTAAGCTGATCCAGGGTGAACCAGGAAGCAGGCCGGTGCTCAAAACCACAAGGCACCTGAAAGCCACCATAGCGCTGCCACTCGTATTCAATGTTGCTAAAGCCTTTGTGAACACCATCGGCCAGGTTAAATATAATGTCTTCCCAGTCTTCAATATCGCGCAGCATATCAGCGATATTTGCCGCGTCGGCTTTCTCTGCCTCGCTGGCGTTGCGTGGCGGCTCAACGGTAAACGGCACAGTGCTCATTGCCATCTTGCGCTTAAACAGTTCGGCCGCTATGTGGCCGTCTTTCTCTTCCATGTCTTCAGCCAGCCAGCACTGATGCAAGAGGTTGCCTTGCTCAGCCTCACGTAAAATATTGGCGAGTTTGGCCGGGGTTAAACCACTACTTGGGTGGTCGGCGAACTCCCTGCGCAGCTGCGCTGCATAGGCAGTTTCTTCATTCGTTTGCTTGGTGGTTAGCTGCTTTTCGCGAATACGAAAGGGAGTGCCATTTTTATCATAAATCATCAGAAACAGCCTCTATCAAAGGTGGGGTTGTCGTTGTCACTGTAGCGTTCGTCGAACTGACTGGCCGGGTAAACAGGGGTAAAAGCTATTTCGCTGCCATCCATCCAACTGGCGCGAATGGCCATGGCCAGCGCTACTGCAAAGTCGCCGTGGCGTTGCTGGCCATCAGTACCTTTGCCGCTGCCTTTCTCAATTTGCGGTATGCCATTGCGGATCTGAATTTTGGTCAGGTCGTCCAAGATATCCATGTGCCTTGGTATTTCGATGTTGCCATCGTCAAACTCGGCTTTCAGTTTTGGCATCCACTCCCGGTACCAAGCAGCTGAAAGCATTACGGTGTCGACCATCTGGCTGCCATAACGCAACTGAGCAGCCTCGGCCAGATAGCCACCATTACCGGTAGAGTCAAAGGCAGCCGCTGTAAACCGGGGCAGGCCGGATAGCAAATAGAACAGGATTTGCCGCTGTGCATCATAGGTAGCATTTACCAACTCCAGCACAAAGGGCGTGCGCTTGCTGAGGTCGGGCTTTATTTCCAGCGGCACAAATACTGACAAGTCGCCTTTGCGCGCAAAGTCTTCACCAAACACATGGCGGTGCTGTGGGTTTAAATTGGTTAAAAGTGGTTTTAAATTGTCTTCACACCATTCTTCAACCTGACGTTTGCGGGCATATTCTGGCAGCAATTCAAAATCTTTCGGGCTGGTGAAGCGAACAATAGGAATGCTTTTATCAGATACCATCGCCCGCTCAATAAGGACGCGCTTAAGGTAGACGCCGCTGCCGGCCTTGGGCACACAGAAGTATTCTTCTAGGGCATCTTCTTCGGTGGCCGTATCTTTTAACAGGCCATTTTTCCACTCGTCTTCCGCTTGCTGGCTCCAGGGCTTCTTGCGAATTTGGCATATACGCTGGTACAGGCCCTCGCGACAGGCATCGTCTAACGTGATCGTGTGAATGCTATAGCGCTTTTTGCCGGCGCGGCTGTCCTGGATCAACTGGTTAAACAGGTTATCAATACCGTTGTGAGTGCTGATTAACCGGACCTTGCTACCCCACATGGTTAATGCCAGAGCGGCCTTTAACACCTCGGCAAGCCGTTCATGGAACGCCGCTTCGTCTATGGTAACGTTGCCCTGCATACCCCGCAGGTTGGCAGGGTTGGAGCTTAGCGCCTGTATTTTAAAGCCACTGGCAAAGTGAATAACGAATGTGAGGATCTCTTTACCTTCTTTGCCATCGTCGACAAAGATTTCCTCCTGAATTTCAGAGCCGGCCTTGTTAAATACCCGCGCCCACATGGCCGCTGCCTCAATAAACTCGCGGGCCATTTCCTTGTTGCTACCAACATAGAAGTGGTTGCAACCGTTATTGTCACGGCGCAGGCTGGCACACAGTACTGCGTCGGCAGCTTCGGCCCAGGTAAGACCGGTTCGCCGGCTTTTCTCGGCAATTTTCAGTGGGCTGTCGTCGGCCACCCAGCGCTTTTGGTAACCCAGCAATACCTCTGCTGCGTCAAATTGCGCTACCTGGGAAACATAAGCGTCGACGTTATGGCCAATCGCCTGGGCACTTGCGGTTTGGTTCATCAGGCAATACCTAATATTTCACGCTTAAGGGCAGCAACACCCTCAGCTGTCAGGCCTTGCTGAGTGGCAACCTTCTCGGCGGTTTCTGCTACTTCGGCGGCAAAAATCTGGCGGATTTCTTTCTCACGCCGGTGGGTGTTCATGGCTGCTGCCTCTAAGCGCTGGGCGGCCAGCATGGCGTCTTTAATCATGCCGATGTCCATATCTTCACTGCTGGACTGGCTCATCATCGCCTTAAACAACTGGGTGCGACCTATCTCTAAAATCATCCGACTAACGTCGCCGGTTGGTTTATCGCCCAGCTGTGCCACCAGGGCGTTAGACACCTCACGCAATTCGCGCAGGTCTTTGCCTATGGTTTCCATTTGGGTGCTGTAACGGTTAAGGCCGGAGCGGCTTATTTTCAGCTGCTCTTTGTCATGCTCTGGCAGCTGGCTTTGCTCGATAAGCTCGTTAATGTAGTCGAGCACTTCTTGCTGGGTTAAGCGGCCATCGCGCAGTTTGGCGTCCAGCTCGCGCCGGATCTCTTCTGGTAGCAGGTCTATTTTACTGCGCCGGCCACGGGTGATTTTATCAGTCATGGTGGGCCTCAGTTGGCGGGTGAAGGGCGTTTAATCCCTGGCACGCGGGCACGGCCAGTGGCAACGTCTAAACCCCGGCTGGTAAGGTGCGCTAATTGAATATTGCCAATGGCTGATAAGGTAATTAGCCCTTGTTCAACCAACCAGGCCAACTGGGTACGCAAGCCGTCACGGCTGATATCCAGGCCCATGGCGTTAATACCATCGTGCAAAATTGACTCATTTAAGTCGTAGCCTGAATCCTCTGACAGCAGCCGCAGAATAACCAGGCGTTGGTGTTCTCTCATTAATTCAGCGAGCATGGTTTCCCCTTAATTCATTTTCTATCAGCAAGTCGAGCTTGTTTTCTATTGCTTTCATGCGCCCGGCTGAGCTGTCCAGCTTTGAAGCCAAGCTGCTTAATTCTTTTCCCATCTGGTGCAGTTCCTCCTTGGTGGGAAGGTATTCCAGCCGCACCTGCAGTTTTTCCTGCTCGGCCTCGCTTTTCTTCAGCCGGGCTTCCAGCTCGGCAATGGCAAGTTTGTTTTCGCGGGGGGCCCGGCTAATCCATACCCATAATCCAAGACCGATGGTGATTAACCACTGCAGCACATCGAACCAGAACTTAAGCTCTGTGTAGTTCCAGTTATCCATATATCTGCTTTTCCTTGTGTTCAGCCAGGCTCTGGCAATCAATGCAGCGCACTGCATGGGGTACTTTCTCCAACCGCAAGGCGGGGATATCAGTGCCGCATGCTATGCAGTAGCGACCATGTTCATCCTGGCGTGGCTTTTCCGCTGGGCGGGCAAGGGCGGCTTGCAGTGCCTGATCGCGTTGGCGCTGCTCTAACTCGGCAGCTCTGTCTATTAAATCCGGCATGTACTACTTCCGTTTAATGAATGCTGATATCGCGCCGGCTGTTTTATCGCCAGACGATTTTGAATAAGGTGCAAAGCCGTCGATGGTACGCAGGCCCATATAGGTAAGTGCGGGGGAGAACAGCCACAGTAAAACCTCAAAGCTGGCACCATCGCCGATGCCAGAAGCCTTTAGCGCTTCAAAGCCAATGGCATAAAGCACACTGGCGTACATAGACAGCCGGGCGATTAACGGCCGGGTTTGCCTTACGTACTCATCTTTGGAATTGTCGCCGTTCTGAATAGTGCCCTGGGTGGCCTGGTGGCGTTTGGTTGCTTCCTGCTCCAGGGTAACGCGCATGCTTAACAGTTCGTCCAGCTCGTCGGCGTTAAAGTGCTTTAGGTTTTGCACCAGCGCCGCTTGTTGCGCCTCGGGGTTAACGTAGTTATTGCCCACCACTGTTACCACATCGGCAGCCAGGTCGGCCACTTTGCTTTTACCAAGCTTGGCACCTATGAATTTAATAGCGTCAGGCCCCAGGGTTAACAGCGCGCTGGCTAATAGCGATAAGCTCATGAGTTGATCCTTAGTAGTTCGCGCAGCTTGTGGTTGTGGCGCAGCGCGTCGCCGATATTTGGCGGGGGTGGGTTAATAGCACGGTGAATTTCCGCAGGGGTTACAGAGTGCCAGCCTTGCTCGAACAGCACCTGCATAGTGCCGTCGTAGCTGTGCAGCGGTGGCGGGCTGCATTTGGTACCAGCTTTGTGGGCCAGTACTTCGGCTTCAAGCCGGCGCTGTTTGCCCTGTTTAGCCGACCAATCCCAGTTAGCGCCCATAGGTGGCCCCCGCGCCGGCGTAACCAACTTGCCAGCATTCGTTGGTAAGGTCGCGCAGCCGATTAAACCACCCTTCGATAAACACGCTTTGCGCTGAGTCTTTAGCCTGAATGCGTGCGTAAAGCCTGGCCCGACGAAGAACGTAGCGGGCAATAAGCCATTCGGTGTCGGCGAGTCTCGCGGCCTGAATGGTTTTGGAACCGATGATGCCGTCGGTAACAAGGCCCAGTATTTCCTGCAGCAGCCTGGCCGCTGTGGCAGGGCCGTGCTGCACTGCTGCATCGAATACGGCAAGGGCAATCCCTGTTGGTAGCTCATGGCTGCGGGTAGCACGCCAGTAATCGCGGTGGTAAATAAAAGCAGCGCGCTGCTCAGTAAGGTTAAGAATATCTTCACGCGGGTAGGCCCTTTTCGATATACCGAAATTGGTTTCACCGCCCGGGTCGTCTACATGGCAAACGTAGCCGCCTTCCTTTGCCAGGACAAAAGCAACGGCATGCTGAAAGGCTATTGAATAAGTATTAAGTGATGGTGTTTGCATGAACGCGACACAGACAGCTAAGGTGTGCTGTCAGTATCGCGTGGGGGTTGGGTTAAGCTGGATTAAAGCGTTTTGCTAATTATTTGTTGAGTGCTGGGCTTACATCAAAGCTTGTTGAATTCTGCTCTTAGCTGGTCCAGCTCGCGGTCTGTTGCTTCAATGCGGCTATTCCAAATAGTTGTAGCGGCTACGATGCTGGAATTAACTTTATCGTCGTGAGCCACGCCGTATAAGTTTTGCACATAACGGCCACGTTGGCTGTTGATTTTGGCAACTTCGTCATCACGGTTTTTCACTTGCCTGTCGCGCTGTCGCTCAAGCCGGTTAATTTTTTCGGTCAAGTCGCGTTTTTTAATTCCTATGGCAATCCTGTCTATTGTGTCTGACGCAGCCGTGGCCGCAGGTGTTTGCGCAGTCTGCAACGGTGGCTCGGTGTTTTCGCGGCTGTAATCTGTTACCTGTGCATCATCTGCACAGGGCAACTGGCTGTATGTAGTGCCGGCTGCTGTTTCGCACTTATAAACCGTTGCGCTAACTGGCATAGCGCTTAGTGCCAATAGTAATAAAATCCGTTTCATTGTTTGTGCTCTCGTGTTGTTAACCTGCAAAGAGTAGCCATTTTTGGGCCAAAAAAAAAGCCCCTAATTAACGGGGCTTACAACAGTTACAAGCGCTACAACCGCTTAATGCGTGGGGCTTGTAACGCTGGTAGCAATTGGATCTGGCACTAACTGGTAGGTGTAAACGCCTTTAACCTTGCTGCTTTGCCAGTGTTTACCTTCGCCGGCATCCAGCTTATTGCGGGCGGTTTTGTCGTCTTGTTCAAAGCCCAGCAGTTCCAGCAGGGCTTTTTTATTGATACCTGGTTGCTCGTTAATGGCTGCCTGGGCGCGGCTGATAAAGTCTAATTCGTCGGCGCTCATGCGAGCGGCTTCTACGTCAATGCCGTTTAGGCTAAAGTCGGCTACTCGCACGCTAAAGGCGCACTCCAGAATGCTGGCGCGCTCTTTGGTTGGGGTAAGTACAAAGTCAATTTTACCTGTGGCCTCATCTACTTTTTTTAGCCGGTACATGTTGTCGACGCTATTACGGATATTGTTGCTGCCCTGGTAATTCTTACCGTCTTTGTTGGCATGCGACAGGATTAAGATGGTGGCACCGGCTTCGCGCAGGTTCATAAACTTGTCCATAATGGCCATGGCCTGGCTGTTGTTCATTACATCGCCGAAGTTGCGCAGGCTATCTACAACTATCAGGGTGTTAGCGTAGGTGTTGCCACTGGCCCTGGCGTCTAATTCGTCCAGCATTTCAGGTGCCGACATGGTGGTTTTGCTGCGCTGCACATAGAAAATATTGCGCTGGCTTATCAGCTTTTCTTGCACGCCCCGGTCTTTCAGTACGTTGAGTGGGTTGTCAAAGTCCAGATAAATCACATTCTGAAAGCCGCTGCAGGCTTTAGATACTGCAAAGGCCAGCCAGCTTTTGCCCTGTCCACCATCAGCATATACCAGGGTGATCATGCTTTTTGCCAGAAAGCCCGGTATTAAAAACTCGGTTTGCTTTTCAAAGTCGCCGTGGCGCAGAGTTTGGGTTAGTAAAAAGTCGAACATGGTTATTCCCTTAAAATAGGTTGATTTGGCGGCGGGCGCGCTCGGCCAGGGTTTGTTCTTTGATAATGGCGTAAACCTGAACCTCGGTTAGCCGGTGCTCTTCTGTTAACGCTCTTATGCCCGCGCCACGGTTGTGCGCGTTGTAAATGGCAATGTTGCGTAACATGGTTTTTAAACGGTCATTGCGCGGAATGTATGTTTGAATGCCGCCGAAGTAATTAGCCAGCTCCACTACCAGCCGCTGGGCGTGCTGCTCAGGGTTTTTAACGGCACCCTTTAGCTCGGATTCAAATAGCGCAACCAGGCTTTGCAACATTGCCGGCAAGCGGCTGAAAATTTCTTTGCGCGCCTCGGGCTTTAAGCTGTCCAGCTCTGTTAGCAGTTGTTGTAAGTCTTCGCTTTGGGCAAAGGCATCAAGTTGTTGTTCACTCATTTGGCACCTCATGTACTCTACCGCCCAGCTGGCGCATGCGCTCCTGAAACAGGCGGCGGTCTTCATCAGGGTTGGTAACGGTTTGGGCTTTGTATTCGATGGTGCTGCCTACCGGCGTTTCCTGGGCAATTTGGCCCAGCCGTGCTGTAAGCACTTTGCGCAGGTAGTTATGGTTGGTTAGCTGTTTGCCGGTACCGTTAATGCGGCTTTGCTGCAAGCTGGCAACGGTTTGCTCTAACGCCTCGGCCAGGGCGTTATGATTACTGGTTAACGCCAGGGTTTCAGTTACCAGGCTAAGCGCTTTGGTGTTGGTTAAATCTTGCTTACTCGGACGAAACATCGCCAGGTAAGCAACCAAATTGCCGCCCAGTTTGTAATTCATCCGGGCGAACTGGCCAAGTAACTGGCGGCCAGCTTCGTCGGCAATCAGTTGATCCAGGTGCAGGTTTGAATGGCAAACCGGGCAGCGGCCTAACTTCATAGCGTTTCTCCCATTACAACATTGCTCCATTAATACGTTCCCAGCGTTGCAGCAACTGGTTGTAACTGTCTTTCGGGTCTGGCTGGTAGCCACGTTTTTTCAGGTCTTCAAACAGGCAGCGCCGGGCCCAGCGTTTAAGGCTATTAAGCGTTTTGCCAGCATCGTCGCCACGCAGCCATTGCACTTCGGCAATGCCAGGGGGGCCATCTGGCTGGGCGGTCATGCGCTTAACCCAGGCGTTTAACGCGGTTTCGCTACCGTCTTCAACGAAGCCGGCACGGTGCATAAAAATCCACAGCGCACGGATAGCGCTGCGTTCGTCCTTCGGGCCTTTGGCTGTGCTGGGGCTTAAACGGCCTTTAACGGCTTTTTTCACCGGTTTAAAACCGAGCTTTTTAAATGCTTCCAGCACGGTTTCCAGCTCTGGAATAGTCATATCCGTGCTGCTGGTTTTGCAGTTGCCGAAGTGCGCCAGGTTGGCGCGGTAGCTTTCTTCGTCCATACCCAACTGAGTGCGGGCGATATGGATCATCGTTACCAGCTGGCGGCGCGGGTTGGGTTTGGTAGCTGTCATTTGCTACCTACCTTTCTGGCTTTTTTGGCCAGATTATTTGCAAGCCGCACAAACGCCTGCTGGCATTTATTGCATACAGAATCTGCGACCATTACGCCATCGGCATAGCAAACACCGACTTTCTCGAAGATTTCAACTTCAAACTTTTTACCGCCTTTAACATCCTGGTGGCAGATGTCACACTTGAAAGTGAATTTCATTTGCCACCTGCCTTGGCCTGCTGGCGTAGTTGGTTTTCACTGATAGCCTTATCGTAATCTGCCAAAACAAATAGCCCGGCATCCTCGCCACACATGCAAGCTAGCTCGTCAAAAGCATTCTTGTTTTCGCCTTTAAGCATTAGGCTCATAATGCTTCTGTACTTCTGTTTTCTTTCATCTTTTTTAAGTGGCATCACGCACCTGCCTTGGCTTGCTGTTCAGCGAACCACGTTGGGATTGGAAATCTGGATGTGAATAAGTAAGTCTCAACTTGCTCGGCTTCTATATCCTTGGCTTCCGGCCAATTGCTAAGAATTTCATCAACATCATCTGCGTACGCCACAACGATGGAATGACTATTATCAGCAGCATATCCACTGCACCAGTATGGGTGTTTAACCGGCCATTTAATTGGACGGTAATCATCTGGATTTGCTTTAAATCTGGCTCGAATCATTTGCCACCTGCCTGCAGCCTTACGTCTGCAAATACACGTTGAACCCGCGCCATTAATTGCTCGTGGATCTGCTCTGGTGTGGTGGGTTCGCCTGGGTGGCCTAAGCTTGCTGCAAAGTCGCCAATCTCGCTGATAATCAGGCGCTCTGTCAGGTCTAACGTGCCCTGAATATTTTTGATGTATGTCTTAAGCGCTGGTACAACAGAATCACCAATCCGGCCGATGCCTTGCTGTTGGCAAAATTCATTAAGCTCAACGGTTAGAGCAGTGTTGCGTTTGTGGGCGTCGGTTGAGATTTCTTTGGCTACCGCTTCGTACTCGTCTTGGTAGCATACAAACTCACCTAAGCAATAATCCGCTTTTGCAAAGTAGTAACCTTCGGTTTTGTTCCAGTACAATGCTTCAAACATGCCGCCCCAGTTCGGGCCGCGTTCTTTAATGGCTTGTCTTATCGTTTTCATCATGCTTTACCTGCCATGTAAACCGCAGCACGGTAACCAAATTGATACTGCTCAGATGTAGATGCGTTTTCATTTTCCTGATTTATCAAGCCATCTTCATAACCGGCAACATAATCAGGATGAGTGGTGGTTATAGTGTCAATTAGGGGTTTTAGCGGGAAGACACCAGTTTTGTTCTTAGGCTTGTAGAAAACCTGATCATCATTGATTTGTACACTGCCGCCTGTCCAAATTGTGAATTGGAATGGCTGACAATCTATTACGATTCCGTCTCTAACGATCCACTCTAAGAAGTCCTGTCCTTTATCGACGAACTGAATTGTCTGGAATTTTGGCTGTTCCTTAATTTCTTCGCTCTTATGGATTTCCCAGTACTCTTTACCGGTGTTAACCACGGTGAATTTCTGGTCAGGCAAAAGCTTGAATGCCAAAGCGCGTACTGCAAATTCAGGTCCTTGCGTGGAGCTGGCTGTTTGGCCATTAAACTTGCTGGTGACGTAGGTGCCACTGCGGTACTTACATGTGATGCTAATAGTTTGGTTTTCCATAGTTGTATCCTCGGCTGCTCATCAGTACCGGTGAACCACCACCGGCAGACGCCCCATTGCTGGGCGTTTCGCTACGGGTTTAAGGCGTCTTTAAGTTGCGGTGATTGTTTAAACACGGCCTTAACGCAGGCCGGTTGGTGGGTAGGCTGGCCGGTAACAGGGTGCTTACCGGTTCGGGCCGCAGCCTGGCGCGGGCTGAACGTTCCAAAGCCCTGAATAGATACATGGTTGTTAACCTGCAGCTGCAGAGTAATGATGTTTAGCAGGCTGTTTACGGCGCGTTCTGCGCCGGCTTTGGTTAAGCCAGCGTCATTGGCCAGCTGCTGAATGAGCTGTGATTTATTCATTGCTTAGTCCTCGTCAATGGTTTGGCCAGGCTGCTGGGTTACTACCAGCTGCACCTGGGTTTTCGGTCTGTCAGTGGTAAAGCTGCCCAGCCAGGTGGGCAGGTGGTTGTCTTCTGACGTGTCGAGATAGTGCAGGGAAGAGCGAACCATGTCGGCAAAGGTGGGTGATTCCTGGCAGATTTTTAACAACATTTCGTTGTCGTACTCGCCATCGACCAATGGTACTTCGCGCCAGTGGTCATACACTTTTTCGGCCTGAACCTGACCGGATATCCATTGCTGTAAAACGTTTTCATCTTGCTGATTCAGATCCATCTGAGTGTCCTCAAATGTGCATGGCTTTTGGCCACCTAATATCCACAGCAAGGCGTCTGCCACGCCTTGCTCGTAGGTTTTACCTGGCTGGTTGGTGCCGTACTGTTCGGCCAGGCTGATTGCCACCGCGATTTCGACACGGATTTGCTCAGCCGTTGGCATAGCTGTTGGCTTAGTTGTTGGTAAGAGAATTGGCTGGTTCATAGCGACACCGCCGCTAAATCTAACGGGATTTGCTGATACTGGTCGGTATCGCCAATGCGCTTGTACACCCGCACATAAGCTTTGCTGCCGACTACCTGGATGGCTTCGCCAATGGCTGTCATGGCTTTAAGCCAGCGAGGGTCTTTGATATCTAACCGGCGCAGGGCAAGCACGCGGGTGGTACTGATATTGCCTTGCTTGTCAGCATCGAATGCGCCATTAACAATGGCCTTGAGCTCTGAGCTGGCGCTCGCCGTCCAATCCTTCAGGCATTCATCAATAAGCGCTTTAGCGGCCTGCAAGCGCTCGTCAAAGCTGATGGTTTCGTTAATGGCGCGAACTATCTTGTACTGGCCATCGAAGCTGTACAGTGTAACGTTGCCCTTTTTGCCGCCAATGCTAGCGTCGTACTGCTCTGCAGATAGCTGGACAAAGGCCGCAATGTCGGCAAAGGCAACTTGCTTAAAGGCTGACAGCTGGGCGCTAAGCGCTTCTGATTTTGCGGTCAGTTCTTTAACTAATGCATCACGCGCCTGGTCTACAGGTTTTACTTTGTCTACCGGAATCAATGAGCCTTTGGCGTCTTGCCAGTAGCCGGCAGGGATAGTTGCATGAATAGGATTTTGTGCGTTCATGGTGGTTTCCTTAATTACTGTGCCAATGGACAAGGCATTCGCCTACACGGGCGGAATAGCGCATGCTGCGCTGACCGTTGTTGTTTTCGATTAACTGCACTGCTGTGCGCTGTAGCAATGGGCAGGCAACATCAATACTGATGACCGGGCGCTTTTTGGCGTGGTGAACGGTAACCACCTTGCAGCCTTGTTGGGCCAGCCACTTGCGGGCGCGCTCTACCTGAAAACTAATAGTTTCACTCATTGTTTGTTCGCCTTGTTAAGGGGGCAGGTTTGGCAGGCTTTCCAAAGCTTGACGCGCTGCGGGTTAGTGGCTGCGAAGGGTTTGCTCTGCTCCGTTGCACAACGCTGAACGGTAATGCTGCCGAGCACCGGGCAGGTTACTTTGTCGCTGCTGTAGGCTTCGGTAACCTTCGCGGCGATGTTTTCCAAGTTGCCTGGGTACTTTCTATTTAGTACCTGGCTCATAGTGGTTTTGCTGATGCCTAGCGCCGCCTCTACTTTGCGGCGGCCGAGCTCCGCGACCTTTTGTTCAAGCAGTTCAAGCCATTGCATGGTTCAGTTCCTTCTGTGTTTTGGCTGTGGGGCGCTTAGGCTTTTCAACCAGCTTTTTCAGGTTTTGGTCGTACAGCCCGGTTGGCCGAATTACCGGATATTTATGCCCTGTGTTTTTCAGCAGCCGGTACCGGACTGAAAAGCCTTTGCGCTGTGCCATGCTGGCGTTGCGGCGCTGTGGGCGGGTAATAAACACGTACTCGTAGCGCACTAAGTCAGACAGAAAGCGCTCTGCACTGGCCCGGCTGCATTCGGCATTGGCCTGTAAGTCGGCGACGGTGAAGTCGCCTAAAAACCGCATGGCCTGCCACAGTTTTTGCCGGATGCTTTTAGGGCGTTCTGCGGTTTGGTTTTTACCTGGCAGATGCGGTTTAGCTCCGGCTACTGCCTGATAAACCACTGGCTTAACGCCGGTGCTTATGGTGGCAATTGCTTTTAGATCCTGCAGATGGGCAATAACCATCTGCGCTGATTTCAAACTCACTTCCATGTGAGCAGCGAGCTCGGCACTGCCAAAGTCTTGCTGCTGCTCTATCCACTCCCAGGCGCGCTGGCTGAGTGTTTGGTTTTTCATTACTGCGATTCCGTTACTAATTAACGCTAGGGAAGAATTGCTGTTCGCCCCACTGAACAACATTAATGCTGGGCATAGCGTTGGAACGGGCAAATGCTTCGATAGTGTTTAAACCGGTATGGATGCGACGGAAATTGCCTTTGGATGCGTGCAGCAGCTCGGCCAGTAAGTCCGGATTAATGGCGGTGTCTGTTACCAGTTCGCTGGCCATGGTGGTTATGTCGTCCAGGTCGGCCGGCTGAAATTCAATATGCTGGGAAATGCGGCTGTACAGCTGCTCTAAGCGCTTTACCTTTTTAGGCAGCTGGTTGTAGCCGATCAGGATGATTGGCACGTTAGCCAGGTCGTAGATATCGCGGATAGTTTCCAGCACGTCCTGACGCTCGGCGATGTAGTCGCATTCGTCAATGAACAGTGGTTTTCCGGTTACGGCTAATTCGTGAACGATAAACTTAAGCATGTCTGCTTTGCGGGCACGTTGATCTAAACCGAGCTCCTGAGATAAACGCTCTAAAAATGTGCCAAGGGTGTCGGACTTTAGACAACGCACCAGAATGCCATCTGCCTGGACAAACAGGTAACTGCCAGCGGTTGTTTTTCCTAAGCCCGCCTGGCCGGTAAACATTGCTATGCTGGGCGTGTTGTTAAGTGCTGCCTCACTTAGGTGCTGGTAAGCGTCGAATGCGGCTAACACGTTTTTTGTTTTTGCTACTGCTGTTTTCATGGTGTATCTCCGTTACTTAGTGGCTTTTTTGCTATTTAAAATTTCGTCGAGTACGCGCGCAGCGACTTTGCTGCGGCTGCGATAGGCGTGTAGCCAAGCTTTTTCGACGGGTGGTAACTCGGTGGTAATGCTCATTTCTGTCAGGTAGCGGGCTTTGTGGGCGTCGCTAGTGAATACCGGGGCATTGTCTTTGCGCTCTAACGCTTCCAGTTGCTGGCGGCGTTGTTCAAAGGCGTTTAGCTGTTGCTCGGTGTAACCGGTTGCCGGCGTTTTGCTTGCCTCAATGGCAGCAAATGCGGCTTGAGTTAGGTTGTTTGATACCTGCTCACTGCGTTTGGGCAGGGCAGCAAGGTTGCCGTTTTGCTCTGTTTTAGCGTTTAAAATGCGCTGGGCAATATCACCTACCTGGTGTTGTTTAATGGCCTTTTTAAACTCGGCACGGCGTTCGCGCTGCTGCTGTCGCTGGATAGCACGGGCTTGGAGGGCAATGTCTTGTAGCTCTAAGCCGTTACCAGCAATTTCAGGGTTAACAGCCTCACAAATAAAGTGATGTTTAAGCGCATGGAATACGTAGATTTTGCCTATATCTTTCGGGTTCCAGCGGCAGTAAACACGCTCACCGATATAAGCACCCAGCTCAGCATGCACATAACTACCACCCTCAACACTAATGCCGTCTGACTTGGTAACAGTGCGATAGCCTTTGTTACCTGGTACCGGAGCCAGCAATATGTCGAGTACGTGCTTATTATCCAGGCGGCGAATTTGCTGCTGGTGATTGATAAACTGTTCAAACGGGCTGCATTTAAGCGTGCTATGTCGGGCGTGGTGATAGTGGTCGTTTACCCATTGGTTGATGAATGCTTCGAACTGCTCGGCAGTAAGATTAACATTCAGGGCGATTTTGTCTTCGCCTTTTTTGCGGCGCTCTAACAGCCTTTGTTCAAAGGTTAAACGGGCATTTATCTTTTGCCGATCGGCTACGTTGTGGCCAATGTACCCCTGGCAGAGCTCGGCTATGCCGTGGCTGAATGTACGGAAAAAGCGTTCAATAAACGGTTTTTCCCAGCCTGAATACGGGTTGGTAATGTCGTGCTCGATACCCAGGGCATCCCACACGCTGCTGATATGATTACTTGTGTAGTCCGAACCGTTATCGGTGCGGGCTATTTCAGGCAAGCCCCAATCCAGTATGGTTTCGCGAATTAATAAAGAGATAGCGGCAGCGTTTGAAGTGGGCCGCAATATACACCTAACGCGGCGGGTAAAGACGTCAATAACACCCACTATGCTGTAGCGGCCATCTTTTAACATGACGTCAGCCGGGGTACTGTCGAACTCCCATAATTGGTTGATGCGCGATACGGAGAATGCCTTGTTACCGAAGGCAACCATACGTTTATTCTGCCAACCGCTGGGGTCGACCAACGACATGAACAATTCCTGGTTCTCGTCTTTCCAGCGTTTCAGCCAGACGCGACAAGTCGCTGCAGCCGGTACGCTGTAATCCCCACCGAATTCAGTTTGCAACGCTTCGTGCAGGGCTTCGCCTTTGATATGCGGGTATTCGTGGATCAGAGCCAGGCAGAAGGTTTTAATTTCCGGTGTGGAATCAATAAGGCCATTGCCTTTGTTTTTGCCGTAGTTACCGGCTAAGGCTCCCAGGCCGTTCTTTTCGTACTCGGCTTCCCAGCGGGTTAAAGTGCTAAAACCGATGCTGGGTTTTAAGGCATATATGTGTTCCGGTACCGGCGTTAAACCGTTGTTGTACTGCAGGCAGAATAAGCGCCAGGCTTTAACTTTTGGCAGGTCTGTACTGCTATGGAAATGACGCGCTGCAGTCAGGATTGCAAACGCAGCTTCTGCCCGGTCTTTCGCTGAGCCATTAAGGCCTGCCATGTTTTGCAGGGCGTTTTGTTTACGCTCCTGGTTAACGGCTTTGGTTAGCTCGTTGCGGTTCACGATGTTTGCCGCGACTGCTTTGGCCTTATGCTCTGCTGTTACCGTCTGCGGTGCCGAAGTGGGTTTAGCAATAAGCGCTATTCGTACATCATCAGGTAAGCCTGTGATCAGGTAGTGCGGGATTTGGCCGCCCCGGCCTGATCGCAGTTCGTGCGCCCATTCTTCTTTGTTAGCGCGAATACGTACTGTTCTGTCAGCGACGTTCAGGGCCGCTGCAATTTGTTTTGCAGTGAACGCCTGGATCATTCTTTGTCACCTTCGTATTCTTTTGCTATATCAATAGGATGTTTTTTTGATATGCTTCGTTTGCCTTTACGACGCGAGCTTGTACCGTCGCTGTTGTATCGTGATGGCCAGATAGTTTTTGGATCGATACTAATAGCAGCCGCAATAATGCGCTCAGCATTGGGATAGGGACGCTGTAAAGCTTGAGACAGAGTGCCTGGAGATAGCTTGTTCTCTTCGGATAATTGACGAAGAGATTTTTTTGCGCGTATCTTTAGCTCTGCGATAATTTTTGCATTGTGCCAGTCCAAATTGGCCATTTTTTTTGCCCTTTAAAATGTCGTCATGCATACATTTTAAATACATAAAAATGTATTTGGCAAGGGGTCGAATATACTTAAATGTGTGTATTTCGATAGGTTATTGATTTAAAAGTACAAATAAATGTATTTTTTTAGGTGCGAATATGGATATGATTGAGTTTGGAAGTTACATACTGCAAATAAGGGATAACGTCCTTACTCGTAAAGACATGGCAGAGAAAACTCAGTTGCACGTTAATACGATCAGAAGTTATGAACTCGAGGGGCGCTTACCTGATATAGATTATTTGGCCGCCTTGGCCCTCGAGACAGGCCATTGTTTTTCTGACCTGGTTAATAAGCGATTGCTTGCCGGTAAGTTAGGTAGAATAGTAGAAAAAAGCCAGTTAATGGTAAGTGACTTGCTGACTGAACATAGGGTGGATAGTGCTCCCGAAACTGTCAGCCTCCCTCTATTTGGCTCGAATAGATACATAAAAATAGATGTTAGCTTATTGCCTCATAAAGTGCCTTCATCGGCATTACTGGTAGTAGATACCAGGCATCACATAGAAAACCCAGAACAGGTAATTTTGCTTAACAAGGAAGATAAGACAGTTCAAGATGGCGAGCTCTATGTAGTCGACATAGGAAATGGTGCCGCCGTTTGGCGTTTACAGATTGGCCTGGGAGGCTCCATGATTTTGTCTAGCGAAAAATCAGGTATCACTCCACTTACGGTTCCCAGGGAACAAATCGACCACATTACTATTCTGGGCCGTGTTGTTTGTGTTCTCAGCTATAGGTAAATCGCACCATACCAGCGGAAAGCGATTAAACAGCGGTACTGATACCGTATCGGTTTTACTCAAGTAATAACCAAGCGCCACAGCATTAGGGCCAATGTACTGCACATCTAAGTAACCATCTTTAGATCCAAACCCAAACACATTGTTTATTTTCACCTTTTTAAGTCCTGCAAGCTTGGACCAAACCAAAGATTCCGACTGCTCTATAAAGCACCCAAACTTAGCGTAATGCTGCTGGCCGTTTTTCCTGGCAATAGGTACCAACTCCTTATGCCGTTCGCTCACATGCCTGGTGCCATAGCCGTGTCTAATTAGAAGAGTAGGCATTTTTAAATACTGGTTTAATATACAGTGGTTGATTGTAGGAAGTCGGATCACGAAGCACAATAGATGATCCGACTTTAAAAATTGAGAATGTTTGACGAATTAGGCTACATGCTATGAACTCATTGACCTGCAGCGAAGTTGGATCGAAACGTGGTTAAGTTGGATCGGTGATCCGACTTTCAGAGATAAAGCCGGATCGGCTTGATATGGTTTCAGCTTGCATTAAACAGTGGGCTATCACCCTTTAACCCATATTTAAACGGGCTTTGCGGGGGATTTTTGTTTTAACCTGGTTGGCTTGGCCTGATGTTCTCAGTAGTAGGGTGGTTTGTGGCGTGGACTTGCTAAATTCTCAAACTGATAGGTATCGACATTTTTCCGCTTTTTTTATGAAACCCTTATTCCTATTGGCTTCCCAGTTATTCCCGCCAAATTTCATTTGTTCCCTGTTTCTCACTCTATTAGATCACTTACATTAGTGCGGCCCCAAAGGGGTGGAGGGCAGGAAGCCCGGAATAATCCCTCTCTCGGCCAGATAAATGAAATCGAGGATTTTATGAGAACCCTTCGGTTCTAACATCTTACTTGTCTTCTTTATCGCTGTTATCTACCACAAGCTTCACCCGCTCGTGCGGCATGTATTCTTCCGGCTCATCAGGAAAAGCTTCTGCATCGGTTTGGGTAAAATTTTCCAGACTTCCCGATAAAATACCTACTTGATCTAACTCTGGTACATTCTCAAATTCTTTAAAACGCTTGGCAATATAGTCGCCAAGCCATTTATCAAATTCTGGCGTGCCGGGTTCTGGCCTGTCAGTTCGCTTGTTCATATCAAATCCTTAGTGCAAAAATTGCTTTTGCCACCAACGTATAAATAGCCAAGTGACTCATAGTGTGACCTAACTTTGTTATTTATCGGATTCATAATTCGCACCTGTTGCGCTCCTATATTAATAGCATAGGCTTCTGCTGCGATTACCGTTAATTGTGCTGTATTGCCAGTTAGTGGTGTTTTCTCAGGGGAAGATTCAATAAAATCTAATCGTAATTTTCCCGCTCCCCAGGTTGGTCGGCCCAAAGATACACTGCACAGCATACTATGAAACCAAATTGCCAGTTCAAAGCGCTTTGGATAAATCGCGGCATAACGGCTGGCCCAGTGCGGCCAGGACCACATTACCCGGCGATCAGGATGCGCTTCCCAGCGGGATAACTGAGCAATAGTACGGCCGGTAATATCATCAAGTTTTACTGATTCTTGTAAACGTAATGGCATCTTTGATGCCGCTTGTGCGCGGCTCTGTTCTCTTAACTGCGCGTAAGTGCTATCGGCCAGTTGGTGGCTTGCTTGTTTCATGTTTCATCCGTGTAATTTAAAGTTAAAAAATAGTAACTTTTTGGAGTGGGGTGATCAAGCGAAAAACAAAGCTGTATAATAAAAATCAGCAGGCATCAGAGCGGTTGAACATAAAAAGCTGGTGCGGGTATTAAAGCAGCGAATACCTGGTTAAGGACGTTAAAGTACTTAAGTGCTTAACCAGTCAAAACTAGACTTTTAAACGCGTTTTTCACTCGGCAATTCGTTAAACAGTTCCAGCTGCACAGCGTTGTATGTTGCATTAGCAACATGCACTGCATGCTGCAGTATCTTGCGAAAGGCAGCGCTGGATGCCGGCGTAGCCTGGCGGGTTTTCAGTGCATGCATATATGCCATGCGCTCTTCATAAGTAATATGTATTGTCATCACACCTCCCATTCCTGGATAAAGTGTAGCAAGTTTGCCGGTATAACAGGGTTTAACTAAGGCTAATCAGCGCTACCCCTTTGTTTCTAAATGCGTTAAATTACCGGTATGAAAAGGGCACCTTTGCCGGAAATATTTAAAAATATCATTTAAGCTGGCTTGTTAATGTGGGCTTAATTAAAGTTAATGCTTTATCGCTGCGCAAGCCGAGAACATTTCAAAATGATTTATTTGTTTATGTTTGTCGCAAGGCCTGGTTATTAATGGATATTAAAATGACCGAAAAAAAAATCGAACAAGGCGTCACGGACAAATTGCCAGAAATTGAAGGCAGCTACAGCAAGCCCTCTGCTAACCCGAGTTCCGGTGTGCGGGAAGATAGCATCGAATACGGCTTTATCGGTAAACTTCAAAGCCTTAAATATGAATACCGTAAAGACATCCGCGACCGCGCTGCGTTGGAGCAGAACTTCCGCGAGAAGTTCGAGGCCCTCAACCGCGTGCGGCTTACCGATAGCGAATTCTCACGATTGCTTGAAGAGATTGTCACCCCCGATGTGTTTACCGCCGCGCGCACCTTGCGTGAGCGCAACAGCTTTACCCGTGACGACGGCACGCCGCTGAACTACACCCTGGTCAACATTAAAGACTGGTGCAAAAACACCTTTGAGGTGATCAACCAGCTGCGCATCAACTCCGATTACAGCCACCATCGTTACGATGTCATCTTGCTCATCAATGGTGTGCCTTGCGTACAGATCGAGCTGAAAACCCTCACCGTCAGCCCACGGCGGGCCATGGAGCAAATCGTCGAGTATAAGAACGACCCAGGCAATGGCTACACCAGAACGCTGCTGTGCTTCCTTCAGCTCTTTATCGTTAGCAACCGCACCAATACCTGGTATTTCGCCAATAACAACGCCCGTCACTTCGCCTTCAATGCTGACGAGCGCTTCTTGCCCATTTATCAGTTTGCCGATGAGAAGAACAACAAGATCACGCACCTCGACAGTTTTGCCGAGACCTTCCTTGTTAAATGCACCCTCGGCCAGACTATCAGCCGCTACATGGTGCTGATCGCCAGCGAGCAAAAGCTGATGATGATGCGTCCGTATCAGGTTTATGCGGTGAAACAGATCGTTGACAGTATCCACCAGAACTGCGGCAATGGTTACATTTGGCATACAACCGGCAGCGGCAAAACGCTGACGTCCTTCAAGGCCTCTACGCTGCTCAAAGACAACCCCGACATTGAAAAATGCCTGTTTGTTGTCGACCGCAAAGACCTCGATCGACAAACCCGTGAGGAATTCAACAAGTTTCAGGAAGGCTGCGTCGAGGAAAACACTAATACCGCCGCGCTGGTGCGTCGCCTGCTGTCAGACGACTACGCCGACAAGGTGATTGTTACCACCATTCAAAAACTTGGCCTGGCGCTGGATGAAAACAGCAAGCGCAACCAGCTGCGCGCCAAAAGCGGCCAAGCCACCTACAAAGAGCAGCTAGAGCCGCTGCGCGACAAACGTATTGTCTTTATCTTTGACGAATGCCACCGCTCTCAGTTTGGCGAGAACCACAAGGCGATTAAAGCGTTCTTTCCAAAAGCCCAGCTGTTTGGCTTTACTGGTACCCCCATCTTTGGAGGAAAAAACGGTAATGCCAGTCGGGTAATGATCGACGGCGAGGTGGCATCCATGATGACCACCGAAGACCTGTTCCAAAAGCGTCTTCACGCCTACACCATTACCCACGCCATTGAAGATGGCAATGTGTTGCGCTTCCATGTGGATTACTTCAAGCCCAAGGTCGAGGAAGGCAAAACGCTGCCCAAGCCCGGCGAGGCCATCGCCAAACGCGCCGTTATCGAAGCCATTCTGGCCAAGCACGACGCCGCTACCGGCCAGCGCCGTTTCAATGCCGTGCTTGCCACCGCTTCTATTAACGACGCTATTGAATACCACGCGCTATTCAAGACCGTGCAAGCAGAAAAGCAGGCCGCTAACGCTGACTTCCAGCCGTTGAATATCGCCTGCGTTTTCTCGCCGCCCGCCGAGGGCGATGCCGATGTAAAACAAATTCAGGAAGATTTGCCGCAGGAGAAAGAAGACAACGCCGTTGAGCCGGAGCAGAAAAAAGCGGCGCTTAAAGCCATCCTTGCCGACTATAACAGCCGCTACGGTACCAACCACAGCATAAGCGAGTTCGATCTTTACTATCAGGATGTGCAAAAGCGCATTAAAGACCAGCAATGGCCCAATAGCGATCATCCGCATGCGCAGAAAATCGATATCACCATTGTGGTCGACATGCTGCTCACCGGTTTTGACTCCAAATACCTGAACACGCTCTACGTGGATAAAAACCTCAAGCATCACGGTTTAATTCAGGCCTTCTCGCGTACCAATCGCGTGCTCAACAGTATTCAGGCAGAGGATAAGAAGCCAAACGGCACAAAACCATTCGGCAACATCCTCGATTTCCGCCAGCAGCAGGATAACGTCGATGCCGCTATCGCGCTGTTCTCCGGCGAAAGTTCCGGCGAGCAAGCCCGTGAAATCTGGCTGGTGGATAAAGCTCCGGTGGTTATCGAAAAACTGGATGCGGCCGTGCAAAAGCTTGACGCTTTCATGAAATCCCAAGGTTTGGACACCGCCCCCGAGGCCGTGCACAACCTGAAGGGAGACGAAGCCCGCGCTGCCTTCATCAACCACTTCAAGGAAGTGCAGCGCCTTAAAACTCAGCTCGACCAATACACCGACTTAACCGACGATAACGCCGCCGCCATTGAGCAGATTATCCCGAAGGAAAACCTGCTTGGCTTTCGTGGTGCCTACCTTGAAACCGCCCAGCGGCTTAAACAACAGGCCCAGCAGGGTAAAGGCAGCGATAAACCCACGCCGGACAACCCTACGTCGGACAATGTAGATCAGCTCGATTTCGAGTTCGTGCTGTTTGCCTCCTCACTGATTGATTACGACTACATCATGGGCCTTATCACCAAGTTCTCGGCCAAAGGCCCCGGCAAATCGACGATGAGCCGCGAGCAGCTCATTGGCCTCATCCAATCGGATGCCAAGTTTATTAACGAGCGAGAGGACATTGCAGCCTACATCGCTACCCTAAAAGCAGGCGAGGGCCTGAGCGAACAAGCCATCCGTGACGGCTACACCCGCTTTAAGGCACAAAAAGACGCTGCTGAACTGGCGAGCATCGCCAGCAAGCACGGCCTCGAAACTGCCGCCCTGCAAAGCTTTGTCGACGGCATCTTGCAACGGATGATTTTCGACGGCGATCACTTAAGCGACCTGATGGCCCCGCTGGAGCTCGGCTGGAAAGCCCGCACCCAGGCTGAGCTTGCGCTAATGGCAGACCTGCATCCGCTACTCACCAAGCGCGCCCAAGGCCGCGATATTTCAGGACTTAGTGCGTATGAGTAATACAACAATAACCACCGCCACGATGGAAGACGGCAAACCTGTATTGGTGCCTAAGCTGCGGTTTCCGGAGTTTCGGGATGCGCCAGAGTGGAAACATATCCCTCTATATCTTTTAGCGATTCGTGCGAAGCAGAAAAACCGAGACGAAAAAATTGATCGTGTTCTGACTAATTCAGCTGAGTTTGGCGTAGTAGATCAACGAGATTTCTTTGATAAGGACATTGCTACACAAGGTAAACTTGAGGGCTATTTTGTTGTTGAACTGGGTAGCTACGTCTACAACCCACGCATATCGTCAACAGCACCCGTTGGCCCTATATCAAAGAACAAAATTGGCACGGGCGTAATGTCCCCCCTTTATACGGTCTTTAAATTCAAAGACGAAAGGAACGACTTTTACGAACATTTTTTCAAAACTACGGGTTGGCATACCTACATGCGGCAGGCATCTAGCACGGGTGCACGTCACGATAGGATGGCCATATCAAGCGACGACTTTATGGCAATGCCTTTGCCCGTGTCTTCAGCAGACGAACAACAAAAAATCGCCGAGTGCCTGAGCTCCGTGGACGAGCTAATGACCGCCCAAGCCCGAAAACTGGACGTGCTCAAGAGCCATAAAAAAGGGCTGATGCAGCAGCTTTTTCCCCGCGAAGGCGAAACCCAACCCCGCCTCCGCTTCCCCGAATTCCAAAACGCCGGGGAGTGGGTGAATCAGTCTATTGGCGATTTCGGGAGGGTAGTCACAGGAAGCACTCCCAGCACTGCGCAGGCATTATTCTATGGAGGCGGCATCTCTTTCGTTTCGCCAGCGGACATCTCAGACATGCGCTTTGTAGAGCAAACAAAGACCACTTTGACCACAGAAGGCTTTGCAGAGACTCGGCACATCAGAGCAGGCAGTGTTCTTTTTGTATCCATTGGCTCCACGATTGGGAAGGTGGCACAGAACGTTTACGACTGTGCGACGAACCAGCAGATCAACGCGGTCATTCCCAGCTCCAAGCACTCGGGTGGTTTCGTTTACTTTGCGCTTTCGTTAGCCTCTGAGCGAATCGCAATGCTTGCTGGAAGGCAAGCTGTCCCCATCATCAACAAAAGCCTGTTCTCTTCAGTGCGGATTTTCGTCCCCAAGCTCCCTGAACAACAGCATATTGCCTCTTGCTTGGGCAGCCTCGACGCTTTTATCACTGCCGAAACCAAAAAGCTTGAAGCCATCAAGACGCATAAGAGAGCGCTAATGCAACAGCTTTTTCCATCTATGGAAGGAGTTTAAAATGAGTGGACAGCCGAAGGTACATAGGTGCTCTACACTTCGAAAGGTTGTTACGCGATTGCGTGATGATTTTCGTAGTGGAGACCGTGATTTTGTAATGCTTTTCGCCCACAATGGCACAGGGAAGACTCGTCTATCAACGGAATTCAAAAACAAAGGTAAGATTCTCGATTCTGAGAGAAGAGTTATTGAACGGGATACCCTTTATTTTAACGCATTTACTGAGGACTTATTTTATTGGGATAACGATCTTGAAAATGATCTGGAACCACGGCTTTTGGTTAATTCCAACTCGAGCTTTATCGATGGTTTCAATGATCTCGATCTTGAAGAGAGTATCGAGGAGTATTTTCAGAAATACAGTTCTGCACGGTTCGAAGTAATACGGTATACCGCCGAGGAAGTTGCTGAAATGACTAAGCCTTCATCGCCTTTGCACTATCTCTACCGTAGATTTGGAGCCGAGGTGGAATCTAGGCCAAAATACATTCAGTTCAAAGCAAAGGATGGCGACAGATGCATCAAAATATCGCGAGGGGAAGAGCGAATTTTTGTTTGGAGCGTTTTTCTCGCCATATTTAAACAAGTCCTAAGTAACGAAAGATCCTTCATATGGGTAAAGTATGTCTACATTGATGATCCTGTTTCCTCGCTGGATGACAACAACATTATTTCAGTAGCGTGTGATTTAGCACATCTCCTTCGCAAGGCGAAGGACCGTACCAAATCAGCTCCAATATCGGACAGTTCTCTTACGCAAGAAGAACATCGTGAAAAGTCACCAATTAGAGTGATTGTATCTTCTCATCATGCTCTGTTCTTCAATGTTATTGTCAACGAGCTGAAATCATCGAAATGCATTAGTTACTTCCTGCATCGCTTGGTTTCCAGTTCGGAATATACCCTTAGAGCAACTGACGACACTCCATTTTTCCACCACGTCGCACTTCTGAGTGAGTTGATTAATGCTGCTGCCGCTGATTCTGGCGTTCTCTACGGTTATCACTTCAACATGCTCCGCAGTATTCTTGAAAAGACAGCGATTTTTTTTGGGAAAAAGGACTTCACCGATTGCATTGGAAGTAGCGTGGATAAGGACTTGTTTGCTCGCGCTCTTAACCTTCATAGTCATGGCAGGCATTCGCTTTTTGAACCAATGGTAATAGAAGGCAATGATAAAGAACTCTTTCAGCGGATTATCGAGGACTTCACCACCAAGTTTCAGTTTAATCTGCCAAATGTTTTGGCAACAGCGCAAGTTTCGGCTGCCCCCTTACAGGTTGCATCCCCCAGTCACCATCTGCAACCTGGAGGCCTTCAAATCTCACAAGAAAGTGCTGATGCAGCAGCTTTTTCCATCACCGGAGGTGGTTAACGCATGAGCGAATTGACTCTATTTCACGCCGACATTAAAAACATCCTTGAACAGGCCAGAGGTAAGGCATGCTCGGCGGTGAATGCCGCCATGGTAGAAGCCTACTGGCTTATTGGCCGACGGATTGTTGAAGAGGAACAGCGCGGACAACATAAAGCGGAGTATGGTGCACGCTTACTGGAAAATTTGTCCAAAGCGCTTAGTGCGAGTTTCGGCAAAGGGTTTTCCTATGCCAATCTGCGTAATTTCCGCCAGTTTTATCTTACCTATCCCGATCAGGCAATTTGCTACACACTGTGTAGCAAATTGAGCTGGAGCCATAACCGTCTCATCATGCGGCTGGATGACCCCAAGGCCAGAGACTATTACCTGACGGAAGGTGCAGCGCAGCAGTGGAGCGTCAGACAACTCGAGCGCAATATTCAGACCCACAGCTATCAGCGTTTGCTTTCTTCGCAGGGTGGCGCAGAGGACAAACTGGTCCATGGCAATGCGCTGGGCGATTTTATCAAAGACCCCTACGTGCTGGAGTTTTTGCAGTTACCAGAGGTGGGGCAAGTAAAAGAAAGCCAGTTAGAGCAGGCAATTATTGACGAGTTGCAAAAGTTCCTGCTGGAACTGGGCAAGGGGTTTTCGTTTGTTGCCCGGCAAATGCGCATTAGCACGGAAACCAGCCACTTTTTTATCGACCTGGTTTTCTACAATTATTTGCTCAAGTGCTTTGTTATTATCGACCTGAAAACCGGCAAGCTCAGCCATCAGGATATTGGCCAGATGGACATGTATGTGCGCATGTTTGACGACCTCAAACGCGGTGAAGACGACAACCCCACTATTGGTATCATTCTTTGCGATAGCAAGGATGAAACTGTCGTCAAATATTCGGTAATTGAGGATAGCAAACAACTTTTTGCCTCAAAATACCAGCGCATATTGCCCACTGAAGCCGAGCTAGTTGCTGAAATTGAGCGGGAAAAGCGCTTGATTAAGGGGGGCACATGAAGTGGCTCGAATTGCACGCGCCGATCAACTGGAAAGCGATTTCAACGGGTACTGAAAAAGTTACCCAAGACACAAGGTAAAAAGAAGAATATATGAACGACACCAAACTAGGTAAAACCCTCTGGGCCATCGCCGACCAATTGCGCGGCGCAATGAACGCGGACGATTTTCGCGACTACATGCTATCCTTTTTGTTCCTGCGCTACCTGTCGGATAATTACGAGGCTGCAGCAAAAAAGGAACTGGGAAAAGACTACCCGACGCTCGACGCAGACGACCGCCGTGTACCGCTGGCACTGTGGTATGCCAACAACCCGGACGACATCACCGAGTTTGAGAAACAAATGCGCCGCAAGGTGCATTACGTTATTCAGCCGCCGCACCTTTGGAACAGCATCGCCAACCTTGCCCGCACCCAGAATGGCGAATTGCTCAGCACCTTGCAGGCGGGTTTCAAATACATTGAAAACGAATCTTTCGAGAGCACCTTTAGCGGCTTGTTCTCGGAAATCAACCTTGGCTCGGATAAACTCGGTCGCAAATACGAAGATCGCAACGCTACGTTGTGCCGCATCATCGCGGAGATCGCCAAAGGGCTGAATGAGTTCTCCACCGACATAGATGCGCTGGGTGACGCCTACGAATACCTGATCGGCCAGTTTGCCGCCGGCTCCGGCAAGAAAGCAGGCGAGTTTTACACCCCGCAGCAGATTTCCGACATCTTATCAGCCATTGTTACCCTTGATAGCCAGGAACCCGCTACGGGTAAAAAAGAGCGCCTGGCCAGTGTGCTCGACTTCGCCTCTGGCTCTGGCTCGTTGCTGCTTAACGTGCGCAAACGCATGGGGCCGCATGGCATTGGCAAGATTTACGGCCAGGAAAAGAACATCACCACCTATAACTTAGCGCGGATGAACATGCTGCTGCATGGGGTGAAGGACACCGAGTTCGAGATCTACCACGGCGATACCCTGGCCAACGATTGGGACATACTGCGCGAACTGAACCCGGCCAAGAAGCCCAGCTTCGACGCCATTGTGGCCAATCCGCCTTTCAGCTACCGCTGGGAACCGACGGAAGCAATGGGCGACGACGTGCGCTTCAAGAACTATGGCCTGGCACCTAAATCTGCCGCTGATTTCGCCTTTTTACTGCATGGCTTTCACTTCCTCAAAGACGAAGGCGTGATGGCAATTATTTTGCCACACGGCGTGCTGTTCCGTGGCGGGGCCGAAGAGCGCATTCGCACCAAGTTGCTAAAAGACGGCCACATTGACACCGTTATCGGCTTGCCTGCGAACCTGTTCTACTCCACAGGTATCCCGGTGTGCATTTTGGTGCTTAAAAAATGTAAAAAGCCCGACGACGTGCTGTTCATCAACGCCGCCGAGCACTTTGAAAAGGGCAAGCGGCAGAATCAACTCACGGACAAGCACATTGCTAAGATCATCGAGACCTACCAATTCCGCAAGGAAGAGGACCGCTACTCACGCCGGGTAGAGATGACTGAAATCGAAAAGAATGATTTCAATCTTAACATTTCGCGCTACATCAGCACGGCGGTAGCAGAGAAGGAAATAGATCTACAAGCAGTTAATGATGAGTTAGTCGCACTGGAAAAGAGCACTAAGGACGCACGGGATAAACACAATGCGTTTCTTAAAGAGCTTGGTTTACCGCCATTACCGTGAATAATAATGTAATGCTGCCAGATCAGGTAATCGATATAGTTGATGCAGTAGGTTTAGATAAACCCAACATCGGCTTGCTGGATGATGTCGCCCATGAGCTAACCGACAACCTGCGCAAGAACATCAGCATCGACTGGAGTAAACGCGAAAGCGTGCGTGCCAGCCTGCGCTTAATGGTGAAGCGCATATTACGCAAATACAAATATCCGCCAGATATGGCCGAAGACGCCGTGTAGTTGGTACTGCAGCAAGCAGAGGCGCTGGGAGAGGAGTGGGTTTGATAAAATTGGTATCAACGCAGATTCAATCTTACGAAAGTGAATGGGAGCACACAAATTTGAAAATCGTTGCAAGTTTGAGCGAAAAGTATAATACTGCGCACCTTGGAACTGTGACACTATATATGGTGTCACAATGAGTAGAGAAAATTTTAAGGATGTTCTAAGCTTGTTTCAAAGCGGCTCGACTTTGCGTTGTAAAGACGTGGTGCAAGCACTTGAGAGCTTGGGCTTTGAAGTAAAAGACGGAAAACGCGGTGGCCATAAGGTTTTTTTTCATGACCGACTGCAGGACTTTTATTCAGGTTCTTTTAATTGTGATCACGGCAAAAACCCACAAATCAAACCGGCATATATCAAAAACATTAAAAAAATATTAGAACAGTATTCTGAAGAACTTAGCCAATAGAGTTAGGTTAAAGTTAGGTAAACAGGAGAAGGTCAATGGACGCACAAAATTACAGTATCACTGTCCGTAAAGGAGTTTTCGAAGGTGAGGAGTGCTTCGAAGCAAAAGTGCGTGAGTTTCCACATCTAACTGAATATGCTGATTCATCTGATGAGGCTTATGCACTTGCAGTAGATGCTATTGAGACAACAATTACGATTTTCAAAGAAAAAAATAAGTCTCTTCCTGTGCCGATGGAAGTCGCAGACGATTTTAGTGGAAGAGTCACGCTTAGAATGCCAAAGAGTATGCATAGGGCATATTCACAGTGGGCTGAAGATGAAGAAGTAAGTCTAAATCAATTAATTGTTAATTGTTTATCTCATGCACTCGGAGCATTTAATCATAAACAAGCTACTCCATATCAAGCGTTTGCGGCAAAAGTTGTACCGATAGAAACAGGTAACCGTATAGCTTATAACCGTCGAGTGGACTTAAGTACAGTACTTAAAGCAGCTGAGCCGGAAGTATGTTATGGCTAAAGAAGCACTGCAAAGGGCAATCAAAGGGCTTGCTGTACACGATGTATATTTGAAGCATTCGGAGTTTTTCACTAAAGACGGCTGGGATCCCAAACGGCCTGGTGAAACTTCTCTTGTTTATCAGTTCATGACTGGTGTTGAAAAGTCAGAAGTATTTGGAATTAGTGAAGAAGTAGAAGCAAATGTAAAAAACTTCTTTGCTGTTTATATCAAGGTTGGTTGTCGCCTTATAGCTGGAGAATCTGATTCAGAACCCGATGCTATATTTGCGCAAATCGAGGCAACCTTTGTTGCTGAGTATATGTTGAGTCCAGATTTTGCTGAGACTGATGAAGAGGCGCTTACTGCATTCGCTGTCGAAAATGCAAGTTTTCATGTCTGGCCGTACTGGCGAGAATATTTGATGTCAACTTGTACACGTTTAAATCTTCCCAAAGTTGCTTTACCCGTAAGGCAATTTACTTCTCGGGAGTAAGGCGGATATTTTGGTTGATAAAGAATCAAAAGCTGAGTTTGGGTTTATATCTGATTTTTTTCGCTACGCGACTGAAGCTCAAAAACGAGAAGTGTTTTTATCTGTACTGCAGCAAGCTAACAATGCTCAGCGTAAAGTGATGGAGCAATCAGCGAAAAGCGGACAGAAACGCTAGTTTACGGGGTTTATTTGGGGGTTTCATATGACCTGTCTATGTAGAAAATTCAATTTAAACAGTGCACTAGCTTCTCTATTTAAGTGACTCTCTCCCGCCAGATTAAAACAAAAACCCCGAGCCAAAAGCTCGGGGTTTTTGTTTTAAAGCGGCAGAGATCGAGGATTTGATGAGAACCCTGAACTAAAATGACCAAATTTAAACAACCGATATTACTCAGACCAATACCAACTGGTAACGTTATAGCGGTAGTGCGGTGTATTTTTTGTTGTCAGTGCTTTTATCCAATGTTCAGCGCCAGGCGATGCCGGATTAAACAACACGCAGCGGTTGTGTAACGGTGCGATAGTGACGGGTGTGTCCGCTGTGCCCCTAAACACTAATTCACCACCGTTATCATGGTGCCAGTGTTTATTTAAATACAGCAGCATACAAACTTCTCTGCCTGGCGAGTCATCAGCATGTTGATTGACGAAGTCGGTGGCGGCTAAGCGAAAGTAGTTGGTATTAATGTCAGGCTTGGCCACATTGATGTCGGTTAGTGACACTTTGAAGATACGTGATAATAGCGCCATAAATTCATCGCCACGCAAAAAAGTCAAAAAATCATCGGCGATAGTGGAAGTAGCGGGAACTGTCTTGCTGGCAGCACGTTGCCAAAGATCCCGCTTTACAAAGCGTTGCGTCTGAGGGGTTTTTTGCCATTTGGCATTATCAACATAGAGCGCAAAGTAACTGTGCTTTTGCGTTGTCCAATTATGTTGTTGCTGCAAAACGCTAATGACTGCATCGAGTTGGCTGTTATCAAATAAATTATCAATAACCACATGATTGGGGCTAGAGAGCCGTAATGCTTTTCGATACGCGCGCAGTGCAGCATCGTTAACTTGTAGTTCATTTAGCCACACTACAATAACTCACATCTGGGATTAAATAATGTCGGCGTATAGTAAAACAAAATCTCTAAACTTCAGTGCAGGATTTTTGCTTTTTTGTTATACCAGCTGATAAAATAACCACGCTTTCCTCCAACCGCCAGCCGGTGGTATAACCTAAGTTCCCGCTCCGGAGTGTCGATGCGTAATTTTATTGCGTTATTGTGTGCTGTGTGGCTGCCTATGGCTGCTGCGCAATCGTTTTCTGTTGTCCTACATGAAGATTTTGAACAAAGCAGTGAGCAGCACTGGCAACAGCTAGGAGATTGCCAAACGGTATTTGCAGTGCCGCGCTCTGGTGCAACAGCATTGCGCTGTAAGCCAGGCATTAACGTGTTGTTTAGTAAAGTGGCCTTAGGTGAGATGGGCGTGCTGGAGTTATGGGTTAAACCAGAAACTGACACTACGGCTTATCGTATTCAGGTGCTGGTGTCAACGGCAATCCAATTTTGACCCACTTACCGCTTAAAACGGTAATCTAAATTTGACCCACCCCTGGCTTCTTTTCAACTTAACGTACTTTCTGCTGCCGGTATGACACCCGCTGTTCTTTTGCCTTTTAACCTATAACTATTTCCGCTGATTTGTACGATATGCGCATGATGTAACAGCCTGTCCAGCAATGCCGCAGTTAAGGTTTGATCATCAGCGAATGCCGTTGACCATTGCGAGAATGGCAGGTTACTGGTCACAATAACACTGCCTTGTTCATAGCGTTTCGCTATCACGTTAAAGAACAGATTGGCTTCATCCCGACCAAAC
>NZ_AUDG01000028.1 GCF_000425345.1 Rheinheimera baltica DSM 14885 | reverse complement strand
CACGGCTTGATAACTCCGCTGACTCGTCACAGCCTCACTTTAACGGCTGCTTTGCATGGACTTCGGTGGCGTTACAAACCTCGTCAGTCAGATTGTGCTTATCGAAGCGATACCAACCTTCAGGGACACGTATCCCCTGTGGCCTAACTAATTCTCTGTGTACGCTTCACCTATCTTGTTCGTCAGTAAAAAAAATACTGGCTCCGCCATAGGCGCAACACTCGATACGGGTGGTCAGTTACACCTTACCCGACAGGGACTTACACCCTGCAAGATGCATCAAGCTTTGCTTGACGCACTAACGCCCACCGCATCTGCCGGCACAAAGTACAAACTTATAGAAAGCAAGCCTGCCAGGGACATCAGTAAAACCATCAGGCGTTTTTTATCAATAAAGCGTGTCATCAACGGTGTGACGGCAGCGCCCAATGCTAATGCAAGCATGTAAGAAGATAAAAACTCGCCGACTAAATCCGGCCGCATTACATAATATTTAAAGTAGTAGACCCCGCTACCGGCGCGCATGGTAATGGTCACCATAATGATCAGCGCCAGCGCAAACAGCACCAACCAGGGTTTGTTATTTTTTAAGTCGGTTAAATCCTGCCGCACCGCATTAGGCTGCAGGCTCAGTGGCGCGATACGCTCTTTAGTAGTAAGAAAAGTAATGAAAAACATCAGCGCAGCGGCAATACCAAATACCAGCATCGTCAGCTGCCAGCCCAGCACATCATCGCCCTGCCCCAGCAGCGGCACTAATTTGGGTGTTAAATAGGTTACCAGTATGCCGCCACTAAAACCGCCAATAAAACGATAACTTATCAGCGTAGTGCGCTGTTGGCTGTCATTAGTTATTACGCCGGACAGCGCCGAGTAAGGAATATTAATCGCGGTATACACCAGCATCAACAAAGTATAGGTGCCATAGGCCCACACCAGTTTACCGGTTTCGCCTAAATCCGGTGTGCTGTAGGTCAGTACACCGGCGCCGGCCAGCGGCAGCGCCAGACATAACAAATAAGGCCGGAACTTACCAAAACGGCTGCGGGTACGATCAGCAATTGCGCCCATTAACGGGTCGGTAAAAGCATCCACTATTTTGGTTACCAGCATCATAGTTCCAGCCGCTGCGGCTGAGATACCAAAAACGTCGGTGTAATAAATCAGTAAAAAGGCAGAAATATTCGCCCAGTAAAAATTAAAGCCCATATCCCCCAGGCCATAGCCGATTTTTTCGCGCAGCCGCACCGCTGTTGTGCTTTGCTGTGCTTTGCCGCCTGGCGCTGCTGTGATGTGTCTTACCGGAACTGTCATACCCTGTTATCCATTGTTATGCCATCAGCTCTGCGGCTGAATATGATAGCGCAATCAAATGTAGCGTTACGCTGCTAAAAATTGTGTTATCTGCTGCACCAGTTGCGGTACCGGCAAAGCAATATCAAGCAGGGTGACGTCGGTTTCATCGTCACAGCTTTGCATGGTCAATAACTGGCTTTGCAGCATAGCCGGTGCCATAAAATGGTTTTGCCGCTGTGCCAAACGCTTTGCCAACAACACCGCATTGCCGTGCAAATAAAAGAAATGGATGTTATCGGCGCTGCTGCGGATTTGCTGCCGGTGACGTGCAATTAAGCCAGAGTAACTTAACACACAAGGCGTGTGTGCTGCTTTGCAGACACTAAGCTCGTTGCACAAAGCCTGCACCCAGCTGTCGCGCAAACTATCGGCCAATGGAATGCCACTGGCCATCATGTGTTTTGCTTTAGGGCTGTGAAAATCATCACCTTCAATAAAGCGCCAACCCAGTTGCTGCGCCAGTAAATGCCCCACTGTGGACTTTCCACTGCCGGCCACGCCCATAATTACAACTGTTCGATGTTTCGCAGAGCACATAATAACGCGCCATTGCCTGAGTATGTCATGGTTAGCCTTCAGCTTAAATTAACAGCAATGATTGCGCAACCATTTTGACTCAGTTTGTACAATGCAGTATTGTCGCAGAAAAAAGCAGGTAACCGGATTAATGAGCACAAAACCTAATTTAAAAGACGTTGCTAAAGTAGCCGGGGTTAGTGCCATCACGGTATCGCGGGTGCTGACAGACCCCAGCAGGGTGTCGGAAAAATTACGTAGTAAAGTAGAAAAAGCCATTCATGATATCGGTTATATCCGTAACCATGCCGCCAGTGCACTTGCATCAAAAAAGTCCGGCGTGCTGGCAGTAATTATTCCGTCATTATCCAACATTGTGTTTAACGATGTACTGCAAGGTATTTATCAGGCGGTTAAAGCCAAGAACCTGCAGGTGTTACTGGGCGATTGCCATTACTCGCCGCTGGAAGAAGAAAAACTCATCGCGACTTTGCTGAGCCAGTCACCCGAGGGGATTATTGTTACCGGTGCAGCGCAAACCGATTACGCACGTAAATTGTTACTACAGGCCGATATTCCGGTGATACAAATTATGGAGCTGACCCATCAGCCGATAGATATGAACATTGGCTTTTCGCATTATCAAGCCAGCTACGATATGACTAATCATTTGCTGCAACGTGGCTATCGCGCACCAGCATTTCTCGGTGCCCGGATGGACCCACGCACCCAACAACGGTTGGCTGGCTTTAAACAAGCGATAACCGACTGGCCACAGCCGTGTAGCAGTTATATACACACAACAGTACAACCCTCATCGATAAAGCTTGGCGGTCAGTTATTGCAGGCAGTAATTGCGGAGTCAAACCATCAGTGCGATGCCGTATTTTGCTGTAATGATGATTTAGCCTTAGGTGCGTTATTTGAAAGCAAACGGATGAACTTAAGCGTACCCAAAGATATCGCCATATGCGGCTTTAATGATTTGGAAGCCTCGGCACTGGTGGAGCCGGCTATCACCTCGGTGTCATCACCACGTTCAGAAATGGGCCGCCAGGCGGTAGAAATGTTATTTAGTGCCACAGGTAAAGGCCGCCATGCATTAGCTCCTGTCGATGTGGGTTATAACATTATCGTGCGCAGCTCAACCTGAACGGCTTTATCTTACCGCTTTGCTGTGCCGGCTGTTGCTATGGCAAAGCGGCTGAGGTAAGAATATTTGAAATAAACTCAATCGCCTCTGGCGACTGGTAAGAGTTATGTTCTGACGGCACAACTATTTCAGCCGCCGCAGCCGCCAGATGTGCACTATGGTAGGACACTACACTGTCGTTTAACCCGGGGCACAAGGCAAATGTTGTGCAGCGCGCCGGATCATCGTTGCCGATAACTGAATACACCGGCACCTGCAGCGGCAACTTTGTTAATTGCTGCACCAGCGGATGGCGCGGTGATAACACATCAACACTGTTTGGGCCAAAGCCGCTCATGTAGCCACGCATGGCCGGTTTAATATCGTCTTCGGTCAATGCTTGCCACATTTTACCAAATACGTTTTTCATTGTTTTAGGAAGCGTAATCATGGCTGATGCCAGCCGACCAATCCAACCGTCTGCAGTGGCAGCACCGCGATGCGGCGTATCAATAAACACTACCGTTTTTACATAGGATTTGGCAGTAAAGATAAAAATATCTTCCAAGGTGCTGCGGGTGTTGTCATCGACAGGTAATTCAGCCGCGCCGCGGTAAAAAGTGGTATCCCACAAAGAACTGCCACTGTTTTGTACAAAGGTTTTACTGATAACACCGCCCATACTGTGGCCAACCAATACCATATTATTAGCGGCAGTTGCCTGCAAATCAGGTGAAATATGTTGCAACAATTCATCTGTTAGCTTTCTTAAACGCATCGCATTAAAAAACGGTGGTGGGCCAGATGGGTAAAACGCATGCCACACCTGATACTTTGCTGCCAGATGCGGGTTAGAAAATATCGCCCAGCTTAAGCGACGCCAAATTAACGGGCTGGAATTTAAACCGTGGATCATCAATACAGGAATTTTATCTGCACGTAGAGGTTCAATGGCATAAATACCCAGCTTATCTTCTACCTTATCGGCGTCAAACAGGCCGGTTTTTTCCAGTTGATCAGCTACTGCAGCTTCTAGCAGGCACAAGTAGGCTGATGCCGGATCATAGTTCATTTGATAGCGCTGTTCGGCAAAAGGCCAAAGCTGCTGCTGTTGCATATAAACACCACGCAACGTCAGCACAGGCAGCACTGGATTGCTGAAATCCAACTTTACTGGCATAAAAGTGAGCGGCCGGAAAACCCCTTCAGGCGGGAAATAGCGGTCCACTGCAGTGTTGCTGTTAGCACGCTGTCCAATAACCGCGATACCAATGCCATTGTCCTGCTGACGCAACATAAATCCGTCATAGGGTTGTAAGTCAGCCGCCAGAAACAACTGCTCAAACGTCAGGCCGCTTTCATCCGGATCCAGTTGCAGCTTAAGCTGTAAATTCTGTGCAGTGGTATCGCTGCGCGATATTGCCGCGCGCACTAACGGTATTAAAGCCCGATTGTAGTAGGCTATAGCCTGTGTTTGTTGCGCCTTACTCAGCGGTTGTGCCAACCAGCGCTCAGCGCAGCTTAGTTGTAACAAAAACCGCTGATAACCAGGCGCTTGTTGCGTAGCAAGCTGCAAGCAAAAATCTGCCACCTCTACATCACTAAGCTGGTTTAACGCTATGTAGTGGTATGCCAGCAAACCATTTACTGCTTCAACCGGCGCCGCTACAGGGGTTTTCCAATGAATGTACTTACCCTGACTACATCCCTGCAGGGCAATCAGCGTTAATATAACAACCAGCCAAAGCCGGCTCGGGTGTTCTTGCTGCAGCATCTGTTCTCCTGCAGTAATCTGAAAACATCATTAAATTTGGCTATGCTTAGCACTATAGCACTGTTCTGAAACGGGTTGTGTTACAGGTGAAATTCATTCAAGCATTTTGCTGCTAAACTGGCTGAGTTTGCCAATGCCAGCTGCGAGCTGCGTATTAACAAAGCGGGCGCAACCAAGCTATAGTAGCGAAGTACGGCGTTATCTTGTGATGTTATTGCGGCACGCCACTATGAAACTTAAAATCGGCATCTGGCGTAGTAATTAGCTCCGCTTCTATTACACCAAAAAAAGCCACACGCTCACTAATGTCAGCTTGGGCGATTTGTTGTGCTAAGGACAAGTAATCCTGATAATGTCGTGCTTCTGAACGTAATAATGAGATATAAAAATCTGCAATGCGTTGGGGTAAGAAAGGCGCTAGTTTGGCAAAACGTTCACAAGAGCGGGCTTCAATATAAGCCCCGCAAATCAGTTTATCGATCATCGCTTCAGGTTCATAGGTACGAACATGTCTTAACAGGCCTTTTGCATAGCGGCTGGAAGTGATTTTTTCATACACTATACCTTGCTCGGCCATCACTTCGAGCACCTGATAAAAGTGATGCAGCTCTTCTTTAATCAACAGCACCATCTTATCTATCAGATCCTGCGCATACTGTGAGCTGGCTTTTGGCAGCATGGATTTTTTTAAACTTAATCCCGCTAAAGCTTGCCAATCGCCAACCTGACGATAGGTAAAATCTTCATACGGCTTTAACCATTGCAATAAGGCATCAGCACTTTGCTCATCAATAGCATAACGGCGAATAAGATACATGGCGGACTGCGCAGCTTTTAATTCGCATAATGACAATATGTGCAGTTATTAATTAGATAGAAATTAATACGATTGCTCTATCGATACAATTAATTTCCTGTTCAAAAGCCTTATACAATGAGGAAGGATTTAACAAAAATGATGTTAAATGAATATATAAATCATTTTCTTATTCTTTTTTGGAATATAAAGAATTCACCACAAAAAACAGATAACTTATTTATTTTCATTGCCTTATAAAACATAACAACATTTTTGTTCCCGTATTAAATAATATTTCACACTGAAATTTCACCGAGATATCCTTCATTTCGTTTGCAGCAGCAAGCGCTAAACTAAAATCAAGGACTGATTATGAATCTTCTAAGCAATCTGCGTAATTTTTTTACGCGTAACACTCCCTCCCCAAGCAAAGAAAGGCTCCCTGGCGTGCCACCAGACATGTTCGATACAACGGTATGCTCAGTCGCTAATGACCCTAATAACAGTAATCCCTCTTTAACCGATCAATACCAAGTGGATGCTTTAGAAATCAAGCCTGACAAAAAAGTGAAATCTGTTGTTCAGCCGCTGCTCAATCCGATAAATAACCACAAGGAACCTGCTAACCAATTTCAGCTTACTGATGAGGTTTTCCAACTAACAGACCATCTGCAACGTTTACTGGATAGTGTTGATCTTTCAACACCTCCCGGGTTGGCAGGTGCATTTTGCAAAGAATTGGCTCGATTCGAAAAGCGAGTCCTGGTTGCACCACGCATCATCGCAGCATTAAATGCACTGGCATTGATGAGGGCTAACCAGGGCCTTTATGCTGGTATGAAATCGAGCTTCTTCTCGATTGTCGCAGCCCTATCCGCTACAGGAAAGGAAGCTCATCAGGAGTTTCAAGAACTGTTATTTAATGCGCTATCACTGAATGACGTTATCGTACATTCGGTAACTTCAGGAAAGCAGATCCATGAAGCGTTGTGTCAATATGAGACTCCAGTATGCATCTATGATGAATGCCACACCTTGTTCAAGTCTGCCGCAACACAAACAGACTTTGGAGCATTGGATACACTTATGCTAATACTCACAGCTAAATTCGCTAAAGTCCCTTTTAGAACGAGACGTGAGCAGATTGCCGCTCTTCGCTCGCTTGTTAAAGGGCTGAAAAATGAACCTGCTCTTAACCCTGCGGATCAAATTATGCTGGATCGTATGACGCGTTCGATCGAAAAACTGAACAGCAATAACTGGCGTAATCCCTATTTCGCATTTGTTGGCTATTCAACACCGATCAATACTGATTTTATTGTCAATACACAAAATATTGACGCAGGTCTGATGGGGCGTCCACTTTTTATGCGGGTTGCTGAATATCGTGATGCCATCAACGCACACAAAGATCTGGATGGTCCGACAGATATGTTACTGGAGCGCTTTCGGGCATGCCGTGAGAATCAAGGATCTATCACGATTTCGGCAGACGCGAATGACCTAATTAATGAATTCGTTCAGTTTTTTGAAGACAACCGCAATCATCGTCAATTTGGTGCTATCTATGCTCGAGGAACAGAGCATGTCATCCGGGTAAGCTCATTGCTGGCAGCAGAGACTCTGGTAATCACTAAAATAGAAGTCATGTATGCCGCAAAACTGTTTTTGAACAGCCTCGCATCGTTGCAAGCAGTTGCGTCAGGAGCCGACCTGAACTTCCTGTTCCAATCTGCATTGGAGACAATTCAGAAAGCAGCAGCTGGTAAAGATAAACTGCTTACCATCGCTATGCTTGCGAACAAATTAACGTCAAGTAATAAACACATTCGCGGATATCGGGCCCAAGACCCTAAAATTGCGCACAAGATGGTACTGCAAGCGATTGACGAAGGCTTCCTACACTTACAAGGGAAGCACGTTAAGTTGCCGAGGGATCAAGAGCCGACGCGCCAATAGCATACTGAACTTAGCACAGCCTTAATCTGATCGTGAATAAAACAGGCATGACTGTAGAGCAACACCATGTTTCGTTTTGATACAAAATACTGCAATCGGCACAAAACCAATAATTACCCATCCCCTGCTGTAACCTCAGTATTCACTGTAAATTGTGATTAATGAACTTTCCGTAAAATGCGTTTTACAGTGATTACAGTGATTATTGTGGCTCTATAATATCGCCGTACTTGCCACCACTAGTTTCCAAGCTGCTTAACCTCATTGTACAAGCTGTAGAGACGATGCGCAGACATATCAAGGATAGGCTCGTACATAAATGAGTTCAAATGTATGTTCTCTGGTGTCATTAGATTAACCTGATCTAATAAGCCAATAATCTCCGTTTGGCCAGGAAGAATTTCAACGTACTTATCAAATAATTCTCTGGTCTGATTAGATTCGATACCGTTTACAAATGTCTGGTCATTAATCTTTGCAATCATGAACTGCTCCGCTTTAAGACGGATGGCCATTGCAACAATAACTTTGGACTCAAGGTCTGGTGACTCTTGAGCAGCATATGATAACTCATCTGCTTTCTGAAATATCTTGTCAACCACACGTGATGCACTATCAGGCAGGATCAAGGTAGGTTTATCTACAAGCACAGCACGATATATATCTTGTAATTCCTGCACCGTGATGTTTTGACTATTTGCTTTTAGGTGAAGCAATGACGTCAGTGTTAAGTAATGGGCTTCATACCCACAATACTCAGCAAGATTTCTAACAAATGGAATACTGGCCAGCATGTAATACTCATTTTGATGCATATTTCTTTTCCAAGCGACGAATACATCATTCTGGTACTTTTCAGGGTTAAGCTCTATTTCTGTGGATGTTTTAGTCGCCAGCATTCGCCTATTACGGGCGACGCGGTTCCTACTTCCAATTATTCGACCACCTACGATTCTATGAAAATCGAAGTTATGCGTGAGAATCAAAAGGTAGAAATGTGATACCTGAGCAATATCACGAAGGTACTCAACGATTGCATACTTATTTTTGTAATCAAAAGAGTCTGCAATATCGTCTATGACGATCAGTATCGGTGCGCCTGCGTTCTTTTTAGCTTCAATTTCAAAAAGAACATTCAGGATGTAAAGTGCACGCTTCTCGCCTTGGCTTAGAGTATCAAGCAAGGTTTTATGTATAACCAGCTGCTGACCACCGCGACCATCATCAAAATCAAACTCAATAGACGGAGCCGCATTATTAAGAATGACATCATCCTGATTGTCGACCCTAAGCTTGAATGGAACAGAAAAGCGCTTGTTGAATATATCGACAACGCCTTTCCAAATCGTTTCCTGCTGTTTCGCTTGGTCAATGATATACTTAACTTTCTGAAGATTCGACTTGTAGGTTGATATAAGGTCTTCCCAGGCTGATTGATGTGATTGAAGATAGCCTTTAATCAGCTTTTTCTTGAAGCTCTTTACGTCCTTATACTCTGGTAATAATTCTTGATGATCTGAAATAAAATCCCGAAATGCCTGAGTCTCTTTTGTCGTGAGCTTTTTATCTACCTTGCTGAATTTTTCTCTCAGTTCGGGATTCTGAAAAACCTTGTTTTGCTCTTCCTGTAAAATTTCATTCAAACGGTCTTTAGATGTGACTTCTTCTTTTTGGCCGTTGATTGATAGATTAACGCTGTGGGATGCATCAAAAAAGCCTGTGTCGGACAAACTTTTTGAAACAGTGCCCGCTTTCTGGTGATTAAAATTCCTTGATAGAACCGCTGATTCGCTGATGAGTTTTTCATAGGTTTCCACATAATCAGTCAGTTCCTGATCGAAACTGTCTGTAGCGGCGAGATCCAGGACTTTGGGATTGAAAAGATCTCCATATTTAAACTCGGCAAGGCTGGCATAATCTTGTGTATTCTGAGACAACAAATCATCCAACAGGTCAAGAAACTCTTTTTCTGGCCGATCAAACGCTTCACAAACCAACTCTGGAATTGCTTTGTTCTGCTTTCCGGAGGACTTTGCCAACTCTTTTATTAGCAGAGCTCTCTTGTCATCTACCTCCCTTAAGGCTTCGTCATAGTCGCGTTTCAGGGTTTCGTTGACCAATAATGTGGAGACCTGCTTCGAGCTATAGCTTTCGTCGTATGAATTAATGACCATTATCTGGTCGGCAGCAACAACATGACCATCTAAAGTGACAAGTCGTTTTGTTTCGCGTTCCGGAAATATAATATCTTTTGATGGCTTACCTTCTTCAATGTCTTTCAGTGTCTTGGCCAGGGAGGTTTTTAGTGTTCCATTAGGCGCATACAATGAGCATACGCCCTCAATACCATCCCCCCTGGTAAAGTCTAACTCCTGCTCCAACTTATTAATGCCATAACAATTTTCCAAATCCAGGCTTAACTTCATTCTGACTTCCTTTTCTTATTATTCCGCACAGTACAAGCCGTTGGCTGTCTGCTCTCAAACATAGGTGCCTGAGAATTCATCCATCGAATTCGATACTGTAAAAGTCACGTCATCACCCAGTGCTTCAAAGTGTGCGTAGCCGCACTTGATTTTGGCGTTTTCTTCCGGGCGACGCTCAACTGAAAAGAGTGTGCTCTTGGTTTCGACAACGAAATAGAGCCTTTCCTTGCCATCCTGCTCAATGAGTACCGCCCAATCCGGGTTGTAGCCACCTAACGGGGTATCAATTTTGAACCAGCTGGGAAGTTTGGCGTAAAGCTTGATATCGTCGTTTCGCTCAAAGGCCGAGGCAAATTCCAGTTCGATATCTGAGTCGAAAACCACATGGTCATAAACGGATTTTTCCGCTCTAACCATGTTATCCTTAAGATAACCAAACAGTTCATTCTGCTGGAATAGCTCTTGCGCGTAATATTGGTTTTCACCAATTTTGCGGTACTTAATGCCATCTACAATAAACAAGCGCATCTGGCTTTTGATGATGAGTGCAGCTTGCTCAATAAACTTCTGCGGGTTGTTCTTGAATGATTCCAACCTGCCACTTTTGTTAATAATGGCAACGATAGTACGGCGAGTCAGGTTGGTTTCATTCTGTAAGTAAGTGATTAGATCGGGAAGTTCGAACGCACGAGATTCGAACACGCTTGTCGTTTCCTGAACCTGCTCGGTATGCACACCGCCCCGGTCAATTTCAGTCTTAGCCTTGCGATAAGTAAAGCGTGCCTTACCCACTTGAAGATTGATTTTAATTTCTTCGGCACATTTATCGATCAGCGCATTGGTATCAAAGTCCACGCGAAAAGTGGTCTTATATTTAATCCGATCCCACAGCGCCTGAAAGTCAGCACTTAAGTAAACGGCTTTGTTCAGCTCAACCTTAGCTTTGTCATCACGGTTTTTAATGTTTAGGTTACCGGATACTTTTCTCAGTACTGAAACAATCTGTGTAGCATGAGCCTGGAATGCCTCAGGCAATGAAAGGGTACCATTTTTTAAAGACACCTTCAGGCTATCCTGAACCTTCCCTCTGCTGTCGATGTGCCCCTCATTACGCAGGTGATCCCACAGTTGCTTTGATGCAGCAGTCCCCAAGTATTCGTGACTATGATCATCAACAGGCACCACAATGTTGGCAAATAAGTGTTGCTCAACCACACCAAACTTGATTCGTTCTTCTTCTTCGATTTCCTTCTGCAACTGCTCAGCAAATTGCTCGTAGGATTCATTAGCCATTACAGTGAGGGTATTCACCGCAAAACCATGCACGCGATCGCCCTTCTGATCGACACAGATACGCAAACCACGGCCAATTTCCTGCCGCTTTTTAATAACTGAACTGGTTTCGTTTAGTGTACATATCTGGAAGACGTTGGGGTTGTCCCAGCCTTCCTTCAATGCTGAATGGGAAAAGATGAATTTCAGCTTACATTCGAAACTCAACAACCATTCTTTGTCCTTCATAATAGTGTTGTACGCACTGCCATCAGAGTCGCTGCTTGCAGCCTTGCCATCTTTTCCAATTTTGGACTCTTTAAGCATTTCGTTGCCTGACGAATCTTTTTTCTTATCGATCGCAAAATAGCCGTTATGCACGCCTTCCACCGCCGTATCCAGATCTATACCTTCAAATAGCTCACTGTACTTCGGTTTGCGAATGGCACGGTTGTATTCTTCTTCAAACATCAGGGCGAACTTACCCTTTTGAGGGTTACCTGCTTCGTCATAGCATCGGTAGTTTGCGACCTTGTCGATAAAAAACAGGCTCAATACTTTAATACCCTGTGGGCGCAAGCGTAATTCTTTATCCAGATGTTCTTCAATAGTCTTACGGATTTGCAGGCGTTTAAATTCGTCGGGATCCACTTCACCCAGCGCCTGTCCCAGTTTCAAAATATCGGGTTTGCTGGTAAAACTGATGTATTCATTGCTCTCTCGACATTCGATGTCTTCAATGATGTAACCATCGTACACGTCACGGCCATTGCTGTATTTGGCATCCAGCAAATCCGCACCACTGATCACCGTAACTTCCTTACGTTTAATACTGCCATCTTTCATGCGAGCATCTAGTTCGATTTTGGCACTAATCGGGGTTTTCTTGTTATTCACGCTGATCAGCTTGATATAGGCCTTATTATGACCGTCTTTAACCTCAATTCCTGCGACTTCAATCTGCTTAACCAGCTTTTGCTCGTAGGCATCGACTGAGTCGAGCTTGTAAAGCATGTGGTGCTTTTCAACGTGAGTGGCCGAATAACGCAGTGTGCACATCGGGTTAAGCGAGGCTATGGCCTCTTTACTTTTATCGGTGGTGTCAACGCTTTGTGGTTCATCGACAATCACAATCGGATTAGTCTGTTGGATAAACTCAATCGGTTTAGCTCCGGTCATCTTGTCGTGAGCACGGTGAATGATGTTGGCTTTATTTTCTTGCTCAGGATCGGTGAAGCTTTTACGAAATGCATCGATGTTTATCACCATAACCTGAATATCAGAGCTGGTGGCAAAGTTGCGAACATCCGACAGCTTACTGGAATCATAGGTAAAGTAGTCGAAGGTGATATTTTCGTAAAGCGCTTTAAAGTGGCTGGCGGTAATTTCCAGTGACTTCTGCACACCTTCTTTAACAGCAATGGAAGGCACAACGATAATAAACTTGCTAAAGCCATACAGCCTGTTCATCTCGAAAACAGTGCGCAGGTAGACATAGGTTTTACCTGTACCGGTTTCCATTTCTACCGTAAGGTTAATACCGTTTTTGGAGCTAAATGACTCTGACGGCGGGAGACCGTTCTTTAACTGTATTTTACGGATATTGGCATGGATATCTTCATCAAGTAGCCGAAGGCGGTTACCAATACCCAGGGTATCTTCTTGGGTACCATAAAATAATGAACCTTCCTCCCAAGATTGCAACGGGGCAACAGTGAAGTTTGTTTGGCAGATTTCCTGACCTGCAAACACGGCCGTAACGGACTCGATCGCCTGGCGCTGATAATCCAGATTAGCATCGAACTGAATCTTCATAGTCATGTCACAGGCTCCTTACGTCTTCAATACCCGCCTGCTTGAGAATCTGTACCGCATTGGTTTTCACCACATCATCGGCAAAACCGGCATCTTTGAAGACCACCCGCATTATTTCAGGGTTCAGCTCGTCTTTGAGCTTAGCAATACCCTCTATCACTTCTAGGGTGATATTATCCGACAGGCAAATCATCAAGGCGCCCATGCCAATATCAAAAATCTTATACCCAGACACAGTATGCTCTGTTATCGGCAAGGTCAGGTCCAGGCCGTACTTCAGCAGCACCTCGTAGAGCACATCTTCTTCTTTACGACCTTGCTTGATATTAGAGATTTGATCTTCAAGATCCTGCTCCGTCAGGTCAAAGTCCAGCTCCCATGGCTTAATATTGGTAGAGTCGAGTTTGAATACTTTAAAACCAAGATCGCCATCGTAGGACGGATTTTCTTCTTTGATTTTGGCTACAGCGCGCCGGATGCGTTCTTTGCTTATTTCGGCAATCGTCAAGGGAGCGCCTTGTTTCTTTAGGAATGCCGCAGCCTCTGATTCGCCCTCACAATTTTCTGGCAATTGAACAAGGATAAATTTTCTTTGTCCGGCATCTTTTAGATTAAGTTGATAAACTGCTTGTGCAGAAGGCGCTGAGCCTGCAAAAAAATCTAAAACTATTGAATCATGTTCTGTAGCTACTTGGATAAAACGCTTTATAAGCTCAACAGGTTTTGGAAAACTGAATACTTTACGCTCAAAAAGTTCTTGAATTTCAGCTGTTCCTCTTCTGCTAGATATAGAAGTATCGAGCTGCAAAGATCTTATTAACTTTCCCGTTAGTCTTGTTTTTTGGACAATCCGAAATTCGCCGTTCTCGGCTTTATAGCCAACGATTTCCTTATTAACATCTTCTCTGGCTTTTGGCTTTCCCCAACGCCACACTCTCTGAATGCCATCTTTTTGAGAGATTACAGGGTAGACTTCTTCCCATCCATCAACTTTATCGACTGAGATTTCATAAAATCCATTTTGATCTTGTTTTTTTGAGTTAAGGTAAAACGGATAAAATAAATTTGGACGTGTTTTAGGATTAAAAGCAACATTTCCGTTATATAAAGGATAAATATTAAAATCACCAATTTCATCTTTATATTTGAATATCTTTTCCTCATCCTCCAAATGAATCGTAGTTGCTTCAGATATGTTCTTTGCGTAAAAAAGCGCATAGTCATGGGTCTTCGCAAGGTGCCCATAATCAATTGCACTTGGAGAGGAGTTTATTATGAAAATCCCAATGAAGTTTTCTTCACCGAAAATTTCATCAGACATAGATTTAAGATTTGCAACCTCGTTATCATCAATACTTATAAAAATAAGCCCATCATCCCGCAGCAGATTTCTGGCAAGTTTTAAACGAGGATACATCATATTTAGCCAGTCGGTATGATAGCGCCCGCTGGTCTCTGGATTATTCGATAGATTCCGTCCTTCACCATCAACCTGACCAGTAATCTCTTTGTAGTTCCTGATGTTGTCCTTAAAGTTATCTTTATAAATAAAATCCTTGCCCGTGTTATAAGGCGGGTCGATATAGATCATTTTTACTTTTTTGTGGTAGCTTTTTTGAAACAGCTTGAGCACTTCGAGGTTGTCGCCCTCGATAAACAAGTTCTGCGTGGTGTCCCAATCGACGGATTCTTCTTTACAGGGGCGTAATGTGCCAGTGCTGGGGGTTTGCGCAAGCCTGCGGGCTTTGCTTTTGCCATTCCATGTAAAGCTATAGCGATCCTCACGGCCATCAATGTAGTCACCCAGTACTTCTTTTAAGGCATCGAAATCCACTTTGCCTTCGGTAAAGGCCTCTGGAAACAGCTCTTTGAGCTTACTGATATTGTCTGCAACGATATCCATGCTTTTGCTATCCATGCTATTTCCGTCTATTTGGGGAATGCCGTTATTCACTATGTTTCCTCTTAATTTTTTTGCTTACTGCAATCTGGTTACAGGTGTTCAGCGATTTGCTTGAGCTGTTTTTCCTGCTGTTTAATCTGGGTGTTCAAAACAACCTGATGGTTGAACTCGGCCTGCCGGATCTGGGCGCGAAGTTTTTTTATGTTCTGTTCGATTCGGCGGTAGTGTTGAAACTGTTGCCGCTGCTGTTCTATCGCTTCACCACTGACTAAATGGAATCGGCCGCTGATGTCAGCACACTGCATTGCTTGCACGCGCGCCATGAGTGCTTGATAGAAAAACCAGAAGTTGCTGTGGGGCAAGTCCTTGAAGGCCAGACTGTTAAAAAATGCCTCAGCTGCCAGGCTCTTGCTGGTTCGAGACTTGCTATCTAGGTCAATCCAAGGCGAACACTGCAACTTTTCAATTACCCATTTTTCTTTATCGGCCTTATTGATGCGCTTGTCAGCTAGGCAGATGGCCAGTTGCTTGTTTGTGTCCGATTCGCCTGTTTCGTTTACATCTTTGGTTTCTTCTAGATAAAGAAAGGTCACCAATGGGTAAGGTATTGCCCGATTGATCAGTTGAACAATGCACTCAGCACTTTTGGTATTACTCAGTTCCACTTGTAAGAAGGCTATTTCACCATAGTCGCGAAAGTCATCGCTGTAAGGCGCGATATTTATGGTGCTGGATTTTAAGGTGTAAAGCCAGCGGATTTTTTGGACATCGTCTTTCAGCGCCTTTTTGTCTCTAGCGTCCAGATCAGCGTGTTGTTGGAACATTTTTTTGAAAAGGGTTTTATTGAGCACACAGCTATCGGGCACATGCAGGCTGCGCAGGAATGCCTCAAATTGCGGTAGCCCCAAGCCCAGCTCAGTCATGTTTGACTCCACTAACGCCAACGGTCAAAACCAGGTAAGACACCACCATAAAGTCTTCGATGCCCTGACTGGATATCGCGGTAAGCACCGTGCCGCCTTTGGTAAACAGGCTTTCAATTCCTTTTTCTTCACTCTTGCCTGCAATGCTGTCTACGGCGATGGCCAACAAATGCTGGAAATGGCTTATATCACTCCCATGCCTAGTCATACGGTTTACTTCGGTTATGGAAAGTTGATCGGGTGTTTTATGTCTAAAAGCTTCACGCTTGAGCAGATCGAGTATCTTTTTACTTTGAGTAAAGTTCAGCTCAACAGATGTGCCGCCTTCAACATCGCTTATAACGTAAACGAGGAAGTAAGGTGCCAGTGGGTAGTTATCATCCACCTGAACAGCTTTTTTGCCGGTGCGGATATTCTTCAGGCAGAAAATTATCCCCGGTTTAATGCCATCTGCGGCCAGATCTTCGTCAATACTGACTGAGGAATACATGCCTAACGGGGCTTGCTCCAGCATTGCCAGGCGAGCTTTGTCGTTCATATAACCTGACAAATCCATGCGGAAGTCATTCAGGGTTAAGTCGGTAATAGATACACCGCCTCCCATGTCTTCCAGATCGACCACGGCATCTTGAAGCTGCTGTAGCTGCCGGCGTCGGTATTCCAGGTCGTTCATGTCTTTGGCACTTTCATCGATGACATTCTCTTCACCGGTCGCGGATATATCAAGCAGTACCATGCGCCCGGAGACACGTGCTTCTAATTTGATGTATTCATCAAGCTCAATATTGGGCCAAAAGTTGATCAGTTGTATTTGTGTATTTTTACTGCCGAGGCGATCGATACGACCAAAACGCTGAATGATGCGTACCGGGTTCCAGTGAATGTCGTAATTGATCAAAGTGTCGCAATCTTGCAGGTTCTGCCCCTCACTAATGCAGTCGGTAGCAATCAGCAAATCGAGTTCGGTGGTTGCCGTTGGGTCTACTTTGCTGCGCTCTTTGGATACCGGAGAGAAAGCGGTAAGTATATTGTTAAGGTCAGATCCTAAACCATTAATGGTAGTTTTATTTGTACCACCGCCAGTGACCAGTGCACTGTGAATGCCTAATTCGGATTGCGCCCATTGCGCCAGGTGGGCATACAGGTATTGGGCGGTGTCAGCAAAGGCCGTAAACACGATAACCTTTTTATTGTTGGGATTAAGCGGGTTAGTCACTTTGCTGGCAATGGTCTGCTTGAGCTGTTTGAGCTTTGCATCGCGGCTTGCATTAACACCTTGCGCGGTTTCGGCAATGTGGGTTAGGAATACATGATCGGCTTCCAATTCCTGCCGGAAACGGATCAAATCCATATCCTGAAGCAATACTTTGGTTTTGTTACCCACCAAGTAGCCCTCAAGTTCGGTGGATTCTAGTTCAAAGTCATGGATCTCTTCGATATTCAGCTCAGTCAATTCTTCTGATTCGTGGGCATCAATTTTGGCCAGCAGTCGGCCGACTTGCTGTGCCAGTTTAGTGGCCGTCAGCGTAAAGGAATGAATAGAGCTTTCCATGCGTTTGAGCAAATTGACGCGCATCAGATGAATCAGACTTTCTTCACGGTCTACCTGTTTAAATACCCCTTTGCCTCCGCCTACGGCTTTATCATAACGACGAGCGTATTCTGCCTTTTTGGCTTCACGTACGAATTTAAGCGGGGAATAGCCCGCTAAGGATAAACGCCGGATGGTTTTATTAACCTCTTTTAGGTGGGGAAACTCGCCGGATGCGTCGATGTCTGCATAAATGTTTTTCGGTGGCAAGCGAGTCGGAAAGCGGCCGATATCTTCCGTGCCGTAGTACTTTTCAATATGCTTGCGTGAACGAGCGATGGTGACTATATCGAGCAGCTTGAAATAATCGAAGCTCATGATGTCAAGTAGCGTAGCTGTGGAGCGTTTTTCGACCGGCTCACTCACCCACTGGTTGAACTGCTTCTGGGCAAGCCGCAGGGTGGATTCAATGTTTTTAATACCCTGTTCGGTAAACGCATCGTCTCGGCCTTCTGTAATGAAGGCGACCTGATTCTTAAGGTCGTTCATGCGATTGTTTACCGGGGTTGCAGACAGCATCAGCACCTTGGTTTTGACGCCTGATCGAATAATGTCATTCATCAGGCGCTCGTAACGGCTTTTACCTTCCGCTTTGCTAGGTGTATTGCGGAAGTTATGGGATTCGTCGATGACCACCAGGTCGTAGTTGGCCCAGTTTAGTGTCTCCAGGTTGATCTGGCCGGAGTAACCTTTCGGGCGGGTCAGATCGGTGTGATTCAGCACGTCATAGTTAAAACGGTCGGCAGCAAGAAGGTTGCGTTTATCGTTCACCAAGTACATGGTCCAGTTGTCACGGAGTTTTTTCGGGCATAGCACGAGCACCCGATCATTACGCAACTCGTAGTACTTGATCACAGCCAACGCTTCAAAGGTTTTACCCAAACCCACACTATCAGCAATAATACAGCCGTTGTGTTTTTCAAGTTTGTCGATCGCCCCCAGCACACCATCTTTCTGGAACTTGTAGAGTTTGTTCCAGACCAGAGTGTCCTTAAACCCGGTTTTGCTGCGGATAATGTTGTCTTCATCTATTGCTTCAAGGAAATCTTTGAACAGATGGAATAACGTCAGAAAGTAGATGAAACTGGCAGGCTGATCGGCCGCGATGGCGTCTAACTTGGCAATGAGGTCATGTTTAATGTCACGAACGCTGTTTTCATCCTTCCAGACATTATCGAACCATGCCAGAAGTTGCTGAGTGCTCTCAGGATCTTTCATACACATGTTCATGTGCAGAGAATCAGATTGTACATCACCCAAACCAGTAGGGCTAAGAGTGGCGCTGCCACTGATTGCAAAGCTTTGCTCGGATGACTCCAGATAAATGATGTTCTGACCTGTCGGAGGCCGCACGCTGGCTTTTACTTCAGCCTTGTTTGCCAGCCATTGCGAGAACTCGCTGGCAATACGTTTTTGTTGTAACTGATTTAGTAAGCGAACATCTGACTCTGAGCCAACGAGATTTTGCAGCTTGAGCGAATCCCATTCACTCAAAATGACTCTTGCTGACTCCAGCTGATTTAATTCATTTTTCAACGAGGCAAAACCGTATAGGGTAAACAGGCTCGACAGAACAGAAAGCCTGGAGCCAGAAAAGGTACTTTTTTTCAGTTCGTTTCCAACGTGACCGCTGGTTTTGTTATCCAATAACACCCCAAAATTCCCTATTCTTGTTTGTCTTTTTTAGTTCTTCTGTCTACTTCTCGATGTCTTCACGTTTGAACCTCTCGGAAGTGCCAACTTTAAAAGTGGGTTTCTTAGCAAACTTAGCCACACAATAAGCAGTTAACCCACAAAGCTTGAGAGTAACGATTTGTGGTCGAAATAGTACAAGCTTGTCGGCAGATGGGCAACATTATCACCACATGTCTAAAAAGAGATGCCAATTTTGATCGTTCAAACAAATCACAGAGCTCAGCGTGTCGGCTTATTCGAGTGGTTCTGACGAGTTAAACGAGATGCAAATTGGCGCACCGCTGATATTGCTCTTTGCTTAATCAGCTGCTGTAAGTGCTGAAATTGATCTTTGAGTTTATGCACTTCTTGCGCTAAAGAAGCAGCCTCACTGCGCTGTATGACAATCTGCTCTGTCAGCTGCAATTGCTCCGACCGTTGCTGATGAAGCTGCACTGCTAATTGGATGCGCTCTTGTTGTAACGTATCAGTGGCTTGTTGTGCTGTCTTTAGTTTACTAAGAACAAACTGTTCTTTGCTTTGATGTTCACGCCCAGTGACAAGTTTAGATTCACCACGCTGAAATCCCATGTCTTTAAATGCCGTCGCAGCTAAATCTTGCATCCTAACAAAATTAGGGTTTAACGCATTTGTTCGACCTTTTTGGTCTTTGCCATTATTCATCAAATGACGCAGAGGCGCGACGCGTTCGTCCCAATTATAGTTAAAGAACATTATGTGACAATGGACGTTGCGAATAAACCGCTGCCGTTCAAAAGTCGAGGCCACTGTCCCCTCGTCGTAGTGTATGTCCAGACCCAACATCTCAAAACCAAACTCATTTTTTATTGACTGAGCATAAGCCTTTGCCCTTGCTAAAAAAGCCTCACGGACCCGCTCAAATCCATAGCGCTGCTCCAATCGGCTGAATTGGTGCTCACTTAGCCACAACACATGCTCAAACAGCACATTGCAATCTGACCTAACCTTTTTCCCAGTGACCTGTTTATGTTTCTCAAGCATCAGATCCAAAGCTTCAGCACAAGAGGATGCCCCGTGATAATAGTAGCCACGGTTTAGATGGCTATATTCAGAATGAACATTTTGTGAGTGAGTAAAACCCGAGCGTGGCGCATGAGCATGATCCAGCACTGCCTGCGCCGCCTCCAGTTTATAGTATTGAGTTCTAGTCCCAACAAATGCCGTTTTTTTCATAATATTCACGTTCTTCGTTTTCCAGACCAATCAACTCTATACAAAAGTCAGAACACTTTTTGGGTTCTTCGGTTACGCCGAGAACAACTGAACACCCCCTAAACTTAAGCGGAGCTTGAACTGAGTCAGATTGGTACTGGGAATACTCGCAGGATGCACACGCAGAAATAATGCCACATTCAATTGCACGCTTACGAACAGGATGTACCAAAGCAATTTTATCAATTTGCGCCATTTTTGTTTACTCCCGTAATTTTTTGTACTTTTGCAACAACGGTATTCAACTCATTTTCATCGTCAAAAATCGACTGTAAAACAGCATATTGCAGTTGAGTATCATTCCAAAAGCTGGCCTTAGTAATTGCTGGGTTCCTCTCTGCTTTGGGAAGTCCCATGTTGTCAACGACACACATTAACCCGTTCAAGTCGGGATATTTACCTTTACACTCCCCCTCTCTAACTTGTCTTATTTTACGTTCAACAGTGTCGCGTAGTAACTGCAATACACATTGCTCATCACGCAATTCCAATTGCTTACGCAACAGACTTAATTTCATGCAATCCATACAACCACCTCACAATGTCATTTAACATAATCTATTATTACTGATTATTTTCAAAAGAACGAAAACGAGATGAAATATTTTTTTGCGCAGCAAAACCCACCGCGCAGCGACCTATCTTTAGATAGGTTTTAGTGGGTTAAAATCTATGTAAAAATAAATGCCAAAGGAGAATAGTTAGGCAGGTATACCGGAGTGAAATTTGAAATTGTCGTCCGGGGTTAAAATTAACTCAGCTTCTACATCTGCGAAAAATGCAATGCGATCATTGATATCTTCGCCTGCGATCTCTTGAGCCAGAGTTAGGTAATCCTGATAGTGTCGCGCTTCACTACGCAACAGAGATAGATAAAAATCACCAATTTCTTTGGGCAATAAAGGAGCGATCTTAGCAAAGCGTTCGCATGACCGGGCTTCAATATAAGCACCGCAAATCAGTTTATCGATCAAGGCATTTGGTTCATAAGTGCTAACGTGGCGTAACAAACCGCGAGCATAGCGACTTGACGTGATCTTGTCATACTCCACACCAAACTGATGCATGATCTCCAGCACCTGATAAAAGTGATGCAGCTCTTCTTTAATCAGCAACACCATTTTGTCGATCAGATCCTGTCCGTAAGCTGAATTGGATTTGGGAATCATTGATTTCTTTAGAGTTAATCCAGCCAATAAACGCCAGTCGCCTTGCTGACGGTAGGTGAAATCTTCAAATGGTTTGAGCCATTGCAGCAAAGCATCACCACTCTGCTCGTCAACAGCATAACGACGGATCAGGTACATGGCGCTCTGAGCTGCTTTTAATTCACACACCAAATGGTCCGATAAAATAGCTGAAAGATTGCTCGGTTTTTTTGCTTCTTCTATCCACAGATCCGGAGTTTCGCATTTTAGAAAACTATGAATGGGGTCTAGAAGTGATATGTTATATCCAAAACTCATGTTTACTCGTCTAAATTAAGCGTGAAAGAGATGCCGCTTTTTTCAAAAATATCTATATTGCGAAATACAGCAGCGATATCCCCCGAAGTTAATGGGCCAGATCGACGAGGGTGCAGCAACTTTTCACTCGTCCAATCTTCAGTTCTTACAGCACCGATATATGACTCAGCGCTATAATATTTTTTTACCCCGGAAAAGGAATATACGTACTCTTTGCAACTGCGGTCATACTTTATGTACCTTAAAGACGCGATAACATCCCCGGTATCGGGGTCATAAAAAAATAACTGCTTATCCTTAAGGTGAATCTTCAAACCGGTTTTGTTTAGCTCTAGATTATACGCTAACGGATCTTTCACTGACAGTTCGTAAATGACTTTTGATATTCCTGAAAGAGATTTTTGCGAGTTAATCTGACCCTGGATTTGGGAAAGTTGCTTTTCCAAAATTGCTATTTCCTCATGAAGATCGTCTAGTTTTTTTATTGATGCCAGGACACTTTTTCCTTCATTTACTCGCTCTTGGTAATAATTGTCTAAGTCATCATACACACTCTTCAGCTTATTAATTTCTTGATGTATTTTTACCCGCTCAGTTTCAGATGTTTTCAGTCGCTTCATATCTGTCATCATGGCCAACATCACTGGCTCAACGTGCATCATAAAAAAGTGATAAGCAATTGTGTAAGGAAAAGTTGTGGAGGTTTGACAGTATTCCCCACCCGATCGTTGTTTTCTACTACATCTTAAAAGTGGCAACTGTGCTTTTGTTTGCTGTATGCTCATCCCGCTGCCACAATGACCACATTTAACCATACCGTGTAGAGGCCATTTCCGGTCTTCTCTTACGCTTGTAAAGAGCCTCTCCTCATGGATTCTCTGCGCACTGTAATACGTTTCTTCATCGACCACTGCATCGAAGAGCTTCTCACCATAAACTTTTCCAATGCATTTCTCACTTTTCAATATTCGTATAATTTTTGTGGGGTTAATATTTTTTAAAGGCTTAATATCACCGTATTTTTGCCTGAGCTCTCTTTCAATAAGTACTTGACCCAGACCCCGTGCATGTAAACTAAAAAGATCCGCTACCACAGGGGCAAAGTCATTAAGTTTACCGTGCCGATCCAACCAAAAAGGCATCCGCATGCGCGGAGCAACTTTTTTTTCTTTAGCTAAAGATTCTCTACGGGTCCAAGAAGCTTTAACTTTCTTTGAGCGCCACTCTGAATCTTTATGTGCACTTTCTATTTCGACAAGAAGGCGAACCGATTTACCAAAATCATTCTCAGATTCAGGTGGGTACTCTTGATTATCTGTGATGGTTACAATCGTTACACCACCGAGCCAAATTTTGCTCAACAATTTTCTTGTTTTACCGATTGGCAGCCGGGTCAATCGAGAAAATTGCTCTAATACTAGAATCGAGCCTTTTTCTATTAACCCCTTCTCGATTTGATCTAGAAAAACGCCAAGCTCTCCGTACTGAACATTATCTCCATTAAAAGCTGAGTAACCATCATCAACTAGAATAGTTTCAAGCTCTACACCTGGATTCATTGCCAACCAAGCTTTTTGTGTTTCACTCTGCCTGAAAAGCGAGCTGTTATTCCGCTGAGCGTCCGAACTAACCCTCTGATAAAAATATGCTTTTCTTTTCATCTACCCATCTCCACGTGACGCGTCTATTGATTATTGCACATATTATCATTTAGCTCGCAGATCAAATGGTCCTGCAATAACACTGGCAAGCTACCCGGTTGAGCAGCAAGCGTTAACCACTGCTCAGGTGTTTCGCAGTGCAAAAACTGTTGGATAGGACCTAATAACGATATTGTTTCTGCGTTAAGCATGCGGTTACTTCGACATTAAATTGAAGTGTGCATTATACCGGATAGAACTTTCCACACCAAGCTAACGTACAACTAGGCATTACCTGAGCAAATTTTGTTCATGACGCTTGACGCAGACCATTATTTTGGCCATAACTGATATAACGGTTATAAAAATAATCGCTTAGTAGTTCATATGCAGTGACAAGGATAATAATTATGATATTGAATCACTTATGGGGACTGTATGCGCATCCAAAAGAAGAATGGCATACTATAGACACACGACATGAAAGCTTTCGTTACAGCCTGATCCACATTTTACTCGTAGCACTTATACCGTCAGTATGCGCTTATTATTCCGCTGTTTTTCTCGGCTGGAGTATCGGTGTAGGTGATCGCATTATGTTAACGCATGACAGCGCATTAATGTTGTCCGTAGCAATGTACATTGCACTGATTGCTGGTGTTTTTGCACTCGCGTTGCTAGCCCACTGGATGGCACATACCTTCGGTGCAGAGCCCACTTATACTCAGACACTTGAACTAGCAGCTTATACCTCTACGCCACTATTTATGGTAGGTTTTGCCGGGCTCTATCCTGAGCTTTGGGTAGTGATGTCAGTTGGCTTGTTGGGTCTGTCCTACTCCGTTTATTTACTTTATGTTGGCGTTCCCATATTGATGCATATTCCTGAGGAACGCGGCTTTATCTATGCCAGTTCTGTTGTAACGTGTGGATTGATTTTGTTGGTTTGCATTTTAACGGTAACTGCGATGTTGTGGAGTTCAGGCTTCGGCCCCACATTCACGCATTAATGTACTTTCAATATGCAAAAGGGAGCCATCGGCTCCCTTTTTTGTTCGAGGCTATATTTAACCTTCGTTGTAAGTTTCCAGGTTAGTTGCCATAGCAGCCCCCACCTTTGCTTTTGCGTCATCACTGCGCATTTGATCCAGGCGGTTTAAGTAATCCTGATCAATGTCATTGGTAACGTAGTTACCATCAAACACTGAGGTTTCAAAGCGTTTAATTTCTGGATTTGCCAAACGCACCGCTTCAATTAAATCCGGCAGCGACTGAAAGATTAATCCATCAGCACCAATAATATTACAGATACTGTCAACATCGTGACCATGCGCAATGAGTTCATTGGCGGAAGGCATATCAATACCATACACATTAGGGAAACGAATTTCTGGTGCTGCAGAGGCAAAGTATACTTTCTTCGCACCAGCTTCCCGTGCCATATCAATAATTTGCTCTGACGTAGTACCACGAACAATAGAGTCATCAACCAGTAAAACGTTCTTACCTTTAAACTCTTGTTTTATTGCGTTCAGTTTACGCTTAACCGATTTTTTCCGCGCTTCTTGTCCCGGCATAATAAAGGTACGGCCGATGTAGCGGTTTTTTACATAGCCCTGACGATAAGGCAAACCAAGCTCGGTGGCTATTTGTAACGCGGCGTCATTACTGGTTTCCGGGATAGGAATAACCACATCAATATCCAGATGCGCCCATTCACGTTTAATCTTTTGCCCAAGCATAGTGCCCATAGCTACACGGGAAGCATACACGGAGATATTATCGATAGTTGAATCCGGACGGGCAAAATAGACATATTCAAAAATACATGGCGTGTAACTTGGGTTTTCAGCGCATTGAAAACTGTGTAGCTCGCCCTGTTCGGTAATGTATATCGCCTCACCCGGTGATACGTCTCTAAGCACAGTAAAACCGTCAGCATCCAGTGCAACACTTTCAGAAGCAACCATATATTCGGTGCCTAGCGGCGTTTCACGCTTGCCCATAACCAGCGGTCGTATACCGTTAGGATCTCGAAACGCCAGCAAACCATGACCAATAATGATTGCCACTACAGCATAGCCACCTTTAACTTTGCGGTGTACATTCGCTACAGCGCGGAATATGTGTTCTGCTTGTAGTTCCATTACGCCGCTGTTATGGAGTTCATGTGCTAATACATTTAGCAACACTTCCGAATCAGAAGTGGTATTAACGTGACGGCGTGCGACGCGGAAGATATCTTCTTTTAAAAGATGAGAATTGGTTAGGTTGCCATTATGTGCCAGCGCAATACCAAATGGACTGTTTACATAAAAAGGCTGCGCTTCAGCAGTACTTGATGAACCCGCGGTAGGATAACGCACATGGCCAAGGCCAATGTTGCCCGACAGACGCTGCATATGGCGGGTTTCAAACACATCTTTTACCAAACCGTTAGCTTTACGTAATCGCAGCGTGTTGTTGTCCACAGTGACAATTCCGGCAGCATCCTGACCGCGATGCTGTAACACCGTTAAACCATCATAAAGTGCTTGGTTAACCGGATATTTCCCAACAATTCCAACAATACCACACATGGATTTTTTCCTCGCCAGTGTTAAGGCTTTTGCATAAAACTGGAATGGTTCTGCAAGTATTCGAAGAACCATTCAATGATAAAACCAAATTCGGGGATCAATTCAGAACGCTGCCACCAATCTGTTGTTGCAACGGGCGTAAAGGCATCCATAAAAAACAAAATTGCACTGACAACCAGCACCCCTCGCAAGGCTCCAAAAACCAAGCCCAGCACACGATCTGTACCAGAAAGTCCCGTCGACTGTACCAGTTTGCTGATTAAAAAATTAATGAGGGCGCCCAAGACCAGGCTACAGATAAATAAAATCGCGATAGCAGACGCATTACGTAAAGTCTGATCCTGCATAGAGGTAAATAACCCGGCCAAATGAGGATAGTATTGACTAGCGATAAAAAACGCCAGAATCCAAACCGCCAGTGAGATAGCTTCTTTAACGAAGCCACGTACCAGACTAATAATCGCTGATAACGCTATAATTGCCAAAATGGCAAAATCAACCCAGACCATTTGCTACCAAAGGTTGCTTGATGACGGCGCGCATTCTATCAAATTGATCGCCAGATTGGCTAATTATTTTCAGTTGGCTGATAACTCACCATCGACAACCTCTCGATTCCGGTAAGTTGTTGGAGCTTTGGCAGTTGCTGTTCCAGTAAATCTTTACGTAATTCAGGGCCTACCAACACACTGGTCAATTTAATACCATTTGCGTTAGTAATGTTACGGGTAAAGGTAACAAAACCGGCCTGTCGCAGCTTAGAGACTAATGCGTTAGCGTTTTGTTCTTTGCTAAAAGAGCCTACTCTAACCACCCAACCGCTTTGTGCCAGTGCAGGGTTGGCAACACGCTTTGGCGTAGTGTCATTAGCCGGTACGGTTACTTGTGTGTACTGCTGTGAAGGCAAGCTGTCATCCACATTGTCGTCGTTAGCCGCCTCGCTGGCATCCAGTGGTTGTTCATCCACCGGCACAGCGGTAACATCTGCTACCGCCTGTTCAAAAGGTTGCTGATCCATGACCTGTTGTTGCATAACACCTTTAAATTCAGGACGATTAGGGATCACCTTAAAATCATCTTTTACTATCTGTTTTTCGCCATCCAATAAATCCGGCAGGAAAATTATCCCTGCCATGACCAGTATTGCGGTACCGAGTAAACGATGTTTGAATGCGGGTGTCACTTTACCTCCTGATGCACGGCCAACACAGCCGACACGGTGAAAAAAGAGCCGAACACAACTAATAACTCGTCCGGTTGTAACTTGCTACTAACGTCTAAATAAGCCTGTTTCACATCGTCATGTAACTGCACACTCGCATTAGTTTGTGGCAGCTTAACAGCCAATTGTGCTGCTGTTGCACCTCGAGCACCCTCTAGACTAACAAGATTCCATTGATCAAACAATGACGTCAACGGTAGCAGAGTTTGCGTAATGTCTTTGTCTTTTAGCATACCCGTTAACGCTATAATTTGCTTAAACTGCGGCTTTAACTTACTTATTTGTGTTGCCAGGTACGCCGCAGACTGAGGATTATGCGCAACATCAATAATAACGGCCGGTTGCTGCTGCAGCCACTGCATTCGCCCGGGCAATTGCAAGGATGATAAAACGTTTTGCAACTGCGCTAAATCGGGTAACAAGCTAAGTTTTTCCAACACGGCTAACGCACAGGCTGCGTTTTGTATCGGCATGGCAGGCAGCGGTAACGGCTCAAACTGATGCAGTTGGCTTTGCCATTGCCAGCTTTCAGACTGTTCTGTGTAGCGATAATCTTTGTGCACCAAAACATAATCACACGCCAGTTGCTGAGCATGTGCCAGCACTGAACGTGGTGGATCTAAGTCGCCGATAACGACAGGCTGACCCGGTCGAAAAATACCTGCTTTTTCAATACCAATGAGTTCTCTGTTATCCCCCAGCCAGTCTTGATGATCTAAATCTACCGTAGTGATAACACTAATGTCTGGCGCAATAATATTGGTTGCATCAAGCCGCCCACCCAAACCCACTTCAATAATACAAAAGTCAGGTTGCTGCAGTTGTAAAACGCGAAATGCTACCAAGGTAGTAAATTCAAAGTAGGTCAGCGCAATTTCACCACGAATTTGCTCAATAAACGCGAATGCACTTAACCAAGCAGCATCTGGCACATCTTGACTATCAAGACGTAAACGTTCGTTAAACTTAAGTAGATGTGGTGAGCTGTAAACCCCGACACGGAAGCCCTGCGCAATAAGCAACTGTTCCAGCACACATGCCGTTGTGCCCTTGCCGTTGGTTCCACCAATAAGAATCGTTTTACCTGGCAGGCTGGCTAGATCTGCGCGCTTTGCCACCTCAAGCACCCGCTCAAGGCCGAGCTCGATTTTGTGGACAGGATGGTTATGTTCAATATAACAAAGCCAATCGGCCAGACTGTGGCACGATTGGCTATCAGGAATAACTGCAGACATGAAACCCTTAAGCGGCGTCGTGCTCCGATACCGGAGCAGGAAGCTGCATAAACTTAGCAACTAATCGTGCAATTGTATCGCGCATTTTGCGCCGGTCAACAATCATATCAATTGCACCATGTTCTAATAAAAACTCACTTCGTTGGAAGCCTTCCGGTAATTTTTCACGCACAGTCTGTTCAATAACCCGAGGACCAGCAAAACCTATCAGGGCCTTAGGTTCACCAATATTGACATCACCCAACATCGCTAAACTAGCCGACACACCGCCCATTGTGGGGTCCGTTAATACCGATACGTAAGGTAAGCCCTGTTCACTCATTTTTGCCAACGCTGCACTGGTTTTCGCCATCTGCATCAGTGAAAACAACGCTTCTTGCATTCGAGCGCCACCACTGGCAGAAAAACAAACAAACGGCACCTTGTGCTTTAATGCATGCTCAACGCCGGCAACAAACTTTGCCCCAACAACCGACGCCATTGAGCCACCCATAAATTCGAACTCAAATGCTGCAGCGACAATTGGCATCCCCTTTAGCGTGCCATGCATTACGACCATAGCATCTTTTTCATTGGTCGCTTTTTGCGCCGCACTAATGCGGTCTTTGTAGCGTTTGCTGTCTTTAAATTTTAGTAAATCCTGTGGTTCCAGCTCAGCAGCTAATTCTTTTACCGCTTGTGTATCTAAGAACCCTGTCAAACGCGCACGGGCAGAAACACGCATGTGATGATCGCACTTTGGACAAACGCCCAAGTTCCGATCTAAATCCGCTTTATAGAGAACAGCCTCACATGAAGTGCATTTTGTCCAGACACCTTCCGGGATATTTCGACGCGCGGAAGAAGAGGATGTTCTGGGCAGGATTTTTTCTAACCAACTCATAAATATGTCCTATTAGGAACGACACCGCACATTGGCCATGCCGAAATAACGTTAAACAACGCCGAAAATCTGTAAACCGGCGCTATTAAAGCACAAAACGTATAAGGTCGAATACAGAAAACTGGTCTTAGTAGTGCCGGCTAATCAGGTAAAAACAACGGACCCATCTCACTTTTGGGTAAGGCCAATTGTTCCGGGTAGTCAACATCGACCAGGTATAAACCACCGGGCTTAGCTGTAGCTGCAGCCAGACTACGGTTTTTAGCCGCTAACAACTCAGCAATCCATTCCGGCGGACGATTTTGCATGCCCACCTCAAGCAGGCTACCGGTGATGTTACGCACCATATGATGTAAAAATGCGTTTGCCTTGATATCTATTACAATATAGTCGCCATGACGTGAGATGTTAAGGTGATGCACATTACGAAATGGCGTGTGTGACTGACATTGGATTGCTCTAAACGAGGTGAAATCCTGCTCACCTAACAGAAAAGGTGCGGCTTGTTGCATCAAGTCGATATTTAACGTTTGATGATAGTGACTCAAGCCGGTACGCAGAATGCCCGGCCGATACTTATGGTTATATATAATGTAACGATAACGTCGCGCAGTTGCGCTAAAGCGGGCATGAAAGTCATCAGGTACAACGGTTGCCCACCGCACTGAAATAGCATCGGGTAATTGAGCATTGGTGCCCATAACCCAGCTTTTATTGTCGCGTAAAGCAGAAGTATCAAAATGCACAACCTGCCCCGTTGCATGTACACCTGCGTCGGTACGGCCAGCACAAAACAGTTCTATAGGTTGATTAGCCACAACAGACAGTGCTTGCTCTAATTCCTGCTGTACACTGTTAACTTCACGCTGACGCTGCCAACCATAAAATGCTGAACCGTCATATTCAATACCCAATGCAATGCGCATGCCGTCCCCTTGTTATAAACGGCGCCAATTATAACGCAAGAGCGGTTTTAATAAAGCCTTCACTATAGATGCACTTATTTCAAATTCTGCGCTTCTTTTTTTATATGGTCGGGTGCATCAGACGCCAGAATGCTGTCGAGCAGTAAATCAGCAATTTCCCGGTCGTCCATCTCAATATAGGCTCTTGCCAAGTCAAGCTTCGCAGCATAACCGTTATCTTCTTTGTCAACGTCACGCCGTTCATGCTCACCGATGATATCTTTATAATCATTTAGACCAACATCAACATTGAGCTGGTTAAACCGATCAGGATCTTGGTCCTGAAGTTCCGCATTGGCCAGTAAGGTATCAATTTCAACAAAATCATCTTCGTTAAAATCAAAACCGTTTTCAGTTTCAGATACATCGACAGTGGGAGCCGTCGACACATCAGATTCTGTCGCGTCCAGATTGTCAGCTATAGTTTCAAGTTCAGACAGCATCGAGTCAAACTGAGCACCTTCAATAGGATCGAGTTCTTGCTCTTCATGCTCAAGCAGATCACTATCGCTTGCGTGGTCATCATCATCGGTGTCATTGAGCAACTCGCTTAAATCGTCGACGTCAGGTAGAACCTCAAAGTCCTCAAGTAGCATCTCAGCGTCAAGCTCGCTTTCATCCCCCCCTTGAGGTTCAATTTCGACGTCGTCATCAGTTAGTTCAAGCTCAGGATACTGCTCTAGCATCTTACTTGGATTTTCTACCGACAACGCAGCCTCAGTGACACGGGTGACAGAGCCATCGTCATTGGCTGTTAAATCCGGTGTTAAAACGGAGCTATCGTCAGATTCTGTCTCAAGACTTTCGCTTAATAGATCGTCTTCACTATCGTCTTTATCAACTAGTTCATCGCTGTCCGAGAGTGCATCACTCTCTAAGACTACATCACTATCTGAGAGCGCAACGTTTTCCTGCAACAACTCAGTCTCACGCGTATTCAAGTTTTCGGCTTGATCCAACAAATCGGTTAGCTCTGCGCTAAGCAGTGCATCTTCATCAACAGACAGCTCTTCGGTATCATCGGGCAATTCTGTATTTGTGCTATCTGTGACTAAGCTCTCTAAATCCAGGCCCTCTAAATCCAAACTCTCTGAATCTAAGCTCTCTGTAACTGAGCTTTCAGCATTCAAGCTCTCTGTTACTAAACTTTCTGCAAACTCTTCCAGTTCTGAACTATCAAAACTGTCAACATCCGCGTTACTAGCGTGATCTACGTCAACTGAAGCTGCGACTTCCTCAGCCAAGATGTCATTATCGTCGTCTAAAGACGCTGCTAATTGTTGCTCTTGTGCAGAGATTGCCGATGTCGATAATACGATTTCATCTTGTTTGGACGTTTGCTCTATTTCGTCGGGTTGAATTTCATCCAGGTCAATTTCTTCAATATCAATGTCTTCAATATCAATGTCTTCAATATCAATGTCTTCAATTTCAATGTCTTCAGCCCAATTTTCAGCATCTGAACCGTCAGTATCTGTATCATCTTTATTGGTTGCATTAACTTGCGCTAGCAAGGCGTCGATATCATCCTCAGCAACGTCTGGCTCTGGTTTCATATCAACATCGTCAACGGCTAAATCGTTGTCGGAGTTGTCATCAACATTGCCGGTATTGTTAGCATTAACTTGCGCTAGCAATGCGTCTATATCATCTTCAGCAACATCAGGCTCTGATGTCATCTCAAAATCATCATCAGCTAAATGGCTAACAACCGTGTCATCAACCTCATCCAGAGCAACGTCTTCCATCTCTGCACTACTATCTGCAAGCTCAATAAACACATCATCATCATCGTCTTCTGCGGCTAATAATGCTGATAAATCTGTATCGGATAAGATATTATCGGGGTCAAATGTATCATCCAGCTCTAACGAGTCATCCATCGATAATGCATCATCACCTTGTCCAGGCGCGTCAGACGGCAATAAACTGTCGTCTTCAAACGATAATTCGTCGTCCAGATCAAGCAAGTCATCCTCAATGGTTACCGCTTGCGGCTCAGCAGCATCACTGAACGTATCTTCAAGCAAAGCTTCGTCAATTTCGAATAAGCTTTCATCAAGATCATTGTTGTCGTCAAGCGGAGGCAGCGGAGAATGATATGTTGGATTTGGCGCCGTTTCTGATGTTGCAGCATGAACGACTTTTTCGGTTTGTCTACCGCGCTTTTTCACCCACAGCAAAATACCAAATAGTATTAATAGCGCAGGAATACAGGCGGCCAAAATCCAGGCTATCGGATTTTTAAACCATTGCTGCCAATCAATTTGCTCTGCGGCAATGGCCTCCTGCTCAGACTTTGCTTTGAGCAGCTCGGCCTGCTGAGCCAGTAATTGGCTAATTTGTTGCTGCAGCTCACTGTCCTGACCAAGCTGAGCTTTGATCAGTGCAAGTTCTTGCTCAACATTTATCAAACTGGCTTTTAATTGACGGTTTTCTTCTGCTATCAATTCAACCTGCTGCATTGAATCTGCAAACTGGCTTTGCTGGCGTTCTAAATCTTCACGCTGCTGCTTACTTATACGTTCAAGTTCTCGCTGCTGCTTTGATGATGCGTCTGAAAGATTGGTATCGGTATTTGAGCTGGCATTTTTTTGCCGCTGAGCCCAATTCTTGTCATCTTGTTCTGACTTTTGTTTTGCGGTGTTTACGTCAACCTGCCGCATTTCTGCCATTGTGGGCAACAGCAGAACTGAGTTCGGACGCAGATGGTTTAAGTTGTTATCTAAAAACGCGTCTGGGTTTTTCAGGTATAACGCATACATTACCTGATATAGACTAATACTGGGATCGGTTCTTATCCGCTCTGCAACTCGCCACAACGTATCTGCCGGACTAAGCGGACCTATTGTCACTGGCGCCAACGGGGCGTCTGTACTACGCGGCCCACGGAGCTGGGTGCTCGTGTCTTGTGCCTGCACAAATGACGGAAAATTGACAAGCACAGTGATGAAAAAAACAAATAACAAAGGCATTAAAGGTCCCTACCCCAATTCAGGCGCATTTACGAAGGATGTCGGCAGCGTTACCGTCGGCTTTAGTTCCTTTGCAAACAGTGTTCCAACTTTGGCAGTTTAGCGAATGAATGAAAATATAAAGCACTGGCACGATTCTGACCAGCCTTTCTAAACGCAGGTAAGTGAATGAGTGATTTAATACTAAAACAAAAAGGGCCCCTTAAAGGAGCCCCTATAATAATTTAGAGATAATCGCGTATCAGATGCTCAGCTATCTGAATACTGTTTGTGGCAGCGCCCTTGCGAATGTTATCTGCAACAACCCATAGATTGATACCATTTTCATGCGATAAGTCTTGCCGAACACGACCAACAAAGACGTCATCTTTCCCTGCTGCACTGCAAACTTGCGTTGGGAACTCTGCATTGTTTTCCAGTAATACAACACCAGGTGCATTGGCTAACAGTGCTTTGACCTGATCAACGCTAATGGGCATACGTGTTTCAATATGCACGGCCTCAGCATGACCAAAAAACACCGGCACCCGCACAGCGGTAGCGTTAACGGAAATAGAACTGTCACCAAAAATTTTCTGGGTTTCCCAGTGCATTTTCATTTCTTCTTTGGTGTAGCCATTATCCATAAACACATCAATTTGTGGGATCACGTTAAATGCAATCTGGCGGGCGAATTTACCTTCAGTATCTATCGGGCGACCATTCATCAATTGTGCCGCTTCGTGCGCAAGCCCTTCCACTGCATCTTGACCTGCGCCACTTACAGATTGATAAGTACAGACATTTATCCGGCTAATACCCACGGCGTCATGAATAGGTTTTAATGCAACAAGCATTTGTATGGTAGAACAATTTGGGTTCGCAATAATATTACGATTGCGAAAATCAGCTATTGCATGTGCATTAACTTCTGGCACCACCAACGGGATGTCGGGTTCATAGCGATAGTGTGATGTGTTATCAATTACAACACAGCCAGCATCAGCTGCCTTAGGCGCATAAATAGCAGACACACTCCCACCTGCTGAAAATAAACCAATTTGCGCTTCTGACCAATCAAAGGTTTCAGCGTCGATAACCTTAATCTTCTTACCCTTAAATGTCACGGTACCGCCTGCTGAGCGGCTACTTGCCAGCGGAAAAAGCTGTGCGACCGGAAAATCGCGCTGTTCCAGGATTTCAATTAAATGTTGTCCAACCAACCCTGTTGCACCTAAAACAGCAACATTATATTGCGAAGCCATGACATTCCCTCATATTATTGTGCGAGGCTAAAACCTAATTGCGGCAAATAGTCAGGTACTATTTTGCCGCACAGCTGTAACGAGCCGAACTCTCGACGCGGTGGATAATGTTTACGCAACCAGTCAAAACCCTGTTCTGCCAGATGCTGACGCAACATGGCATCGTCACGGCGAACATCATATAACAGTCTTGCTAAATTTTGGACATCTGGAAGCCTAAATTTTTCAGATATTTGCAATTTTTCCATTGCTGGTACGGACAAAACTTGCCCAAGCTGATGAATAACGGGCTGCCCAAGCAATTTGCAGCAATGCTGGTACAGCATTTCTGTCCCCCGAGCCTTACCTTCCACGCTATGTCCGGCAATATGAGCTGTTGCAATATCAACATAAGGAAGCAATGCGGTAAGAATATCGGGCTCACTTTCCCATACGTCGAGCACAACGGCACGGCGCCGGTGCGTTACAAGCAGATCATTCAGTAACGCATGATTATCAATAACGGCCCCACGCGACGCATTGATGATGGCGCAATCAGGTTTTAGCCGCTGCAACGACGTTGTATTTAACATGTGCCTGGTCGGCCATTTACCCAATGTCTGCAGTGGTGTATGAAAACTGATAATGTCTGCATGCTGACATAGCAGATCAAAATCCGTGTGTTCAAAACCGTTGTCTTGCTCTGCACGCACAGGATCGCACTGCAACACCTTAATATTAAGCGCTGTTAAGGCCCTGACTAACCGGCTACCAATATTACCAACACCGACAATACCAACGGTTTTTTTCTCCAGGTGCCACTGATAGCGCTCAGCCAGACACCATAGACTGCTTAGTACATACTCAACAACAGATTGCGCATTGCAACCCGGTGCACTGGCAAAGCTTACGTTGCGCGACGCAAGATAGGCCTGGTCAATATGATCCATACCTATCGTTGCTGTACCAACAAACTTGAGCTTACTGTTTTTTGCCAATAATTCAGCATTTACGTTTGTAACAGAACGAACTAATAAAATATCGGCGTTCTCTAGCTGGGATGCTGTCACATTTCGACCGTTGAACAGCGTAACGTCCCCTATGTCTTCGAAGAACGCATTAACCAACGGCATATTTTCATCAGCAAATATTTGCATCTATTCATCCTGACGACAGGCTTTTGAGTGGCAAGCAGTGTAACAAAGAGCAGAAAACCAGCCTAATGCATTAGACTGGTTTTTGTAAAAGATCGCGTTGTTCCCGTTTAAGGCAGCGCAACTTCAAAACTATAGGTTATAGATTCACGCACTTTATCTGCTTGCGCAGATGCTATATCAGCGGAGTATGACGCTTCAATTAAATAGCGTCCTGCCTGCTCAGGCACAAAACGAAATACGCCGTCACTGTCAGTTATAAACTCTATGCGCTCTGCCGCGTTGCGATATAATTCGCCAGCATAAGACAATACGCCTTTAACATGCTGTTGCGGTTTACCATTGATATTAAACACAAACTGCAGTGCCTCTTGAGCCACTACATCTGCCGGATGAGTTGAACTGCTAATTTCAAGCCCTTCGCCTTGTAATGTTAATACCGTATCAGTCGGGGCATTTACCGTAATGTATGCGAAACTGCGGCTTCTACTTTTTACCGTTTCTACATTAGTTGCACCAGCCGGTAACTGCGCGGCACGTTGCTGCTTATCGGCCATTAAACGCTTACGCTCGCCGTTTAGCTCGTACAGGGTCATAAATCGAGGCGGGTTAGCCAATTCCAGGCGATAGGAGCCATCACCTGCTAATTGTACATCAGCCATTGATTTACGTTTTCCCTGATACACGTCTTTAATTGCTTTTGAACTGCCGTCAGGTGAATAAAGCTTTAATGCATTCAAAGAAATACCCTTATCCGGCACAAATGTCATGTTAGCCGCAGAGGCATCAACCGCTATCCAACTATTCGGTTTGGACAACACATAATGGCTAGGTACTAACCACAAAGTATGCGCTTGTAAGCTGCTGCTAAGGAATAGCGAGGACAAAAGTAATACTGCTTTTTTCAACATAAACAAATCCTTATTATTAAATACGTATAAATTTAATGCTTATAAATTTAGTGTTAGCGCATCACTGCAGAGATAACGCCAAGCTCGCCCTCGGCCGCAATCTCAATAACACCGTGCGTTGCCGGAAGTTGAAATGCATGTTTTGCCAGACTGCGCCCACCCTGCTCACGTGCAGCCTCAACAAACAAGGTATAATTACCTGTAGCCAGCATTTTCCCCTGATCATCTTTACCATCCCAATGCAGCGTATAATGTCCAGTTTTTTTCGTCGCACCACTAACTGCATCTACAAGCGCAGTATTGCTACGGCCAATTTTCCGCCAAAAACGGCGCAGATCTTTTAGCCAATCGGGTTTCTCTACCCATAGCGCTATCAGCTTTACCGGTTGTTGCTGCGCATCCTCAACCCATACCGCGACATAGGGCCGGTGGTATTGGCTCGTTTCAATTTGAGGCAGCTCTAACGTAATTTCGCTTGGAGCGGCTATTACATTGCCACTTAGCAACAGTGCACTAAACCAGACAATTAAACGGGTAATGACAAATTTCATAGTAAACTCCGACTGCTGTGAGACATTAATGTAATGACAAGATGTATGCGAAAAGTGCGAGAAAAACGCCCAGCATGGCCAGGCTATTGCCAATAGGTCGTCGGGATGGTTGCTTCAACAGCAGATAAAACCCGGTCAAAGCAAACACAATGCAAGCAAGTGCAGTGGCATCTATTAAAAAAATCCAACTAGCTCCCGCATTTCGTCCCTTATGTAGCTCGTTAAGCAATGTCAGATAACCGCTAAACTCTTTATCAACGTCGGCTTGCCCGGCAGCAAAATCTACGACAACATTCGCATAGCCTCCAGGCCGCTTGAAATCTAACTCAAGCAGCTGTTCTGCAATATCAAATTGATATTTGTAGGTTGACGCTTTAACGTGATCTTCAGTACTTAACCACTGACGAAATTGATGGGCAAGTTCGGCTTGCGCTTCTTCAGATTGGGGTATGAGACTTAACTGCAAATACTCAGGTAACGGAAGTATAACGCGCTCGGACACGTATCCGGCCTTAGAATGAAGTACATCAGGATGATTTAAGGTTAAACCCGTAATGGCAAAAAAAAGCAGCAAAACCAATACCAGCATAGAGCTGTAACTGTGCAACACGCGCACAAATTTTGCAAAAATGACGTTTTTTTGGAATGAGTTCATAGTAAGAATACTTAACGCTTAACACCGCAAGCATCTTACTGAGAATAATTACCATTTGCAATAGCATTTACATTTGAAAGTTCAAAGCCAATTACAATCAAAGTAATAAGGGCTTTTACTGGTTTAGCGTACGGGTAAGTCGAAGCGGGAAAACATACGATCGATTTCTTCTTGGTTACGCAGTAAATTTGCTTTTTCTACGACATCTTTTGTCAGGTGCGGGGCAAATCGCTCTATAAAATCATACATATAAGTACGTAAAAATGCGCCTTTGCGAAAGCCAATTTTCGTCGTAGAGGCATCAAATAAGTGACTTGCGTCTATAGCAACCAAATCTTTATCAAGTTCTTTGTCCATAGCCATTGAGGCAATAACCCCCACTCCCAGACCTAATCGTACGTAGGTTTTAATCACGTCCGCATCTGTCGCTGTGAACACAATTTTAGGCTCCAAGCCTTTAGCCGCAAAGGCCCGGTCTAGCTCTGAGCGCCCGGTAAAACCGAATACATAAGTAACTATAGGGTGTTGAGCAACATCCTCCACAGTAACTTTTCTAGCCAATTGCACCAGCGGGTGGTCTTTTCGAACAATAACGCTACGGTTCCAGTGATAACATGGCAACATGACTAAATCGTTGTATAAATGCAGTGCTTCAGTTGCTATAGCAAAATCAGCTTCACCGCGTGATGCAGCTTCAGAGATTTGCTGTGGAGTGCCTTGATGCATATGAAGAGACACTTTAGGGTATTTTTGCATAAAGCCGCTAATCACTGGAGGCAGAGCGTAGCGTGCCTGAGTATGGGTAGTCGCAATATTCAACTTGCCTTGATCAGGTAACGTATGTTCTTTTGCGACGGCTTTAATACTTTCTACTTTTGCCAAAATTTGCTGAGCAATGTCTATCACATCACGGCCGGCCGGTGTCACATGAGTTAAATGCTTGCCACTGCGGCCAAATACCTGAATACCTAATTCATCTTCCAACATACGGACTTGCTTACTGATACCCGGTTGCGAGGTAAACAGACTTTCTGCGGTAGAAGAGACATTCAGATTATGGTTCAGTACTTCAACAATATAACGCAACTGCTGCAATTTCATGTGTCACAAGTCCGGTAATGGCATATCATTGCTCAATATACATATATGGCAGGATATTCCAACTAATATTTAATTTGCCGGTTACTATAACTAATGGTAACTAAAAACAACATGTATCCTACAAACTTGCTGTGGCTAAAGCCTTGAGGGTTAAATTGAGATGAGCAAAATAACTCCCGCGATAGACTTCGCGTCAGTGCTGGCATCCGCCGTGCACGATATGAAAAATTCATTATGTATGCTGATTCAATCCTCAGAGCTTATTCAGCAAGAAAGCCACCAGCTATCAGACAGTGCCAGAGAGGAGTTAGCGCGTTTAAATTACGAGGCCAATCGGTTAAATTCAAATCTGTTACAGTTGTTGGCGCTGTATCGGCTTGAACGCAATCAATTTCCCGTTCAAATAGACGAGCACTATTTATGCGACGTTACTGAAGAAGTACTACTAAAAAATCAGTTCTATATTGAACAACGTAAACTGCGGATGGAGATAGAACAACGTGACGAGTTGCGATGGTTTTTTGACTATGACCTTATCATAAACTTGTTAAACGACGCCGTATCAAACGCGTTGCGATACTGCCAAACGACAGTATTGCTAAAGATAACAGCTCAAGAAAACCAGTTAGTCATTGAAGTACATGATGACGGGCCCGGTTTTCCTGACTTGATGATGAACCAAAGTACTGTCAACATGAGCACGCCCGACTTTGCGAACAATCATACCGGTCTTGGTATATTTTTTGCTAAACTCATTGCAGCTGCGCATTCTAACAAAGGTAGTCAAGGGGCTGTAAACTTAAACAACGGTGGCAAACTAGGTGGTGGCGTATTTCAGTTGATCTTACCTTGAAACAAGAGGACAGCTGTTATTTAACCTGTTTTGTGATTAATATGATGATAAAACTGAGTCTGGAATGAGGTTTAGATGCTGTTAACCTTGATAATAACACTGGTAATTGCACTGGTCGTTATTGCTGTAATAGTCAATACTATTCAACAACATAAAGAGCGTTTGGCAACCTTAAGACGAGCAGAATTTAGTAAGCTTCGGACAATACTAGAAGACACTGAAGAGCTTCTTGTGAATTCGGCAAACGTGCCAATGTCTCCAGGTATTAGTCAAATGTTGCTAAAGCGAACAGCATTAACGTTAAAAGCGATGGTTGAATTGGAGAATGGCGCCAGAGACATTAAGCAGCGACTAGAAGAAACTGAAAAGCGTCTTGCCGATGCGAGTTCAGATACAAGTGGCAATATGGATGCAGTAGCCTTGCCGGATAATGATCAACAGCTAATTGGCATGATTAAAGGCATTAAAAAACTACGTACAGTACTGCGCGCAGAGCACGCCCGAGGCAATGTTGATACGCAAATGGTGATACAGGAAGACAAGCGCCTGGAAATCTTACAGCTTAAAATAAACGTAGAAAGCCAGATAAAACGCGGTAGCCAGGCCAGAACAAACAACATGCTAGGGTCAGCAAGACAATATTATGAAAAAGCGCTTACTGCACTGAGTAACACACCACATCAAGATGACTATTCTACAACGCGAAAGTCAGAAGTAATACAAACCTTACAAGATATAGCCAGTGAGCTTAAAGAAGGCAATATGCGGGATCGCGAAAAGAAAGAAGAAAAAGAAAACAAAGATCTGGACGAGTTATTTGCACCAAAACGCAAATGGTAACAACCGTTTAATCTATAAAAGCACAATTAAAAAAGGGGTTGCAGTGGCAACCCCTTTTTAGTCATTAACACACTAGCTTTTCGTTACAACCCATTTGCCATTCTCAAACCACGCTGACCAGCCACTTGCTTTGCCGTCTCGCTCAGACATGACATATTGTTGTTTCGTCTTACGGCTCCAACGCACTATCGCCGGATTTCCATCCGGATCTTTTACCGGGGCATCGGCTAAATAATAAAACTTCGGTGATAAACGTTCACGAAATTGAGCCAGTTCAGCAACCAATGGAGCCCGGGTTTCACGTGATTTAGGAAACGTAGACGCGGCAAGGAATAAACCTGCCGCCCCATCGCGCAGCACAAAATAAGCGTCAGATTTTTCACACTTAAGTTCAGGCAAATGCACCGGATCTTCTTTTGGTGGCGCGGCTTCTCCACTGCGTAACAGCTTACGGGTATTTTTACACTCCGAATTGGTGCAACCAAAGTACTTACCGAATCGGCCTGACTTTAATTGCATATCTGAACCGCATTTATCACACTCAATTAGCGGGCCATCGTAGCCTTTAATCTTGAAACTGCCCTGCTCAACATCAAAGCCATCACAAGCCGGGTTATTCCCACAAACATGCAATTTGCGCTGCTCATCAATTAAATAGCTGTCCATTGCGGTTCCGCACTTGGCACAACGCTTTTTCTGCCGTAATGCTTCAGTTTCCATTTCCTCATCGTCAACAACCTTAACCGCTTCATCGCCTGACACTAAATTCATCGTGGTAGTACAACGTTCTTTAGGCGGAAGATTGTAACCAGAGCACCCGAGAAACACCCCGGTTGACGCAGTACGAATACCCATGGCTCGGCCACATGTTGGACAAACGATATCAGTAATAACAACTTGATTTAAACGCATGCCACCTTGTTCAGGATCGTTCTCAGCCGTTTTCAACTTTTGCGAGAAATCACCGTAAAAACTATCAAGCTCTTTGCGCCACTGCGCCTGGGCGTTGGCTATATCATCCAACTTCAGCTCCATATTGGCGGTAAAATCGTAGTTCATTAAGTCGTTAAAATTTTCAACTAATCTGTCTGTAACAATCTCGCCCATTTTTTCCGCATAAAAGCGCTTATTCTCAACCCGCACATAACCCCGGTCTTGAATAGTAGAAATGATTGACGCATACGTAGATGGCCTGCCAATACCGCGCTTCTCCAGCTCTTTAACTAAACTGGCTTCGCTAAAGCGCGCGGTTGGCTTGGTAAAATGCTGAGCGCTGAGTAATTGCTCCAGCTGCAGCATGTCGCCAGACTTTACATCTGGCAACAGGCTATCTTCTTCGTCTTTGCGCTTAACGGCTGGCTGTACTTTAGTCCAACCATCAAAACGTAATACCCGCCCTTTGGCTTTTAATTCAAATTCTGCCGCTTGCACGATAATATTAGTGACGTCATACAATGCGGGTGGCATCTGACACGCGACAAACTGACGCCAAATCAATTCATACAGCTTGCGTGCATCAGCCTCCATATCAGCCAGGCTACCTGCTAACACATCGACATCTGAAGGCCGTATCGCTTCATGCGCTTCTTGTGCGTTGGCTTTGCTGCCATAGCTTAGCGGTTGCTCGGGCAGGTACTTATTACCAAACTGCTCAACGATATAGTCACGACACGCGTTAACCGCATCTGCACTTAAATTCGTTGAGTCGGTTCGCATATAGGTGATGTGACCGGCTTCGTATAGACGTTGAGCCAGCATCATGGTTTTCTTAACACCATAGCCTAGCCTTGTGCTGGCGGCTTGTTGCAAAGTAGAGGTAATAAACGGCGCTTGCGGTTTGCTGCTACTGGGTTTATCTTCGCGCTCCAGCACCTTGTATCCAGCAGTATTCAAGGTGGCTAATGCGGCATCTGCTTCCGCTTTATTAACGGGCTTAAAGGCTTTGCCCTGTTGCTTGGTCACATCTAATTGCAATGCCTGTTTTGCCGCAGTTAAAGTATCTGCTGCCACCGTCCAGTATTCTTCCGGGACAAAGGCTTTAATCTCACGCTCGCGTTCGACCACTAAACGCACGGCTACAGATTGCACGCGCCCGGCGGACAAGCCGCGAGCCACTTTTTTCCAAAGTAAAGGGGACACCATAAAACCGACGACGCGATCTAAAAACCGTCTGGCTTGCTGTGCATTTACCCGAGCGACATTAACCTCACCAGGTTCGTTAAACGCACTTTGAATGGCATTTTTGGTAATTTCATTAAATACCACACGTTTAAATTTCTGCTCTTCGCCCCCGATAATCTGCTGCAAATGCCAGGCAATAGCTTCTCCCTCTCGGTCTAAGTCCGTTGCCAGATATACGGTATCGGCTTTTTCGGCAAGTGCTTTGAGCTCTTTCACCACTTTTTCTTTACCGGGCAAAATTTCGTAACGTGCTTTCCAGCCATTTTCCGGATCGATACCCATACGGTCTACCAACGCCTGGTAGGCTTTTTCTTCTTTACTCAGCGTTTTTTTATCCGTTGATTTTTCTTTGCTACTACTCGTAGGCAAATCACGAATATGACCAACACTCGATTTGACGATAAAGTCTTTACCCAAATACTTGTTAATCGTTTTCGCTTTTGCCGGTGATTCGACTATAACCAGTGATTTCGCCATCTTAATCCTGTGGTCCCTATCTTTTCAGTGCATGCCAACAATGCTGCTTTTTTAACATATATCCGCAAACCGCAGTTGTGACAAGTGAATAAACTCATTATTATGCAAACCAGCTCAAATTAAGAGCTGTCTGGCGAAACGTTCGCCAAAACAAATGAAGCATCCTAAGCGGCCGCAAAAATAATAAAAACAGTGCCCATTCCAAATAAAGGATATAAAGCAAATATGAAATTTTTTGAAGCAAACTTCGATGGCCTGGTAGGGCCAACCCACAACTATGCCGGTTTATCTATCGGCAATGTTGCCTCACTTTCTAATGCCAAAAATAGCTCAAGCCCCAGACAAGCGGCTAAGCAAGGCTTAAGTAAAATGAAAGCCTTACACGATTTGGGCTTGGTTCAAGGGGTATTAGCACCACAAGAACGCCCTGATGTCTATACACTGCGTCGTCTGGGCTTTACCGGCACAGACGCCCAGGTTATAGAAAAAGCCGCCAAACAGGCGCCTGCTGTGTTTAAAGCTGTGTGCTCTGCATCAAGCATGTGGACAGCCAATGCTGCCACTATTTCACCCAGTGCAGACACTGCAGATGGCAAAATACACTTTACACCAGCTAATTTAACCAACAAATTCCACCGCTCATTAGAGCCTGTCACTACCGGCAAAATTTTGCAGGCTATGTTCCGTGACCCTAAACATTTTGCGCATCATACACATTTACCGGACAATGATCACTTCGGTGATGAAGGCGCAGCCAATCATACCAGACTTTGCAGTGCCTACGGCAAACAAGGCGTAGAACTGTTTGTGTTTGGACGATATGCATTTGACAGCAGCAAACCAATACCTAAACGCTACCCTGCCCGCCACACACTTGAAGCATGTGAAGCGGTTGCCCGCTTACATGGTTTAAGTGATGAGCATGTGGTTTATATTCAGCAGAACCCCGATGTTATAGATCAAGGTGTGTTTCACAACGACGTTATTGCCGTAGGTAACCAAAACGTGCTGTTTTATCATCAGCAAGCTTTTGTTGATACGCAGCATAAACTGGCAGAACTGCAACGTAAATTTGGCAACGACGCCGAACTACACCTTATTGAAGTGAAAGACTCGGAAGTTACTGTTGAGCAAGCCGTTAAAACGTATCTGTTTAATACACAGGTTATTACGCTACCAAATGGCGAAATGGCAATTATTGCACCGACAGAAAGCCAGGATAACCCAGCGGTTTCAGCTTACTTAACAGAGCTTACCCAGCGTAATACGCCGATTAAGCATGTGCATTACTACGATGTAAAACAGAGTATGCAAAATGGCGGCGGCCCGGCATGTCTGCGGTTGCGGGTTGCAATGAGCGAAGGCGAAAAGCAAGCGCTTAATCAACATGTGTTAATGAACGAGAGTTTATTCGCCACATTAAACCAGTGGGTTGATAAGCATTACCGCGATCAACTAAGCGAAGCTGATTTGGTCGATCCGCAATTATTGCTAGAGTCTCGTACCGCACTTGATGAACTAACGCAGATATTACAACTGGGTTCAGTGTATCAATTCCAGCAAGATTAATATTCGCAAGTAAAAATTAAGGGAGCCTCTGGCTCCCTTACTTTTTTAATGCACCATGCTTACCACTTGTCAGAGCAAACCTGACTAACACCAAAAGGATTGCTTGGCGGTGGAGAGTTTTCTCTGGTTACATCTTCAGAAGAAACAGGTAAACCGTAGTCTCGATGTGAAACGTTTTCTGTTCCAGAAGCCAATCCAGAAATTTGTAGCCGTACGTCTAACCAACCTCCAACGTCCTGAGGGTATGTCACACTGAACGTTGCGATACCACTATCATCTGACATCACTGTTCTTTGAACAACGGCCACATTGCCAGGCGTAAGTTGGCCATCAATATTTACATCCTCGCCTTCATCAAGGATACCGTTAAAGTTCGCATCCTCGCTTTCACAATATTTCGGAGAAGTCCTCGCAGCAGGAGGCAAAGTACCTGATGTAACCCATCGTTTAAACGCCTCAGGCGCTGGCGGTGATTCGACCCAAAAACCCTTGCTGTAACCCAAAGAAACAACTGCAACGTTAAGTTCCTGATTAGCTACAGGGTTGCCAGAGCTATCCGTAACGATTATTGAAAACTCTTTAGCATAAGTGCTAGGAGAAGGCTTGGTAATCTCATTGCCTGTGCCGAAACGGAAGAACAAGGTCCTTTTACCAACAGCAATATCTGTTTCATCAAAGATTGCATTGTTATTTTGCAATGCGGCTCTGATAACCAGGTTTTCTCCTTCTATACCACCGCCAGTACTCGTATCTGCGGTAAACACGGTAGAAGCGATACCCTGTGAATTGGTAACCGCAGTACCGGTACTAATCGAGCCACCGGCAGAATTATCCAGCGAAAACACCACGGTTTGGTTTTTAACCGGGTTATTTTCCTCATCGCGCACTATCGCACGTATGGCACTGGTTTCCCCCGCACCTATTTGAGCAGGAAATGCCTGGGCTTCCATTTTGCTTGGGTTAACTGCAACAAACTCAATCAGTTTCTTCGCGCTAACTGCATCGTTGCCATCGCCACCCGCTGCGCTGATTGTTGACAACCCCGCAAACTGAGAGCGAACAACGGCCTGAGCCTTTCCATCTATATCAGTAACATTTTGCGAGGTTACAGCTCCGTTTAAATTAATAGCAGAATCGGCTATCTCGCCACGAGTAGTATTAAACGTGACCATCTCACCAACATTAGGCGTGTTATTTACTAACCACTCGACGTTAAGTACCTGTGGTGTATCGAGGTTAACCTCGAGCACTTTATCGCCCTCGTCACTGGCCTCAGTGAAAGCGAAAGCATCAGCACTAATATTTATATTTGCTGAACTCGCGCTGCCCAAGGCTGTTACAGAAAGAGTATCAACACCACTATTCACAGCAGTGTAAGAAAAAGTTGCTTTACCCGCAGAACCGGCTGTTACCGGGGAGGTATCGCTAACAGTATTTCCAAGTGATGAAACGATTACAACCTCTTGCCCCTGAATGCCAGAGTCATTTGAATCGGTCAAAAATACATCGACAGAAGTAGTATCGCCTAACACGACCGACGAAGGTGCCGCGATGTCAACTGTGGTACCAACAACCGACACGGTTAACGTCGAGCTTTGCTGTTGCACTCGAGCAGTAACCATGATGTCGCGAATATTTTTATTGGTTTGTGTGTTTAAAGTGGCTTTAGCAACACCATTTGCTCCGGTTACAGGATCAATTTGAACAATTTCACCAGAGTCAGAAGAGAACACCACGGGGATATTTGTCAGCACCACATTATTTGTATCGCGTACCAGGGCGCTTAGCTCTACCGCAGAACCCGCGCCAGAACCAAGCAGCAGAGTATCGGCAATAAGAGAGACTGACCCCACCTCCACGTCTACAGTATCACCGCCATCACCGGCGGAGTTAAAGCCTGCGCTGATGGTAGCGTTGTCGTAACTTGCTGTTACCGTGCCCGCACCGCTTTTATTACCCACTAGCAAGCCAATCGTCGCTACGCCATTTGCATTTGTTAACGCCGTGCCTGCAGCATTAGCAAAGCTAGCCAGGTCGGTATCATTCAAGGTAAATGCAATCAATTTATTAGCAACGACACCACTATTTGTTGCCGTTAGCGTTACCGTTGCCGTTAATGGCGTGTCCTGCGACAACGCAGTTGACTCAGCACCACCGGCATCTGATAAATTAACACTCAAGGTATAGACAGGCGTATTACCCCCACCACCTGTGCCACCTGTATCTAATGTGCCACCACCACTGCAAGCAGCCAATGATATCACCATTAATGCAATGAGAAATTGCTGGATGTTTCGCATGAAAACTCTCCCTAGCTGTATTTATTATATAGTTTTTGTTAATTCTGTATCTTAAACCATTAATCTTACAAACGTTACAGCTATTTTGAAAAAAAATTTGTCTAAATATGCCTTTCGCATGTTCAACCTGTTAGGCTTAGCGCCATTAGGAACATAATATTATTCGAATTTTATGACAAATAAAAAAAAGCTGGGATTAACTGCACGCATTGTAATTGGCATGGTTGCGGGTATAGCGGTTGGTTTTGTTTTTAAATTACTGCTGGCAGGACAAGACGATCGCATACTGCATATACTCGGTATGGACATAGCATTAAAAGCACTTTTTGTTGACGGATTTTTTCACATTGGTGGAGAAATTTTCATCGCAAGCTTAAAAATGCTGGTTGTGCCATTAGTATTTGTCTCTTTGGTGTGCGGAACCTGTTCGCTTTCAGACACCTCGGCGCTTGGCCGGCTTGGGGGCAAAACCATTGCCTTGTATTTGGTTACCACCGCGATAGCAATAAGTTTGGCCATTTTTGCCGCTTTGTTAATTAGTCCGGGCGATGGTGTGCAAATGCAGTCGGACGCGACGTTTAATCCAAACGAAGCCCCGGCATTATCACAAGTGTTTATCAATATTTTCCCCAGTAACCCTATAGACTCTATGGCCAAAGGCAACATGCTACAAATTATCGTTTTTGCGGTACTTTTTGGCCTTGCCATGGCAATGAGTGGCAAAGCCGGTGAAAGGCTTGCTAGTGTGTTTTCCGACCTTAGTGATGTCATCATGAAATTGGTGACGTTACTAATGAATTTGGCACCTTATGGTGTGTTTTTCCTGATGGCGAAACTCTTTACCACCTTGGGGCTTGAAACGATTGCGAGCTTGGCAAAATATTTTGGTGTTGTAATGGCGGTGTTGCTGATACATGGTGTGGTGAGCTATGCCATTATCTTAAAATTGCTGTCGGGCCTAAACCCTATGATTTTTTTCCGAAAAATGCAGGATGCCGCCTTATTTGGTTTTAGTACGTCAAGCAGTAATGCAACTATGCCGGTGACAATGGAAACTGTGACGAAAAAATTGGGGGTAAAAAATAGCATTGCATCCTTCACCGTACCGCTTGGCGCTACCATTAACATGGATGGCACTGCCATTATGCAAGGTGTTGCAACGGTGTTTATTGCTCAGGTTTTTGGCGTAGATTTAACCTTAACAGATTATCTTATGGTGGTCTTAACAGCGACATTAGCCTCAGTAGGCACTGCGGGTGTGCCCGGGGTTGGCCTTATAATGCTGGCGATGGTATTGCAGCAAGTTGGCTTACCGGTAGAGGGTATAGCGTTAATTATTGGTGTAGACCGCTTGTTAGACATGACTCGCACTGCAGTAAATGTAACAGGCGACGCCATGGTGTCGTGTATCGTTGGTAAAAGCGAAGGCGCTTTTGATCAAACCGTATTTGATGATGAAAATGCAGGATGTAAAGAAGAAGACGTAGACTTCCACCACCTGCGATAACACGCCCTATCAGATATTACGCTGCTATTAAGGCAGCGTAATGCAGTAGGCGACTTCAAATAATGTTGTGGTATCGAATCTGCGCCTGGCAAAACCTTTACCCGTAATATTTAGTTTCTCCAACACTTCAATATCAGCGGTTTGAAATAGTGTATGCAACTCTTCTCGATACACACTAAATGGAGGCCCTTGCTTCTCATGCTGCGGATATTCAACGGTAATTAATAAAATTCTACTGCCACCAGGTAGCAACTGCTGTAATTTCCTAGCGTATTGCTGCCGCATGGTTTCAGGCAACGCTATAAGTGCAGCGCGGTCATAAACAAAACTACAACCTGCAGTGTGTTGTGGCGTTAACGCGAAAAAATCTCCTTGCCATAAAGTAATAGCATCACCTTGAAAACAGTTAAAATCACCAACTTGGGTTTGGGTGAACGCTCTGTTTTGCTCAATAAAAAAATCGCGGCACGCTATAGGTGACAGCTCAGCGCCAACAACTGAAGAAAAATTTGCCAGGTACTGAATATCCGGAGACTTACCACATAACGGCACTAAAACCGGCCCTTTACCTGAGTCAACATGTGCTAACCATTTCTGCAGCAAAGGATGGGCAGCCTCAAGCTGAAACCCTAGTTCATTTTGCTGCCACCGAGCATGCCAAAAAGTTGCGTCCATTATCGTAACCAGGCGTGTTGAATTAACTTTTGCCACCAATGCGACACTATACCCGCTGTTCCCATGCCGACTTTTTCTGCTAAACCTTTGCGTAATTGATATTTAACCTGAAATACATGTCGCTTCGGCATTTGGGCCAAAACATAGTCATCACTGGTCTGGATAGTATCAATCAGGTTCAACGGCAGCGCCTGATGGCCGAACCAATGTTCACCGGTGGCAACGGTATCAATATCAAGCTGAGGCCGGTGCTGTTGCACAAACTGTTTAAACAACACATGAGTGTCTTCCAGTTCTTGCTGAAACTTCTGCCTGCCTTTGTTGGTATTTTCACCAAATAACGTAATGGTGCGTTTAAATTCCCCGGCGGTAAACTGTTCGAAATCCACATCGTGTTTTTTCAGCAATTTATTAAAATTTGGAATTTGCGCAATCACACCAATAGATCCAACGATAGCAAAAGGTGCCGCTAAAATAGTATTACCGATACAAGCCATCATATAGCCGCCACTGGCTGCAACCTTGTCTATTGCCACAGTTAGATTAATCTGTTGCTGGCGTAATCTATCCAATTGTGATGCTGCCAGGCCATATCCATGAACTACACCGCCTCCACTTTCTAACCGCAATAACACTTCATCTTCTTTCGTTGCCACTGCAAGTATCGCGGTGACTTCTTCCCTTAACGACTCAGCTTCACGGGCATCCATACTGCCATTAAAATCAACAACAAATAATTTTGGCTTAACGCTAGTTTTATTTTTACTCTGTGCTTTTTGCCATTGCTTAAATGCCTTCTTACCCAAAAGCTGCTGTTGAAACTCTTCCGCCATTGTCTGATATTGTTCGGTTAAATCGGTTACCGATAACTGGCCTTTTTTCGGCTTACCTTTTACGGTGGCTGCACCGGCAACAAGCCCAACAATAATGGCAATGGCAACAAAAAACGTCAGTGTCTTGGCAAAAAACAACCCGTATTCGTATAAAAATTCCACGTATCAATCCTTTCATTTTCGTTTGCGGTATTGTATCGCCTTAGCAGAAAAGAAAAAGCCCGGCGAACCGGGCTTTAACGTTTATTGACGTGATTAATTGGCTGGTGCCAAAACGCCTGGATTTGCAACTACTAATGCAGTGCCTTTGCTCGCTAAGAACGACGCAACATGTGTTTGCATTTCCACTGTTGCAGCCACACTCGATGAAGGGTCTAGCAGAGAACTATGGCTACCCGCGGTGAAACGCGCAATAACATTACCCGCTAAGGCCTGTGGACCAGCAGTCGTGTCAATGCTTGTTGCACCCAGTAAACGTGCTAAAGGCTCAGTACCACCCAGTGGCATACCTGTAGTTTGATTTGGGATAACTCGGTCTGAAGTAGATGAGTTAATGCCATCTCCAATAACTTCAGCAATGTAGACTGGCGTCTCAGTTACAGCCAGTAATTGTGCGTAGTTATTAGGATCACCACTATCCGTTACCGTTTGCGCTGCAAAAGCAAACTGTGCCAGCGTCGCTTGTATTGTTGCTAACGTTGCAGCACCATTGCTAGCACCCGGCAGGCTTGCCACGTATGCATCGACATACTGCGCCGCGCAGCCAGTAAAGCTAGCTGGATTAGCTATTAACTCGGGGCATGGCGTGCCTTCTGTTGCTAAATATTGCACAAAGCCAGGCTGAAGTGCCGGCGATCCCAGAATAACGCTCGCTTTGATCAGGCCACCAAAACTTGCAGATTCAAGCAAGAAGTTAGCAACAGCACCACCAGGTACAGTTAACGCTGCTGATTTAATGCTATAAGCCGCATCTAACATCTGATTACCACTTGGGCTATTGGCTATAGCTACAGCAGATGTGCCGGTTATAGAACCCAGTGAAATACCCAACAACTGCACATTTGACATATCCAATGAGATACCTTGCACACTATTAAGTGCTAAGCGCAGCGCCAAAATATCTGCAACGCTTTGGCGCAAATTGTCACGGGTCACCAACAAGTTTGACAAGTTCATGTAAACAGTTGCATTGCCGTTAGAAATACCACAGCCCGAGCCAGAAGCATTAATACCAGCAAAACCTCTGTCACCATGTAACGGTTGATCCATTGCTACAGTAGCAAAACCTTGTTGTGTTAAAGCCGCAGTAACCGCCAGCATGTTTTCTTTGCAAGACGTTATACCGTGCGTCAACATAACAACCGGCCATCCCGTAGCCGGTGTTGGTGCATTTGGAGCCGTCATAAGAACCGGAACAGTTTCATAAGAATTAATTTTAGGGATGGTATTAAACTTGGTCAGGTGACGTGCGCTGTCTAAGCCCAAATCGCGTAATTGACCTTGCGATAATGCAGCACACAAACCATCATTTACTGACACCGGTGATTCAGGAATAACACCTTCAGGTGCCTGGGCTAAAATTGCGCCACTATCACATGCCGCCATCCAACGGGTGCTTAGCGGCGCCGTTGGTGCTTCAGCAGTTTGAGCGCCAAGATAATAAGGTAGCTTAACACTGCCTTGATACAGTATTACATTGTCAAAAGACGGATTACCGGTTAATGGCGTACCAGGGATCATAGACACTGGTGCAACGGCTTGCACACCAAAAGATGTTGGCGCGTACGGTGAACCAGGTGCGGCCATCAATGACTTCACGGTTGCCAGCACATTCGTTGTAGATTGAGTAGTAATGGCTGCAGTGTAAATGATGCTATCGCGATCAACCCCTTCAGCTTCAATCGCATCTTCAAAACTATTAATAAGCTTCTGTAATGAAATTTGTGAGGGGGTGCTAAGTGGTAGCGCATCATCGTCCTGTTTTACCAATTCATAGGACGTTGAAGGAGCGATAGATTGACCGTTGCTATCTTCAATCAGCGACGTTAACACCGACATATAGGTTGTGGCAGATTTAAGCGGTTTTAAAGGAACAACAACAATGTTGTTGCCACTCACTGTTGTGACAAAATCCTGGCCAAAGGTTAACTCAGCAACGGCTTGGCAGGCAAAACCTCTAAATGGAGTCTGACATTCATCAACCGCTGAGGCTGGATCTTGCATTACCATTTCATACAAACGCACTGCACCTGGTTGTTGTACTGAACTTGCAACCAGCGTCGCGCCAGGTGCAAGGTCAACTGCCATGGTAAACGGGTTTTGGGTTGACCAACCGTCCAGTGCACCTAACGCAACCTGAGGGTTCGTGTAGTCTGGTGTTGGGCCAGCATCCAGCGTTAAGGTGCCATCCATTGTGCCCTGGAACAACAAATCATTGGGTACTGATAGGCGTGGGGTACTGGCACCCGGATCGAAAACGACGCGTGAATACGGTTTGACGGTGTTTTCACCGACTTCGGTTTTAATGTCATCTAAAGACTCACTGCCACACCCGGTCAAACCAAGTGCGAGTGTTACAGCTACACTGAGTGCCAGCTTGTTCATAGTTTCTCCCCCTATCCTTATTTTTTCTTTTTTATATGCAAAACAAATTTTCGTTTTGCTTATTGGTAATTCTATTCATATAGCTGCAACAGCTACGACCAGTTAAAGTTAACTCAAACCTAAGCAATTCGCTAGCTGAAAAATACAGAATCCGCTAAGAAAGGTGCAAAGTGACCTAATTGCGAGTATGCTTGCGCCGTTTTTGCGGCAAGAGGTTAAGGTTTATGCAAAGTTATCAAGCAGCTAATGACGCACTAAAAGATAAAGTAATATTGGTTACCGGAGCCGGTGACGGTATTGGCAAAGAGGCAGCATTAACTTATGCTAGCCACGGTGCTACATTGATATTGCTAGGAAAGACCGTCAGTAAACTAACAGCAGTCTACGATGAAATTATCGCCGCAGGCGGCAAAGAACCAGCTATCATACCGTTGGATTTAAAAGGTGCTACCGCGAAACATTACCGCGATATGGCATCAACAATACAGGCAGAATTCGGTAAACTTGATGGCGTATTGCATAATGCGGGCATACTTGGTGTTCTAAGCCCTTTTGAACATATTGACCTGCCAACCTGGAACGACATAATGCAGGTAAACGTTACCGCAGCTATGTTAATAAGCCAAGCGCTTATCCCCGTATTAAAACGTTCAGAGTCTGCATCGATTGTGTTTACGTCGTCTGGTGTTGGGCGCAAAGGGCGAGCGTTTTGGGGGCCCTATGCTGTATCAAAATTTGCTACTGAAGGCCTGATGCAAATTATGGCCGATGAGTTTGATAATACGACAGTAAGAGTAAATTGTATAAACCCTGGCGCCACCCGCACAAAAATGCGTAGTCGTGCTTACCCTGGGGAAGATGTTAGCCTGCTTAAAACGCCGGCAGATTTAATGTGGTTATATTTATATTTAATGAGTGACGACAGTAAAGACGTCAATGGCCAATCTCTGGATGCCCAGATAAAGTAACTTATTGCAAATAAAAAAACCCGGCACATGGCCTAATGCCGTTCACTTAAGGTGAGCGGCATTTTTACTTTTAGCCACCGGGTAGCGATTTTTCGATACCTTTAGCGTCCTTGGATAACTGCGTTCTCGCTTTCCTTCAAGCTTGAATTGACTGGCATTTTTTTCTATTTCCAAGATGAATCCGGGCACATTACCCGGCGCATAAATTGGCATCAGAGTGAGCTTGTGGATGATGTGCGATGAGGCATCTCTAAAGCTCAGTTGGTTTGGGAATACACTTTTAAGGGACTTGGCCATCAATACCATTTTGTATCGAATTAAATTGTAAGCGAGCAACAC
>NZ_AUDG01000027.1 GCF_000425345.1 Rheinheimera baltica DSM 14885 | reverse complement strand
TGACCAATCTAGGTTCGAAGGTGCTATTGCGGTCGCGCGGGACTTCCAGCTCTATTTCACCATGCACAGAGCGCACAGTTTTACTGGTTTTACCGTTGCGGGAATTACCGGTTTTTTTACCGGCCGGGTCATGTTTGGCGTAACCAAGATGGTGTTCCATCTCAGCTTCAAGGGCTCGTTCAGCAAGCTTTTTGGTCAACTGGCGCAATAGGCCTTGCTCGCCCATCAGATCTTCAGGAGATTTGCAGTCAGCTAACAGCTGATCCAGTAATTGGTCTGTAATTGGCATTCTTTATCCCTTCTAAGGAGTTAGATAGAATGCCACTTACACAGTTTTTTTTACAGACTCTTCAGACACTTACTTTATGAGTATTTCCTCAGAGTGTTTTCGGTTAGTTTTTCTTTTTTTGCTATATCTGTTTTATTTGTTTTTGTTCACTTTGATTCGAATTTTATTTTTAACTTCCAGTATTTTCTTGTGTCTTTTAGTCTTCTAATGCTTAGACATATAAGTAATAACTTTTGGTTGTGTTTTTTGAGTCACTTAATTTCAAATTTGGTCGTGATTTTTATTTTAGGTGGTTGATGTCTAATTTCACTATAGATTACTATTACGGGTTTTATGATTGTTTCAGGTTGCCTAATAATATCAATGTTGGTTGTTTATGATCTACCAATCCGAAGCTGCTGAATGTGGCTTGGCATGTATTGCTATGGTGGCCAATCAACATGGCCATCAACTGGATTTAACCACATTACGTAACCGCTATAGCGTTTCGCTAAAAGGCGCCAATATGCAGCAGCTTATGCTGCTGTCTAACCAGCTAAATATGACAGCGAGGGCGCTAAAGCTTGAACTTGGCGAGTTAAAAAACCTCAGCACGCCCTGCATATTGCACTGGGAAATGAACCACTTTGTGGTGCTGAAAAAAGTGCACCGCAATGGCATTACCATCCTCGACCCGGCTCTGGGCGAGCGGTGTTTGACCTCAGCAGAGGTTGATAAAGCCTTTACCGGCGTAGCGCTGGAACTTACACCTGGTACCGAATTCAGAAAAATTGATGAACGGGTGCAGCTTGGGCTAACCGCCTTTTGGTCGAAAATGCAGGGCGTGGTGCCTGCGCTGGTTAAGTTATTTGCCTTGTCCTTATTGCTGCAGGTGTTCGCATTAGCTTCCCCCTATTACACTCAGTTGGTAGTTGATGAGGTACTGGTAAGCCAGGACAAGCCATTACTTACAGTGCTGGCGCTGGGTTTTGGTTTAATAATGTTAATTCAGGTAGTGGTAAGCGTGCTGCGTAGCTGGATATCCCTGCATCTGGGTACCATGATGAGCATGCAAATGGTGACTAATCTGTTTCGCCACTTGTTGCATTTGCCATTGTCCTATTTTGAAAAACGTCACATGGGGGATATTACCTCCAGGTTTGGTTCTTTATCCGCAGTACAATCGCTGCTGACCAACAGCCTGGTCGAGGGCATTTTAGACGGCATTATGGTAATTATTGTGTTCGCCATGATGTATCTGTATAGCCCGCAGCTGAGTTTTGTCGTGGTGATTGTCGTTGCGTTATATGCAGTAATCCGCTGGGCATTTTATTGGCCAATGCGCCAATTAACAGAAGAAAACATAGTTGCTGGTGCCAAAGAAGATTCGGTTTTTATGGAAAGCATCCGCGGTATACAAAGTATTAAACTGTTTGGTCAGCAAACGCAGCGTTTAAATATCTGGCAAAATCGGCATGCAGAGGCGATTAACAGTGGTTACCGCCTGGCAAAGTGGGGCATTAGCGCTAACACAGCTAACCAATTACTGTTTGGCGTTGAAGGTATTTTAATTGTCTATCTGGCAGCGCATGCCGTGATGGATGGTAGCATGACGGTAGGTATGTTGTTTGCCTTCATGGCTTATAAAAGCCAGTTTACCGGCCGAATGTCGGCGCTTATTGGTCTGGTAGTACAAGTGAAAATGACCAAATTGCACCTGGATCGTTTAGCCGATATCGCTTTAACTGATAAAGAAGATGAAGGCAGCACCAATGATGGCCGCGAGCTAAGCGGCCAGCTCAGCCTGACTAATATCAGCTTTCGTTATGCTAGCAATGACCCTTTGCTGTTCAACGGCCTTAATCTTGAAGTAAAAGCCGGTGAAAACCTGGCTATTATTGGTCCGTCGGGTGCCGGTAAAACCAGTTTGATGAAGATTATGCTGGGGTTGTCGCCAAGCGAGAGTGGCAAGGTTGAGGTAGATGGTGTGGATATCCGCCATTTAGGCTTACGGCATTACCGCAGCCAGATAGCCGCGGTAATGCAGGATGACCAGTTAATGTCCGGCACGCTGGCAGAGAACATTAGCTTTTTCGATAGCCAAATGGATATGCAGCAGGTGATTGCTTGCGCGCAATTGGCCGGCATTCATCAGGATATTGCCGTCATGCAAATGGGCTACAACGCCTTGGTTGGTGATATGGGTAGTTCACTTTCTGGCGGGCAGAAGCAGCGCTTACTGTTGGCTCGAGCACTGTACCGCAAACCCAAAATTCTGTTTATGGATGAAGCGACCAGTCATTTAGATGTTAAACTTGAGCGCTATGTGAATCAGGCGATTAAACAGCTGAATATGACCCGGATTATTATCGCTCACCGTCCACAAACCATCGTTAATGCAGAGCGTATTATGCAGTTACATAACGGCCAGTTGCGGGATATAACCAAGGCGTACAAAGCACAATTTATACGGGCATGAAAAGCAACAGCAGCAACACTCGCCTTGGCTCGTCAGAGCACTCGGTCACGCTGGTGCGTTCTCTCAGACGCTCTTTGACGCCCAATTCGAGATTCCTGCTGTTCGCTATCGCTAAGATACAGACAAAAAAACAGAGTTACACCGGGGGGATGTAACTCTGTATACACACGGGGGAGTGTAAGTTAAGTTAAGCTAAGCAATGAACAGGCGCTTACTCTGTTCGCTGCTGGCACCGTGCAGGCGCTTAATTTGCACAGTGTTCCGCTGTAGTCAGCAGAATAAGGTTTACTGCAGTGTTACTCGCCGGTGACCATGGCCAGGTCAAGGCCATTACTGGCTTTGTTTAGGGCAAGTTCTAAACGTTGTAGGTTATGTACGCTTACTTCGTTGCGGCTTAATTCAGCGGCACGTGTAAAGTCTGCCAGTGCGGCCAGGTTGTTGTTTTGCGATAGACGCAATACACCACGGTTACTCAGCGCATGCGCTCGCATTTCACGTTTATCACCAGTGCTAACATGAGTAAATTGTTGAACTGACGCCACAGCGCTATTACAGGCTTGTTCAGCTTGCTGCAGCTGGTTGTTTTTGGTAAAACCGACGCACAAGCTCATTTGACGAGAGAAGTTATCAACTTCTGCACTGTTGCTATCAAGTGTTTCATTAATACCCTGGTCGAACTTACCGGCCTGTAATGCCGCTACGCCAGGAGTATCTTCAATGATGACCATTTTATAGCCGTTGGTGTTGGCTGATGCGAAAAATGAACCCGAGGCCATTAGCATCAACGCCAAAGAACTGCCTAATTTAATTGATCTCGCTTTCATAGTGTGTTGCTCCCAATTTTCCCATCCAGGCAGCCATGTTTGGTCTGCAGGTTAAGTTTGAGCAAAAGCACTAAATCTGACAAACGATAAAAAAAAACCTGATAAGTGAAATTTATTCATCTACCTGTGTCATCAAGCAGTCATGTTGTGTTGCATCGGCATTGTTAAGTTATAACGCCTCCGGTGTAACGTGAAAGCTTTGCAATATCCAATCTATTAACAGTTGAATTTCATGCCGGCTGGGGTCGTCATCGTGACGTACCAAATAATAGCGATCGCGGCTAAGCAGCTCTTGTTCGAACAGCCGCTGTAAGCTGCCACTGGTAAACCAGCCATTGCTGATTGGCAGAGGAACGAGCGCAACGCCCAGCCCTTGCTGTGCCGCGCGCGCTACGCTAAACATGCTGTCTAGTTGTATTATCTGCTTGGGTTGAAAATTATGATAACCAACATGCTCTGCCCATTGATGCCAGGCGTGCGGCCGCGCCTGGTGCAAAATAAGCGGTACCTGTTCCAATACCTGATAGCCTTTACTGTGCCATTTCTGGTACTGCTGCGGGTTGCAGGCTGGCACGTAGCTTATCGGGAATAAGTCGTATGCCACTTGCTCAACAGGCTTTTTGCCCGATAAAACAATCGACAGATCCGTGTACTTGGGGCTGTCCCGGCGAGACTTAACGGTTTCCAGCTTAAGGTTGATATTGGCATATTGTTCTGACCAACCAATAAGCCGGGGTACAAACAATTCGCTGGCAAAAAACTCTGGCATGGAAATACTGACTTCTAACATGCGTTCAGCCTGGCTAAATTCGCCAATCGTGGTGGCGAGTTGTTGCATTAGCGGCTCGATTGCCAGATAAAATTGCTTGCCAACTTCTGTCAGCACAATGGCACGAGTTTGGCGCTCGAACAGCTGCAGGTTAAGGTTTTCTTCCAGCTGCTTAATTTGATGACTTACCGCAGATGGCGTTAAGTACAGTTTTTTGGCTGTTTCTTTAAAACTTAAACACTCAGCGGCAACACAAAAACAGCGTAGGCCCCGCATTGGGGTCTGAATTGGTAACATAATAAACCCGGGATAAATGAGCGTGCTGTCCTATTGTTGCAGCACTGTATGACAAAGCATAAGCAATAGCAGTGCCAGTGCAAGCTTTAGTGCTAATTAACTGAGAAATGGCGGGTTTAATTAATACAGGCGGTAACGTAGCAATACTGCGCACCACGCTAGTGCAGCGTTAGTCCAGTAACGGGAAAGCGGTGGCGATGGGGCTGCCGGTAAAATTAGCGACCCAGCCTTCGGTATTATTGAATAACCGTATGGCGGTAAATTCTGGCTCACTGCCCATATCAAACCAATGCGTGGTGCCTGCAGGAACGCTGATTAAATCATTTTGTTGGCATAACACCTGATACACCTTGCCGTTTATGTGCAGGCAAAACAGACCCTGGCCGCGAACAAAAAAGCGAACTTCATCTTCGCTGTGTGTATGTTCGGCAAGAAATTTCTGCCGCAATAGCGTTTTGTCCGGATGGTTGGCGTTAAGTGAGATCACATCAACGGTAAGGTAACCCCGCTGTGCTTTAAGCTGATTAATATCTGCCGCATAAGCTGTAAGGATTTGCTCATCTGTGCTGTCAGGGCTAATTGGGGCGGCGGCGTGCCATTGTTCAAACCGGATCCCTGCATCCTGTAATTGTTGTGTAATAGCCTCTGGCTCGCTACTGTCAAACAACGCTTGTTGCGGATTATCGGCACTAAATACAGTTAACCGGCTCATTGTTATTGCTCCAAAACCTGATAGAAGTCGCTGGCTACTTTGTGGCTGCCTGCGGTTTGTCCTTCGCGAATAAGTTGTACGGTATCAATACCCAGCGGTGCGGCAGCATCCAGCTCAGCCGCCACGTCAGACAAAAACAGTATTTGTTTCGGCGGTAATTGGAGTTGCTGCACTATAGCGGCATAGGAGGATATGTCGCGCTTGGCACCAATCTGTGTGTCAAAATAGCCGCTAAATAATGGTGTTAAATCACCGGCATCGCTGTGTTGGAACAACAGTTGCTGCGCCTGTACTGATCCTGAACTATAGACATACAGCTTTATGCCGCTGTTATGCCAATGATGTAGCTGTGCGGCAGCGTCGGCATAAACATGGCCGGTAAAGGCGCAACTTTGATAGCCATGCTGCCAAACCATGCCTTGTAAGGCTTTTAGCGGTGTCACTTTAGCGTCTTGTGCTATCCATTGTTGTAGCTGTTCGTTAATTTGCGCCAGGCTAGCCGATGGCTGCTGCATTAGGTTGCGACAGGCTTGCAATTGCGTGGCGACGGCTTCGTTGTGTTGTTGTGCCTGAATAAACGCTGGCAATTCACTGGCTGCGTATGGAAACAACACGTCGGTAACAAAGCTAATGCGACTGGTGGTACCTTCAATGTCTGTAATAATGGCGGAATACTTCACGGCTTACCTTGTTAGTTTTAACCTTTCCAGCTCGCAGTTTATAAGAAACTCCCAACCTTCTAAATGCCTTTTTGCTTCATCGAGACTGCGACCCCATACATACAAGCCGTGACCCCGCACCAATAAGCCCCAATGTAATGGTTGTTGCTGCCAGCGTTGACTGAGCTTGTCGGCAAGCTCTGGGATATGCTGTGTGTTGTCGAACAATGCCAGTGGACAAGCTGCGGTATGTGTTGTATTTCCGCTAATGGCTTTTTGCATTTCATAGCCTTGAAACAGGTAACTGTCTTCACTGATTATCCGCGAAAACACTGTGGCTTGTACCGAATGCGTGTGCAACACCGCCTTTATCTGCGGGTCAAGCTGGTACAACCGGGCATGCAAGGCGGTTTCGGCTGACGGTGTGCCCGTGCAGGTTAAACTACCATCTTGCCAGCTTACTGGTAGCAAATCCTGCGGGCTTAACTCGCCTTTATCTTTGCCAGAGGCGGTTACCAATGCGCTGTGTTCGCCACTTCGGATAGAAAAATTACCGCCGGTGGCCGGTACCCAATGTCGGCTGGCGATCCAGCGACCTAACGCACACAAAGCAATGGCATGTGGATTAAGTTGATGCAGCTGAGCGGTATTATTCATATTTAGTGTAAACCTGGTTGCTATACGTTTAAGCGTTTAGATGTCTATACATAAAACGGGCTAAATGATAGCATTCAAACCGGTTTTCGCAACTTTTTCTTGCTGCTATGACACTTAAAAGCAAACTGCCTAAGGTAGGCACAACTATATTTAGTCAGATGTCACAACTGGCTGCACAGCACCAAGCGATTAATTTATCGCAAGGTTTTCCTGATTTTTCTCCGGACCCACTGTTGTTGGATGCCCTGGCGGCATATAGCCAGCAGGGGTTTAATCAGTATGCCCCTATGCCAGGTATACCGGCTTTGCAGACTCAAATTGCCAGTTTGGTGCAGCGGTGCTACCAGCGTACAGTGAATGCCGAACAAGAGGTAACCGTAACCAGCGGTGCGACAGAGGCGTTGTTTGTTGCCATCAATGCTGTGGTGCAGCCAGGGGATGAGGTAATAGTATTTGACCCGGCGTACGACAGTTATGAGCCGGCAATTAACCTATGTGGCGGCAAGGCTGTGCATATTGCGCTGACGGCACCGGGCTATCGTATTAATTGGCAGCAAGTGGCTGAGGCTATTACTCTACGTACACGGCTTATTTTAGTTAATAGCCCGCACAACCCAACTGGCATGGTGTTTACCCCGCAAGACTGGATCAGCTTGCAGCAGTTGGTGCTTAAGCATAATTTGTACTGTATTAGTGATGAAGTTTACGAACACATGGTGTTTGATGGTGCGCCACAACTTAGCGCAAACTGCTTTGCAGATCTGGCGGCCCGCAGTTTTATTGTTTCCTCTTTTGGTAAAACCTTTCATGTCACTGGCTGGAAACTGGGCTATTGTGTGGCGCCTGCGGCGTTAAGTGCAGAGTTTCGAAAAATACATCAGTACGTTACGTTTTCCAGCTTTACCCCGGCGCAGCATGCTGTTGCCGACATGTTGGCACAGCAACCACAGCAGGTTAGTGGCTTGGCCAGGTTTTATCAGCATAAGCGCGACCATTTTGTTAATGTGTTGCACGCTAGCCGTTTTACGTTATTACCTTGTCAGGGCAGTTATTTTTTACTGGCCGATTACAGCGCGATAAGCGATTTGGACGATGTGAGCTTTTGCCAATGGTTAACTAAAGAACATAAGGTCGCTGCTATCCCGCTGTCGGTGTTTTATCAAACGCCGCTCACTGCCCGCATTGTTCGCTTTTGTTTTGCTAAACAAGACAGCACGCTTAACGCGGCAGCGGAGGCATTATGCCGGATTTAACAGAACTGAATGTTAGGGTACTGCAAACTGAATTGGTTTGGCAGGATGCAGCGGCAAACCGCTTGCAGCTTGCGAAGCAATTGCTAGATTGCACTGGGGCAGATGTTATCGTATTGCCTGAAATGTTTAGCAGTGGTTTTTCCATGCAAAGTGCCGATATTGCCGAGCCAGAAGGAGAAACACTAAACTGGTTAAAGCAACAGGCGGTTTTAACACAGGCGGCACTAGTAGGTTCTGTTGCTACCCGCATAAAGCAAGGTTGTGTTAACCGCTGCTACTTTGTTACCCCTGATGGCGAGGTGACCTATTACGATAAAAAGCACCTGTTTCGTATGGCGGGTGAGCATCAGGCTTACGTTGCTGGCAACGAACGTGTAGTGGTTAGGTATCGTGGTTGGCGCTTGCTGCTACAGGTATGTTACGACCTGCGTTTCCCGGTGTTTAGCCGTAACCGCAACGATTACGATATCGCACTGTATGTGGCAAACTGGCCAGCGGCAAGAGCCCATGCCTGGCGTACACTATTGCAGGCGCGTGCCATTGAGAACCAGGCCTACGTGCTGGGGTGTAACCGCGTAGGCACGGATGGCAATGGTATTAGCTATCGTGGCGATAGCTTGATTGTTGATTTTTTGGGCAAGCCACTGGCTGATGTAGCACCCGCTAGCCCTGCCATTTTAGCAGCAGCACTTAACTTAGCTGCGCTAAACCAATACCGGCAGCAATTTCCGGCCTATTTAGATACTGATGCCTTTGCGCTGATACCGCCAAAATCATGATCGGTTTGCTCCAAATCAACTGTTGGAGCCCCTGGATGACCGGACAAATAGGTCGGGAACATATTTAGATTGTTTTGTTTGGTCGATATTTAAGTCTTACTCGAATCCCGCCAAAGTAACCAGAGCCGGGTATCCAGCTCCAACTGATGGTAAGCCGGTTCCATATGTTGGCAGAGTTTATAAAAGGCTTTGTTATGCTCTTTTTCTTTGAAATGAGCCAGCTCATGCACCACGATCATACGTAAAAATTCGGCTGGCGCCTGCTTAAACAATGCAGCAACGGTAATACTGTTATGCGATTTTAATTTGTGACCATGCACCCTGGATTGATAGGTGTGCATACCGAGTGCTTGCTGCAGTACATTTAGTTTGCTGTCATACCTTACCTGGCTTAGCGGTGCGCTATTACGCATATAGTCATTTTTTAATTCGTTAATATAGCTGTACAGCGCCTTATCACTTTGCACCTGATGTGGCGCAGGATATTTGCGCGCCAAATACGCCTCAAGTTGTCCGCTGTCTAACAGTTCGTTAGCTTGCTGCTGAATGTGCGCCGGGTAGCCGGCGAGGTAATTCATGGGCTTCACATTATCGTATCTTTAATTATTTATGCCGGCATTATAAGGCGCATCTAAACTGCCGTCAGTATGCATTGCGGTGTATGTTTTATTGATTGCTATACACAGGCTTGACCCGGACGCTATTCGCAGTAACACTATATGCCCATAACTAACATGAGTTTAACCAGTGAGTGAAATTAACTGGGCTGCCTTGCAGCAAGCCGCAAAAAACGCCGCAGCGCAGGCTTATGCGCCTTACAGCAAATTCCCCGTCGGCGTAGCCGTATTGGCCAGCAGTGGTAAAATCTACAGTGGCTGTAATGTTGAAAACGCCTCTTATGGCGGCACAATATGTGCGGAGCGTAACGCAATTGCGGCTGCCGTGGTCGCGGGTGAGCGTGCATTTGATGCGCTGATGGTATATACACCGCAAGAGATGTTAACGCCACCTTGTGGTATCTGTCGTCAGGTTATCGCCGAATTTTTTACACCAGACTCGCCAGTTGCAAGTTGCAACCATTTAGGTCAGCAGCAAAGCTGGACATTGGCTGAGTTGCTGCCGTCTGCCTTTACCCCAACCTACCTAGCCAACAGCACTAAAGTTGGAGCTTAATATATGATCCCGCAGGAAATTATTAAAACCAAGCGTAATGGTGGCCAGTTAAACCCGGCCGAGATTAGCCAGTTTGTCCGCGGCTTAACCGATGACAGCTTTAGCGAAGGCCAGGTAGCGGCATTGGCGATGGCCATTTACTTAAATGGTATGAATGTAGACGAAATCGTCGCGTTAACGCTAGCCATGCGTGACAGCGGTACGGTACTAAACTGGCAAGGTAAGCTAAATGGCCCGGTGGTGGATAAGCACAGCACCGGCGGCGTGGGTGACAAAGTAACCTTGATGCTGGCACCCATGGTAGCAGCGTGTGGTGCTTTTATGCCCAGCATTGCCGGTCGTGGCTTAGGGCATACTGGCGGCACGGTAGATAAACTGGAAACGATCCCTGGGTATAGTTGTACGCAACCCTTGGATAAAATTGAGCAATTATTACCACAATTGGGCTGCGTTATTGTTGGACAAAGTAGCCAGCTGGCGCCGGCCGACCGTCGCTTATATGCTATTCGTGATGTCACAGCCACCGTTGAATCTATCCCCCTTATCACCGCGTCAATTTTGTCCAAAAAGCTGTCAGAAGGTTTAGATGCCTTGGTAATGGACGTAAAAATTGGCAATGGTGCCATTATGCGTACGGTAGATGATGCGTCTGCGTTGGCCAGCAGCATTGTCAATGTCGCCAATGGGGCGGGTGTGCCAACGCGCGCACTGCTAACAGACATGAACCAGATTTTAGGTCGTACTGCCGGTAATGCGCTAGAAGTTGTTGAAACACTGGATTATTTAACCGGCAAATACCGTGAGCCACGCTTACATCAGGTAACACTGGAGCTTGGCGCCAATATGCTGATGTTGGGTGGGCTGCATAAAGATAAAGCCTCCGCTATTGCAGCGTTGGAGTACAGTTTAAGCTCAGGCAAAGCCGCTGAAATTTTTGCACAAATGGTTTCAGCCTTAGGTGGCCCGGTTGATTTACTGGAAAAGCCACAGCAGTATCTCGCAAGCGCACCTGTGGTACAGGACATTGTTGCACCGACAAGCGGCTACCTAAACTATACCAATACTGTTGGGCTTGGTATGGCAGTAGTGCGCTTGGGTGGCGGCCGCTCTCACCCTAGTCAGCAAATAGACCCCGCCGTCGGTTTTAGTCATATTTTAGCCGGTGGTAGCAAAGTGCAGCAGGGCGATGTCATTGCTTGCGTGCACGCTGCCAGTATAGAGGCGGCAACGATAGCTTCTGCAGAGTATCTGGCTGCGCTATCGATAGCGGAACAAGTTACTGCAGCCCCATTGGTGCATCATATTATTGGTTAACTGGCATTGCGCACCCGAAATTGACTGTTATTTTGCAAGTCAACTTCAGGGTGCCGCCTAGCAAGTCTTGCGTACTGATTGGAGGCTACAGCAGGCCTTAGTGTAGCTTAAGGCGCGGTCGCACGATGCGATTGATGCGCGCTACTAAGCTGATAACCAACATCTTTAACCAGCCATGTAGCGCAACCTGATGCATTCGATAAAGCGAAATATAAGCCAGTCTGGCAATGCGGCCTTCAATCATCATGGCACCACCAACCAGGTTGCCCATGAGGCTGCCAACGGTACCAAAGCGGCTTAACGAAATCAGTGATCCATGATCTTTGTAGGTGAATTCACGTAGCGATTTGCCATTTAACTCAGCCAAAATATTATCGGCAACAGAACTGGCCATTTGATGCGCCGACTGTGCTCGTGGTGGCACCCATTTGTTGTCTGGTAAAGGGCAGCCGGCACAATCACCAATAGCATAGATGCGGCTGTCCAGCGTGGTTTGTAGCTTGCTGTTTACCAGTAGCTGATTAATGCGGTTGTTTTCCAGGCCGTCAAGGTGATGTAAAAAATCTGGCGCTTTAATACCTGCAGCCCATACCATCAGTTCGGCGTCCAACTGCTCACTTCCTAACTGCAGCCCAGTGCTGTTCGCCGCCGTGACTTTAGTATTGGTACGTACCTTAACGCCCAGTTTTTCTAGTTCTTTTTGCGCAGCAATGGCAATGCGCTCAGGTAGCGCAGGTAAAATACGCGGCCCGGCCTCTATCACACTGATGTTTAAACGCGCTTTTCGTAAGTCAGCAAAGCCATACAAGTTGAGTTCGGCGGCGGCATGATATAGCTCAGCTGCTAGTTCAACTCCGGTAGCGCCTGCACCAACGATGGCAATATTGAGCGTTTCTTTCGGATGGCGGGGTGAATTCAGCTTTAAATAGGCGTCAAGTAAGTGTCGATGAAAGCGCTGTGCCTGTGCCGGACTATCTAAAAAGATGCAATGCTCTGCTACGCCAGGGGTATTGAAGTGGTTTGACACACTGCCGATGGCCAACACCAAGTAGTCATAGTCCAGTTCTCTTGCTGCTAGCACTTCCTCGCCTTCGTCAGCAAATACGGGGGCCAAAATAACTTTTTGCTGTTGCCGGTTCAGGCCGTCAAAACGGCCTAATTGAAAATCAAAACCGTGTGCAGCGGCATGGGCGCGGTAACTGAGCTGATCAATTTCGATGTCTAATGTGCCGGTAGCAACTTCGTGTAGTAAGGGTTTCCAAATGTGAGTGTGGTTACGGTCTACTAAAGTAATATGCGCTTTGCCGCGGCGACCTAACTTATTACCTAAGCGGGTTGCCAGTTCCAGGCCGCCAGCTCCTCCGCCAACAATTAGTATGCGTGGGCGTGTCATATGCTACTTCCTTCTGTCAAAAATAAAGTAGTGCAACGTCTTACCGGTTAAAAATGGGCAAGAAAAAACCGGCGCGAAGGCCGGTTTGTGTAGTTAACTTTTTTGCCGTTTCATGGCATCGAAGAACTCGTCGTTGGTTTTGGTCATCAACAGACGGTCTATCAGGAACTCCATACATTCAGTCTCATCCATAGGGTTGAGAATTTTACGTAGGATCCACATTTTTTGTAGTTCTTCCGGTGACGCCAGCAACTCTTCGCGGCGGGTGCCTGAACGGTTAAAGTCGATAGCAGGGAACACACGGCGCTCGGCGATTTTACGCGACAAGTGCATTTCCATGTTACCGGTACCTTTAAACTCTTCGTAGATAACTTCATCCATTTTCGAGCCGGTATCAACCAGCGCAGTAGCGATAATGGTTAAGCTACCACCTTCTTCAACGTTACGAGCCGCACCGAAGAAACGCTTAGGTTTGTGCAGAGCGTTAGCATCTACACCACCGGTTAATACCTTGCCTGAGCTAGGGATCACGGTGTTATAAGCGCGGGCTAAACGGGTAATAGAATCCAAGAGGATAATAACGTCTTTTTTATGCTCAACCAGACGTTTAGCTTTTTCAATAACCATCTCGGCTACTTGCACGTGGCGGCTGGCTGGTTCGTCAAACGTAGACGCAATCACTTCGCCTTTTACCAGACGTTGCATCTCGGTAACTTCTTCCGGACGCTCGTCAATTAGCAGTACCATCAGCACGCAGTCTGGGTGGTTAGCGGCAATGGATTGGGCAATATTCTGCAGCAAAATGGTTTTACCGGCTTTTGGCGGTGCGACGATTAAACCGCGCTGTCCTTTACCGATAGGAGATGCTAAGTCCAGTACCCGTGCGGTGATATCTTCCCGGCTGCCGTTACCACGCTCCATTCGCATACGAGAATTGGCATGCAGTGGCGTTAAGTTTTCAAACAAAATCTTGTTGCGGGCTTGCTCTGGCCTGCCGAAGTTAACTTCGTTAACTTTTAACAGCGCGAAGTAACGTTCGCCTTCTTTTGGCGGTCGGATTAAACCAGAAATACTATCGCCGGTACGAAGGTTAAAGCGGCGGATCTGGCTGGGCGATACATAGATATCGTCTGGTCCAGCTAAGTATGAGCTATCGCCGGAACGTAGGAAACCGAAACCGTCTTGCAGGATTTCCAGTACACCATCACCGAAAATTTCTTCGCCGTTTTTGGCATGTGATTTTAAAATGGCGAAAATAATGTCCTGTTTACGCAGGCGGGCCATATTTTCCAGGCCCATAGACTCAGCCAATTCAACCAGCTCGCTAATTGGCTTTAGTTTCAGTTCTGTTAAATGCATATTGATGGGTTTCTTGTTGATATAAAAACAGGGTAATGCTTATCGGTTCGATAAAATAAGGTTTGGAAGTGGTTTTTTCGACAGACAAGCGTGGTTTTGCACAATTTATTTGCTACACAATAGCAGCTGGCCATGGGTGCGTCCAGCGGTGAAATAAAAAAGGCGTATAAAAATACGCCTTTTTTCATTTTATTTAGATGTTGCTGTCTAAAAACTCTTTTAACTGCGTTTTTGACAGCGCGCCCACTTTAGTCGCCGCTACCGCACCGTTTTTAAATAACAGTAAGGTTGGAATGCCGCGAATGCCGAATTTTGGCGGTGTATTCGGATTATGATCAATATTTACTTTGGCCACGGCGACTTTACCCGTGTATTCCTGTGCAACTTCATCCAAAATCGGAGCGATCATTTTACATGGACCACACCACTCTGCCCAAAAGTCGACTAAAACCGGGGTTTCGGCTTTTAGTACGTCGGTTTCAAAGCTGTCATCAGAAACCTGTAAAATATGTTCGCTCATTTGTGTCTCCGCTAGTGCTGTGCAGCATCGCTGCAAAAAAGTGTTATCAATTTAAACGTGGCTGTTCCTTATTGCAAGCGTAACGGTTATGCTTAGCGCCGTATGAATAAAACACACTTAACATCACATAAATTCGCCGATTTTGCATTGGCACCACAGGTTCTTGACGCTCTTAACGCGCAAGGTTACGGCTATTGTACGCCTATTCAAGCCCAATGTTTACCGCTGGCGTTAGCCGGCAAGGATATTGCTGGGCAGGCCCAAACGGGCACAGGCAAAACATTGGCGTTCTTAACAGCGACCTTCCACCATTTACTGACCCACGAACCAAAAGGTTCAGGCCAGCCGCGAGCCATTATTATGGCACCAACGCGAGAGCTGGCGGTACAAATCCATCAGGATGCTAAAATGCTTGCCGAAAAGGCAGGCTTACGCCTTGGTTTGATTTATGGGGGCGAAGGTTATGATACTCAACGGCAGTTACTGGAAAAAGGCGTAGATATTTTAATTGGTACTACTGGCCGGCTAATCGATTATTTAAAGCAGGGCTTGTACGACTTGTCACAAATTCAGGTTGTCGTGCTGGATGAAGCTGATCGTATGTTCGATTTAGGTTTCATTAAAGATATTCGTTTTATGTTTAACCGTATGCCTCCGGCGACAGAGCGCTTAAGCCTGTTATTCTCCGCTACGTTATCCTACAAGGTGCAGGAACTGGCGTTTGAGAAAATGAATCAACCAGAACATATTCACATTGCGCCGGAAGAAATGACCGGCAGCCGCATAAGTGAAGAACTGTTTTACCCATCAGATGAGCATAAGCTACCGTTATTATTAACGTTGATGGAAGAAGAATGGCCAGATAAAGCCATTGTATTCGCCAATACTAAACACTGGTGTGAAGAAGTACATAACTGGTTGGAAATGGATGGCCATCGTGTTGGTTTGCTAACCGGTGATGTGATCCAGAAGAAACGGTTACGCATTTTAGAAGACTTCACCAGCGGTAAGTTAGATATTCTGGTCGCAACTGACGTTGCCGCCCGTGGTTTACATATACCCAAAGTGAGTCATGTTTTTAACTATGACTTACCGGACGATTGTGAAGACTACGTGCACCGTATCGGCCGCACCGGCCGGGCCGGTGAGAGCGGTAAAGCGATAAGTTTTGCCTGTGAACGTTATGCACTTAATCTTACCGCGATAGAAGACTATATTCGTCATATGGTACCGGTAAGCCAGTATGATGCCAGCGCTTTGCTGGATGATATCAAAACACCTAAACCTCGGGTCCGTCGTCGTGCTGGCCAGGCAAGAACCGGTAGTCGCAGTGGCTCAGGTGGACGTAGCAGTAATGGCGCAAGAGCTCCTCGCAACCGTCCTCGTTAATCCGGCCTTAACAACCGGCCAATCACCGCATCAGGATATCTATGCGGTGATTGATCTTGGCTCTAATAGCTTCCATATGCTGATGGTTAAAGTGGTTGGTGGATCGGTCCAGGTTATTGGTCGGGTGAAACGTAAAGTACGCTTAGCCGCCGGGTTAAATGATAATTTGGTCTTAAGCCGTAAAGCGATGAAGCGTGGCTGGGAATGCTTGTCATTGTTTGCTGAACGGCTGCAGGATATCCCACCAGAAAACATCCGTATTGTTGGCACCGCTACCTTGCGGTTGGCCAAAAATGTTAAAACGTTCCTCAAAGAAGCAGAAACCATCCTGGGGCAAAAAGTTACCGTTATCAGCGGTGAAGACGAAGCCCGTATTATCTATCTTGGTGTCGCTCACACATCAAACAGTGACAGTAACCGTTTAGTCATCGATATTGGCGGTGCCAGTACTGAAGTAGTAATTGGCGCCGGTTTTACGCCGTTGTTGTTATCCAGCCTGAATATGGGCTGTGTCACCTATTTAGAAAAATACTTTAGCGATGATGAGTTAAGCGAAGACAATTTTAATCAGGCGATCGCAGCAGCAGAGCAAGAAACATTGGCTATCGCGCAGCAGTATCAGCAAACCGGTTGGCAGCTAGCTGTTGGTGCGTCTGGCACAGTGCAGGCCATGCAGGAATGCCTCGTCGCTCAGGGTAAAGATGAAGTCATTACGTTAAGCCGTTTAGAAGACATTATGCAGCAAGCCTTGGCATGTGGCCGCATGGAACAATTGAACATTGTTGGTTTGGCACAAGAGCGAAAACAGGTATTTCCGTCTGGGTTGGCCATTTTAATCGCATTGTTTCGTTGTTTAAACATTAGCGGTATGACGTTGTCTGGAGGCGCCCTGCGCGAAGGTGTGCTTTACAGCATGCTGCCGCAATTGCAGCATGCTGACGTGCGCAATCGTACCGTACAAAGTTTGATGGTGCGGTATTTTATTGACCAGCAACATGCAGAGCGTGTGGCTGAAATGGCCGAGGAATTGGCTAATCAGTTACAAATACGCTGGGATCTGAATAAGTTTGAAGGGCACAGCATGTTACGTTGTGGTGCCTTGCTACATGAATTAGGTTTACTCATCGAGTACAAAAACCACCATCACCATGGCGCTTACATAATTAATCACTCTGACTTACCCGGTTTTACCCGCGCCCAACAGCAATTAGTTATGGCGTTGGTACATAACCATCGTGCCGATATTAGCCGGGATGTTATTGCCCGCCAAACCATGACTTCGGTATTACTGACTGTACGTTTAACCCGAATTTTGCGCTTAGCAGTAATTTTGTCTATGCGTCGGCGGCATGAAGTACTGCCGCAGGTTAACATCAGCAGTAAAGGTGAGGCGATCATGTTACAAATGCCAATTGGCTGGCTGGAACAGCATCCTTTAATGCGTGCTGAGCTGGAGCAAGAACTGCAATATCAGCAGCTGGCAGGTTGGGAGTTCACTTTTAAATAAACATGGCAGCGGTTAATCTCAGTTAAATGCTGAGATATACGCCGGAAGAGCCTGGCTACCTCCGGTGTGTAAAAACAACTGCGTACTCCCTTTTGCAATAATACCACGCTGGCATAAATCAATTAATCCTGCCATTGCCTTACCTGTGTACACCGGATCCAGCAATATCCCCTCTGTTTGCGCAGTCGTTGTTATTGCATTAAGTGAGTCCTGCGTGACAACGCCATAGCTGGCACCATAATAGTCACCATTTGCATGCACTTTCCCGTTGGCTAACGCCGGGTCAAGGCCTAGCCGTTGAAGAATTTGCTGCAATAGCGTCAACACCAGCTGTTCTTGCTCTGACCCGGGACGGCTTACTGTGATACCCAGAACCGGAATATCCACTCCGGCTATAATCAATCCTGCCAGTAAACCAGCCTGTGTGCCGGCACTGCCGGTGGCGACAACAAGTTGATCGATTTTTAAAGCCTGCTCATCTAGTTGCTCGATCAGCTCTAGTGCACAACGGACATAACCCAAACTCCCAACGGCGTTTGAACCACCAATAGGTATTAGATACGGCCTTTTGCCTTGCTGTTGTAAGCGGGCGACAAGCGAATTGGCATACTGGTGGCAATCTTCTTTTACCGGCACCTGATGAACTGTGGCGCCTAATAATTCATGTAAAAACATATTGCCATTAGTTAAATAGTCTACTCTGGGCGTGCCGGGAACATCTTGCAGCACCAATTCGCAGTTAAAGCCAAATTTGGCTGCCGCCGCTGCAGTTTGTCTGGCATGGTTAGATTGCAAGCCACCTATGGTAACCAGTGTGTCTGCACCTTGCTGTTGCGCATCAGCCAGCAGATATTCGAGCTTGCGGGTTTTGTTGCCTCCGCCGGCTAAGCCGGTGCAGTCATCGCGTTTAAACAGCAAGTTAATTCCCAGCTTGGCAGACAAGCGCGGCGCCTGCTCAAGCGGTGTTGGTTGATGACTGATTATCAAACGGGGTTGTTGTTTAAAAGAGGACATACAAAGACTCGCGTTAACTATTTTTGTTGTAGCCAAATAGCTACTTTTTTAGCGAAGTAGGTCAAAATGCCATCGGCGCCGGCGCGTTTAAACGCCAGTAATGACTCCATAATTACCGGCTGTTCCGCTAGCCAGCCATTTTGAATGGCAGCAATATGCATGGCGTATTCGCCACTAACCTGATAAGCAAAAGTGGGCACGCCAAATTCGTCTTTTACCCGGCGAACAATGTCCAAATAGGGCATGCCTGGTTTTACCATCACCATATCGGCGCCTTCTTCTAAATCCTGTGCTACCTCATGCAAGGCTTCATTACTGTTTGCCGGGTCCATCTGATAATTTTTCTTATTACCACCTTTCAAATTACCGGCAGAACCTACGGCATCGCGAAACGGGCCGTAATAGCTGGATGCGTACTTGGCTGAGTACGCCATAATACGGGTATTAACAAAACCTGCCTCTTCTAGCGCTTCTCGTATAGCACCGATACGACCATCCATCATATCTGATGGCGCAACCACATCTGCCCCCGCTTCAGCATGCGACAATGCCTGCTTGACCAAGGCTGCTGTGGTAATGTCATTCATCACATAGCCGTTGTCGTCGATGATGCCATCCTGACCATGCGTCGTGAAGGGATCTAACGCTACATCAGTAATAATGCCCAGTTCTGGCACATGCTGTTTTAGCAACCGAACGGCGCGTTGTGCGAGTGCCTCAGGGTTCCAGGCTTCTTCTGCTTGCAGTGATTTTTTACCGCTAGCAATAACCGGGAACAGCGCAATAGCCGGAATACCTAACTCGACGAGTTGCTTAGCTTCAGTTAGCAACAGGTCCAGACTAAGACGTTCAATCCCAGGCATCGAGGCTATAGCCTCACGCTGATTTTCTCCTTCGACAATAAACATAGGATAAATCAGATCGTTTACCGTCAGCTGATGCTCTGCCATTAAACGACGGCTAAAGTCATGTTCGCGCATACGGCGTAAACGGCTGGCAGGGAAAAAACGGTTAGTGTTCATTAACTTCTCCTGGTATATCAAGGCAGTCGCTCGCCGCTATTGGCGGATAACTTTGCACTTGATTACGCCCGGCAGACTTAGCACGATAAAGTGCGGTGTCGGCAAAAGCGATATACTCGTCATTGTTTGTGGCGGGTTGTGGTATGGCAGCATAGCAGCCAGCACTGAGCGTCAGTGAGACGTGCTGCTCTGCTAACAGCAGTTTGTTGTCTGCCATGTACTGTCGGATCTGTTCAGCGAGTTGCCTGGCGCCTGCTAGCGTTGTATTAGGCAAAATTAAAGCAAATTCTTCACCGCCATAGCGGCACAGTTTGTCACCGGGCCGTTTAAGCTGTTGCAAGATGGCAGCAGATACCTGCTTAATTGCTTGATCACCGGCCAAATGTCCGTAGGTGTCATTGATTTTTTTAAAATGATCAATGTCGAATAAGATAATGGCCAAAGAGCGTTGTTCACGTCTGCTACGTTTTACTTCCGCACTCATTTGCCGGTCAAAGTATGCGCGGTTGTATATTCCTGATAGAGCATCGCGCTGGCTCTGTTGCTCTAATTGTTGGTTTTTTTCTGCCAGTTCATCAAGCGTAACTTGCAGCTCAAAGCTATGGCTACGCAGTTGGGTTTCCATATCTGAAGCCGCATGCTGCCAGCGAACTAACATTTTATATCCGACAATACCGGCCAAAGCTGCACCGACTAATAACCCAGCGAAAAAATACGGCAGCCAGTCGACCATATTATGCCTCCACTGCCAATAGCGAGTTGTTTAGCTTAAACAACTCCTTGCTATTAGCCACTGTAATTCTAGCAATATCGCTTAGTTCCAGTTGGCGCAGTGTTGCTACGGTGTTGGCAATATGCACAAGAAAAGCCGGTTCATTGCATCTGCTGGCTGGTTTTGGTGTCAAATTCCTAGGGAGCAAATAAGGGGCATCCGTTTCCAAAAGCAAACGATCTAAAGGAATATACTGTAATGCGTGGCGCAAGACGTCGCCGCGGCGTTCATCACATAACCAGCCTGTAATGCCGATATATAAGCCAAGATCGAGCCAGGCTTTTAATTGGACCGAGTCCCCAGTGAAACAGTGTGCAACGCCCGTTATTTTCGGCTGTTCTTTTAACATAGCCAGTTGGGTATCAAACGCATCGCGCTCATGCAAGTACACCGGCTTATTGGTACATACGGCGAGCTGTAGCTGCTCGGCAAATACCTGCTGCTGTACCGGGCGTGGTGAGAAATCACGGTTAAAATCAAGCCCGCACTCGCCTACAGCGATAACATTTGGCTTAGTTAGCATCAGTGTCAGGTCATCAAGCCAACCGCTTTTCACATTAGCAGCCTGATGTGGGTGCACACCTGCGGTGGTATAACAGCCGGTATTTTGCTGACAAAAGCTGATATTCAGCTGGCTTTCTGCGATATCACTGCCAATAAGAATCAGCTGGCGAACACCTGCATTGGCGGCACGCTTTATTACAGCTTGTCTATCGGTATCGAACTGACTACTAAAAATGTTAACGCCAATATCGCACCAGGTCAGCATATTATTTATCGCGTTTGACTTTTATAGAACGGTTGTTGTTATTATTGCCTAATAAAAATGAATTGAGAACACCGCGTTTAACATAGTGCTGTTCGCCAACAGCGATACTGTAATGCTCAGTGCCAATTTGGCGCCAGCGCTGACCATTATCAAAGGTTACAATAAGTTCTTTTCGTGGGCTGTAGCTAACCGAACTAACGGTGACGCTGAGTTTGTCTGCCACTTCATCGTCAATTACTTTGTGCTCTAAACCAAACTTACTCTCTACTGAAGCCTCCGCAGTTGTAACTTCCTTAAGCGCAATTGCTTCCTGAACAGCAGGCTTTGATATCACAACTGCGCTGGTCGACGTGCTTGGGTTAATGTCGGTATTAATCGCGTCGTAACATGTTAGACGGCGCAATGAATTTTGTTCAGCCCGACACAGCTCAAGGGCCTGCTCTACCGGCGAAGCTGCGCTAACCTGTAGGCTGGAAATAACAAAGCAAATAGCATAAAACGGTTTCATAGCTTCTGTTCCTGATCTTCTGATTCTTCTATAGAACGGGGTTGGTAAAAGCGGCTTAGCGCCAGACCAAGCTCGAAAAGCAACCACATGGGCACGGCCAATAAGGTCTGTGACAAGACATCAGGTGGCGTTAACAGCATGCCTAAAATAAAGGCGCCTACGACGATATAAGGGCGTTTTTCAGCCAAGCCTTCGCGTGTGCTAACGCCGGTCCATACCATTAGCAAAATGGCAACGGGTATCTCAAATGACAAACCAAAAGCAAAAAACAGCTTAAGGACAAAATCAAGGTAGTTGCTGATATCGGTAGCAACGGTAACGCCCTCGGGCGCGACACTGGTAAAGAAACCGAAAATAATTGGAAACACGACAAAATAAGCAAACGCTATACCACTGTAAAACAATAGTGTGCTGCTAATGACGAGCGGAGCCATTAACTTTTTCTCTCTGCTGTAAAGAGCGGGCGCAATAAACTGCCACACTTGCAGCAAAATATAGGGAATGGCAAAACAAATCGCAACGATAAATGTGAGTTTAAAGGGAGCAAAAAACGGCGCTGCAACGTCGGTTGCAATCATACTGCTGTTTTCAGGCAGTACCGCAATTAAAGGTTTTGCCAAAAGATGATATATATCCTGAGCAAAAGCCGCCAACGCGGCAAATACCACAATTACTGCAACAACGCAACGTAGTAGCCGGTTTCGAAGTTCAATAAGGTGGCCAAGCAGGCTGTCGGGATTAGCGTTCTGGCTCATGTTTTTTTTCACTGCTAATAATAGGGGTATTGACGTCAGCTGCAGCCTGCTTCAACTCTGTCAACGCAGCCTGTTCTTGATCTGTCAGATTTAACAGTCCTTTGGCTTCGGCATCTTTAAGCTTTTGGTGAAGTTCATGGGCTCGTAAATCTGCGTTAAGTTCTGCCTGCATCTGCTGGCCAAATTGTTTAACACTACGCACGGTTTTATGCACGGATCGAATAGCGCCGGGTAGGCGTTCCGGGCCCAGAACCAACAGGGCTACAACACCGATAACAATCAGTTCCCAGAAACCCATTTACACTTTGTCTTTTGCTGCTGACTGATTGGCAGTGGTTTTTTCGGCGTCGGCTTTTGCCTTTTCTGACAACTGTGCAGCGGGGAGTTCATCATCTTCCTGCGGCTCATCTTTTATTGAGCTGCGAAAGCCCTTAATTGCAGAGCCAAGATCAGTGCCAATGCCACGCAGTTTTTTAGTGCCAAATAACAACACGATAATTGCTAATACAATGAGTAATTGCCAAATACTGATATTGCCGAACATGGTTAATCCTCTTTAATAATACATCACGATTTCAGAGTCATCAGTGTATGTCGTTATTGTGACAGTGATATTATCAGCTGGTTCAGCGCCAAGCTTTAAATGCGAGCCCGATGCTTAATAAGGCTAATGCGGCCGCAACAGCATTATGACCAAAGCAAAGCAACATACTAGCACTTATTAAGCTTGCTGCTGCAAAGGTTGCCGCAACAATTTGTGTTCTGGTCTTATGTTGCTGTTGTGCCAGATGTTGCAGTTGTTGCAACAGTTGATGCTGCTGCTTTGGTCCTTGCTCAAGATACTGGTGCAGTAGGTTTGGCATCTGCGGCATTTTTTCTGCCCAAAAAGGTAAGTTATCTTTTACCTGACGCCAGATGGCAGGCAAACCAACTTGCTGTTTAACCCAGTTTTCTAGGAAAGGTTTTGCCGTCTTCCATAAATCCAGTTGCGGGTATAGCTGACGGCCTAAGCCTTCAATGTACAGTAAGGTTTTTTGTAGCAGAACCAATTGTGGCTGTACCTGCATATCAAAGCGACGTGCGGTGTTAAACAGATTTAGCAGTACGTTTCCAAAGGAAATTTCTGCCAGCGGTTTTTGGAATATGGGTTCGCACACGGTACGAATAGCGCTCTCGAACTCTTCCACTTTGGTATGAGCTGGCACCCAGCCTGAATCTATGTGCAGTTGGGCGACTTTTTTGTAGTCGCGGTTGAAAAAGGCAACAAAGTTCTCAGCTAAGTAGCGCTTATCTTCGGCATTTAACGTGCCGACAATACCACAATCAATACCGATATATTTGGGGTTAGTTGGCGTCTCGCGTGAAACAAAAATATTGCCCGGATGCATGTCAGCATGAAAAAAACTATCACGAAATACCTGTGTAAAAAACACTTCAACACCGCGTTTGGCCAGCAGTTCCATATCTGTGCCTTGCGCCTCTAACGCGGCAATATCTGACACAGGAATACCATAGATGCGTTCCATAACCATCACATTCGCCCGGCTATAATCACTATAAACAAAAGGAATATACAGTGAGTCAGAACCGTCGAAATTACGGCGTAATTGAATAGCGTTGGCCGCTTCGCGCTTTAAATCCAGCTCGTCCAGAATGGTTCTACGATATTCGGATACCACCTCGCGCGGCCTTAAACGCTTGCCATCAGGTAAGAACCGGGTTGCTGCATCCGCTAAAGTGTCCATTAGAGCTAAATCAGCAAGAATTTGCTGTTTAATATTTGGCCGAATTACTTTTATAACAACATCTGCCAAGCTGCCATCGTCTTGCATCAATCTGGCTGTGTGTACCTGAGCGATGGAGGCCGAAGCCAACGGGGTTTGTTCAAAATCGATAAAAAAATCGGAGATGTTTTTCAAATCAAGCGCTTGTTCGATTAAACGTTGTGCTTGCGCACCATCAAACGGGGGGACTTTGTCTTGTAACTTTGCGAGTTCATCAGCCAAATGTGACGGGAACAAGTCTCGACGTGTTGACAGCATCTGGCCAAATTTAACCCAGACCGGGCCGAGGCTTTGTAATGCCAGCCGCAACCTTACACCAACAGGGTGTTCTGGATAGCGGTTTCGCAGCCAGAATAAGCTACGGCGAAATAACTTGGCGTACCAGGGTTGCCATTGAGACGGAATAAGTTCGTCCAGACCAAACTGTAACAATGTTTTTTGAATGTGGTAAAAGCGGCCGATACGCACTATGACTCCTGAAACTTTTGCAACTGCTGCTGCAATACGTCAACGCGGGCAGATAGTTTACTCACTGCGTCGCTAAACTCGGCCATCTCAACTGGTACCGGGCTTAATTTAAGCTCATCTTGCGCTAACTCAATACTCATCTGCTGCACAGCACTACTTTTGGCACTAATATAATGCTGCAGTTGTTTCAGGCTCAGTGCGAGTTTATGTGCTGCACCATCACCAATATAGCCTGACAGTGCTTCTTGCCAGTCTGGGTTAAGTTGAGCAAAGAAACTGCTAAATTGTTGGGCAACCTGAATATCGCCATCAATTTGTAGGGCGTCTGCTTTAATTAAACGCGTAAGCTGGCTTGGATCGCGCAGTAAGCGCAAGCTGGCGATATCGGTTTGAATAGCGCAATCAACGCTTTCATCATGCTGGTTAAATAAAATAGCCTCGGCTGTCGCGCTTAGCACCAGTGTTGTGGGCCATTCACGTAACTGAAATGATAGCTGTTTTCCGGCGATACGAGACAACCGGGGCATCGCTTGAGGATCCATAGCAATAAGCTTAACGATGGCTTTCTCCGCTAAGGCACAAACAAGCTGAGGCAGCAAAGGCAGCATTAGAATTTGTAACCCCGATGTAAGGCGACAATGCCACCGGTCAGATTGTGATAACTGACTTCAGCAAAGCCAGCCTCCTGCATCATAGCCTTCAGCGTTTCCTGATTGGGGTGCATGCGGATAGACTCGGCAAGGTACTGGTAACTTTCTTTATCGTTGGCAACCAACTGTCCCATGGCGGGCAACAGTTTAAAAGAATATAAATCGTATACTTTGCTCAACCATGCTTGTTCTGGTTTGGAAAACTCTAACACCAGCAGTCGGCCACCTGGTTTTAACACCCGAAAAATTGAACGCAATGCGGCATCTTTATCAGTGACGTTACGTAAGCCAAAACCAATACTGACAATGTCAAAGCTGTTGTCCGCGAAGGGTAGAGCTTCAGCATTGGCTTGAACATACTCAATGTTACCAACCAAGCCTAAATCGCGAAGCTTATCTCGGCCAACGTTGAGCATGGATGCGTTAATATCTGCCAGTACGACTTTGCCCGTTGTTCCAACCCGTTTTGAAAACAAAGCGGTTATGTCACCAGTACCCCCCGCAAGATCAAGTACTTTTTGGCCTGAACGCACTCCACTGCAATCGATAGTAAAGCGTTTCCATAAGCGGTGAATACCAAGTGACATCAAATCATTCATCAGATCGTACTTGGCGGCAACGGAATGAAAGACATCGGCGACCATAGACACTTTTTGTTCGGCAGCAACTGTTTTGTAGCCAAAGTGCGTAGTATTTGAATTGTGATCTGTCATGCTGCAAACCTGTCGGCAAATTAATGCGGCTAGTGTAAAAGATAACCGCGCAGAGTCCAACTTATCTATTGGCTTTTATGTGTGTGTTAAGTGGCCAACATCGCTTCACTGGCGACCTGATTACGGCCACGTTGTTTCGCCAGCAGCAGGACTTCTGCAGTGCGGCCAAGAAACTGGTACCAGTTTTCTGATTGTTGGTATAAAGATACGCCGAGCGAAATCGTTACTTTCGGTAAGGTTTGTTTGCTGCGTGACGAAACAAAGCGAAGTTTTTCAACGCCACGGCGGACTTGTTCAGCAATCTCACTGGCACTACGCAGGTCGACATCAGGCAAAAGAATAAGGAACTCTTCACCACCAGAACGTACAGGCAGGCCACTGTTTTTCACATAGCTGCTAACTTTTCGGGCAACTTTAGCTAAGATAACATCACCAATTGTATTGCCATATTGCTGATTAAAACGACTGAAATGATCCAGGTTAACAACGATGGCGGCGATACGACGATTGGGTTCTTCACTAAACCAAACGTCAAGCTGGTTCTGCATGGCCGCACGATTATATAAACCGGTAAGAGGGTCAAGCAAGCGTTGCTGCTTGAGCTGTTCCAGTTCATGGCGTAATTGATGGCTTTGTTGATTGGCAAGCAGTAATTGTTGGTGTAATTGTTGTTGGTCGCGTTTGAAATCAGCTGTTGTTTGATGTAGCTGATTAACCACTGTCAGGACAACGCTGTCATTACTGACTTGTTCAAGACGCAGCATACTGTCGTCCAGCTGTTGCAGGTAATCGTCAAGTTGTTCTGCTGCAACGTCTGTATATCCCGCTATGCGGCTAACCATGCCGGCAGCATCCTGCAGCATAAGTTGCTGCTGGGCGTTATCCTCTGCCATAAAACGGCTATACAGATCCGCCATAACAAAATCATCTAGCGGCGCTTTAGCAGCAAGTTTTTGCTCAATTATTTGACACAGCTGAGCATTATTGCCACTAATGTATTCATAGCAAACAGCATAATTTACCGGGTGCGCTGCTAAACCAGCTCGGTGTAAAAATAACTTAACCTGTGCTGCCTTGTCGCTGGCTTGTTGTAGTGAATCCTGATACTTCATAAGATCACATGTAAATCCGGTTAGAGGTGTTATTTGGCATGTTGTCGGGCAAATGTTAAAAAATAAAAAGCCAGCTCAATAGTACGCGAATATAATCTGCTGGCAACTACTGCGCATCTAGAGTTGATCAAGGTGCAGAAAATAGCAACAAACTGCTGGCTTTATAAGCGACAACGGCTTCGCTGTTTTAATTCGACCAAAGACGGCAACTTTCCGCTGAGCGGTCTTTATTCTGCAAACAAAGTCGTTACAATCGATCAGTCTTTATATCGTGGAAATAATTATAATGAACACCACTCTGAGTTCAAAAGCGTTATTGATCATCATAAGCAGCTTTGTTTTTAGTGGTTGCGCTAGTTACCTACAGCATACTGATACCAGTTTTACTGAGTTTACTGAACAACTCTGGCGGGCTGAAAAACAGCTTAATCAAGCGGAATCAGGTCAATTAATTGATATGTCGCCCGAGGCACTTTTACAGCGACAACAGCAACGCCTCGCCTGGTATAAGCGCCTGCAGCAGATTGATGTTAGCGTTTTAACGGAACAAAACCAGATTAACCATGCCATTTTAGTTTACCGTCTGGCGAATGAAATTGATGAGTATCGCTTTGGCGCCCATTTAATGCCGCTGACAGCTGAGTCTGGTTTTCATACCGACCTGGGGTTTATGCCAAAGTATACGGTATTTCGCAGCGTGAAAGACTATCAGGCTTATATCCAAAAGTTGGCTGCTATCCCCCGATATATGCAACAGCAAACCAACCTGATGAAACAAGGGCTTGCGACTGGAATAACACAGCCCAAGGCGGTTTTAGCCGGATTTGAAAAAAGTATTTTGTCTTATGTTGTCGCTGAGCCCACTGAGAGTGTTTTTTATCAACCGTTTAGTTCACAGCCCAGTTATATCAATGACACAGAATGGCAGCAGCTAGCCGATGAAGCGGCAATGCAAATTCGTACCGCAGTGAACCCAGCGTATCAAGCTTACTATCATTTTATGGTTAACGAATATCAGCCAGGCGCGCGCGATACTATTGCCGCCAGCGCGTTGCCCCAGGGGGCCGACTTTTATCAAAACAGGCTGCAGCATTACACCACGTTGCAATTGACGCCAGCTCAGGTCCATGAAATTGGCCTTAATGAAGTGAAGCGTATTCGACAAGAGATGCAACAAGTGATTCAGCAAGCGGGATTTAATGGCAGTTTTGCTGACTTTATTCAATTTTTGCGTACCGACCCGCAGTTTTACGCAAAAACGCCGGAAGAGCTGATGCGTTATGCCGCTTTTTTAGCAAAAAAAGCTGACGCGGAATTGCCAAAATTATTTAAAACCTTACCGCGCACGCCCTATGGTGTTGTTCCTGTTCCTGCAGAAATTGCACCTAAGTACACCACTGGCCGATACTCTGGGCCATCACGTGACGATCAGGCCGGGTTTTATTGGGTAAACACTTACCGTCTTGACCGGCGACCTCTGTATGAAATGGAAGCGCTGACATTACATGAAGCTGTACCGGGGCATCATTTACAGATTGCGCTGGCGCGCGAGCAAAACGAATTACCTGAGTATCGCCGCAGTTTTTACACTTCGGCTTTTGGCGAAGGTTGGGGCTTATATGCTGAATATTTGGGCATGGAAATGGGCTTTTACCAAGACCCTTACAGTAATTTTGGTCGGCTGACGTATGAAATGTGGCGCGCAGCAAGGCTTGTGGTAGACACGGGTATGCACAGTATGGGTTGGAGCAGGCAGCAAGCGATAGATTTTCTTGCCAGTAACACCGCGTTGTCAATGCACAACGTGACCACTGAAATCGACCGCTATATCAGCTGGCCAGGGCAGGCGCTTTCATATAAATTGGGCGAAATTACAATAAAGCGCTTAAGAGTAGAAACCGAACAGGCTCTGGGCAACCGCTTCGATATCAGAGAGTTTCATGATGTATTACTTAGTAATGGTAGCTTGCCGTTGGTTCAACTGGAACAGCAAGTAAGACGTTACATTACTGAGCAACAACAGGTAGAATAATACCGGTACAAATAATACGGCGGCATAGGCCCCGAGTCAGCAGCAAGCAGGGAACAGACGAAGTATGATCTGGATGGCATTATTCGGTGTGATAATGGTCGTTATGTTGTACCTGCTATGGCATGTAGAGCAGGTCGGTAAAACCAATCGAGGGCTAAAGACTAAGCTGGCAGCTCGTGAGCAAGAGATATTAAAATTGCAGCAGGCTACCTATCAGCTGGCTGAACAACAAAAAAGTGTGTTAGAGCAAAAGCTGGGGCATGTCACCGTAAACTCTATGTTGTCTGCACACGAACTGCAAGTATGCAAATTGCTATGTAGTAGTTTGCCTGTAGTGGTAAAAGAATATTGTAGTAAAGGTTTAACTCCGCAACAGGCAATGGCTACGCAAATACGTCGGCAAAGTATTGTTAGCGCAAGCCAACTTGAGTATATGATGCAAAAACACGCCAGATTAACAACACTATGGAACACTAACAGTGTGACCTCACACTTACAGCTTTGTTCCGTAGTTGTTTCTCTGGCATTAGAGCAAGTTCCGGTAAAAGTTAGCAACCTGGAAGCTGCTATTAATGCCTGAGAACAATATTTGGCTCAACATCAATTTGGCCTTCCATATCAATGGCGGCCATTTTATTGCCAGATGCAAGAACAGCAACACTGCAATCAGCAATGTGTCTTACAAACAGCAAGTCGTAACCATAGCGCTGTAATTCTGCAACAGAAAATTTTTGTGCCAGATTCAGATCGTCCCAGAAAAAGTGTACATCCTTATCCATCTGGGGCCTTTCGTTTGACATAATTGGCTCCAACCATCTCGGATTACATGTTTCAGGCTCAATCAGGTATACCGCTTAACCTAGCTGTAAAATCGTTTGCCACTGCTCAGGTGTTACCGGCATAACAGACAGTCTGCTGCCTTTTTGAACAGCAGGCAGCTCATTCAGCTTAGCTGAGCTTTTTAGTTTGTCCAGCGAAATGATGTGAGGAAATTTTTCAACAAAGATTACGTCAACAGCGACCCAGCGCGGCACATCAGGTGAAGATTTTCCATCAAAATAAACACTTGTGCTATCAAATTGGCTTGGGTCAGCATAAGCAGAGGCAACTACGCGTGCAATACCTGCGATGCCAATTATTTTGCAGCTTGAGTGATAGATGAATACCAAATCATCGCGCTGTACTTTATCACGCAGCATATTGCGAGCTTGATAGTTACGCACGCCCTCCCAAACGATAGGTTTATCCGGCGCTTTAACGAAGTCATCAATGCTGCATTCTGACGGTTCTGTTTTAAATAACCAATAAGCCATCTTTGCTGATCTCCCAAGTTTGCGGCAGAATATCACTATACTTTAAGCAAACGGAATACAAAGGGACGGCAATGAGTCAGGTATTACAGAATTTACTGTCATTATTAAAGCTGGAAACCATTGAGCAAGGGTTGTACCGTGGCCAAAGTCAGGATTTGGGTTTTAAAGCGGTTTTTGGTGGGCAGGTTATGGGACAGGCGCTGTCTGCCGCGAAAGAAACCATGGCTGAAGATCGTAAGGTGCATTCTTTTCACTCCTATTTTTTGCGACCAGGAGATGCGGCAAAGGCCATAGTTTACGAAGTCGAAAATATTCGTGATGGCAAGAGTTTTAGTACGCGTCGGGTTAGTGCCATTCAGTACGGTAAGCCCATTTTTTATTTGACGGCGTCGTTTCAGGCTGAAGAAAGCGGCTTTGAGCATCAGGATGTGATGCCGCAATTACCACAACCGGAAGATCTGGTGTCCGATCTAGAGTTTTATCAACAGCATGCTCAGCTAATACCCGAAAGTTTACGCAGTAAATTTATTTGTGAAAAACCTATAGAAATGCGTCCGGTTGATTTTCAAAACCCGTTTAAAGCACAGATTAGCCCAGCAAAACGTTATGTCTGGTTTAAAGCCAATGGCGCTATGCCAGATGATTTGCGGGTGCATAAATATTTGCTGGCTTATGCCTCTGATTTTAATTTTTTACCTACAGCATTGCAGCCACATGGTAAATCTTTTATGGCGCCGAATATGCAGGTTGCAACTATCGATCATGCCATGTGGTTTCATCAGGATTTTCGTTTCGATGATTGGTTGCTCTATGCGGTAGACAGCCCCAGTGCTTCAGGTGGTAGAGGGTTGGTGCGCGGCCAGTTTTACAACCGGGCCGGCACCTTAGTGGCGTCTACCATTCAGGAAGGGGTTATTCGCTCGTATCCTACCAGCCGCTAAGATACGCTGGTAGGGACGATGCTGTGAATACTCTGCAACACATCATTGCGTAGCAGCATGCTAACGGTGGTATTCAGAGCCGGTAACTGCGCAGTAGCAACAACCCTGTTTTGCTCGTCGTTACGGGTAAAACCGCCGTCTTTTAACGCGTTTACCAGGGTAGCGAACAGTTGCTTGTCGTAATATTCCGGTGCAGTAATGCCGTGCAGGTTGAGTAAACGTTGTGCTAACTCATGACAGTGTTTCTCTAATACTGTACGGCTTTGCGCTCCCTGGCTTTCGATGAGCTGCAGTACCATGGCGTAGCGTTGCAATGTATGCTCAGCATTATGTGCAAGCATGCTTAACATAAAGTAGCCGTTGCTATGCTGAGTTGGGGCCCTATAGCTTTCAGCATGCTGCTCTACCAGATTAGCTTCAACCAAATGTTGCAACACAGCGCTGCAATAGGTATCGACATCTGCTAAGGATAAAAACAATTCTTGCTGCAGCAAAGGTAGCAGTTGCTGCACTATGGATAATAGTTGCTGCTGATTTATTTCTCTACGATGCAAAACGGCACTGGCAATAATGGCCGGTAAGATAAACAAATGCAGCACATTATTACGGTAATAGCTCATTAAAATGGCGTTGTCATCGGTCAAACTAATCAGTTGTCCGAAACTATCGTTGTGTTGCTGTACCTTATCTAGTGATATTGCATGATCAATTAACTGCTCCGCGCTTTCCTCCGGCAATGTCATTTGCTGGTGATAAGGTGCTTCGCGTTGCAGTGATAAGTAGTACTTGATTTGTTGTGCCAGTTCCGCACGGGTTAGCGTATGTTTCTCCGTTGCTAATAAACATAATGCGATAAGGTTAATGCTGTTAAGTGCTGCAGCCTGGTTAATACGCTGCATCAGGCTTTCGGCCAAGATAGCAACAGTGGGGTTCAACCACTGTGGTTTTTGTACTTCCAGTGGATGAACATCCTGCTTCCAATGGGGTACGTGTTGAGTCAGATAACTATTTAATGTGATGGGTTCACCAAAGTTGACATAACCATAGCCATAATCGCGCAAATTACGAATGGCTTTAACGACGCCCCAAACGGACTCTTTTTGCTTACCCGAACCTTTTAATTCACGTAAGTAAGTGTTCACCTCCATTACATGCTCATAACCAAGATAAACGGGGACAAGCGTCACAGGGCGTTCAATACCACGCAGCATGGATTGTAACGTCATCGCCAGCATGCCAGTTTTAGGCTGAAGTAATCGCCCAGTTCGACTGCGGCCGCCTTCGGTATAATATTTTATTGAGTGGCCTTTACTGAATAATTGGCACAAATATTCACGAAATACCGCTGAATAAAGCTTATTTCCGCTAAAACTCCGACGAATAAAAAACGCGCCACCACGGCGAAAAATGGGCCCAGCAGGCCAAAAGTTCAGGTTGATACCGGCAGCAATGTGCGGTGGTGCCAGACCTTGCTGATAAATGACATAACTCAGTAACAGATAGTCCATGTGGCTACGATGGCAGGGGACATAAACAATTTCATGTCCCTTCTGGGCTAAATCTCGCAACATGTCGGCATTATTAATTTTGATGCCGGTATAGAGCTTGTTCCACAGCCAGCGCAGCACTCTATCGCCCACTCGTAGTGTGGATGCGCGATAATCTGCGGCAATTTCCAACAACAGTTTACGTGCTTGCTGTCTTGCTGCTGAGCGTGGAATACGTTTTGCTTTGGCTTCGTCTTCAACCGCTTTTTTTAACGCGGGTGCGGCCAATAACGCGTTAAATAGCTGCGCACGGTTAACCATTTTTGGGCCTGTAGCCGCTAAGCGTTGACGATAAAAGTGGAAGCGAGACATACGTAACAGTTTATGCGCTGTTTGCTCTGCAGCACCATATTGCGCAGCCATTTGTTGCAACGATACTGCTCTGCTAAAACGCACCAGCGAGTGGCGCCCTGAAATCAACACAATCAATAGCTTAGCAAGCCAGTTTGGCGCGTGTGCTTCGCCGAGTAACCATTTTATGCTGTTTTCTTTGCCGGGTGCTCTGCCCCACAACAACGATACTGGCACAAGTTGTGCGTTTAAGTCAGGGTCATCAAGGTGAGCTTGCAGTAATGCTTGTCCTTGTGCCAAGGCGGTTGTTTTGCCGCGTTTAAACACTAGGGTGTGGGGCTTCTCTAAAAATAAGGTCCGGGGGTGACTTGTGCCATTAAGACTGACGTCGTCGGTGGGATCAGGCAGATCCAGTTTATGACAAATACGGCGGATAGCTGCTAAGTCAGCGGCAGATTCGGTCGTGCAAACATAAAACAAAGGGCGGCTTGTAGAAAGTGCCAGCTCAGTAATGGGTTGCTCAGGGACTGTTTTATACTTCAACAGTGGCCACATCGGCCATTTTAATAAGGCTGCAAACAATTTTACCGGCCGGAACATAGCCATCTCATCCAGAGTTAAATACTGTGATATAGCATAACATGGCCGTGCCAAGTAGAAAATTGTGCCGCAACACAGAAACTTGCAATTGTAATACGCCTGTATATACTCACAGTATTCACTGTACAGGTAAACAGCACTATGAGACCACTGACGCCACGACAGGCAGAAATTTTGCAATTGATAAAAGATTACCAGCAAGATAGCGGTATGCCACCTACACGAGCCGAAATAGCTCAGCAATTAGGTTTTAAATCGGCAAACGCTGCAGAGGAGCACCTAAAAGCGTTGGCTAAAAAAGGCGTTATAGAAATGATGCCAGGAACGTCACGTGGCATCCGGCTGGTAGAAATGGATGAGCCCGTGCAGCTAGGGCTACCACTTATAGGTAAGGTTGCTGCTGGACAACCCATTCTTGCTGCAGAACACGTACAGGATCATTACCAGGTGGATGCGCATTTATTTAAACCGCATGCTGATTTTCTGCTGCGCGTGCAGGGCATGAGCATGCAGGATATTGGTATCTTGGATGGTGATTTACTCGCGGTACACAAAACGCAGCAGGCTGAACCCGGACAGGTGATAGTAGCCCGGGTAGACGAAGATGTTACCGTTAAACGTTTTCAGCGAGACGGCAGTACAATATTGTTGCATCCGGAAAACAAAGATTTCGATGTGATTAAGGTTGATCTCAGCGCGCAGCATTTTGCCATTGAAGGCTTGGCTGTAGGCGTGATTCGTAATGGAAGTTGGTTGTAATTTGTACTAACCTCAATAAGTTATTTTGCCATAAGCGCTGGTACGACCACTGAGGTTTGCCGGCGCTTTTGTTATTTAGGGGTTTACACTGATTGCGATTTGGATAATTCTTAGGCTGTTACTGATTAAAAAATAACAATAGAATCAGTTCCGGTTTCAGCGCTAGCCCCGAAACCGATAATAACAATAATAAACTGATGAAACTTCAGACATGGGTTCGGTGTGGGTGAGTAAGAGCCGTGTAGTACTGTGTACTTAGTTTCTGCAGTTTGCTTTGCAAAATGACAGAGGAGAAGTCCAGTGACGAAAACGCGTAGTCTTCGTTGGTCGCTGCCAACCCTGCTTTTAGCTGCAACAGCTAATGCAACAGATATGCCCCTTAATATGACCAAAGGGGTAACAGAAATTAGTCGGCAGGTTTACGACCTGCACATGACCATTTTTCTGATTTGTTGTGTTATTGGTGCAGTGGTGTTCGGGATCATGTTTTGGTCTATCGTTCGCCATCGAAAAGCGCGAGGTGTGCAGCCAGCCCAATTCCACGAAAGCACCAAAGTAGAAATACTCTGGACTGCTATACCGGTATTAATTCTAATTATTATGGCCATTCCGGCTACTAAAACCCTTATTGCTATGGAAGACACTACGCAAGCAGACGTCACCGTGGTTATTACCGGTTCACAATGGAAATGGCATTACAAATATTTAGAACACGATGTCGAATATTACTCACTCTTAGCAACGCCAAAGGAGCAAATTGTCAATAAGCTCGCTAAAGGCGAAAATTATTTGCTGGAAGTAGACCGTCCGCTCGTTATTCCCACCGGTAAAAAAGTACGTTTTTTGATGACCTCTGATGATGTTATCCATTCTTGGTGGGTACCTGCTTTTGCCGTCAAAAAAGATGCTAATCCGGGTTTTATCAATGAAGCATGGACCCGGGTAGATGAACCCGGTATCTATCGCGGCCAGTGTGCTGAGCTTTGTGGCAAAGACCATGGTTATATGCCTGTGGTGGTTATTGCGAAAAGCCCTGCAGACTTTGACACCTGGGTGAATGGTGAGGCTGAGCGCATAGCCAAAGCTAAAGCGGAAGAACAAGAATTGCTTGCCATGAACATGGGAATGGATGAGTTGATGGATGTTGGTGAGCGCACCTACACTGCATATTGTGCCGCCTGCCATCAGCCGAATGGCGAAGGTTTACCGGGTATTTTCCCTGCGCTTAAAGGCAGTAGCATGGCGTTAGCTGATATCCCGGGGCATATTAATATTGTGCTGAACGGTAAAACAGGTACAGCCATGCAAGCTTACGCCAAGCAATTAAGTTTAAAAGAAATTGCCGCGGTAATTACCTACGAGCGCAATGCCTGGGGTAACAATACTGGCGAATTAGTGCAGGCTGCAGACGTCTACGCTGTCATGCAAGGTAAAGGGGAATAACGGATGAGCGCAGCAGTGACAGATCATGAACATGATCACGAGCATCATGACCATAAACCCAGCGGCATAAAGCGCTGGTTGTATACCACTAACCACAAAGACATCGGTACCATGTACCTGGTGTTTGCGCTAATCATGTTTTTTATTGGTGGCGCCATGGCAATGGTGATCCGGGCTGAGTTATTCCAGCCGGGTATGCAGTTCGTTGAGCCGAACTTCTTTAACCAGATGACCACAGTGCATGGCCTGATTATGGTATTTGGCGCGGTAATGCCTGCCTTTACCGGCTTAGCCAATTGGATGATACCGATGATGATTGGCGCGCCGGATATGGCGCTACCCAGGATGAATAACTGGAGCTTCTGGATCCTGCCATTTGCGTTTTTAATTCTATTAATTTCGCTGTTTATGCCAGGCGGTGGTCCGGCGTTCGGTTGGACATTCTATGCACCGTTATCAACAACCTATAGTGGAGACAGTACCGCATTATTTGTTTTCTCTGTGCATATAATGGGTATATCGTCCATCATGGGAGCGATCAACGTTATCGTTACCATTTTCAACTTACGGGCACCAGGCATGACCTGGATGAAAATGCCACTGTTTGTATGGACTTGGTTAATTACCGCGTTTTTGCTGATTATGGTTATGCCGGTATTAGCCGGTGCAGTAACAATGGTATTGACCGACAAATATTTTGGCACTAGCTTCTTTGACGCCGCCGGTGGTGGCGACCCGGTATTGTTCCAGCATATTTTCTGGTTCTTTGGTCACCCTGAAGTGTATATCATGATATTGCCAGCCTTCGGTATCGTGTCGAGTATAGTCCCCACCTTTGCGCGTAAACCCCTGTTTGGTTATGCCTCCATGGTTTATGCCACATCCAGTATCGCGATATTGTCGTTTCTGGTATGGGCGCACCATATGTTTACCACTGGTATGCCAGTTGCCGGGGCCTTGTTCTTTATGTATTGCACCATGTTAATTGCGGTGCCGACCGGGGTTAAAGTATTTAACTGGGTGGCGACAATGTGGCGCGGTGCTATGACGTTTGAGGTGCCGATGATGTTTGCGCTGGCCTTTATTGTACTGTTTACCATCGGTGGCTTTTCTGGCTTGATGTTGGCGATAACACCGGCCGACTTCCAATACCATGATACTTACTTTGTGGTAGCGCATTTCCACTATGTGTTAGTAACAGGTGCAGTGTTCTCCATTATTGCGGCGGCCTATTACTGGTTACCGAAATGGACCGGCTTTATGTACGATGAAAAGCTGGGCCAGTGGCATTTTTGGTGCTCGCTGATTTCCGTTAACTTGTTGTTCTTCCCTATGCACTTTGTTGGGTTGGCAGGTATGCCGCGCCGGATCCCTGATTACGCGCTGCAATTTGCTGACTTTAACGCCTTTATTAGCATCGGTGGTTTCCTATTCGGCGCGTCACAGCTGCTTTTTGTCTGGCTAGTGGTGAAATGTGCACGAGGTGGAGAGAAAGCGACAGCGCAAGTTTGGGAAGGTGCCGAAGGTTTGGAATGGGAAGTGCCGTCACCGGCGCCATATCATACTTTTGAGACGCCGCCACACGTGAAGTAGGAGCAAACAATGGCACTGAAACATCAGCCTTTAACCGTAAAATTAGCCGTCATTGCATTGGCCATGTTTGGGTTTGGTTTTGCTTTGGTGCCGTTGTATGACGTGTTTTGCGACCTGACGGGTTTAAACGGTAAAACCGCGACAACTGCGGCCACCGCTGACGCTGCGCAGATTGATATTAGCCGCGAAGTGGTGATTGAGTTTATCGCCCGACCCAACAAACAGATGCCGTGGATTTTTGAGCCAGAAGTGCGTCGTATGACGGTGCATCCCGGAGAAATTCATATTATGAATTACTTGGCAGAAAACCCTACCGGACGCTTTATCGTGGGTCAGGCTGTGCCATCGGTTTCTCCTGGCCAGGCTGCATTATACTTCCACAAAATTGAGTGTTTTTGCTTCACCCAGCAGAAGTTGGATGCCGGTAAAAACATGCTAATGCCGTTACAGTTTTATGTTGACCCAGCGCTACCCAGTCAGTTTTCTACTATTACGTTGTCGTACACCTTGTATGACGTGACGAATGGCTGGACTGAAAGCACCGCTGAGTCGACCCAACTTGGGGAATAACATGAATAAAACCTATGAAAAATATTATGTTCCCGCCCAAAGCCCATGGCCTATTGTCGGTGCCGTGGCGTTGTTTTTAATTGCTTTTGGTGCAGGAAACTTTGTCAATGAAGTAACAAAGCAACAACCTGGTTTTGGCGGCTACATGCTGGCAGCAGGCTTTGTTGTATTAATTATTATGCTGTTTGGCTGGTTTAAAAACGTTATTGATGAATCAATGAGTGGCTTATACAGTGCACAGATGGACCGCTCTTTTCGCCAAGGCATGAGTTGGTTTATTTTGTCTGAAGTGATGTTCTTTATGGCGTTTTTTGGTGCGTTGTTTTATGGCCGTGTCATTGCACTGGACTGGTTAAGTGGTGGCAGCAATAACGCCATGACCTTTCAACTACTATGGCCTGGTTTTGATGCTATGTGGCCGTTACTGAAAACACCTGGCGGCATTGAGACGCAAGCGATGCCAGCAACAGGATTACCACTAATTAATACGGCGATACTGGTCATTTCGTCTATTACACTGCATTTTGCTCACACTGGTTTAGAGCAAAACAAGCGTGGTCAACTGAAGTTAATGTTACTGGTAACCTTATTGTTAGGTGCAACTTTTCTTAGCTTACAAGTGTATGAGTATATCCATGCCTATCGGGATTTGGGCTTAACACTGGCATCGGGTTTTTATGGCAACACCTTCTTTTTGCTAACCGGATTTCACGGTATGCATGTTACGTTGGGAGCCATAATTTTACTGTTTGTGTTCTTTCGTGTGTTAAAAGGCCACTTTACGCCAGAGAAACATTTTGCCTTTCAAGCTGCGGCCTGGTATTGGCATTTTGTTGATGTTGTTTGGCTATGTTTGTACTTTTTTGTCTACGTACTGTAACGCGTTAATACGGTCTGGGGTTCTGTTGTATGAGCCCCAGCGCCAAGGCGATAAAAATAATGATCAGTACTATAGCGGAGAACAATACCCGTCTACCAAGAAACTGTGACATTTTTACGCTGGGATCAGGTGCTTTTAACATCACCACTCCTGCACGTATCAGGTTAAATACAATAAAAAGTAGTAGCGCTATGATGACAAGTTTAAGCCACATTGACAGAGCTCTCCGGGATAAGTGTTATGCGCATTAAGCTGGCTAAGCAGATTTTTGCCTTTAACCTGCTTTGGGTTGTAATCACTTTGACTGCTTTTGCTATTTTAATCAACTTGTCATGGTGGCAGCTAAGCCGCGCCGAAGAAAAAACGCAGCAGTTGCAAAGACTGGCGCAGTTGCAAAGTAACGGTGCATTGCGGGGCGCGCAGTTAAATCAACTTTCAGAAACCGATATTGATGGTGCACCATTTCAAGCACAGGGCCGCTGGTTAGCGCCTTTTATTTGGTTGTTAGATAACCAAATTGTTAATGGCAGAGTGGGGTACGATGTCGTTGTGCCGGTTCAGGCTGAAGGACTTAGCCAGCCACTGCTGGTGAATCTGGGGTGGCTGGCGGCTACAGACCGGCGTGATACTTTACCGCAATTACAAATCCCTGTGTCGTTAAAGCTTGATGGCCTGCTACGCACTCAGCCCGACGGTTTACTGTTACTGGGGCAAAATGCTGAAAATGACGGTGCCTGGCCAATGCGTATTCAGCAGGTTAGTTTTGCAGAATTGTCGGGTATTAGCGGCCTGGCGTTGTATCCTACCTTGTTATATCAACAACAAACTTCAGATTTTCTACCACACTATCAACCCGTTGTTCTGCCGCCCGAAAAGCATAGAGGCTATGCATTGCAATGGTTTTTACTGGCAGTAGCCGTTATTGGTGTCGCACTTGCTGCCAGTCATCATGGGAAAGCAAATAATGAATAAGAAAAAATTTCTGCTGTTATTTATACTTTGTTGCGGCTTGCCGTTACTGGCAGCCAAGCTCGTGCTCGAGATGGGCTGGTATAACGGAGGGTCGTCCAGTAAAGGGGCGTGGCAGCAAGAAGAGGTGTTTTTACTCGCTGCAAGCCAGGAAAAAGCGCATTGGCGTCTTGCGGTAGCGCCAGCCAGCGAATGCTCGGAGCGTTGTCAGCAAGCACTTTATACCGTGCAGCAACTCTATGTAGGCTTAGGGCGTAAGCAAGAACATGTGCAGCCGGTTTTATTAAGTGATGCGTCGCTGCCGGAAGAATTTAATAGCTTTACCCTCCTCGCTGCAGCGCAAACTGTACCTGCCACACTGCAAGATCGCATTTTACTTATTGACCAGCAAGGCTTGGTGTTGCTGAGTTATGCCATGCCAGAAGAAGCAGATATGGCCAGTACTGCCAAAGCCATACGTCAGGATTTACTCAAATTGCTTAATTACGACCGGACCAAAGTATGAAGAAACAACAATGGCTGGCTACCATCGCCATTTTCCTGACTATGGGTGTGATTTTATTGGGCGCTTATACGCGGTTAACCGATGCGGGTTTAGGCTGCCCGGATTGGCCCGGTTGTTACGGTTTTTTAAAAGTACCGCATCAGGAGCATCACATAGAAGCGGCGCAGCAAGCGTTTCCGGAGCGCCCGCTAGAACCACACAAAGCCTGGAATGAAATGATCCATCGTTATTTCGCCGGTAGTTTGGGCTTGCTAATCGCCGCTATTTTTTTTAGCGCAATGTTTCGCCGGCAAAGCCCAAAACTGTTGCCGGGTATACTATTGGCGTTAGTGGTTTTTCAGGCTGCGCTGGGCATGTGGACCGTTACATTAAACTTATTGCCCTTGGTGGTAATGGGGCATTTGCTCGGTGGTTTTTCATTGCTCTGTTTGTTAGCCGTACACTGGCTAACATTGCATCCGCAGCATCAGGTACAAGAGCCTGAACTTCGAAGTTTAAAACCTTTGGCTGCGCTGGCTGTGATGGTATTGGTCGGCCAAATTGCACTGGGTGGTTGGACCGCAGCAAATTATGCTGCATTAGCTTGTATTGATTTACCAGTGTGCGAAGCCGGTTGGATAGATCGGCTCAATGTCAGTGAGGCATTCGACTTACATCTGGGGCACGATGATTATGAGTATGGCGTGATGTCAGCAGAAGCGCGTCAGACGGTGCATGTATTTCATCGACTCGGTGCTGTCATTACCGTGCTGGTGTTGTCAGTTTTTTTAGTAAAACTTTGGCGACGCGCTACCAGTACAACGATGAAACGGTTAACAGCAGCCGCTGCGTCGTTGCTGGTAGTTCAGTTTAGTTTGGGCGTGCTGAATGTGGTGTTACATTTGCCTTTAGCCAATGCCGTAGCGCATAACTTTATTGCTGCAAATTTACTTATGCTATTGGTACTAATTTACGTCCAAATACATCGCAGTAACGCACTGTTAAGCAAGGAAACGCTATGACCGTCATAATAAAAAGCAAAGCCGGTGTAAGTCGCCTACACGATTACCTTGAACTGACCAAGCCTAAAGTCGTTGCTTTACTGGTTCTCACTGCATGGGTTGGCATGATGTTGGCTGTGCCGGGACTACCTAATTTATTGACGGTAATTGCTGCAACAATAGGTATAGGCTTGTTATCAGCCGCCGCGGCTGCAATGAATCACGTTGTGGACCAGCGTATCGATGCGCAAATGGCGCGAACTTACAGCCGGCCCGTTGCTAAAGGTCGGATTAGCCCAAGTCAGGCAATCACTTTTGCCTTTAGCCTTGCACTAACTGGTTTTGTGTTACTTTATCTGACGGTTAACGCACTTACCGCATGGTTAACCTTAGCCAGTTTGTTTGGCTATGCCGTGGTGTACACCATGTTTTTAAAACGTGCTACGCCGCAAAATATTGTTATTGGCGGCCTGGCAGGGGCCATGCCTCCACTACTGGGGTGGACCGCAATAACCGGTAGTGTTGATGGCCACGCACTGCTGTTGGTGATGATCATTTTCGCCTGGACACCACCCCATTTTTGGGCGTTGGCAATTCATCGACGTGATGACTATGCCAAAGTTAATATGCCTATGTTACCGGTAACGCACGGTATCGAATTTACAAAGAGTGTAATTTGCTTATATACCGTATTGCTTTTTTTAGTATGCTTAATGCCCTATTTAGTTGGCATGAGCGGGGCAATTTATCTGGTGGGTAGCGCCTTGCTCAATTTGCGTTTTATGCAGTATGCCTGGAAGCTTAAATTTGACGCTGATAACAGTACTGCAATGGCAACCTTTAAGTTTTCAATAACACACTTGATGGTATTATTTTTGTTGTTGCTTGTAGACCACTATTTTAAGGTGTCGCCGATTTATGTTTCGTAATTTAACCTACTTATTGTTGGCCGCCGGGGCATTGATTGCCGGCGTTATGTTGTATCAGCTGTCGCAGGTTAGCGCAGAGCCTAAACTTGCCTTGGTTTACCCGCAGCCAAGAGCTTTAGCCGATTTTAATTTAACCGATCATCACGGCGAAACGGTTAATCGTGAACGACTTTATGGCCAATGGACGCTGGCGTTTGTGGGTTATACTTCTTGCCCGGATATATGTCCATTAACCTTGGCCAAACTGGCGGGTGCACAACCAAAGCTGGCTGAACAGGTGTCACAGCCGCTAAAGGTCTGGTTTATTTCAGTTGACCCGAACCGCGACAGTATTGAACAACTGAACCGCTATGTAAGCTACTTTGAACAGGCCAGTGTGCTTGGGATGACTGCAGGGCATGACCAGTTGTTTCCATTTGTTCGGCAATTGGGGTTAATGTATGCCCTTAGCAGCACGTCGCAGGATTACCTGGTGGACCACAGTGCCTCTGTGGTATTGATTAATCCGCAAGGCCAACTGGTTGCCATGTTTAAACCCCCAATGCAAGTGGGAGAGTTACCAGTGATTAATGTTGAGCAGCTGTTGGCAGATTTTCCGTTAGTGCTGAACAAGCTTAACGCGGGTTAAGCCAGGGCTGGGAATACCAATAAAAATAGCCTTTTTTACTGAGTGATGGCGCAGTGCAATTGTATCGCGCCCGGCCTTTGCCTAACGCTTTGCTTGCCGTAACCGTAAAAGTATCGTCGTCTAACCACTCTGGCGTAAGCACTTCACTGCCAGCAAAGCATTGCAGCTGGCTGCGAACAAAATCATTCGCTTTTAACGTAAGTGATAGTGTTGGCGGATTGGCGGTGATCACCGGGTCAGCACCATGATAGTGCGTAATCTGAAATGGCAAGGTACGCAGTTTCTGAGCAAGACTTTTTATGTCGGCATAAACCCCAGCGGCTGGATAACGAGGAATGCGGGTTAAAACAGTCGTACTACCAATAGCACCTGATTGTTGACCAATACCAATAAAGCCAAGTTCCTCAACCAGCTGCTCTAACGCTGCACTGTATTCACCGTAAGGGTAGGCTAACCACTGGTGGCGTTGCCCGGTGTAGTGTTCAATTTTATCTTCCGCACTAAGTATGCTCTGACGCATGCGCTCAAGCCATTGTGATTTGCTTTCACCTGCGTCGGGCTGCGCCATATGTTCATGCCACATCGCATGGTTTGCTACTAACACGCCGTCATCAGACATTTGCTTAACTTGTTGCCAACTAAGCAACGGACCATCGCCTTTATCAATACTACCCGGGCTAATAAAAATGGTATAGGGGTAACCAAATTCCTGCAAAATCGGGTGTGCCGTCGTAAAATTATTGGCATAACTGTCATCAAAAGTAATGACAACGGCATTGTCGGCGACAGCCTTACCCTGTTTCAACTGTGCAATTAATGTATCCAGGCCAATGACCTGAAATTGGTTGTCTTTAAGGTGTTGTAAATGCTGGCGCAGTTCGGCCGGTGTAACACTGGTAACGCGTGGAGTGTCGGTTGCGACATGATGATAAATTAACATCACTGCCGCTTGAGCAGGCAGCATTACGGTGAAAAATAAGCTAAAACATAATACTAAGGTTTTCATCGATAACATACCCGTAAGGCGATTAAAGCACAGCGGCTTTATAGCACATACGGGTTGTCAGTGCAGCTTTAGTCAAGCAATGCAGGGCGGGTTCTAGTAGTAAGAATGCTCACCGCGTTGGTGTTCAGTAATATCTCGTACACCATTAAGTTCGCCACTAAAGCGGTTTAGCAGTTCTTTTTCAATACCTTCTTTTAGCGTTAAATCAACCTGTGAGCAACCGTTACAGCCACCGCCAAATTGAAGTACAGCTACACCGTCGCCGGTCAGCTCCATTACTGACACCCGGCCACCATGGTTTGCCAACTGTGGATTAATTTCACTGTCGATAACATATTGCACCCGCTCCATTAATGACGCGTCGTCACTCACCTTGCGTACTTTGGCATTCGGCGCTTTTAATGTAAGCTGCGAGCCCATCTGATCGGTAACAAAATCAATTTCAGCATCGACTAGAAAAGGTTTACTTTCGCTGTCAACAACGGCATCAAAACCGGTGAAATTTACTGTTAAGTCAGAATCCTCTACCGCATCTGGTGGGCAGTAAGATACGCCACACTCCGCTTGTGCCGTGCCTGGGTTAACCACAAACACGCGAATATGGGTGCCGGCAGGTTGTTTGGATAACAGCTTGGCAAAATGTTGTTGTGCCTGTTTAGAAATTGTAATCATAAGAGAGTACCTGACTAAATTACTAGGTTAATCGCTATGATACTCTTCCTGTTTCTGTGATGCCAGTCCTGCTTGAGTTTTGCGTCCGATATGGCTAAGTTAGCCGCAGCATAGAGGATATCAAACATGAAATATTACACCTTAGTGGCGCTTTTTGCCTTTAGTTGTTATAGCAAGGCAGTTACAACTTATGTGCCAACGGTTAAAGATACAAGCCTGCCAACACCTGAGCAAGTGCTGGGTTTTAAGGTGGGTGACTGGCATATGCGCCATGATCAAATTCAGCGTTATATGGAGCAATTATCTAAGGCATCACCACGCGCTGATTTAGAAACTATTGGCTACAGCCATGAACAAAGGCCGCTATTGCAGCTGGTTGTTTCTTCACCTGGCAACCTCAGCAAGCTTGAGCAAATTAGGCAGCAACATGTTGCTGCTGCACGTTTGGGCGAGACAGCATCTGCCGATGCCCCGGTGATTATTTGGCTGGGTTACAGTATACATGGCAACGAACCTAGCGGTGCTAACGCGGCGTTATTGGTAGCGCAGTATCTTGCTGCCGCTGAAAACAACGAAGTAAAGAACTGGCTGGATAACGCCGTCATTATTATACAGCCCAGCATGAATCCAGACGGGCATGACCGGTTTGCCAACTGGGCGAATATGCATAAAGGCGCAGCACCAGTCGCTGATCCGCAACACAGAGAGCACAATGAACCCTGGCCAAATGGCAGGCCGAATCACTACTGGTTCGACTTAAATCGTGATTGGTTACTGCTGCAGCATCCGGAAAGCCGGGCGCGTATTGCACAATATCAACAGTGGTTGCCAAATATTGTTGCTGATTACCATGAAATGGGAACGGATAGTACATTCTTCTTTCAACCAGGCATCCCTAGCCGTAACTATCCGCTGACACCGAAGCGTAATTTTGAACTGACACGGGCACTGGCAACGTTTCATGCATCAGCGTTAGATAAAGCTGAGCAACTGTATTTTACCGAAGAAATTTTCGATGACTTTTACATAGGTAAAGGCTCTACTTACCCGGATATTCAAGGCAGTGTGGGTATCTTGTTTGAACAAGCCAGCAGCCGCGGTCATTTGCAGGACAGTATCAATGGGCCGCTTAGTTTTAGCGCCACTATCCAAAATCAACTTACCGCCTCTCTTTCTACCATTCGCGGTGCTGTAGCTAAACGGGCAGAGCTATTAAGCTATCAGCAAGAGTTTTATAAATCGGCCTTGCAACAGGCTAAAAATAGCAAAACCCGCGGTTATATTTTCACTGAATCCGACGACACAACCCGCTTGGCTGGGTTGCTTGACGTGCTGCAACGACATCATGTCGACGTGTTTAAACTCAGCCGTGACTGGCAAGACGGTGACATAACGTACCCAGCTGAAAAGAGTTTTTATGTCCCATTGCAGCAACCGCAATTTCGCTTGATTAAGGCGATGTTTAGTACAGAAAAGAACTTTGCAGATAACACCTTCTATGATGTCTCAGCCTGGACACTGCCCTATGCTTACAACATTCAGTTTGCTGGCGTTAGCCGGGAGCCAGCGAAATCACAGCTTAGCTCGTCCTGGCAAGCCAGTGCAACGAAACGCGCGGCCTTGACCCCAGGAGCCTATGCCTATGCCTTTAACTGGCAAGATCAGCAAGCCCCTCTGTTATTACAAGCGTTGCTGGCTGAAAAGTTAGTGTTGCGCGCTGCGATGAATAACGTCACGGCGACCAGTGGCGAGAGCGAGATAGCTTTGGCTGCCGGGGCAATGGTTTTGCCTGCCGGTTTACAGCAGCAACCAGACTGGTTTGCCCGCTTACAACGCGTAAAGCAGCAGTTTTCCGTGCCGGTTTATGCGATTAGTTCAGGCTTAACTGCAAGTGGTAGCGATTTAGGTAGCAGAAAATTTGTGCCGGTAGCATTACCCACTATATTGCTATTGGCCGGCCCCGACATTAACTCTACTGAAGCCGGAGAGGCTTGGTATAACCTGGAACGTTTGGCAGGTATAACCCCTACGTTAGCCGAGCCACAACGGCTGCGACAGTTAGATTTAAGTCGCTACAGTCATATAGTACTGCCAGATGGTAACTACAATGCGTGGCAAGACAAGGAAGTCAGCCAGCTAAAACAGTGGGCAGAGCAGGGCGGTGTGCTGTGGGGGCATAAGCGTGGGGCAGCGTGGCTGGCCAAGGTGGGTTTGCTTAAAGCGGGGGTATGGCAGGGCGAAGAAATGACCAGCCTTATTCCACAGCATAATTTAAGTTATCAAGACAAAGAGATGCTGGCGGGTAAACAGCGTATTGCTGGTGCAATTTATCAGGCTGATCTGGATTTAAGCCACCCACTGACGTTTGGCCTTACCCACGCCACGTTGCCAGTGTTTAAAAACAGCACCATGTTATTACAACCCAGTCAGGCGCCTTTTGTTAACGTAGCCTTGTACAATACATCACCGCAGCTAGCCGGTTACACAGCGCCAGAGTATGTGCCACGCATTAGTCAAAGTGCCGTATTGCTGGCACACAATATTGGAAAAGGGCGGGTAATTGCTATGACGGACAATCCGGTATTTCGCGGATACTTTTTCGGCTCCAGCCGACTATTAGTGAATGCGATGTATTTAGGTACGGCGTTTAGCACCTCTGCAGATTAATCAAACAAGGTAACGGCCACGGTCCAAAGGCTAATATGCTTTACACCGTGGCGGCGTAATAACTGACATAATGTATTAGCTGTGGCGCCGGTGGTAACAACGTCATCAACCAACGCCACGTTGGCGGGTAGCGGTTGTTGGCTGGATAATGCAAAGGCTTTTCGCAGGTTGCGCTGCCGCTGCTTGCGGCTTAAACCAACCTGAGCCTGTTGCTGATGTGGTCTATATAGCACGGTTAACAGCGGTAATTTCAGCTGTTTTGCTACCTGTTGCGCCAAAATTTCAGCAGGGTTAAAGCCACGAGAGCGTTGTTTAGCCCGGTGCATGGGCACATAAAGGATAGCATCTGGCAGTTTGCCACCTTGTTGCTGATATTGGGCGACTATTGCTGCCAGCTGCTGTGTTAACAGATCACCTGCAGCTAGATCGTGAGAAAATTTCCAGCGTTGTAACCAGTGCTGATAAGGCAGCTTGTAATAGCTCACGCTTAATAACGTATCAAATGCAGGTTTATGCAAGCCTCGGGCGACATGTGGCAACCAGAGCAAATTATAATGGCACAAAGCATAAGGTAGCTTAGGTAGAGCCTCTTCACAGACATCACAAAGCTGGCAGTCAAAACGGTGTACCGGTAAACTACACCATAAACAGGGTGTCGGTAATAGTTGATGCCATATCTTGTGCAGCGCCCTTAACAGGTGTTTTAGCAAACTAATACATCACTTTAATTTACAATATTGCAACTATGGCAGGCGAAATGAATTCTGACAAACCGGTGTTGGTTTTACTGCATGGCTGGGGGGTTAACCAGGGCGTTTGGCGCACCATCGTTGCCGGGTTGCCCGATACCATAAAAATACTTACGCCTGATCTACCCGGTTTTGGGAATGCTACTGCCTTCCCATCGCCGTACAGTTTAGACGCTGTTTTAGACTTTATGGCGCAAGATTTTCCCGATAATAGTTATGTTGCCGGTTGGTCATTAGGCGGGTTACTGGCTATCGCATTAGCGGCTAAATATCCGCGTAAAGTAAAACGCTTAGCGCTTATTGCCGCGTCGCCGTGCTTTTTAGCCCAGCAAGATTGGCCCGGTATGTCAGCTGCTGTCATGCAGCAATTTGCTTTGTCGTTAAAGAACAATCTGCCACAAACCATTGACCGTTTTCTTGCCATTCAAGCAATGGGTAGTACCAGCGCCCGTAATGATACCAAGCAGTTAAAGCAGGCTATTTTGGCTTATCCGGCACCACAGGCCGAAGCAGTAGAAGCCGCGTTGCAACTGCTTAGTCAGTGTGATTTAAGAGCCGAATTTAGTGCACTTAAGCAGCCAGTGGCAGGCTACTTTGGTAGGCTTGATGCACTGGTTCCGGTAAGCGTTGTAGAAAAACTCAAACAATTACAGCCAGCAGCACAGTTTGATATTGCCGGGCATGCCTCGCACGCGCCCTTTATTTCACACCCTGATAGTTTTTTAATCTGGTTAAGATCATGGCATGGTTGAAGTTTTCTTGAAATAGTCTATTAGCCGCCAGTCTTAGGAAGGTATAGACTTTCTTTTTTGGCTGTTTTGGTTAATAATTAAACACTATTTGCTAAATGTGCGGGAGTTCTACCATGGACATTCAATCTGCGTTGTATTCGGGTGTACAAGGTTTTCAACGGGCGAGTGCGGGCGTAACCGACGCCACCATCGACATTAACCGTCAAACCCGGGCTGCACAACAAAATGAAACAGAACAAGCCATACGTGAAACTGATGCGCCTCAGGCTTCCAGACCTTTACAATATGCTGCTCAGCCAGAGCCGGTCATTAACAGTTTGGTGCAACTGGGCCAGGAAGAACGTAATGCCCAGGCCAATACTCGTAGTATTCAAACTGCTGATGAAGTGCTAGGCACGGTTATCGATATCAGAGTATAACGAAAATGCTGGTGTCAAATTATCCCAATGTCAGTATCAATACGGCGAACCCTCCAACGGAGATGGCGCGTCGTGATGCTGTTCGTCGCGATTTATTTGAACCGGTAAAATCGGCAGAAAAGACCGGTGCCGAAAAACCGGTAGTTAGCGATGAAAAAACGCGCGTTGCAGGTTCAAATAATTCTACAGTTTCACTTTATGATGCCAACGGCAAAGAAACCGAAACCCAACAAGCTATAGACGGACGTGGTGAAGGACGCTCTGATGAACAGCAGGGTAACGCCAGCGACCGTGACAGCGATGATTCAACGCAGCAAGATGCTAAGCAACAGGATGCGAAACAGAAGCAGGTTGAACAGCAAGAACAACGGGAAATCCAGGAACTTAAAAGCCGGGATATGGAAGTAAAGGCGCATGAACAAGCGCATGCTGCTATCGGTGGCCAATATGCTGGTGCGCCAAGCTATACTTATCAACGTGGGCCCGACGGCCAGCAATATGCTGTGGGCGGTGAAGTACCCATTGATATATCGCCTATTTCAGGTGATCCGCAAGCGACAATTCAGAAGATGCAGCAAGTTCGTTCTGCTGCCTTAGCACCGGCGGAACCCTCTGGTGCAGACCGGCGCATTGCTGCGGAGGCAATGCAACGCCAAATGGCTGCACAAGCCGAGTTAGTTATGCAAAGCGCGCAAGCGGGTAAAACGGATTCTGCTAGCGATACGTCGTCAGATGCGGGCGTTGCCGGTGATGTTACGGGCGCTTCTGGCAAAGAAACCTTTAGTTACACCATGAATGAGCAAGATGGCAGTGCTGCCATTGTTACCCCTCAGCGAGATACCTTTGCCGCTGGCGCTGAATATGCGCTGCGTCGTAATGTTGTTTCCAGCTTTTATGCCCGCGCCACCGAGCCGCAGAGCAGGCAGTTTAGTCAACAAGCCTGATCTGCATCTGTCTTACTATTATTTTTTTAGTTTCGCAAAAGCTTCAGCAAAGGCATTACCCATAGCCGCGTTATTGTCTACCGGTTTTGCCGCACGTGGTGCCGGGTTTCTATTACTTTGTGAGTGACTTTGTGCATTACCCTGCGCCCGCTGTGCCGGTTTATCGGTTGTTTTAGGGGTGGGCTGCTCATCTAAGCGCATGGTTAAGGCAATACGCTTACGCTCAACCTCTACATCCAGTACTTTTACCTTCACCACATCACCCGCTTTAACCACTTCGTGTGGGTCGCTAACAAACTTGTCAGTAAGCGATGAAATATGCACTAAACCGTCCTGGTGCACGCCAATATCAACAAAGGCACCAAAGTTGGTTACGTTAGTTACCACACCTTCCAGCAACATGCCTGCTTTCAAATCTTTTAAAGTTTCCACACCGTCTTTAAAGCTAGCCGTTTTAAACTCGGGGCGGGGGTCGCGGCCGGGTTTATCCAGTTCTTTTAAAATGTCAGTAATGGTGGGCACACCAAAACTCTCATCAGCAAAGGCTTTGGCATCAACACTTTTTAAAAAGCTGCTATTACCAATTATTTGCTCAACGCTTTTTTGGTGTGAACTAAGAATTTTTTCTACCAGCGGGTAGGCTTCAGGGTGCACACCAGATGCGTCCAGCGGATTTTTACCGTTGTTAATACGCAAAAAACCGGCTGCTTGTTCAAAGGCTTTTGGCCCTAAACGTGGCACTTTAAGCAGCTCTTTACGCTCGTTGAAGCGGCCATTGCTGTCACGGTGAAATACAATATTCTGCGCCAGAGTTTTATTTAGGCCGGCAACCCGGGCTAACAGCGGTACTGAGGCAGTATTTAAATCTACGCCAACAGCGTTTACACAGTCTTCTACTACGCCATCGAGCGACTTAGTTAATAAACTTTGGTTTACGTCGTGCTGGTACTGGCCTACACCAATGGCTTTGGGTTCAATTTTTACCAGCTCGGCCAGTGGGTCTTGTAAGCGGCGACCAATAGAGACAGCGCCACGTAATGACACGTCTAAATCCGGAAACTCCTGTGCAGCGAGCTCTGAGGCGGAATAAACCGACGCACCGGCTTCTGACACCATGATTTTCTGTATCGCTTGGTTGGGCAAGGCTTTCAGTACTTCCGCGGCCAGTTTATCGGTTTCGCGTGATGCCGTGCCGTTACCAATGGCGATCAATTCCACCTTATGTTGCTGGCATAGCATGGTTAAGGTGCGTACCGATTTATCCCAGGCATTTTGTGGCGCATGCGGAAATATGGTGGTTTGCGCCAGCAGCTTGCCAGTTTCATCAATGGCGGTAACCTTAACGCCGGTACGTAAGCCGGGATCCAGTGCTAAGGTTGTGCGCATACCGGCTGGTGCTGCCATCAGTAAGTCTTTTAAGTTGCGGGCAAATACCTTAATCGCTTCTTCTTCGGCTTTTTCCCGCAGCTCGCCCAGTAAGTCGTTTTCCAGGCTAAGGTGCAGTTTTACCTTCCAGGTCCATTGCACAGCGGTGCGTAAAAAGGTGTCTGCTGCACGGCCTTCATCTTTAATATTAAAGTGGCTGGCAATCATCTGTTCGCACAGGCTGTGTGCGGTTTCTTCGTTAGCATCTGGTACTAATTGCAACTGTAAAACGCCTTCGTTGCGGCCGCGCAGTATTGCCAGCGCCCTGTGCGACGGTGTGGTTTTCCAGCTTTCGCTGTAATCGAAGTAATCACGAAATTTAGCGCCGTCTTGCTCCTTCCCCGCGACAACGGTGCTTTTAACCACGGCATGTTGTGCCAGGTGCTGGCGCAGCCGCGCTAACAAATTGGCGTCTTCGGCAAAGCGTTCCATTAAAATATATTTCGCGCCATCCAGTACGGCTTTCTCGTCGGCAAAGCCGGCATCAGCATTAATGTAAGCTGTGGCTTCAGTCTGCGGGTTTAGTTTGGGGTTTTGCTGCAGCGCATCGGCCAGTGGCAAAATACCCGCTTCAATAGCAATTTGGCCTTTGGTGCGGCGTTTGGCTTTATAGGGCAGGTATAAATCTTCTAAACGGGTTTTATTGTCGGCAGATAAAATGTCATTTTTCAGCTCAGGGGTTAATTTACCTTGCTCGTCGATGGTTTTTAAAATCACCTGGCGACGCTCTTCCAGCTCACGTAAATAAATTAAGCGCTGATCTAAGTGGCGCAATTGCGTATCGTCTAAACCGCCGGTAATTTCTTTGCGGTAACGGGCGATAAAAGGCACTGTTGCGCCTTCGTCCAACAGCGCTATGGTAGCAGCAACCTGTTCCGGACGGGCAGCAATCTCTGCAGCAATTTGCTTAATAATGATAGACATAAAGAAAAAATCCCTGATAAAAAAACACCCTTGTGGGTGATAAACGTCAGTCTAAAGACAGTAATATAAGCTGATTGTCCACTTTGTGGGGTAAAAAATCCAACATCCTGTGGTTTTTGCCCCTAAAGCGGCGTCTAAACCCCTCGTGTAATGTAATCGTTATTAACTAAATGCAATTTGACTTTACAGGTTATTAAATCTTAATAATTATATTGCCAATTTTTGGTACCTAATTTAATTTACTTTTTTACTTAAATTTGCCGGGCCGTAAAGTAATAACGGTTATTTATCTTGATGACATTACAGGAGAATATAAATGACAAAAAAGGACGAGTTTTTAACCCAGCCCTCTAAACAGGAAATTGGTGAAGCGGTAGCCGAACTGGCGCGCAGCCTGATGAAAGACCCGAATGGTCTGGCGTCGTTATTTCAGCAAGAAGACGATATAGCAGAAGAGGAGCTGACAGAAGAAGAGTTGGCAGAGCAGGTGGCGTTAGCCGAGCAAATTCGACTGGCTGCCATGACGGCCACTACGTCGTTGCCGGAAACGCTGGCCGTGCTGGACCGCATTAACACCCTGCTGTGGCAAACTATCTGGCAAGACGAAGCGCTTTCACCCGGTGAGTTGCAGGTAACAGATTTAATTTTGCGTATCGGTGAACTGGAAGCCTATAGCTTTGCACCTTGGTTGCAGCAGTGTTTATTGCAAGAGCTGTCTGCTTTGGCTGAAAATGCCGACGATGAAGCCTGTATCAACTCAGCAACGGCGGTTGTCAGTACGTTAAACGGCATCGCACACCAACTGTTTGATAGTAATTGTTATGACGAACAACCCGCTGATGGCATCCCTAATCAGCAAGACGCCTTTTATGAGTGGTGGCCTTTGGCAATGCAAATGGTGCTGGACATGTATGCCGATGACGACGACATCGATTTTGATGAAGATTTAGATGACGCCGAGCCGGAGGAGTTTAACGAGGCCCAACTGGCGTTTATTGAGCTGTCAGTGCTGGAAAAATATCAGTTTTTGGCGCAGCGGCTACAGGCTTTCGATGTCGATGTTACACCGCTTAAACCCGCGCAGTTAAAAGCACTGCAGCAACAAGACTATTTCGACTTTACGGAAGCCCTGGTAGCGCTTATTCCTGAGCTTACCAATAGCTTTGCAACCGAGCCGTTTGGTGCTTATACGGAAGAAGAATTACGTGATTTTTACCCGCAGCATTGGCAGGCGGCAAGCGAAGCGACAGGCGGCGAATGGCAGCTACAGCAATTAAACACGGAACTGAGTGACGAAAACGGTGATAGCGAAATCAACGTAAGTTTTACCGCCTTTGGCCAACTGCATGAGTGGACCTATACCCACGACAGCTCTTATTCAGACACCAGTTTTTTGGACGATTTAACTGAGTTTGCCGAGCAGCACTTAACCGGTCGCTTTGTGTTTGATAGCCAGAATGAATACGAGATAGGCTATGCGTACCTGCCTACTGCAGCCGCCGACGAACTGCAGCAGTATCTTAGTACTGCCAACTGCTAATTCGAAAAAGGATATTTAGGGTCAGTTAGTGTTGTGCTGACCCTGAGTACTCTTTCGCTGATCCACTCACGAGTTTTGACGATGACGAACTTATATAAACCTTCTGATTACTGGCATATTAAAGACAAAGCTTGGCTGGCCGAGCGTAAAGCCAAATGGCAGCGCATTGCTGCGCGTTTCAAAATGCTAGGTGCCACTGGTTCAGAAATGCGCTTGTACGAGCAATATTATGTGAAAGGCAACCTTAAATTTGTAGATAACCGTCAACAACCTGAGCTAAGTTTAGCGGAACAGTTAGCCTGGCACCCTAGTGCGAATGAAGCAGTTTGGTGGCAAGTGGTTGCGATGAACGCGCAAGAGTTTAATTATTTTGAAGAAGGTTATCGATTTTTAGGTTACAACGGAGTGGTTTCTGTCCGCCCGGATGAGTACAGCCCTGAAATCGATAATACAGTGCTGAATGGTCGCGATGTCGAGCTTTATCAGTTTTTTTTTCGAAATACCGCCTGGCTTCAGTATATACAACAACTTAAGCATAGCGCTTCAGTGCAAAGTGACTTCAGGAGTGCCAAGCATAAACTGGAAACTGAATTATCCAGAGTGCTTTCAATATTGGATGAAAATGTCTTAAAGCAAATTATTTTGTTTGATAGCTTGCCTTTACAATGTTTACCGCATTTGCATGAGTCCTACACAACTAACCGCTATGAATTAGTTAGCGAAGAGGCAGAGCGGTTTGCCTCATTCTGCAGTGATTTTAGGTTTCTAGCAGCTTTTAATGCCAACAGAGAACATCAGCCCGCACAGCAGCGGCAGATTATTGAAGCTTATGCTGAACAACTGGAAAAGTCCGCCCCAGAGTGGCAAGCCCTGTGGCAGCAATTAAAAGAAGACGCGCTGGCTAATTACCAGCCGCCGGCCGCGGCTGCTAAGCCGCAGCAGCCTGAATGTGAAGCGGCTGAGCCGGAACAGCCTGAGCCGACAAGTTCACCCGATGCGTTTGCTGCCGAGCCCTGGCCTGGCGAACTAGTGGCGCTGAAGCAACACCTGGAGCAGCAGGGTTATCCGGTTACCACTACTGAAACTGACGCCAATGCCATATTGCAGCAGCATTTTGCCAATCGCTGTGTGTACTTTGGAAGCTTTATTGAAAGCATGCAGTTAGAGACAGAAGATTACGACAAACCTTACCCGGCCTTTACTGCGCCATTACAAGCGCTGTGTGATATTAAAGGCGACGCCAAACTCAGTTATACCCGCCGTGGCGAACGTATTACTATCAAGGTTAATGGTGAGCGCCTTGGCGTGGCGGATTTAGAAGAGCCCAGCGAGGATGAAGACACCAGCGCCTACTTTGCCGCAATAATCCGTCTGGCTCAGCAGTGGTTCCCAGGTCAGGTATTTGCCTATGGTTATGAATCACTGCATTTGTACATTTTGCCAACAGAGTTGGTGAGCTGGTTGGAAGCTAATGGGTTTGAGAATTCACTGAACTACTTTGGTGACGCAGCAACGGCAGAGCAGCCTTTAGCCGGCTTGGCACTGGTGTTTACCGGTGTGTTTAGCGCAGACAGCAGAGAAGAGATGGAAGATCAAGCCGAACAACTGGGTGCCAACGTACAAAAAGCCGTAAACAGCAAAACCAATTATCTGGTGTGCGGTAGCAAGGTAGGTGCCAGCAAACTGGCTAAAGCCGAAGCGCTGGGTGTGAAAGAATAAACGGGGTCAGATCAAAATTAAACTTTCAAAATTTCAGTTATTTAATTTTGATCTGACCCTGAGGGATCCCCACGAATTTAGCCCCCGCATTCAATGTTGTAACTCGTTGTATCTAGCAAGTGTTTGCAGTGGCGCAAGGTACTGCGCCACTGTGTTGTTGTAAACATTACCTGCTTTGCCACCGCTCTTAACCCCAAGGTATGAAACGATAAGACACGTTTATCCCGATAGCTGTTTGCCTGGAACCGGCGTTGCTGATTGGCTACGGTCAGCCCAACACCCAGTAATATCAGCACTAATGAAGCTAAATTGCTCAGCAGCAGTAACAAGCTTATTCGGTGTATTTTTGTACTACCGTTTTTCTCGAATCCCA